>NZ_BAABHV010000001.1:0-397001 GCF_039542285.1 Erythrobacter westpacificensis
TGGTCAGGAAACCATGGAACTTACCGTGCAGGATGATATGCGGCCCCTTGGCTCTCCTGTCGGGTGCGCCAAACCTCGAAAATCGTCGGAATCAGAGCATCTTAAAGGTGCGGGTGGAATTTCGCGTGGCACAGGCGAGGCACACGAGGACCAATCTCAAGATAGTCTTTCCGATTGTCTTCAAGAGGATGGGGCAGATGGTCGTCGTCGCCTTACACATGAGGGACGAGATCAGTCGTCCCTCTCGATTATCAACGGCGCGAGAGCAGGCACAGGATACTCTACCCTCGTAATCGCTTCGTAGAGAGCAGAAATTGGAAACCCACTTCCATAGAAATCACCTACCGAAGCACCACCAGAACCACCTCCCGTCCAACCTCCGAGGGTATAAGTAAGCTCCCGGTCAACACGACCAGCGCGCATGGCATCGCGAAAGTTGTGTCGAAAGCTATGAAAGGCTGTTCGATCCTGCTTCGCGCCCACCTTGATAAGGTATCGCGCGAACCACTTCGAGAAGTAGGCCGACGCGTAGCCAAATCTGTCGAGAGGAAGCTCTGGCCATAAGCGGCTTTCATTCGCTCTCTTCGTTCTGTGCCAGTGTTCAAGGAGGCGGGCTCGGATCAGCGCAGGGTGGATCGGAATGACGCGCTCGCTGGATGCGGTTTTAACCCGCTTGCCGAGTGCGGTATCTGCCTTAACGACGAAGCAGTGCACACCATCGATCTCAACGATGTCATCCACCGTCTGTTGGCAGATTTCGTTCTGCCGTTGGCCGCTGAACAACGCGATCAACGGAACATAGAAGTGCGCCGGAGACTCTGGCCTTGTGCGACCTGCAATGATGGAGAGCAAATCGGCGTAGGGTTCTCCTTGGAAGATGGCGTCCAATTGGTCGATTGAGAATGGCAGCCGCTTTTCTCTGGCCGGAATGGGGTCTGCTATGCGGAGGCCGCGCACCGGATTCCGGGTGGCAAACTCCTCTTTCACGAGCCAGTTCATCATTCCAGCCCAACGCGTCAGATACCCATTGCAATTGGACGCGGCCATTTTTTGAACGGCGTGTTTCTGTCCCAGTTCTATCGCCTCAAAAGGCGTCGCACCGGGCCAACGCCGTTCGTAGTGTCTCGGCAACTGCTGCAACACTTCCATCACCCGACGACAGTCCTGCCGAGCGATGTCAGTAACCAGCTTGTCCTTGCCGAGGACGGCAACCACAAGATTTCTCACAGTCTCGTAAGCCAGCATCGTCTTTCGGGTCCGGGCACTACCGGGATCGGATAGATACCGGTTCCACGCGTCGTAGATCGTCAAACTGTTGGTTGGAGCGATGAATACGCTTGGCGCCATACTGGCCGAAGGTGGCCCATGCGCTGACCAAGTCGCTGCGCCGTCCCGCCGTGCGGATTCGAATGCTTCTGCAATCTCGAACGCCATTGCTCGACCCCTTGGGAGAGCTTCCGGATAGGAGGCGGTCTTCAACGACCGATTGATGTGAGTCTTTCCGACAATGGCCACGAGATCGGATGGGACACGAACTCTGAATTGATAGATTCCGCCTCGGCGCCAAAGACCAGACAGCCGCTTGTGATACACGGTAAGGCGACGACGACCATCTGCCCCATCCTCTTGAAGACAATCGGAAAGACTATCTTGAGATTGGTCCTCGTGTGCCTCGCCTGTGCCACGCGAAATTCCACCCGCACCTTTAAGATGCTCTGATTCCGACGATTTTCGAGGTTTGGCGCACCCGACAATGCTAAAACTTCTGTCGCAGGCAGTGTCGGGACGTCCCTAACTACTCTGTAAAATCAGGGATTTGTCTTCTACCGTGTTCACGGTTGATCGCCCCCGTTTGCCTGTATTTCGTGTCCCATGTGGGGTCGAAAGTTGGAACAATTTTATGGTGTGTAGAACCTATGGCACTGACAGCATTGAAGGTGAAGAACGCCAAGCCTGGTCGCTACGTCGATGGCCGTGGTTTGTGCCTCTTCGTGAAGGAAAGCGGCTCGCGCAGCTGGGTCTTGCGGATGCAGCACAACGGCAGGCGGCGCGACTACGGATTGGGATCAGCACTCGATGTGACGCTTTCCGAGGCGCGGGACGCCGCAGCCGCATTACGCCGCCAGGTTCGCGCCGGGATCGATCCTGTTGCCGAGCGACGGAAGTCGCGCAAGATAGTGCCGAGCTTCGAAACCGCAGCGCGCGAATGCTACGAGGCGTTGAAGGACGGCTGGAAGAACCAGAACTATCGAAACTGGATTTCCAGCATGGAAAACCACGTCTTCCCGCTGATCGGCAGGAAGCCCGTCGATCAGGTGGACAACACCCACGTCGTCGAGGTGCTCACGCCCATCTGGCTCGAGATCCCCGACACCGCCCGCAAGGTTTTGCAGCGCATCGGGGCCGTGCTCGACTTCGCGCATATTAAGGGATGGCGGGAAGAAGAGGCCGCGCTGCGCTCTGTCCGCAAGGGATTGCCGCGCCAGACCGACAAGGTCGAACACTTCAAGGCCATGCCCTATGCAGAGATTACGGCGTTCATGAAGAAACTGGCGACCGCATCACCCACCACTGGCCGCGATGCCCTGCGTTTCACCATCTACAACGCTGTTCGGTCGAGCGAGACGCGAAAGGCCGTCTGGACTGAGATCGACCTCGACAAGGCGGTCTGGACCATCCCCGGCGAGCGCATGAAGGCAAAGGAAACGCATGTGGTGCCGCTCTCTAAGGCAGCGGTTTCCATTCTGCGTCGACGCTGGAAATTGCGCACGAGCGACGAAGGCCTCGTCTTCTCGAACAATGGCGAGAAGCCCATCAGCGACATGACAATGACCAAGCTGTTGCGCGATGCCGGGATCAAGGGCGCAACCGTCCACGGCTTCCGCTCTGCCTTCACCGATTGGGTCGCAGAGAAGACCGACTTTCCGAAGGAAGTGGCCGACAAGGCCTTGGCGCACAAGCTGAGCAACCAGGTCGAAGCAGCCTATCGCCGCACCGACTTCTTCGACAAACGACGTGAGCTGATGGCGATGTGGGCAGAATTTTTGCGTTCCAATGAACCTTACACGAATTGACCTGCGCACATTACTCTGTTGCACAGAGTTTACTCTGTGATATAGAGTCATCATGGATCAAGAGATTGCAAGGGCCGGGCTAGATGAGGTTTCTGCTGCACGGCGGAAGTCCGCTGAGCTTCGAGGCTATCGAGAGATTGGGTCTATTGTATCCGCCTGGGGGGCGGTCTGGCTGAGCGGGTTTGCGGCGCAACAGTTTCTTTCTGAAAGAGCAGAGCTTGTCTGGGCATTCGGCTGGCTCTTTGCTCTTGGCTGGACCTTCACTCGCCCAAAACGTGCCTCTGACAACAGGTCATTTGCATCGTGGCTGATTGCAGTTTCGTTCGTGGTGTTCTTGCTTGCCATCATTCGCCCCGACGTGCGCACAGCGAGTATGGTTTGTGCCATTGTTCTCACCGCAAGCTACGCGTTGCTTGGCGTATGGCTGGGCAGGCGCTTTCTGGTGCTTGCTGCCGTGGTGCTCATTTTTGCCTGCATTGGTTGGTGGCTACTTCCAGGATGGCTTTCGCTTTGTTTGGCGTTTGGTGGTGGTGCATCGCTGATCGTGGGTGGATTCTGGATTCGCCGACCATGACCCTGGGTAACGAGATTATCCATCAGCAACATCGATTGCGCATCATGGCGGCGCTCGATGGTGACCCTGAGCCTCTGGATTTCGCCACTCTCAAGTCAATTAGTGGGGCTACTGATGGCAACCTTGGGGCTCACCTCCAGACACTGGAGAAGGCCGGATACATTTCATTGGAGAAGGAAGCGGTCGGACGACGAAATCGCACGTGGGCCTCTTTGACACCTGAGGGCAAACGAGCTTTCCGAGATCACGTCGCCTTTCTTGAAGACATCCTGAATTTCAACACCGCAAGCGGGAGCAGCAAACCATGAATGCATGGATCTTTCTTGGAATGGCAATTGCGCTGGAAGTGACCGGCACGTTTCTGCTCAAACTCTCAAATGGCTTTGAGAAGTGGCATTGGGGCGCACTTTCAATATTCTGTTACTCGGCCTGCTTCTGGGTGCTTGCCCCGGCGATGAAGGCGCTCCCTGTGGGCGTCGTATATGCCATTTGGGCCGGTGTCGGAATCGTTGCGGCGACAGCGATTGGCGTATTCGCATTCAACGAAAGGCTTGGTGCCATTCAATATATCTGCATTGTTATGGTCTTGATCGGGGCGGTCGGATTGAGGGTAACGACAACCGCTTGAATCCTCCGCTTGCAGATTCTGCTACCGTAAGAGCATCCGTCGCCTCACAAGCTTGCGAAGGCTGGCAGTGGTAACGCGCGTTGCGTTGCCAATCTTTACCGCTTCCAGTTCACCGCTGGAGATCAATTCGTAGAGCTTCGTGCGCCCAACGCCGATCATGCGAGCCGCGTCATTGATCCTGACGCAGATCGGCTCGACAGGTTTATGGCCGCTCATTCCGCCGGTTCCTCTTCACGATAGTGGGCGGGATCGGCAATCCAGCGATTGATGGCAGACTCGTGCCAGCCCGCGCCGTGGATGCTGATCTTGACCTGCGACGGAAACGTGCCCTCTGCGATCTTGCGATAAATGGTGGAGCGGGAAAGGCCGGTGCGGTCGAGCACGGTCTTGAGGCGGATGATGCGTTCGGTATTCGACATAGGGCATTCTCACTTTGATACTGGCGGCCCCTCGCCGGAACATAATGAGAACTTTTCAACGCAACTCAAGGATGTTGGGCAAACAGAACGGGCTTCACGCGCACCCAAATGCAGCTGTAGTTTGGGAAGCAGGACAACTACGCATCTTTCGGGACAACCACGGACTTGAGATCGGGCAAGCTGATCAGACGCAAGATTTTTCTCACCCGGTCCCGGAACTCAATCCGCTGGCTATGCTCGATGGTTGGCGGCGGTATCGTTGCTGAAAAATGCGTGAGGTCAAACCTACATGATTCGCGCTTCCATCCAGGAGTTAGGGTGCGGCTGGTTTGCGAAAGTGCCAAGACGCATAGCCTCGCTTAGTGTTCTGCCGAATCTGTAAACTAGGTCCAAAAGTTCAGCATCAATTCGATTGATGCACCAAGAATTGACAGAACCGCCACTTTGGAGCAAGCGGCTCGCATGAAGCGGTTTGACGCATATGATTCGGATTTGCTTGTTGCCCTAGCGTCGATTTCGGCGGGCTATCCATTCCGTGGCAAGATCGACGCCCTCCCCTCAGGCGACGTTGCCGTGATTCAAATGCGCAACGCCAATCCCGAAACCGGGATCGATTGGGAGGGTCTTGCGCGTGTCGAACTGCCACGAGAATCTGCGAAAGCATTTCTGCGGCCTGGTGACGTCATCCTCTCCACACGCGGTGGACGCAACTTCCCCTATTACATCGAGGAGCGCGACGAGCAGGTGGTCTGCTCGCCGCATTTCTTCGTGATCTGCGTCAGGACCGACGCGATCCTCCCCCAATTCCTAGCTTGGCAGATGATGCAGAAGCCTGCGCAGGACTACTTCGCGGCGGGCGCGACCGGCTCCTACATCCTGAATCTCAAGCGGGAGGTGGTCGAAAATCTTCCGATCGCCATTCCACCGCTCCCACAACAGCAGCATATCGCCGACCTTGATTTGGCTGTGCGCGGCGAACGCGCGATCCTGACTCAACTTATCGACAACAGAGCCGCCGAAATGACGGCCATTGCCCAAGAGCTGCTTGCACCTGCCTTTCAGCGCCCGGAACAGAGAGCATCATGAACGACCAGATCAAACAGGACGAAGTGAACAAGGCCGTATGGGCCGCCTGCGACACCTTTCGCGGGACGGTCTCTGCCGACGTTTACAAGGACTACGTCCTAACCATGCTGTTCCTGAAGTACCTGTCGGATGTGTGGCAGGACCACTACGACGAATACAAGAAGCAGTATGGCGACACGCCCGAGCTGATCGCGGAGCTGATGACGAATGAGCGCTTCATCCTTCCGGACTCCGCGAACTTCACCACGCTCTACAAGGCGCGGCACGAGCCGGGGAATGGCGAGCGGATCGACAAGGCGCTGCACGCCATCGAAGAGGCGAATGTCGGCAAGCTGCGCGACGTGTTCCAGGATATCAGCTTCAACTCCAACAAGCTGGGCGAGGAGAAGCAGAAGAACGACATCCTGCGCCACCTGCTGGAAGACTTCTCGCGCCCCGAACTGAACATGCGCCCGTCGCGCATCGGCAATCTCGATGTGATCGGGAACGCCTACGAATTCCTGATCAAGAACTTTGCCGCCGACGCGGGCCGCAAGGCGGGCGAATTTTACACCCCACCCGAAGTCTCCGAGCTGATGGCCGAGATCATGGACATGGCCGAGGGCGAGGAAGCCTGTGACCCCACCTGCGGTTCCGGCTCGCTTCTCATGAAGTGCGGACGCCGCGTGCAGGCCAAGTTCGGCGGTTCGAAGAAATACGCTCTCTACGGCCAGGAATCGATCGGCAGCACTTGGGCGCTCGCCAAGATGAACATGTTCCTCCACGGCGAGGACAATCACCGCATTGAATGGGGCGACACCATTCGCAACCCCAAGTTGCTCGATGCCGAGGACCGGCTGAAGCACTTCGACGTGGTCGTCGCCAACCCGCCCTTCAGCCTCGACAAGTGGGGCGTCGATACGGCGGAGAATGACAGGTTCGGACGCTTCCGGCGCGGCGTGCCGCCCAAGACCAAGGGTGACTACGCCTTCATCCTGCACATGATCGAGACGATGAAGCCGAAGACCGGACGCATGGCCGTGGTCGCGCCGCATGGCGTGCTGTTCCGGGGATCGAGCGAGGGCAGGATCAGGCAGAAGCTGATCGAGGAGAACCTGCTCGAAGCGGTGATCGGCTTGCCCGAAAAACTGTTCTACGGCACCGGCATTCCGGCCTGCATCCTGATCTTCCGCAAGACCAAGGCGGACGACAAGGTGCTGTTCATCGATGCGAGCCGCGAGTTCAAGTCGGGCAAGAACCAGAACCAGCTCGAACAAGGCCACATCACGAAGATCGTCGAAACCTATCGCAAGCGCGAGAGCGTCGACAAATACGCCTATCTCGCCACGCCCGAGGAGCTGGCCGAGAACGACTACAACCTCAACATCCCGCGCTACGTCGACACCTTCGAGGAGGAGGAGGAGATTGACCTGGTCGCCGTCCGCGCCGAGCGGCTGAAGCTCAAGGCCGAGCTGGCCGCGCTGGAAGAGAAGATGGACGGCTACCTCAAGGAGCTTGGCTACTGATGGCGGGCGAGATCATTCAGTACCAGACGGAGGACGGCGTCACTGTCATTCGCCTTCAGGCGAGTGATGGCAGCGTGTCGCTGAGCCAGGCCGATATGGCCGAGCTGTTTCAGGTTACACCGCAGGCGATCACCCAGCACATCCGGGCAATCTACGAGGATGGCGAGCTCGATCAGGACGCAACCTGTAACGATTACTTACAAGTTCGAACCGAGGGCAAACGCGAGGTTTCCCGCCAGATTGCGCACTACAACCTGCAAATGATCCTCGCGGTCGGCTTCCGCGTGCGGTCGCTGCGGGGCATGCAGTTCCGGCGCTGGGCATCGGAGGCGTTGAGCGAATATCTGGTCAAGGGCTTCGTCATGGATGACGAGCGCCTGAAGGAGCCGGACAACGACTATTTCGAAGAGCTGCTCGCCCGGATCCGCGACATTCGCGCGTCGGAAAAGCTGTTCTACAAGAAGGTGCTCGATATCTACGCCACCGCCGTGGACTATGATCCCAGGGCGGAGGCGAGCACGCAGTTCTTCCAGACGGTGCAGAACAAGATGCACCATGCCGCCCACGGCCAGACGGCAGCGGAAACCAAGCTTGCGCGCGCTGACAGCGCCAAGCCGATGATGGGGCTGACCAGCTGGACCGGCGAGAAGAAGGGCCGCTTGCCCACCAAGCAGGACGCGCAGGTGGCGAAGAACTATCTCGAAACCGACGAGATGGAGACGCTGAACCGCATCACCGTCGCCTTCCTCGAATTTGCCGAGGCGATGGCGAAGAACCGCAAGCCGATGCACATGGCCGACTGGATCGCCAAGCTGGACGACTTCCTGAAGCTGGGCGATCATGAGCTTTTGAGCGGCGCGGGTAAAGTGTCCGCAAAACGCGCAAGCAAGCATGTCGATGCCGAATATGACCGCTGGCACACCCGTGCGATCAACGCGCCAAGCGCGGTCGAGCAGCATTTCATCGAGGCGACCGCCAAGGTGAAGAAGCTCGCCGCTGACGAGCCCGCCAAGGGTAAAGGCCGTGCGAAATGATTCCGGAGGGATGGAAAGAGGCTCGCCTTTCGGACTTGGCGACAATTCGGAGGGGAGCTGGTTCCCAATACCTCAATTACGTGGAACAACCCGAGGACGGAATTCGCCTGATCCGTATCGGCGACTTCCTAGGCAATGATCCGGTCTATGTTCAGCATTCTCGTCACATTGAACGCTTTATACTGACCGCAGGGGACATCCTGATTGCGGGCACCGGCGCAACCGCTGGGATAGTTTTTGAAGTGCCAGATGAGTTTGAAGGCCTCGCGTTTTCATACAATGCACCGCTTATCCAAGTGGCCGACCAAGCCTCCAAGCGGTATATCTACTATGTGCTCACCTCGAACTTGATGAAG
This sequence comes from Erythrobacter westpacificensis, assembly GCF_039542285.1. Taxonomy (NCBI): domain Bacteria; kingdom Pseudomonadati; phylum Pseudomonadota; class Alphaproteobacteria; order Sphingomonadales; family Erythrobacteraceae; genus Erythrobacter; species Erythrobacter westpacificensis. The sequence continues at coordinate 8,677 of NZ_BAABHV010000001.1, forward strand.
CGCCAGCAAGAAGCGTTGTTCACAGGCAATGCCCAACCATTTTTAGATACGAAGGCAATCGGCGGGTTCAGAGTTCCGCTTCCCAAACGTGAAGAGCGCATACGCATTGCCGAAGTGCTTGAAACATGGGACCGCGCTATCGAGACGGTCGAGGCGCTGATCGCCAACGCCCGCGCGCAGAAGCAGGCGCTGATGCAGCAGCTGCTCCCGCAAGGCACCACCCCACCCAAAAAACGCCTCCCCGGCTTCTCGGGGCAGTGGAAGCAGGCTGCTCTTGGGGAGATTGGAGCAATCTCATCGGCAGGGGTCGATAAGAAAATCGTTGAAGGTGAAACGGGGGTTCGTCTCCTCAATTTCCTCGACGCCTACAAACGCGAGTTCATTCATGACGCTGATCTCGAGCACGTCGTCACCGCACCGAAGGCAAAAATTCAGGGCTGTAGCGTAAACAAGGGAGACGTGTTCTTCACGCCGTCCTCAGAAACACGGGATGATATCGCTCTCGCAGCCGTTGCGGCTGAAGACATGCCGGGCGTGGTCTATAGCTATCATGTTGTGCGCTTTCGGCCGACCAAGAGACTCGATCTGAATTTCAGCGCGTTCCTGTTTCAGACCGACGACTTCAAGCGACAAGCTTATCGGTTGGGGGATGGCAGCGGGCAACGCTACGTCATCTCGCAGTCCAACTTCCGCAAGATGCAGGTTTCACTCCCAGATATTGAGGAGCAAGCCGCCATCGGCTCGCTACTTGCTGAGCATTCGAAAAGCATTGCCGAATACGAAACACAGCTGAGCGCCCTCCGCCAGGAAAAGGCCGCGCTGATGCAGCAACTGCTCACCGGAAAACGGCGGGTCAAAGCCCCGGAAAGCGAGGTGGCCTGATGCCGCTGATGACTTTCGCAGAAGCAATCGAGGATTCCGACCAGTACTCTAAGCGGCACCTGCTGCTCGGCAACGGCTTCAGCATCGCTTGCCGTGCTGACATCTTTCACTACGGATCGCTCTTCGCGCAGGCTGATTTCACCCAAGTTCCCGAAGTCGAAGCCGTCTTCGCCGCACTCGGCACCCAAGATTTTGAGCAAGCGATCCGCTCACTGGAAAATGCGGCCAGAATCTTGCCGCCCTATATCGCACATGGTGATGAGGCCATCGCCAAGATGCTCGAGCACGCTGAGGCACTGAAGGAGATTCTCCTCCAGACAATCGCAGGCAATCATCCCCATGTTCCGCCAGATATTCCCGACGAGAAGTTCTGGGCATGCCGTCAATTCCTCGCGAATTTTCTCGCCGGCAACAAGGCAGGTACGGTTTTCACGCTCAACTACGACCTGTTGCTATATTGGACGTTGATGCATGATGACATGCCGTTCGACGATCCGATCAACTTGGCGATAAATGATGGTTTCGGGAACGACGAGGACGAACCCGATGCGGAATACGTTGTCTGGCAGGGAGAAACGAACGCACACAGTGCCTCCGTCATGTTTCTTCACGGCGCGCTCCATCTTTTCGATTCCGGCAAGGAGCTACAGAAGTACACTTGGATCAGGAAAGGTGTCCCGCTGATCGAGCAAGCACGGGCCGCGATCGCGCGTGACGCCTACCCTCTGTTCGTCGCAGAAGGGACTAGTGCTCAGAAGAAGGCCAAAATCCGGCACAATGCCTACCTCTACCAGGGCTTCAAGCAATTCACCGCAAACGTCCAGCAAGGAAAGCACTGCCTGTTCGTTTACGGTCATTCATTGGCCGAGAATGACGATCACATCCTCAAGCGCATTGGGAAGGGTCGATTCAGAAAGCTCTACGTCGGCATCTATGGCGATCCGCTGACGGACGACAATCAAAGGATCATGAACCGCGCGCATGAGTTGGCTGCGATGCGACCTGACCGTTGGCCGCTCGAAGTAGCATTTTACGACGCCGCTTCGGCCAACGTGTGGGGGGTATGAGTATGAGTTGGAATGCACGACGCGAAGGCTGGACACCCCAAGCCGAGGATGCTCGCGAGGATGGGGACATCGATTATGCGCGGGTAATCCATTCAGCTTCTTTCCGGCGCTTGCAGGGCAAGACCCAAATCCTCAATCTTGGCGATAGCGATTTCTATCGCACCCGCCTGACTCATTCCTTGGAAGTGGCGCAGATTGCTGGCGGGCTTGCCAAGCAACTGGCCAAGAGCTTCCCCAAACACCCTGCCACGGAGCATCTGCCTGACCGAAGCATGATCCAGGCGATCGGCTGCACCCACGATCTCGGTCACCCACCTTTCGGCCATGGTGGTGAGGTCGCGCTCAACTACTGCATGCGGTCGCATGGCGGCTTCGAAGGCAACGGCCAAACCTTGCGTATCCTGTCACGGCTTGAGAGCTTTTCGGCCAGCGCCGGAGCAAACCTGTCTCGCCGCACACTGCTGGGTGTTCTGAAATACCCCGTTGCCTTCTCGCAGGCGCGCAATCCTGCCATTGCACCCAAACTTTTCAGCGGTCCAACGACGCTGGACATTATCGACGATCAAGCCAGCAAGCCGCCAAAATGCTACCTCGATTGCGAACGCGATGTGGTGGATTGGATTATCAACCCGCTGTCCGAAGCCGAACGCGAGGAATTTCAGGCCTGCGATCCGAAGAACGGCAAGCATCACGTACCGCGCCACAAGTCCCTCGATTGCAGCATCATGGATGCCGCTGATGACATCGCCTACGGCGTACATGATCTTGAGGACGCGATCGCGCTTTGCCTGATCGACAAGGAAGCGCTGGCAGCAGCCTTGCAAGATAAGTGTCCCTCGTTTCTGGATGCCCTCAAGGAGAAATATCCCGACGAAAGCGCAAACGACGTTTTCACGCACATGGTCGAAGGCCTGTTCGCCAACAGCGGTACACGCAAACGCTTCATCAGCAGGCTGGTGCACCACTTCATCACCGCTGCTGAGTACGAAGAGAAGGAAGTCTTTTCCGAACCCCTCATTCGCTACCGCGTGGTTTTGCAGCAGCCCCAACGCGATTTCCTGAAGGCTCTAAAAGACCTTGTAGCGGGCGAAGTCATCCTCAGCCCCAGTGTCCAGCATCTGGAATTCAAGGGGCAGACAATGGTGGTTTCGGTATTTGAAGCGTTGCAAGCTGACCCGAAGCGCCTGTTGCCGCGCGACGCCTACGCAAAATTCACGGCTGCCAATGATGATCCGCGCATCATCTGCGATCATGTCGCTGGCATGACGGACATCTATCTCCTGCGTACCTATGAGCGGCTCTTCAGCCCCCGCATGGGTTCGGTGTTCGACAAGCTGTGACCGTGAACATCACCCCCAACACCGCCGAGCTTTACAGCTCCCATATCCCAGCCCTCGCAACGCTGGTTTCGCTGGGCTGGGATTATCTCTCACCCGAGGAATGCCTTGCTGCGCGCGGCGGCAATCAGGGTGTGGTGCTGCGCGATGTGCTGGTCGAGCAGCTGCGGCGGCGGACGTTCGACTACAAGGGGCGGACCTATCCGCTTTCAACCAACGCGATCGACCAGATCGTTCGCGAGCTGACTTCCCCGGCTCTCAACGAAGGGCTGATCACCGCCAACGAGAAGCTCTACAACGCCATCACGCTGGGCATCACCGTCACCGAATTCGTCGATGGCAAGAAGCACAGCGTCACCGTGCCGATCATCGACTGGGCGCATCCGCTGGCGAACAGCTTTGTCGCCAGCGAGGAGATGGAAGTGCTTGCCGTGCCGGGCACCCACACGCGGCGGCCCGATATAGTCGGCTTCGTCAATGGAATCCCGTTGCTGGTGATCGAGGCCAAGCGGCCCGACAGCGGCAATCCCAACAAGTCGATGGTGGATGAAGGCATCAGCCAGACGATCCGCAACCAGGGGCAGGAGGAAATCCCGCACCTGTTCGCCTATGCCCATCTTCTGCTGTCCATCGGCATGACAGATGGCCGATATGGCACCACCAAGACCCCGCGCAAATTCTGGGCGCAGTGGCGGGAAGAAGAGTTTCCCGAGGATCACTTCCGCCAGCTCAAGAACGCCGCAAAGGAAATCGATCCGCGCGCGGCGATCCTGAAGAACCATGTGCGTGAGGTGCGCGACCACTTCCAGCATCTGTGGAGCGACGAGCAGGCCGTGACCGCGCAGGACCGCCTTTTGATCGGCCTCTGCACCCCGGAGCGCCTGCTCGAATTCGTCCGCTCCTACGTCCTGTTCGACCGCAAGGTGGACAAGATCGTCGCGCGCCATCAGCAGTTCTTCGGCATCCGCGCGTTGCTCGACCAGATCAGCCGGATCAAGCCCGATGGCGCGCGCGAGGGCGGGGTAATCTGGCACACCACCGGTTCGGGCAAGAGCTTCACGATGGTGATGCTATGCAAGGCGCTGCTGCTGCACGAGAAGCTGAAGGCCTGCCGCCTGGTTGTGGTGACCGACCGCCGCGATCTGGAAAAGCAGCTGGCAGGCAACTTCCTGACCGGCGGAGCCTTCGGCTCGGACATTGGCTCGAAAGATGCAGGGAAGGCCAAGGCGCAATCGGGCCGCGATCTTGCCAAGCGCATCGGCAAGGGCACCGAGCGGATCATCTTCACGATCATCAACAAGTTCGGCAGCGCGGCGCGCCACGCCGAATGCCGCAACGACAGCGCGGACATGATCGTGCTGGTCGATGAAGGCCACCGCAGCCAGGGCGGCGAGAACCACGAGCGGATGCGCAAGGCCCTGCCCAACGCGGCCTATGTTGCGTTCACCGGCACACCGTTGCTGAAGGACGACAAGACGGCCAACAAGTTTGGTAGGATCGTCCACGCCTACACGATGAAGGACGCCGTTTCCGATGGCACGGTGACGCCGTTGCTCTACGAGGAACGCAAGCCGATCCTCGACGTGAACGAACGAGCGATCGACAACTGGTTCGAGAAGGTCACCGCTGGCCTTTCCGATGAGCAGAGGGGCGATCTCAAGAAGAAGTTCGGTACCAAGGGCGCGGTTTATGGCTCAGGTGATCGGATCAATCTGATCGCACTCGATATCGCGACCCACTTCAAGGAGAACTTCAAGGATCTCGATCTCGGCCTGAAGGGTCAGCTGGCAACTGATTCCAAGCGCTCAGCCATCCGCTACAAGAAGGCGCTGGATGCAACCGGACTGGTCAGCAGCGCCATCGTCATTTCGCCCCCTGATACCCGTGAAGGCCATTCGGAGGTCGACGAGGCAGAGCTTCCCGAGGTGCTGCAATGGTGGAAGGAGAATGTCAAAGGCGACGCCGAAGATTACGAGCGCCAGGTGATCGAGGATTTCTCGACAGAGGGCCGACCTGACATTTTAATCGTGGTCGATAAGCTGCTCACCGGATTTGATGAGCCGCGCAACGCGGTCCTCTACATCGACAAGAAGCTCGAACAGCACAATCTGATCCAGGCAATTGCTCGCGTGAACCGGCTGCATGAGCAGAAGAAATATGGTTTGCTCATCGACTATCGGGGCATTCTGAAGGCGCTGGATACCGCGCTCACGGAATATCAGGACCTCGCCGAACGGACTCAGGGCGGCTTCGATCTCGACGACATTGACGAACTCTATGCCGATGTCAGCACCGAGTATAAGCGATTGCCCAGCCTCCACGCCGACCTCTGGGCAATCTTCAAACCGGTCAAGAACAAGGCCGATATCGAGCAGTACCGGCAGTTGCTGGTTCCGCAGACCCGCGAGAGCGAGGACGGAACACCTATCGACCTGAACCAGAAGCTCAGGGAAGATTTCTACGAGGCTCTGACAGCCTACGGCATGTGCCTGAAGATTGCTCTGGGATCGCGTTCGTTCTTCGAAGACACATCAATCACCGAAGGACAGATTGCGGAATACAAACGAGACCTCAAGTTCTTCACTAACCTGCGCAAGATCGTGAAGCAGGACGCACAGGAAACCGTCGACTACAGCGCCTACGAGGATCAGATCAGGAGACTGGTCGATCGCTATGTCGTGGGCGAGGATGTGGAGAACGTGGACGGAGTTCTGATCGTCAACGAGCTTGGAAATCAGCAGGCCGCCGAAACCTGGTCCCCTGAGAAAACACGCAACGAAACTGACATCATCCGATCCAGAGTCCGCAAGACGATCGAGCAGGAACTGGCCGACGATCCCTATGCGCAGCTGTTCTTTTCCGATCTGCTCAAGCGGGCCATTGCGGAAGCATCTGCGCTTTTCGACCACCCTTACAAGCAATACATCTTGTTCAAGGATTTGGAGGAAAAGCTCGCCTCCAAGTCCATCGATGACCTGCCTAAACGCCTCGCAGGTCACCGCCATGCGAGCGCCTATTTCGGGATTATCCGGTTGGAGATAGGGGACGAGCTCGCAAAGGGGGATGAGCAAGAAGAATTCATCCAGGCAGCGCTGGACATGGAGAAGTCCGTCGAGAGTGCCATTGCAGAAAACTCGTTGAACCCGGCAAACATTGAAGCGGCTATCCGAAAAGCTTTGTTGCCGCGCCTGTTCGGCCTGACCGGCTTGGACAAGGCAAAGATTATTACCGAGAAGGTTGTCGAGGTAACCCGCATTGGCCTTGCTCGTGGAAGTGGCGCAAAAGCATGATTGTGCGATACGGCGATCAAGAGGTGTCGTGCCTCGTTCGACAAACCGCAGCTGTCACGGGCCGCATCCGCATCCATGTTTACCCCAATGGTGATGTCGAAATCGAAGCGCCCAGCGATAAGGAAACGGGTCAGATCAGGGCGGCGGCCCAGCGACGCGCAAGATGGATATTCCAGCACCGAAACGCAGCGATCGCCGCGCAGCGAATAGCGCTACCGCGTGAATATGTGAGCGGCGAGACACACTTCTATCTAGGGCGGCGGCATAAGCTTATCGTCAATGAAAGCAGCGTGCAGCCATCTGAAGTCAAACTTTTGCGAGGCAAGCTCGTTGTAACCTTGCCAGTGGCTGATCGAGCCGCCGTCAGACGCAGGTTGAATGCATGGTATGGTGCGCGCGCAGAGGAATACCTGAGCGACAAATTTTCGGAAATCTCAGGCCGGTTGAATTGGATCGAAGCACGCCCACCGCTGAAACTTATGCGCATGAGGACGCAATGGGGCAGCTGTTCCCCGGACGGGGTGATTTACTTGAACCCCGCACTCATACGCGCACCACGTCATTGCATTGAATACGTCATTTTCCACGAACTCTGTCATCTAGTCGAACACAACCACAGCAAGCGCTTCTTCGGCTTGCTCACCAAGCAGATGCCCACATGGGAGGGCGCAAAACGGGAGCTGGACTCGCTCGCCGAATTGGTCCTCGCGGGACACGAACCAGCGTTTGATCGGACGGTATTGCATCAATAGCTCAACCTCTGCGCTTATGGGTTTTCAGCTTCGAACGCCCGTTTGCCCTTGCGCCGGAACAGCACCAGCGCCTGCGCTCCGTCAGGCCCGCGCAACTTGGCGGCGACAGTGAGAAACGCGCCGTAGAGTGCGGCGCGATCATCGTCGGTCAGCTCGACCAGATCGGCTTTTGAAACGAGGCCACCCAGCTCGATCAGTTGCCGGGTCCGTTCGCGTCGTTTGACCTGCCATTCGCGCATGTCGGTTCTTGCCTTTGCCGCCTCAAGCCGATGCCGCGCCGCCGTCGAGCGGAAGAGTGCCTTCCGGCTGCTGGCGAGGTCCGCCCGAAGTGTTGCGTTGTTTGCCCTGAAAGAAGGCCGCGCCGCGCTTGCGCCAGCCCTCCCCTGTCGCCTTGTCTGCATTTGCGGCAGCTTCAAGCAGCGCGCCCGCAAGGGTCTCGACATCGAGCGTGTCGGCACCGGTCGCCGTAACAAGCGCGCCGAGGTCGCGCACGCGACGTTCCTTCAACTGCTTTGCCTTGTCGGCAAGGGCCTTCAGTTCGGAATCAAAATCGCGGGGTTTGCGCATGTGTTGTCTCCATCATTGGTGTGATGGAGCCATGATAATCGTGACCATAATCCAATGCAGTAAGGTCGCCGGGACAGTGTGAAACCGCCTAGTCCCGATCAGGATTTTATCATGAGAGGGCGCGCTTATACGTCGTGCCGACGCAGGCTTTGGGGTGTAACTGGATTGCCGACATGGCAATCTTTCACTTCAGCGCAAAGGTCATCGGACGGTCGAGCGGACGCAGTGCCGTTGCGGCTGCGGCCTATCGTGCAGGCGAGCGGCTCCACGATGAACGCATCGATAGAACCCATGATTTCACCAACAAGGCAGGCGTACTCCATTCCGAAGTGATGTTGCCCAAAGGCGCGCCCGAAGCCTTCGCCGACCGGGCGACTTTGTGGAACGCGGTCGAGGCCGCCGAGAAGCGCAAGGATGCCCAGCTTGCACGCGAGGTCGAGTTTGCCCTGCCGCGTGAGCTGGCGAAGAAGGACAACATCAAGCTGGCGCGCGAGTTCGTCAAAGCCGAGTTCGTCGAGAAAGGCATGATCGCCGATCTCAATGTCCATTGGGATATCGGCGAGGACGGCAAGGCCAAGCCTCACGCGCATGTCATGCTCACGATGCGCGAAGTCACGAAGGACGGCTTTGGCGCAAAAGTCCGCGACTGGAACAAGACCACGCTCATCGAACAATGGCGCGAGCGCTGGGCCGATCATGTCAACCGCGCTCTGGCGGAACGCGACATTGATGCGCGCATCGATCACCGCAGCCTGGAAGCGCAGGGCATTGCGCTGGAGCCGCAGGACAAGATCGGCCCCGCAGCCTCACGCATTCGCGGGCGCGGGCTGGAAGCCGAACGGATCGAGGAACACCGCGCAATCGCCCAGCGCAATGGCCAGCGGATCATCGCCAACCCTGCGCTCGCCTTGGATGCGATCACGCACCAGCAAGCGACGTTCACCAAGCGCGACCTTGCCGCATTCGTTCACCGCCACAGCGACGGCAAGGAACAGTTCGACGCGGCCTACAATGCGGTGCGCGGCTCCACCAATTTGATTGCCCTTGGCCAGGATGGGCGCGGGCAGGACCGCTTCACTTCGCGCGCGATGATCGAGACCGAACAGCGCCTGCACCGCGCCGCCGACGCGATGGCCCAGCGCACCGGTCACGCCGTCAATGATGTGCAGCGGTACGCCGCTTTCGCCAATGCTGCGAAGCGCGGCCTCGTGCTTTCAGGCGAGCAGAAATCTGCCTTCGAGCACGTCACTAAGAAGAGCGGCCTTGCCGTGGTCGTCGGCTATGCCGGGACCGGCAAAAGCGCGATGCTGGGCGTAGCGCGCGAGGCATGGGAAAGCGCGGGCTACACTGTACGCGGCGCAGCACTGTCCGGCATTGCCGCCGAGGGGTTGGAAAACGGCTCCGGCATCGCATCGCGCACCATTGCCAGCTTGGAACATCAATGGGGCAAAGGGCGCGAGCAGCTCACTTCCCGCGACGTGCTCGTCATCGACGAAGCGGGCATGGTCGGCACGCGCCAGATGGAGCGCGTGCTTTCCCATGCCGCCAGAGCGGGGGCGAAAGTTGTCCTAGTTGGCGACCAGCAGCAGCTTCAGGCTATCGAAGCAGGCGCAGCCTTCCGGGCAATCCACGAACGCCACGGTGGTGTCGAGATCACCGAGGTCCGCCGCCAGCTTTCGGCCTGGCAGCAGGATGCAACCCGGCATCTCGCCACGGGCCGAACCGGCGAAGCGGTCCGCACCTATGAAGAATACGGCATGGTCCATGCCGCCGACACGCGCGAGACCGCGCGGGCAGTACTGATCGAGCGCTGGGATCGGGAACGCCAGAACAGCCCTGACGACAGCCGGATCATTCTCACCCACACCAATGGCGAGGTGCGCGAGCTGAACGAGATGGCGCGCGAAAAGATGCGCGAGGCTGGCGCACTGGGTGCCGAGGCCGCGATCAAGGCGGCGCGCGGCGAACGCCAGTTTGCATCGGGCGACCGCATTATCTTCCTGCGCAACGAGCGCGGGCTTGGGGTCAAGAACGGGTCGCTGGGCACGGTCGAAATGGCCAATCCCCAGAGCATGTCCGTGCGCACCGATGATGGCTGCGAGGTTGCCTTCGACACCAAGGACTATGCCCATATCGATCATGGCTACGCGGCCACGATCCATAAGGCGCAGGGCATGACGGTGGATCGTGCACATGTCCTCGCCACGCCGGGGATGGACAGCCATTCTGCCTATGTCGCCATGTCGCGCCACCGCGAAGGGCTGGCTCTGCATTACGGGCGCGATGATTTTGCCGACCAGTCGAAATTGGTTCGCACGCTGAGCCGTGAGCGCGGGAAGGACATGGCTGGCGACTACAAGCCCGAGCAGGCATTCGCCGAACTACGCGGCATCAGCTTCCGCGATCGGATCATGGAGATGGTTCGGCAGGTGCCTGAGAAGGCCAAGTCGATATTTGGAAACTTCCGTCCGCAGTCGCGTCAGCTTGAGCCAATCCTGGTGCAGATGAACACGCAGAACGAGCAGCGCCGTGCGGTCGAACGCTATGCCCGTGCGCTTGGCGATATCGGCACAATGCACGCCCAGGGCTTGCCCGTCTTGCCGCACCAGAAGGCAGCGCTGCAGAAGGCAGGAAAGGCTCTCGAAGCGATCCGGCCCCTTGCTGCCGCCGATCTTGCCAAAACGCTGGAGCGGCGTCCTGAGCTGATTGCAGAGACCGCTAGCGGACGCAGCCAAGAAGTCATGAGCGCCATGCAGCACGAAGCCGCCGCGCGCACCGATCCGACGCTGCGATCCGAACGCTTTGTCAGCGACTGGCAGGAACTGAGCGCGGCCCGCAAGCAGCTTGAGCAGCAAGGCGACCGTGCGGGCGCTGCCCGCGTCTCTGCAAAGCTGAACGAACTGGCAAAGGGGCTTGAACGCGATCCGCAGGTCGAAGGCCTGCTGCGCGGCAAGACCCGTGAACTTGGCATCGATCCGAAGCCCGAACGCAGCATCGCAAACGAACTCACCGCAACCCTCACCCGCGAGCGCTCCCGCGCTTTCGACATAGGCATTTAGGAGAAACGACATGCAAGACGACCACATCGAAGAAGTGCAGCTGGACCTCGAAGTCGAGGAACCGCCCGCGCCGGACCCGGAACCGGAGACCGTGACGGAAACCGATCCCGCGACTGAAGCCTTCTCCCGCCTCGAAGGCGAGATGGCGATGGTGCGCCATACGGTCCGGAACATGGCCAGGGAGCGAGCCGACATCGTGATCCCGGACTACACGGCAACGCTCGGCCAGATGGCCGATCAGCTGGCACAGATCTCCAAGACGTTGACCGCAATCGGCAGCAAGCCTGCCATCGAGCTGACGCCGGAAGACATCGCGGTTCAGATCAAGCGCGCCTCGCTCGATATGCTGCGCGACAGCAGCGACCTGCTCCGGCAGGGACGTAGGGACTTCGACAGCGCAACCGGGCAGCTCAGTGCGATGGTGGGGCGTGTCCGCGCCGAGGCCGAGCAGAAGCGGCAGACCTGGCACTTTGCAAGTATGGGGTTGGTTGCCGGCATCCTGCTGTGGTCGATTCTTCCCGGCACCATCGCCCGCGCCATGCCCGAAAGCTGGCAATGGCCCGAAAGGATCGCTCGCAAGGCGGTTGGCGAACCGACCATTTTGGAAGCGGGCATACGGTTGATCCGGTCACAGAACCCGGAAGCGTGGGAAGAATTGGCGGCCGCGCAGCGCATCTTCAGCGCAAATCGTGAAGCCTTCGAACGCTGCATTGAAAAAGCGGGAAAGGTTGAACGTTCGGTCGGTTGCGAGTTTCAGATCGAGCCGCAAGGACGCCCATGAAATTCCTATCCATTGGTTTCTATCCGGTCTCGAAATCTTGCTCGATCCCTTCTCCAGATAGGCTATAGCGCCTCCATTCGCAGGTAAGGCAGGCAAATCGCCTCTATGGTCGCAATTGACGTGTCAATCGCATCCGACACCTCGTTTTCCTCGCCCGCGGTGCGCTTGTTGGTGGCAAACAATGCCCGGCGAATCTTGACCGTGAAATCGCGGTCGGTGCCGTTGTAATCGTCAACGTAGGCGTCGGCGTATGTCCGCACGATATGGAATTGATGGTGCAGCGTCTCGATCGCGTTTTCCAAGTCCTCGCCGAAGAGCGCGCGCGCCATCGGCAGGCAGTCCTCTAGCTTCGTCCGATCATCGAGCAATTGACTGGCCCGCATGTAATAGGCTTGAGCGGTGATGAGACGCTTTTGCTTTTCCTCGACGATGCTGTTTCGCCATGTCGGCTCACTGCTGTTCAATTTTTCTTCTGCTGCCGCCAGCTCCCCTCCAGACATCCATGGCGATCGAAGGTATCCCAGCGCACGCCTCGCGTTGTAGGCCGCGTGCAGGATGACCTCGGCTTGATCCCGATTCCGCTCTGCCAGCTTTTGACGCTTCCAAGCTGACAAGCCCATCCTTGCGGCAGCATAGACGGCGACCGCCCCGCCAAGCGTTCCCACACCTTGCATCATCGTCCCGGTGGCGGCCCAATCAATATTCGTTGAAGATTCCACAAGGCACATCGTCACTCGCCCCTGATTTGATCGCCTGATTGCAGCTCTAGCCTCAATTCAACGATTGAAGAAAGTTTAGCGCTTGATCGACATCGTTCGTCACCACGCATCTATAGAGCTGATCGAGCCTGAGCCTCTGATGTCTAATAGACCGGGTAATTGCAGCCTCGGTGAAAAACGCATCGCAATAGCCCAGCGCCGCAGCCACATGGCCAAAATCGAATAGATCATTTCCGGTCATCGCCTTGCTGCGATAATCCCAACGAAAGAGGGCATTCAGGCAGGCGTGCACATGGATTGTCGGCAGTCGGCTCCGATGTTCCCCGCCTAGCATGGCGTGCACGAGATTGACGGCCATCTGGCTGTTCTGTTCGGAGCGCTCCACATCAGGTCCGAAATTGCCTAGCCGAGCGATAATCTGCCCAAGAATGGGCTCAGCCACCTCAGCGACGCCTCGCAGCTCATCCGACAGCACGGATTCGAACGATGTCATTTCCGCCTGATGGACACGATTGCCCTCATTGAGCTTGTCGGCCAGCGCGGCCATGTCGCGGGTCATATCGAATTCGGTGCGATCAAGGCTTCCAGCGACGGCGGCGAGCGGCTGCTGCCAGACATGATCGAAGAACGCCTTTTGGATGGCCAACTGCGCTTCAGGCGGGAATCGATCGTCGCTCACATGGAAATTGCCCATGGTGTAGGCGAGGCGCGTCCACACGCGCGGCAGGGCTGTCGCGTTCGGTGCAAGCGACCAGTGAATGACAGCCTCAAGCTCATCCTCGGTTCGCTCCGGCTCGGGCATCAATGACACGCCCAAGCTCAATTCCTCGATGACCTCCAAAGTGGCCTGGCGACGGGCATAATCACCGATTTTCATCAGCTCCAAGAATGTCGTCGCTGAGATCGGGCAAAAGATGCGACCTTGGCGTGCCAGTCGCTCTAGATGATGGACTAGCTTTCTCTCGCGCGGGTCGGTGCGGATGCCGCTGCGGACCTCGCGGGCAATTACCCAAAATCGAAGGTCGAGATAGACCGGCGTGCGCTCGGCAAGGTCATCGCTCAGCGCTTGGCAGCATTTCCCAATGTGCGCCTCGATCGAGACATCGGGATGCGCCATGTGATGCTCTATGGAGGCCATCAAGAGCGAATATCACGAACGGAAAGGTGCAACTAACCTTCTCAGTTGGAAGGTAGAGGCGAATCCTACTCGATCTCCTGCTATGACCGAAAATTGTCTCTCAATTTGACTCCCGGGTTCGGGCCAAGATGTCTCGAACGGCCCCAGAATGTGCTGGAAAAGCCCGCACATTGTGTGGGGTCAATCGTAGGAACGCTTTCTCCAAATCTGCCAAAATTTGTTTGAAAGCAATGCACTAAAGCAGTTGACTGGCGCACCCGACAGGATTCGAACCTGTGGCCTCTGCCTTCGGAGTGCAGAGTTTCCGCACAATGCGGGACAACGTGAAACACTGAACCCCCTGAAATAGCAGCGTTTCCTATCTCTGCTTGTTTCCGATAATCCCTGTATGTATTCCATACGCATTCCATACGGAACGGAATGAGGGAATTGGCAGTGGCATTGGACCTAAGCAAAGTCGGCAACCGGGAGCGATTGAAAGTGCAACGCGAGCCGCACTGGCAGCGGCTTCGCGCAGGATGCTTTCTTGGCTTCAGGCCCTCCAAGCGTGGGGGCAAGGGCACATGGATTGCCCGCGTCTATGACGAGGATTCCAGCCGCTATCAGGTGAAGTCGCTAGGCGATTTCGGCACGCTCCCGGGAAACGAGATGTTCGCAGCGGCCAAGAAGGAAGCCGAGAAGCTTGCCGAGCTTGTGGAATCTGGCGGCGAAATCCGCGCCAAGATCGAGACGGTCGCCGATGCCTGCCGTGAATATGCCAAGGACCGCCCGGAAGCCGAGCAACGCTTCAAGCGCTACGTCTATGAGGATTCAATCGCCAAGGTGAAACTGGACAAGCTGCGTCGCCGTCACGTCAAGGAATGGCGCGAGCGGCTAGAGGCACAACCCGCACTGGTGAGCCGGCGCAAGAAGGGCGATCCGGTCGAGCGCGAGCGGGCACCGTCAACCGTCAATCGCGACATGGCCGTGCTGCGAGCGGCATTGAGCAAGGTCCTGTCTCCCGGCGCACCGAATAGCGAAGCCGCATGGCACGAAGCCTTGAAGGCCATTCCCAACGCCAATGGACGCCGTACGCTCTATCTGGACCGCAAGCAGCGCAAAAAACTGATCGAAAGCACCGACGCAGAGGCCGCGCCCTTTGTCCGCGCCCTGTGCCTCTTGCCGCTTCGTCCCGGCGCTATGGCAGCGCTCACGGCTGGCGACTTCGACAGGCGCACTGCGGAACTCACCATCGGCAAGGACAAGACTGGGAAACCGCGCCGCATTCAGTTGCCGCAGGAGGCAGCTCAACTGCTCGCCAAGCAGGCCAAAAACAAGTTGCCAGGCGCACCGCTCTTCATGCGCGCCAACGGCAAGGCATGGGACAAGGATAGCTGGAAGCGGCCAATCGCAACCGCTGTGTCGGCTGCCGAGCTGCCAGCCGATGCCACTGCCTACACCTTGCGGCACAGCACCATAACGGACCTTGTGAGCGCGGGATTGCCGCTACTCACCATCGCACAGATTTCCGGCACCAGCGCTGAAATGATCGAGCGCCACTATGGGCACCTTGCCAGCGATGCAGCGGTCAAGGCGCTTGGGGAGCTCGCGCTGTGAGCGAAGATGCACCCTACCGAGGGAATGGCCCTACCGGGGGAATGAAAGGGAAGGTCGAGGAAAGCGAAGACCTCAAGGCCATTCGCCGAGACAGAGAGATACATCGCCTCGTTCAGGAATCTTGGCAGGATCTCTATCCTGCTGGTGATAGCTTTCGGCGCGACTTTGAAGCGGTGGCAATTGCCGCACAAGATTGGGATGCGGCCACTTCCTTGGAGAGATTTCGCGCATTGCGCATTCTCGTGAAACGCTTCGGCAGGTTGGACACACTGACCCTGACGCTACTGGCGGCCACCAAGTCGATGCAGGACTGGACCCTAAGCGTTCGCAGACGGAAGCGCTCCGAAAAGTCGGATGGCGGGAAACGTGACCGTGAATTTGAGCGCGAGTTTCTTGCTCAGAAAATCGGCAGGGAAGTCTATCAACGGATGGCCGCTGGCCAATCGAAGTCGGAGGCAATTGAGGCGGTTAAGTATGACTACCGCACCGGCGCACCGTACCCCCAGATTGGCAGCTTCCCAGTCTTCTACCGGCCAAAATTGAATCTTCCTGACATGGATGGAATCGAGAAGCTACTTGCCATCTTTCGTCGCAATGCCCGAATGCGCGGCTATGTCGATCCGTCTGCCCCGTACAGCTTAGGCGTTCTGCGAGAACCTGATTTAAGGCTCAGCGACATCCCCACTCGAGGGCGACCACCCAAGAAATAGGCCGCCAGCGGTTCGTCAGGATTCCATTTTTTGGGCTCCGACTGCGGGGCATCCCTAGCTGTGCCCTGAAGCACGGCGGCATTGGGTTCCGCTCCTGCATGGGCATGGAAAGCACCATGACCACACTCTTGACTGTGGCGGAGTTCAAGAACCGCTACAAAATCAGCCATTCCGCTTTTTATCGCGAGGTGGCCGCCAATCGCATCCCCATCAAGAAAATCGGCCGCGCAACGCGCATCGCACTTGCCGATGCTGAAGCGTGGGCATCGAGCCTTCCGACACAAGGCGGGGAGGCTTCCAATGGATGACCGCAAGAAAGATGCCCCCAGCGCCGCTGCAACGGCTCTGGGGGCGGATGTCGAAGGCGACGAAGCCATTGGACAGGCCGAACCTTACCATTCGCCCAGAACCCCTCGCAAGCGCATTGTCGTGAAGGCAATCGGGCCCAGCGGCCAGCCGTTCACAGTGTCGGGTCAAATTGCGAAGGTACTGTTGGCGCTCATGGAGGCAGGCGAAGAGGGGATCACGCCACTTGCGCCTGAAACTTGGTCGCTTCGGCTCTCTCATCATGTGCGCGAGCTCGAAACACGGCAGAGCCTCGTGATCGCAAGAATGTGGGGAACGCATGATGAAGGGCGCCATGCCCGCTACGTCCTGCGGTCGACAGTGACCATCATCGAAGTGATTTCCAACTGACAAAGCGGATGCAGGCGGGGCGGCTGATAACGGTCGCCCTGTTTCCGTTCGCAGGATCAATCCCGCACATGGGAGTGACTTGCCGTGCGCAAGCGAAACAGAAACAAGCCCAACCAGAAAGGCCGCAACCCTACCTCGCGTTTTGCTAGGCTGGATCATCGCCTTTTGAACTCACCTGCGTATCGTGCGCTCAGCACCGCAGCGCGTGCCCTGCTGGTGGAGCTCACCATGCTGGACAATGGCGAGAACAACGGGAGCCTCTACCTCAGCATCCGTGACGCGGCAGGGCGGCTGGGTATGGCCGACCTTACAGCCGTGCGGAGCGCCTTCGATGAATTGCAGGGACTGGGGCTCATCGAGATGACCGAGAGCGCTTCGTTTCACGTCAAAGCAGCTGAAAAATCCCGCGCTCGATGCTGGCGATTGACTTGGCTCGCTGGTCCAGGTCGCAAAGGCCCTTCTATGGCATTCATGAGTTGCCAGCCGGAACCCGGCACGAAAGCGCACAAACGGATGGAACGCGGAACGCGGGCTTTGAAGGCATTTCGGAAGGCGAGGGATTCTGGCCGATTGCCGGTATTGGATTCCGACACATAGGGCTGAAACAGTGCCAAACTGAAAGTGAAAGCGGTGTTGGTTTCCAATACGCCGAGAGGCCGAAACGGCGGAATTCAGCCATTTCGCTTTGTGTCGGATTCCTACGCACACATAGCTGCCACCATGGGTGGTCTTCCATAACATTGCTCGATCGATGTGCTTCTACAGGCTCTCGAGCGTTTCAGAAGTCAGGTGCAATGATGGACTTTTCGGTCTCCGAGAGACCGTAAGCGCGTGCGACTACGTCCCAAAGTTCCTCCCGCAGCATGTCTGATTTTAACTTCAATCGGCGCCGGTGGGACTCAACTCTTGCTGCCCCTTCCTCGTCAATAACCTCAGTCAATGCATCCACCAGTCCGGCAATCTCACTTGAGCTGGGCAGCATTGGAAACTCTTCAAGCTGCTTCTTTGTGTACCAAGGATGCAATCTATCGTAGATCGCATACTTCGTTCGAAGATACCAAGCACCTAAGGGGCTTGTTAAAACGCCAAGGGCGGTCTTGAGTACTTGGGTGTCATCACTCTTGCTAATTGCAATGTAGAGCGCTTGGTCAATGGCAGCGGACTCTTCAATGTACGCGGCTGATAGAATAGGCCCGAGAGTCTTCCGGAAAACGGCCTTGGGTTTATGCATGAAGTCCGGATCGCGAGGCTCTGCTAACCAGTCGCCATAGGAGACGTATTGGCCCGAATACCGATAGGTTAGCCAGAAGACGTCTCTGCCTCTGACTTCAGGCAGGTAGGTCTTATCCATGGGACTATCGGCATGGTAAGACCGCTCGTCCTTGTCTCGCTTTGTTTGCGGCCCTTTACCGTACGCCGAAGCACCATAGCCGTCAGTGCGGTACGCGTGCAGACCGCGATTCAGTCGAACAAGGGACCCGAAGTTGGCAAACCCCTTGTCTAGTCGAGAGATGATCTTCTCTGCACGCTTCTCATAGTGAGGGTTTATCAATCCTACTCTGTTGATGTCGCTGACATTCAGAGAGTTCACCTGACCGTATTCGACAGGTGACTTGAACTTGATGACGTCGAGGGCCTTCAACGGGGGCGCATTGCGAGTGAAGAATACGGTGTTCTCGATATTCGCATCTTTGAAGACCTTGTAGTCAAAGATGCTCACGCTCTCAGTCGCCCAGTCGTTCAGCAAAGTATGGCGTACGCGTGAAAAATTAGCAGAATTGAGCCATGAGTCGGGAACGATATACGAGATAATGCCGCCATCTTTCAGAAGGTTAATACCCCTTTCAATGAAGTATACATAGAAATCCGTTTGGTACTCCGTAAGCTCGTATCGGTCTTGGTAGTAGAGCGCCTGATCCTTCCCTGCTGAAAAGAGATATGGAGGGTTTCCAATCACGCAGTCGAACCCGCCTGCCCTTTTAAGAAACGGAAATTCGGCTTCCCAGTCGAAGACATTCATCGCGATGTGGTCGTCGTCTGAAAAGAGCGAGTAGGAATATGTCCCATAAAAGTCGCTACCGATAAGCGAATTGCCGCACCTGATATTATGCCCGAGATCAGGTAGCGCCCTTATATGGAAGAAATCCATCTGCCTGGCCATTGCATCTGCTGTTTCGCCTTCCAGAACCTTCAAGAGGAGCGACAATTTCGTGACTTCAACAGCCTGCGTGTCGATGTCCACACCGTAAATGTGGGTGAGCAGGATTCTTCGGCGTTCCGCAATTGTCAGGCGCCAATCGTCCTTTCCGGTCTGCATCAACTTTGGCTCTTTGCCACCAGCATGCTTTGCAGGACCATCGGCGACATACGCGTCGCGGTACCATTCGAGCAAAAACTGGTAGGCGCCAATTAGGAATGAGCCCGACCCGCATGCCGGATCCAGAACGCGAATTGGCGAACGGTCTTTGGCGCGGCCATCTTCTCCTGACGCTTGAGAGGGGGTTTTGCCTTCGAGCAGTTTTCCAAGCGTGTTGTTCACAATGTAATCAACAATGTAAGCTGGCGTATAGTAAACGCCGCCGGCCTTCTTGACCTCAGGTTTCTCTTCAATGATCGCACGAGTTCCTGCGAGCCGAATTACCTTGCCTAAGAAGCGCTCGTAGACTTGACCCAGTATGTCTGCGGGCAGAACTGAGAACTCGTAGGGGCTATCAGGGTAATACAGGCTCTTCAGGATCGACTTTAGAACTTTGTCATCGATCTCAAGGTCGAGCGTGAACGTGTCTAAGGTTTCTGGGGACCCGTCTCCTTTTCGGAAATGAAAGAGACCAGAGTTGTAGCGGTCATCTGCCTTGCGGAACAGGGAGGCGAGCCCTTCGTAAACCTCTTTGCCTGAAGTAAGTGCTTGCAGCTGGCCGTATCTCTCGATCCCTCTGTCTTCCGCGATACGGAGGAAAACGATCCGATCGATTGTTCTCTGAACGGCAGCATTAAGCTCCCGAACATCTAAGTCCTGGTTACGTAGCGCGATGTTACGCGCAAGTGCCGCTCGCCACGACTCGATTTCTTCTAGGAAGGCATCGTCGACCTCTGCTGTTCCTCGCTTGCGCCGATTGTCAGCCGCGTACTTGTCGAACGATCCCTTAAGGACCGCCTCACGAGAGAAGATTGCTTCGATCTCGTCCCATTTGTCGAGATAGTCCTCGAACGTATAGTAGACGGTGCGAGCGACGCTTGCCTTGTCAGTCCTCTCAGGTTTGACCCGGCAATCGTAGACTGCGAACTCTTCAAAATCGGTGAGTATAGATAGGGGTAGCTTGGCGCTCCATGCATACCTGCGAAGTTGGAAGGCTGGTCCAACATCCTGTTTAATGTTTACCGATGGCTTTTTCGCTTCCAGAAAAAACTTTCGCGTGCCTCCGATACGGAAGGCATAGTCGGGGGCCTTGGTATTCCCGCCGATCTTGAGCGCGTCTTCATGCACCACATCCTTGTACGCTTCGGCATAGCCTTGCTCGTTGTCGATGTCCCAACCAAGAGCCTTGAAGAACGGATCGATAAACTCCCTACGGACCTGAGTTTCGTTGTAGGAGCTGGCT
The DNA here is from genome assembly GCF_039542285.1 of Erythrobacter westpacificensis. Lineage (NCBI taxonomy): Bacteria > Pseudomonadati > Pseudomonadota > Alphaproteobacteria > Sphingomonadales > Erythrobacteraceae > Erythrobacter > Erythrobacter westpacificensis. Next base: position 28,870 of record NZ_BAABHV010000001.1, read on the forward strand.
TGGTAAGCATCTTTGTGAAGGCGAAAGCGTTCAACTAGATCACTGATTATCTTTGGCGCGGGCATGCATCTCCTATTGCACGCTGCCGGTAAGCCGAAAAGTGACTTCGGCATCAGTCCGGTGGCGGGACGGTACGGTTGGCTAGTGAAAGGCTCCCAATCTCATGCCGCAACCCATTCGCTCGCGCTCCATTGGCAAGAATTCGACTGATCTCCATGGATCACGGGTCAGGTCACACCGGTCTACGCGTCGCAGCTGGGAAATTTGGCAAGCACACCCTACCCCGCGATTTCGGGATGTAAGGCTTTCTAAACCTTCAAGAATAGTGGTTTGGGCGAAAGTCACCCGCCTGCGAGTTGAGCGGGTTTGCGCCGATCCGTAGCCAACTCATTGCGCGACAAGATTCTGAAATCGTGATTGAAATTCGTCAATGTCCGCGAGTTGTCTGCGATCCATACAATTCGCCTGCCTCAAGCTGCCTAGCCGCCGTGGCTCAGACTGTAACTTCTAACTGAACCTAATGCGTCGAAACGGCCCAGCCGGACAAAAAGCGGTCAGCTAGCGCTTCATGCGAGCGCAATAGGCAGGTAGGACCCGCGATTATCTGGACTGCCAGCCGCGCCAAGATTGTCGGATTGCGAGCTCGGCAGGGCATCCGGAAGCTGGGCAAGCCAGACCCCCTGTTTTCCATACTCATTCCATACGGAGCGAGTGGTGCTTCCCTAAGTCATTGAAAAGCTGGCGCACCCGACAGGATTCGAACCTGTGGCCTCTGCCTTCGGAGGGCAGCGCTCTATCCAGCTGAGCTACGGGTGCCAGTCGCCACTGTTGGCAGCGGCGCGCCCGTAGCAATGGCACGCGGCATCGCCAAGCGCAATCTCGCCTTTCGCTGTCCGACCGCGATTATTGGGAACGGGGCAATTGCACCAGTTCGGTGCCGTCTTCCTTGATCACGCGCACGTTGAAGCCGCCGCGGCGCCCGTCGCGCAAGGGATAGTAGCCCACGGTAATCACCTCGCCCGGTGCCAGCGAGCGGCGGTTCCAGCCGAAGCGGCTCAGCGTGTTGGGCGTCATCCCCTCGAACGACCAGCGCCGGTCGCGCGAATCGCGGGCGTAGATGAAGGTGTGCGGATTGGTCCACACCCAGCGCTCCACCGTCATCTGCTCCAGCGTGCTCTCCGATCCCCATTCGAACATGGCGGTGGAATGGTGCGCCGAACCGGGCACGGCCATGCCTGCGACCACGGCCAGGGCAGCCCCTGCGGCCAGCACGGTGCGGCGGAACGGTTTCGTGGTCATGTGTCTCACTCTCTCCGCAAATGGGCAGCCGATCTGCGCCGGTCGCCTCTTGTCGGGAAAGATCATGCCAGCAAGAACCGGACAAAATCAACCCGTCGCTTGACTTGGCCCCGCAAAGCACCGCAACCTCATGCCAAACAGGATCAACATGGGTGAGGAAAACCGGATGAAACTCAACGTAGGATTCCTGCGCGCGGCAGCTGTAACCGCGCTTGCCACGCTGGCCATTCCGGCCGCTGCACAGGAGGGCGACTACACGCCCCCGCGCGCCGAGGGCTATGCGGAGCTGGCGGACCTGCCCGACTGGACCGGCACCTGGCATCAGGACTGGGAACGCCTGTTCGGCGTTACCGTCGCCCCCGTCGTGCTGACGCCAGAGGCGCAGGCGGTGCAGGACGAGTTCGAGGCGCGCTATGCCGAAACCGGGCCGCCGCTGGAAGCCGAGGCGCGCTGCCTGCCGCCGGGCGTGCCGCTGATCATGAGCGTGGGCGGAATGCCGATCGAAGTGCTCTACTCACCCGGCCGCGTGACCATCCTGACAGAGGCATACGGCCAGGCGCGGCGCATTTTCACCGACGGGCGCGACTTGCCGGACGATCCCGAACCCTTCTTCAACGGCAATTCGGTGGGTCACTGGGAAGGTGACGCGCTGGTGGTGGAAACCGTGGGCCTGCACGAGATGAACGGCATCGCGCGCGGCATCTACGTGCCGCATTCGGACCAGATGCGGGTGAGCGAACGGATCTACATGCCGGCCGAAGGCGAACTGGCGGTGGAAATCACCGTCACCGATCCGCCCGTGCTGGCAGAGCCGCACGTGATGCACCTGTTCTACAAGCGGCAGAACGAATTCCCGATCCGTGAATACGTGTGCGAGAACAACCGCCTCGTTACCGGGGAGGACGGCGCCAACATCGACCTAGGGCTGGATGACGAGGGCGACCCCTTCGGACCACCGGTTTCGGAAGATGAGCCCGGCGAGGGCATGGGTGAACCGACCGAGGACTGAGCGCGCTCTATCCGCTTGGATCGCTAACCGATTGGCAACCAGCGCGGCGCTACGGCGTGGGGCATGAATGCACCCTCGGTCAATTTTGCCAATTCCCATTTTCGCTCCACCATCGATGCCAGCAGCACCTCGATGCGCTGGGCCGCGCTTGGCGAGGCGGGACAGGTGGTGGCCATGCTGGCCGGAATGGAACCGGAGCGGCCGAGCAAGGAGATTCGCGACTTCCCCGCCCTCATCCGGAATACGGAGAAGTGGCGGCGCGATCTTGTCGAGAATGGCTGCGCCGATCTTGCCGCGGTAATGGAGCCGGGGATTACCGCGCTGCTGGCCGTGAACGCGCGCGGGGCCAATTGCAGGCCCGCCGCCCTCGCCCTTTGGCGCGAATTCGCGGCTGCGCGCTCCGCCCTGCTTGCACTGCTTCCTTCCACTGGAGAGCACGGCCCGCGCCGCAGCGCCTGAGCGCAAAAGAGTGCCAGCACGGCTTGACCGTGTTCGCTTTTCGTTCCAGTTTCGGGACATGGCCGATTCGCTGATCCAACCCTCCGCACCTGGCGCCGCGCACGATGCGGGCGACGATCCCTTCACCCTTCGCTCTCGTGCCGTGTGCCGGGGCATTTCCCGCCTGTTCGCGCGCAACAATGTCTGGGCCTTGCCAGAAATGCCGCTGCGCAATGGCAGGCGGGCAGACCTGATGGGCATCGATGCCAAGGGCAAGATCGTGATCGTCGAGGTGAAGACCGCGCGCGGAGACCTGATGGGGGACGGCAAGTGGCCCGACTATCTCGACTTCTGCGACCGCTTCTACTGGGGCCTCCCGCCCGAGCTTGACCGCGCCTGCCTCGACGGGCCGGACTTCCGCCCGGAATGCTGCGGCGTGATCGTGGCCGACGAATACGATGCCGAGATCGTCCGCCCCGCCCCCAGCCACCCGCTCGCCGCCGCGCGTCGGCGGGTGGAGGTGGAGCGGTTGTCGCGAACGGCCCTGCGCCGTTTGCAGGTGGCGGCGGACCCGCATTGCAACACCTGGGGCGCGGAACTGGCAGGTTGAACCGCGACTTACGCGGGCCCTGCAACGGGTAATGGAATAATTACGCGGCTTGCGCCATAAGCCTCGCCCAATGCTTCTCGCGATCATCCTTTCGGCCCTTGCCATGACGGCAATCGTCGCCGTGCGCTACCTGCTCACCAGCGGGGGCTTCGCCCTCGCCACGCGTGCCGTGCGTCCCGGTCTCTACAACGGGCTGAACCCGCAGATTCGCAAGGAAATCGGCTGGTCGATGGTGTCGGCGGCGATTTACGGCATACCCGCGGGCGTGGTGGCCTGGGGCTGGCAGGAACTGGGCTGGACGCGCATCTATACCGACCTTGCGGCCTATCCGCTGTGGTACCTGCCGCTCTCGCTGTTTCTCTACCTGTTCGCGCACGACACCTGGTTCTACTGGACCCACCGCTGGATGCACAAACCCAAGTGGTTCCGCATCGCCCACGCCGTGCACCATGCCAGCCGCCCGCCGACGGCATGGGCAGCGATGAGCTTCCACCCGATCGAGGCGATCACCGGCGCGGTGGTGATACCGTTCCTGGTGTTCTTCATCCCCGTTCACGTGGGGGTGCTGGGGCTGGTACTGGCGATCATGACGGTGATGGGCGTCACCAATCACATGGGCTGGGAAATGTTTCCGAAATGGCTTGTTCATTCCCGCGCAGGGAATTGGGTGATAACAGCCAGCCATCACCAGCGGCACCATGACGAGTATCGCTGCAATTACGGCCTCTATTTCAGGTTCTGGGATCGCTTGTGCAAAACGGATCGCGGGCTGGCAAAGCCCTCCTCGCCCTAATGACCGCAGCCATGCTGGGCGCGCCTGCCGCGCAGCTTTCGGCGCAGACTGCCCCTGCCCTGCGCGGCACGCAGGTGGTGATCGAGGTTGCCAACCTGCGCAACACCGATGGCGTGGTGCGCGCCTGCATGACGCGCGATTCGCAGCGTTTCCCGCGCTGCCAGAATTCGGCGCAGGGTTATCGCACGGTCGTGCCCGCCGGTGAGGCCACCACCCTTCGCTTCGCCAACGTGCAGCCCGGCACCTATGCCATCGCGCTGCTGCATGACGAGAACGACAATGGCAAGGCGGACCGCGTGCTGGGCATGATGCCGCGCGAGGGGTTCGGCTTTTCCAACGATGCGCCCGTGAACATGGGGCCGCCCTCGTTCGGCGATGCCGCCATACAGGTGGGCGCGCGCGAACTGCACCAGACGATCCGCATGCGCTACATGCTGTAAAGGCTTGCAGATTTAACGGGCTCAGGCCCGTTTCGTGGGGAATATCCGCCGAAAAGCCCGGCACAACTTCACACAATTTTTACCAAAAATGGCCAAAGGTGTCTTTGTCACAAGGACACATGAAAAGGCGATTTTGGCATGGATACTTTGCGCGGCAGCTTCGAAGCGCTCGACACGGCAGACCTGGGCCCCGGGCTCGATGCCATGGATTACGAGTACGACGACGCGGTGGACAACACCCCGCCGCCGGCCATCGGCACGGACGAGCGCCGGATGCAGGTGCGCGCCTACAATTTCTGGGCCAGCCTGCTCGACAATCGCAATTTTCCGGCCATCGACGATCTCGATCCCGAGGCCCTGCCCGACTTCGGCCCCAACTCGGTGCTGCTGGATTTCTCGCGCGGGCTGGAAAATCCCGAAGTCGCCTATCTCGGTGCCAGCCTGGCGCTGGAATGCGACAGCAATTCCGCCGAGATCAACCAGCTTTCCGACGTGCCTGCCCGCTCGCTGCTGAGCCGCATCACCGACCATTACATGCAGATCATCGCCAACCAGGCACCGATCGGGTTCGAGGCCGAATTCGTCAACCAGCGCGGGGCGACGATCCTCTATCGCGGCATCCTGCTGCCGTTTTCCAGCGACGATGAGACCATCGACTTCATCTACGGCGTCATCAACTGGAAGGAGATGGCGAGCAGCGAGGTATCGGACGAACTCGTGCTGGAAATGGGCCAGGCGCTGGACCACGAAGAGGCCGAGGACGACGCCTGGGCCTCCGAAGCGCGTCGCCCGGCGACGGACGAAATGGTCGACTGGGCCGATGGCCCGGCAAGCCCGGACTTCACGGCAGGCGACATCGCCGAGCCTGAAATTGCGCCTTCCGCCACGCTCGATCCCGCGCAGATGGAACTGGCCGACTGGCTGGCCGCCGCGCGCGAGATGGCGCAGACGGCGCAGAGCAGCGAGGAGCGCACCCGCACCTCGCTCTACGAAGCGGTCAGCCGCGCCTACGATTTCGCCATCGCCGCGCTCGATGCACCGGCCGATTTCTCAGAACTGCTGCGCGATTCGGGCCTGACCATGCAGGAACGCGCGCCCATGACGCCGGTGGTGAAGCTGGTCTTCGGCGTGGATTACGACAAGACGCGCCTCACCGAATATGCTGCCGTGCTGAGCTGGGCGAAGCGCACTGGCGTGGAACGCGGCGCGTTGGCCGAACACCTGAAGACGGCCGAGGGTGGCCTCAAGGGCATCATTGCTGCCGAGCGTGCCTGGCGCCGCGAACAGGACGGCAAGCCCGTCGCCCCCAAGGCCAAGGGGCCGAAGAAGTCCGTCGTGCGCAAGCTGCGCGCCATGGAACCGCGCCGGTTCGAATCGCTGGCGGGCGAAGGCGAGGAACTCGGACTGGTGATGATCCGCCGCACCGAGGATGGCGACGTGGTGATGCTGGGCGAAGTGCCCGCCAACGCCTCGCTCATCGAAAAGGCTGCGCGCGGCCTGTTCGACTGACGGTTCCTGCCGCGAGGCGGAACCGACAGGCTGACATTGCGGTTGGGAAAGGCATGCCCCTTTTCCCGACCCGGCCGCTCCGCATCCAGCCCTATTTCGGCCACCGCAGCCGTTCCCGGCTCGTCCTTTCCGCCCGCGCGCTGCGGGTGAAGGAAGCCAATTTCGACAGGCAGAGCACGCTCGGCGCCATCGGCACGATGCTCGGCCAGTTCATCAGTCACGAAGTGGCGGGCGTTGCCGTCACCCTGGTGGTTCACGGCAAGGACGGCCCGATCCTTTCGCAAGAGATGGAAAGCGACGAGGAAGGCTTCGTGCATTTCGACGTGCCGCTGGAGCCGGAGTGGGACCTGCCCGAACATCCGGCCTGGGAAGTGGTGCACCTGCACTGGAACGCGCCCGACGGCGTGCAGGAGGTGGAGGCGCACGTGCTGGCGCCCGGCTGCGACGGCAGGCTGGCCGTCATCTCCGACATCGACGACACCATCATAGAGACCGGCATCACCGGCGGCATCGGCTCCGTCGCCCGCAACTGGGACCGCGTGTTCGCGCAGATGCCCGGCCAGCGCACCGTGGTGCCTGGCGCGGCCACCTTCTACAGCGAACTGGGCGGCGCTGGCGATAGCGGTAAGGCGGACAAGCCCAGCGAGGCCCTCGTCGCCACGCGGCGGCCGTTCTTCTACGTCTCCTCCAGCCCGTGGAACCTGTTCACCTACCTCGTCGCCTTCCAGCAGATGCGCGGCCTGCCACTGGGGCCGATCAAGCTGCGGGACTGGGGCTTCAACCGCCAGACGTTCGGCAAGTCCAGCCACGGCAGCCACAAGGTGGAGGCGATCGCCGGTATCCTCGCGATGTATCCCGACATGCAGTTCGCGCTGATCGGGGACGATACGCAAGGCGACCTGCCCGCTTTCGCCAATGCGGCAAAGGCGTTCCCCGGCCAGATCGCCGCCGTCTTCATGCGCACGGTCTCGACCGAGGCGCTTTCCGCGAAAGAACAGGACGCCATCGACGCGATCCGTGCCGCGCAGATACCGCTGTGGATGGGCGAGGATTACGAGACCGGGCTGGAATTCCTCGCCGCCAACGGCTTCACTCCCAGCGGAGAGACCCAGCAGATCGTCAAGACGGTCGACCGGGTCGACGATGATGCCGCCGATGCCGAAGGGCAGGCGAGCGGCTAAATCTTCAGTTCCGGTTCATGGCGCAAGCCGCTAGGCTGCGGCCCTCATGGCCATGATAAAAACCCTCGCCGCCCGCCTGCTGGCCCTGCTGGCCGCCATTGCCGTAACCGTGCAGCCTGCTGCCGCGCAAAGTCTCTCCATCCTGCGCGATGCCGAGACGGAACAGTTGCTGCAGGACATGGTCGATCCGCTGGCCGAAGCCGCCGGGCTTGGCGAGGGCGCGGTGGAAGTGGTGCTGATCAACGACAATTCGATCAACGCTTTCGTCGCGGGCGGACAGCGCATCTTCGTGCATTCCGGCCTCATCAACGCCGCCGACAGCGCCAACGAGGTGCAGGGCGTGCTGGCGCACGAACTGGGTCACATCACCGGCGGCCATATCAACCGCTTCTCCGAAGGCGCGGGCAATGCAACGCGCATCACCCTGCTTTCCGCGCTGCTGGCCGTCGGTGCGGCGCTGGCCGGTGGCGGCGAAGCGGCGATGGGCGTGCTGGGCGCGGGGCAGCAGGCCGCAATGGGCAGTTTCCTCGCCTTCAGCCGCGTGCAGGAAGCCAGCGCCGATGCCGCCAGCGTGGAATATATTGAATGCGCCGGGATCGACGGCGCGGGCCTCATCACGTTCTTCGGCAAATTGCAGAACATGGAATACCGCCGCCACATCCCGCAGGACGAGAGCGCAGGCTATTCGCGCACCCACCCGCTGACGGGCGACCGCATCGCCAGGCTGACGGATGCCATCAACAACGGGTCGGGCGGTCCTGAGGCCGATCTTTACGCCGAAGTGCAGGAAGCGCCGTCCGTATCGGGCGGGCAGGTGATCTCGCGCGATCCGGGCATCTGCGCCACCGCTCCCGTCGACACGACCGAGCTGGAAGAGCGGTTCCAGCGGGTGAAGGCCAAGCTCTACGGCTACCTCGCCCCGCCGGAGCGGACGCTGAACAACTACCCCTCCTACATGACCGGCGCGCCCGCCCGTTATGCCCGCGCCTATGCCTACCACCAGCAGGCCAAGGTGGACGAGGCGCTGGCGGAAGTGGACGCGCTGATCGCGATGGACCCGCAGGATCCCTATTTCCTCGAATTGAAAGGGCAGATTCTGCTCGAATCGGGCCGGGTGGAAGATGCCCTTCCCCCGCTGCGCGAGGCCACGCGTCTTACCGGGTCCAACCCGCTGATTGCCGGCAGCCTCGGCCATGCGCTGATCGCCACGGAAAATCCCGCCAATCTCGACGAAGCGGAAAGCGTGCTGCGCGCTGCCGTGGGACGCGACCACGAGAACCCCTTCGCCTGGTACCAGCTGGGCGTGGTCTACGGCCAGCGCGGCGACACGCCGCGCGCCCGTCTCGCCAGTGCGGAACAGCAGGTGATGCAGGGCAATTTCCAGGGTGCGCTGGTGAACGCGCAGGCAGCGGAGAGCAACCTGCCCGTGGGTTCGCCCGACTGGATCCGCGCGCAGGACGTGGCGCTGCAGGCGCGCGGACTGCTTGAACGCCAGCGGGATCGCCAGTAACCCTTTTGCCATGCGCTGGATCATCACCACTGTCGTCGCCGTAATCGCCGGTTTTGCCGGAGCTGCGGCATGGGACTATTCGGGCCTTGCTCCCGACCGGACCCGCGAATCCATCATGGCCAACCCGGAAATGCTGCCCGAAGCGATCGAGGAGCTGCAACGCCGCGAAACCGTAGCCCGGCTGGAGCCGATGCGCTCGGAAATCGAGACGCCCTTCCCCGGCGCCGTGCTGGGTAACCCGAATGGTGAAATCACGCTGGTTGAATTCTCCGATTACGCCTGTGGCTACTGCCGCATGAGCGTCGACCACGTAAACCAGCTGATCGCTGCAAATCCCGACCTGCGTGTGGTCATTCGTGAATACCCCATCCTTTCCGCAGGCAGCGCCGATGCCGCGCGCATGGCACTGGCCGCCGCGCAGCAAGGCAAGTTCGAGGAATTTCACAACGCCATGTTCTCGTTCGAGGGGCTGACGCCCGAGAATATCGAGCAGGCTGCGCAGCAGTCCGGTGTCGACATGGAGCAGGCACGCGCATCCATCGAATCAGGCGCCTTCGAGAGCCAGTTGCAGAACAACGTCTTCCTCGCCCGCAACATGGGCCTTTCCGGCACGCCTGCCTGGGTGGTGGGCGACCAGGTGCTTTCCGGCGCGGTCGGCGTGGCCACGCTGAGCGCAGCGATCGAAGAGGCGCGCGATTCCTGAGGCAAGCCGCCTTGCACGGGAGACAAATCCCGCACGGCAGCCGATGGCAAGCGGCGCGGGCGATACCAGATTGGGCGGCATGAACATGCTGCCGATCAGCCCCCGGCCTTTCTTCGCCGACAAGAACAAGGCGTTCTGGCGGCTGCAATTGCTGGGTTGGGGCGGCGCTTTCGTGTTCCGTTCCGCCACCACCATCGCCAACGAACGGCCGCTCGACTTCCTCATCACCGTGCTAATCACCGCCATCGCGGGCTTTTCCATCAGCACCGTCCTGAGCGTGATCTATTCCAACCTCATCAATCGCCGCCCGTTGATCACCTGGACTTTCACCGCCGTGGTGCTGCTGATGGCCGTGGGCGTTTCCGCTTTCATCAACGCCTGGACGCTCGACGTGTACCAGGGCGGCGCGGAATCGAGCTTTCTCCAGCTGATGCTGGGCGTGGCCTACATCGACATGACGCTGCTCGGCGCGTGGTCGGCGCTGTACTATGCCATCAACTTCTTCCTGCAGGTTGAACAGCAGGCGGACCGGCTCGAGCGGCTGGAAACGCAGGCGACCAGCGCGCAGCTGGCCATGCTGCGTTACCAGCTCAACCCGCACTTCCTGTTCAACACGCTGAATTCCATCTCCACCCTCGTGCTGCTGGGTGAGACGAAGCCCGCCAACGCCATGCTCACCCGCCTGTCCAGCTTCCTGCGGCACACGCTGGTGAACACGCCGGGCGGAAAGGTGACGGTGGCACAGGAAGTGGAGACGCTGAAACTCTACCTCGATATCGAGCGAATGCGTTTCGAGGAGCGGCTGCGCACCGATTTCGAGATCGGCGAACGCGCCGCGCGCGGCTGCATCCCCTCGTTCCTGCTCCAGCCACTGATCGAGAACGCCATCAAGTACGGCGTTTCCGCGCAGGAGGAAGGCGCGCGCATCAGCCTGTCCGCCCACGTGATCGGCAACATGCTGCGGATGATCGTGTCCGACACCGGCCCCGGCTTGCAGGGCGCACAGCGCAACGCCGAATCGCTGGTGCACACGCCCTCGTCCACCGGCGTGGGGCTTGCCAATATTCGCGACAGGCTGGCCCAGGCTTACGGCGAGAACAGTCGCTTCGAGATTGAAACCCCGCCCGATGGCGGCTTTACAGTGATTATCGAACTGCCCTTCGAACCGGCGGAGGCAGAGCAGGAACAGCAAGGCAGGGCGAAACTTCCCCGCGCCTCGCGTGTTTCACACTCACCGGCTGCAACAGGGAACGCACAACCTAACGAAAGCGACGGTGAAACCGTCCCAGCCCCCCGAACCGGAGCCAATGCATGAGCATCCGCACAATCATCGTCGATGACGAAAAACTGGCCATCCAGGGCCTGCAATTGCGCCTGGAACCCTTCACCGATATCGAGGTGATCGAAACCTGCGCCAACGGGCGCGAAGCGATCCGCGCGATCAAGACGCAGAAACCCGACCTCGTCTTCCTCGACATTCAGATGCCGGGGTTCGACGGGTTTTCCGTGGTGAAAGGCGTGATGGACGTCGATCCGCCGCTGTTCGTCTTCGTCACCGCCTACCAGGAACACGCCATCCGCGCGTTCGAGGCGAACGCGGTGAACTACCTGATGAAGCCGGTGGACGAGGACAAGCTGGCCGACACCGTGGAACGCGTACGCCAGCGCCTGGCAGAAATGCGCAGCGCCGAGGAAGCGGAGAAGCTGAAGGACGTGCTGGCCGAAGTCAGCCCCGACAGCCTCGAGGCGATTTCCGAGGGCGAGGATGCCACGGGCCGCTACGAAAAGATGATCAACGTGAAGGACCGCGGCCAGATCTTCCGCGTCGATGTCGACACCATCGAGCATATCGAGGCCGCCGGCGACTACATGTGCATCTACACCGGCGACAACTCGCTGATCCTGCGCGAGACGATGAAGGACCTGGAACGCCGGCTGGACCCCAAGAACTTCCAGCGCGTCCACCGCTCCACCATCGTCAATCTCGACCAGGTGCGACAGGTGAAGCCGCACACCAACGGCGAATGCTTCCTCGTGCTGGATAGCGGCGCCGAGGTGAAAGTCAGCCGCTCGTACAGGGATGTGGTAGCGCGGTTCGTGCATTAGTTTGCAGTGCGAACCCGCCTCCGCGGGTTCGTCCTCGCCAGGCGCGCAGCAAGCTGCGCCCTTGCGGTCGCTGCGCGACCGATGCAGGGACTGCTAATGACCGACTTCCAGATCGAAGGCTTCGACCTTCACGCATTCGTCCGCGAAACGCTCGCCGAAGACCTTGGCGAAGGGCTGCCCGGTGGCGGGGTGGACGTGACGGCCACCAGCGTCATCCCGGCGGACGCACGCTTCCAGGGCGTGATGGACAGCCGCGATGCGATCACTGTCGCGGGCCTGCCCATCGCCGTTGCCTTCTTCCGACACCTCGATCCCGACATGGCGATCGACCTGCTGGTGGAGGAAGGCGCGCAAGTCCAACCCGGCACGGATCTGATGCGCCTGTCCGGTAACGCGCGCGCCATGCTGACAGCGGAGCGAAGCGCGTTGAACACGGTGCAGCACCTCTCCGGCATCGCCACGCTGGTGCGCCAGTATGTCGATGCGATGAGAGATGGGGGAGGCAACGCCGATTGCACGCTGCTCGATACCCGCAAGACCATTCCCGGCCTCAGGCACATCGAGAAATACGCCGTGCGCATGGGCGGCGGCAGCAACCACCGCATGGGCCTGTGGGATGCAGCGATGATCAAGGACAACCACATCCTCGTTGCCGGAAACGTGGGCGAAGCGGTGCGCCGCGCGCGCGATGCAGGCGTCACGAACATCATCTGCGAAGTCGACCGGCTCGACCAAATCGAACCGGCACTCAGCGCAGGGGCGGACCATATCCTGCTCGACAACATGAGCCCCGAAATCCTGCGGGAAGCGGTGGCCATGATTGCCGGTCGCGCGAAGACCGAGGCGAGCGGCGGCATCGATCTCGACACGATCAGGGCGAAGGCCGCGACGGGCGTGGACTACGTCTCCGTAGGCCGCCTGACGCAAAGCGCGCCCGCTGCCGATATCGGACTGGACTTTACTGTAGAATGACATTGGCCAAAGGCCCGCGTCCCTGGCCCATTCGTCTATTCGCCGCTCTTTTTCTCGCGTCTGCGTTTGCAAGACTAGTTCGCGACCTTGGCGAAATCGATCTTGTCATGATCGACTTGGCGAACTGGCTGCCACCGCATCTGGTGACGCCAGACAGTGCCATCATCTGGTCGTTTGCCCAGCTGACGATCGCCTGTATTCCCGTTGCCTTGATCTGGTACTGGGCTAGCCGACTGGCGCGAATCCTCGTCGGGGTCATGGTTGGCCTGTCGCTTGCCACAATTCCCGATCTGTTGTTCGGCTGGCGGGTCTACGGCGTGCTCGATCCACTGGCTCCCGTCCTTATCGCCGCTTCGCTGCTTGGGGCCAGCCTTCTGTTCATACCGCCTGCTCAGCGCTGGTTCAGTCTGCGCGGAAGGCGTGAAGCCGATGCTTTCGAATAGCTTTCGCGCCATCGCCGGACTGGCGCTTACCCTTATGGCGACCACCGCCCACGCCCAAGCCTACCAGTGCCGCGTGCCGAGCGGCCCCGTCTCCCTCCCCCCGGTCGAACGCGACGGCCCGGTGCGCGAATCGCGCGTCACCGGCTACACGCTGGCACTCAGCTGGAGCCCTGAATTCTGCCGCTTCCGCGACGAGCAGCCGCGCCACGCGCGCCAGTGCGGCGGGCGGGCCGGGCGTTTCGCCTTCGTGGTCCACGGCCTGTGGCCCGAAAGCGGACCCGGCCGCTGGCCGCAATGGTGCCCCGCGCCGCGCCAACCGAGTGCGGCTGAGGTGCGCGCCAGCATGTGCATGACGCCGGACCTGTCGCTGCTCGCCCGTCAGTGGGAGAAGCACGGCGCCTGCATGACGCGCGACCCGGACACCTACCTGCGCGTCACCCGCATCCTGTGGAACTCCCTGCGCTGGCCCGACTTCGACCGCCTCTCCCGCCGCGACGGCCTGACGGCGGGGGCGATCCGCGCGACCTTTGCCGAGGCTAATCCCTACTGGGATGCCGAGGACGTAGGACTCGTCGTCAACGAACGCGGCTGGCTGCGCGAAATGCGCCTGTGCTACGATGCGGACTTCATGCCGACCGCGTGCGACCGGCAGCGGTTCGGGCCGGGGGACGGCGAGCGGGTGCGGATCTGGCGGGGGCTTTAGGTTCTCGCGTCACCCCGGATCAAGTCCGGGGTGACGTTCCAACGAATCTAACGCCGCTCCCCAAAAAACGTCCGCAGCAATTCTGCCGCCTCGCCCTCGCCCAGCCCGCTGTAGACCTCCGGCCTGTGCAGGCACTGCACCTGCTGGAACACCCTACTCCCGTGTTCCACCGCGCCGCCCTTGGGGTCGCTCGCGCCGTAGTAGAGCCGCCCGATCCGCGCGTGGCTGATCGCGCCCGCGCACATCGGGCACGGCTCCAGCGTCACGTAGAGGTCGCAGGCGCTCAGCCGTTCGTCGCCCAGCTTCTCCGCCGCCGCGCGAATCGCCACCATCTCGGCGTGGGCCGTGGGATCGTGATGGGTGCGGGTGAGGTTGTGGCCCTCGCCCACCACCACGCCCTCCTTGACCACGACCGCGCCGACGGGCACTTCGCCCGCCGCAGCCGCCTCGTGCGCCAGTTGCAGGGCGCGCCGCATCGGTTCGGGAGTGGACCATTTCGCCATGCGGCAGGGCTACCGCGAAGCTTGACGAATCTCCACCCCCCCTGTATGCGCGCGCCTTTCCCAGCCTAAAAGCTGTTTCGAACAACCGTTGTAAACGAGAGAATTCGCCATGTCGCGCATCTGCGAACTTACCGGCAAGGGCCGCCAGGTCGGCCACAATGTCAGCCACGCCAACAACAAGACCAAGAAGGTCTTCCTGCCGAACCTGCAGAACGTCACGCTGATCAGCGAGAAGCTGGATCGCAGCTTCAAGTTCCGCGTGTCGACCCACGGCCTGCGCTCGGTGGAGCACAACGGCGGTCTCGACAACTGGCTGCTGAAGACCCGCGACGACAAGCTTTCCGGCAACGCGCTGAAAGTGAAGCGCGAGCTGAAGAAGGCAATGGCTTCCAGCGAAGCCGCCTGATCGGCGCTTTCCAGCACTGAAAATCGCGAAAAGCGCGCCCAAAAGCGCGCGGGGTTACGGTTCCTCGCGCGCTTTTTCGTGCGCGTCACGCAGGCTGATCCTTGCCAGCAAGGTCCGCTGGAAGGCAGAAAAGTTGTCGTCCGATATGAGCCAGATTGCCGATGGTCCGCCGCGCCGCGCCTGAACGGCCATTCCTTCGTAATTCTCGCTCGGCAAGATGGCGTCCAGGTTCGCCAGCACTTCGGGCGACCATCGCGCTCCCGGCTCGATGGCGCCCCCCTCCCCGATAGCCAGCACCGTGCGAAACTTCGGCGGGAGCGTCATATCCACTGCCCGCAGCAGGACCAGCACACGTCCGTCGGGCAACAGGGCTGCATCGGTTACGCCG
This sequence comes from Erythrobacter westpacificensis, assembly GCF_039542285.1. Classification (NCBI taxonomy): domain Bacteria; kingdom Pseudomonadati; phylum Pseudomonadota; class Alphaproteobacteria; order Sphingomonadales; family Erythrobacteraceae; genus Erythrobacter; species Erythrobacter westpacificensis. The sequence continues at coordinate 43,883 of NZ_BAABHV010000001.1, forward strand.
TGATCGCGCACCGGCCAGTCGAGTTCGAACGTCTGCCACCGCGCCCCTTCCACGGGATCGCCGGAAAAGATCAGCCCCTCGTCCGCCCATTCGGGAAACAGCACGAAACGGCCATCGGGCATGCGCAACATGCCTTCGGCGCCGGCGTTCGCGGCCCAGTTCACCTCCTTTTCAAGGTCACGCACCCCGTCAGGGATACCGGCCGCAGTGAAGCGCTGCAGGCCGTGATGGTTTTCGAAGCCAAGCCAGTATTCGCCGCGGGGCGCGGAGACGGCCGATTCGATATCGAAGAAGCGTAGGCCATATCCCGGCTCTACTTCGATCTCGTGCAGGCGAAACTGCGGTCGGGGCCTTGAAGGATCGTCGAAGGCAAGCGTCCAACCCCGGTCGGAGAAGGCGCGGAGCCCATCATCGCTGGACAGCAACGCCGAAAAGCCGCCGAAACCGATGCCTCGCGCCTCGATCTCCCACAAGGCCTCGACCACGACGCCGCTTTGCTCCGCCGATTGCGGAATCGTCAGGGGCTCGGCCAGCAAGGGGCCCGCGTTTTCGATTGGCGTCGAGGTTCGGACCAGCGTGCCTGGCGCTGTTCCCAGGACAAGTAGCAGGGCTGCTGCGACGCGGCTTCTCTTCACGCCCGGCCAGCCGCGATCAGGGCATGGGGCCGGTGAACAGGATGGGGTCGAGGCGGGTGAGATGCCATTTCAGGCTCCAGTGCAGGTGCGGCCCCGTCGCTCGGCCGGAGGAACCGATACGGCCCAGCATCTGCCCCTGCTCCACCCGGTCGCCTTCCTCCACGGCGATGTCCGACAGGTGCAGGAACGCACTGTTGAGGCCCGCTCCGTGGTCGATGATGAGGAGATTGCCCTCGAGGCTGAAGCCCTCCACCGCGAGCGTCACCACGCCGCTGGCTGGCGCCACGAAGGGGTTGCCGCTGCCGCCCGTCGCGATATCGATACCCGAATGGTAGCTGCCCGGTTCGCCGCGATAGATGCGCTGCGATCCGAAACGGCCCGAGATGCGACCGGTCAGCGGCCAGATGAAATCCTCTTTCCACCCGTCGACAGGCGAATCGGCGGTGCGCGCATCCCAGATGGCGTCGAGTTCTGGCTGGCGGCGGCGCATGAAGCTCTCGCTCGAGCCGCCTGCACGGCGCGCCACGTTGACGCGCTCGATTTCCCAGTCGCGCGGGGAGACGGCCAGTTCCTCGGTCACGATGGAGCCATCGGCCATGGTGGCGACCAGCATTTCCGACGTTCCGGCATCCCGGTCGAACGCGGCGAAGAACCTGCCTTGGGCGTCCAGCTTCACCGGCGTCTCGCCCAGCGTGGCGGATACCGCGCCGCTGGGGGCCTTCCCGCGGATCCAGCCGCCCTGCGTCAGTTCCCCGGCGTAGGAGAAATCGTCCTGCACGGCGGGATCAGCCGCAGGGGCAGCAGGGGCGCTGGCACTGACAATATTCTCGGCCTGCGTAGGCTCGTCACCGGCATGGGCGGGCTGCGATGCGCAACCGGCGAGGGCCAGCGCGCAGGCAATGGTGGAAGGAAACCGCGGGGCCTTGATCACAGGTCCTCAAGCGCGCGGCGCGTGGAAAATTCCGCGCTGGCATAGGCTTCCTGCCGCTCCACGCTCCAGTAGCGCAGTTCCTCCAGCGGGACGGGCACGCCGCTCATCGCGCAGACCACGAAGTGGCCGGGTTTCACGACGCGAAAGCCGTTGGGGCCGTACATCAGGGTGGCGGCTTTATCGGATGATGACATCAACATGGTTGCCTATGTAGTGCGTGGAGCCTGTCGGCGCAATTTACAGCAGTTTCGGTTGACCGCTCTCGGGCGCTTCCTTCGGGCGCTTGGGCGTCTTCTTCGGCGCGGAGCCGGGCACCACCTGCAGCGAGCCGTCGGCGAATTCCAGCGTCAGCAGCGGCTGCGCGGCGGCCACCGCCTGCGATTTCACCACCGGATGCCCCTCCGCGCTCACCAGCGCATAGCCGCGCTTGAGCGGAGCCTTGGGGTCGAGCTGGAGCCGCAAGCGTTCCAGCGCCGCGAGGCGTTCGCGGCGCTCAGCTATCGGACGGGTGACAAGGGCAGGGGAGAGCCGCGCGGAAGCGAGCCGCTGGCGCGAATCGCGCAAGGCACCGCGCAGGATCGCGGGCGAGAGGCGCAGGTCGGCGAGCTTCTCGCGGCCCTTCGCCGCCCGGTCCACCAGCCCGCGGCGCAGGCGTTCGCCAAACTCGTCCAGCCGCTGCGCATGGGGTTGCAGCAATTGCTCCAGCCTGGGCAGCCGGTCCGCCCGCGCGGCCAAGCGTTCGCGGCCAAGCTGCACCGGGCGCAGCGCGCACTTGCGCTGGCGCAGGGCGAGGTCGTCTATCGTCGCTTCCAGTTCGCGCAGCACCGGCACGGCGATCTCGGCAGCGGCGGTGGGCGTGGGCGCGCGGCGGTCTGCGGCATAGTCGCACAGGGTCGTGTCGGTTTCGTGCCCCACCGCGCTGATCACGGGGATCGGCGATTCGGCCACGGCGCGAACGACGATCTCCTCGTTGAAACTCCACAGGTCCTCGATGGAGCCGCCCCCGCGCGCCACGATCAACAGGTCCGGCCTCGGAACAGACCCATCCGGTTCAAGCGCGCCAAATCCGCGAACCGCATTGGCGACCTGCTTTGCCGCACCGTCGCCCTGCACCAGCACGGGCCACACGATAACGCGGGTGGGGAAGCGATCCTCCAGCCGGTGCAGGATATCGCGGATCACCGCGCCCGTGGGCGACGTCACGACGCCGATTATGCGCGGGGCGAAGGGCAGGGCGCGCTTGCGGGCAGGGTCGAACAATCCCTCGGCCTCCAGCCGCGCCTTGGTCTTTTCCAGCAGCGCCAGCAGCGCGCCTTCGCCCGCGATCTCCATCCGCTCGATCACGATCTGGTACTTGCTGCGCCCCGGATAGGTGGTCAGCTTGCCGGTCGCGACCACCTCGATCCCGTCCTCGGGCTGGAACGCCAGGCGCGGCACGGCGCTGCGCCACATCACGCCGTCGAGCACCGCCTTCTCGTCCTTCAGCGCGAGGTAGAGATGGCCCGAGGCCGCCCGCTTCACGCCCGATAGCTCACCGCGCAGCCGCACGTAGCCGAAACGATCCTCCACCGTGCGCTTCAGCGCCTGCGAAATCTCGGTGATCGTCAGCGGTGCGGAATTGTCCCCCGCCTCGCTGGTCGCTAGGAGCCTGTCGTCACCTGTATCGTCGTAGGGAGTGTTGGCGGCCATGAATATCCTTGTGCTGGGCGGAGGCGGCCGTGAACATGCCCTGTGCTGGAAGCTGGCGCAATCCGCAGCGATCGCAAAAGAGGGCGGCAAGCTATTCGCCGCGCCCGGAAATCCCGGCATTGCCGAATGCGCAGAGTTGGTGACGCTGGACGAGAAGGACCACGGCGCGGTCGCGGCCTTCTGCTCGGAAAACAAGATCGGTCTCGTCGTGATCGGACCGGAGGCACCGCTGGTCGATGGCCTTGCCGATTCCCTGCGCGCCGCCGACATCGCCGTGTTCGGCCCGTCGAAAGCCGCCGCGCAGCTGGAAGGCAGCAAGAACTTCACCAAGGCGCTGTGCGACCGGGCGAACATTCCCACCGCGGGCTATGTCCACTGCACCTCGCTGGAGCAGGCGAAGCAGGCGCTTTCCACCTTCTCCCCGCCCTTCGTGCTGAAGGCCGATGGCCTCGCGGCGGGCAAGGGCGTGGTGATCGCCGAGAGCGAGGAACACGCACACGAAGCGCTGGAGGACATGTTCGGCGGCGCTTTCGGGTCCGCAGGCGCGGAAGTGGTGATCGAGGAATTCATGGAAGGCGAGGAAGCCAGCTTCTTCGCCCTGACCGACGGCGAGACCGTGATCCCCTTCGGCACCGCGCAGGATCACAAGCGCGTGGGCGAGGGCGACACCGGCCCCAACACCGGCGGCATGGGCGCCTACAGCCCGGCGCGCGTTCTGACGGAGGAACTGGTGGCCGAGACGCTGGAGCGGATCGTTTTCCCCACCGTGCGGCAGATGCGCAAGGACGGCACACCCTATGTCGGCGTGCTCTATGCGGGCCTGATGCTGACGGGCGAGGGCGTGAAGCTGGTGGAATACAACTGCCGCTTCGGCGATCCGGAATGCCAGGTGCTGATGATGCGGCTGGAAAGCGACCTTGCCGAATACACGCTTGCCTGCGCGAGCGGCACGCTCGCCGCGCTGCCGGAACCCACCTTTGCCGAGGATACCGCGATGACCGTGGTGATGGCGGCGAAGGGCTATCCCGGCACGCCGGAGAAGGGCGGGGCAATCGTGCTGGACGATGCCGAGGGGGAGGGCGCCAAGGTCTTCCACGCGGGCACGAAAATGGATGGCGAGACGCTGGTGGCAAACGGCGGGCGCGTGCTGAACGTCACCGCCACCGGCGCAGATACCCGCGCCGCACAGGCCGCTGCCTATGCCGCGGTGGAAAAGGTGGACTTCCCCAGCGGGTTTTACCGCAGCGATATCGGCTGGCGCGAGATCGCGCGCGAGGGGTAAGGGGGTAGGGCGCCTTCAACGGTGTTGGGTTAATTGCCAAGAAGCGACCCAGATTCCTGTCTTGCCAAATCCTAGGAATTAAACTCGCGATTAGTGAGAATCATGAGGCATTCGAAAGGACCGGTTGCAGGATTTAGTCTCGGATCGATTTGCACTCCAACCCAATCGCTCGGAATGTCTCCCGCGTAGATATCTTGCCGTGCTGGTGGACCATCCGTGAGCCGCACGCCTTTGGCTTCGCACGATTCCGCAATGGCGATCATCGGTTCCATTTCATTGCGTGGGCCAACACCGATAATTTGCTTCTCGTCGACCTCGATCCAATTCCCTTCGTAAAAACTGGACGAGAGATCGCAGCCCGCTGGTTCAGCGCTTCTCGGCACCGATGAAAGTGCTGTGGCGACAGGCGAAAGTTCTTTCCAGACCGCGTCATTGGATGACTTCCACGGCAGAAAGCCCGGCGTCATTCGCAGGACAGTCATACTGCCGGAGGTTCCCTCGCAATCTACTGTCCAGCCGTTGTCAGAAGCGACCTCGCGCATCAAATCTATCTGCGACTGCATTCCAAGCGCCATGATTGCGCCATCATCCCCGGTCGCACCGTTTTCCCAAGTTCCTGTCCTCGACACCCACTGGCTTGCGCCCACTAAGACCAATGCAACGATAGCCAGTGCCCAAAACGGCCTGCTCATTGAGTCAAAGTTTCTCATAGCAAATGCTAACACACACTCGTTCTGTCGCAAGGCGTAGTCGCACTAGTAAACGTTGGTAACCCAAAGCGTTTTTGCCGCCGCCCTCAACACCATCGGCTCGGACTAGAAAGGCCGCACCTTTCCTACAACGGACTGGCCTGACACAGCCGGGTCCGCTCTTTCTCGCCGTCCGCTCCCCTCCAGACCGCGTCCTTCCGAACGCGCGAAAAAGGCACGCCTATGGAAGCAGGCGAAACCCCGCGCCTAGCATGTGTTTCATCAACTAAAGTCGCCGCCGCCCGCTCAGCCGAGCTTTTCGGCCATCAGTTTCGCAAGGTCCGTTTCCGGTCGTGCGCCGTAGTGGCTGATGATCTCGGCCGCTGCGATGGCGCCGCGCTTCAGGCAGCGGTTCGGTTCCTCGCCGCGCACGTGGCCGAACAGGAAGCCCGCAGCGAACAGGTCGCCCGCGCCGGTGGTGTCCACCACCTTGTCGATCGGCTCTGCTGCCACCTTGTAGAACTCGCCGCCGGTCGCGCAGACCGCGCCCTTCTCGCTGCGGGTCACGACTAGCGTGGGCACCTTGTCCTTCAGCGCGTCGATCCCCGCGTCGAAATCCTTCTCGCCCGTCAGTGCGCCCAGTTCCACCTCGTTGGCAAAGAGGATGTCGATCAGGCCATCGTCGATCAGTGCGCGGAAATCATCGCCGTAGCGTTCGATCACGAAAGCGTCGGACAGGGTGAAGGCCACCTTGCGGCCCGCCTGCTTTGCCGTCGCGATGGCAGAGCGCATGGCCTTGCGCGGCTCTTCCGGATCCCACAGGTAGCCCTCGAGATAGAGAATCTCCGCACCGCCGATGGCTTCCTCGTTCAGCGCGCCCGCTGGCAGGAACTGCGTTGCGCCGAGGAAGGTGTTCATCGTGCGCTGCCCGTCGGGCGTCACGAAGATGAGGCAGCGCGCGGTCGGCGGTTCGCCCTCGCGGGCGGGCACGTCGAAGTCGATGCCCACGGCGCGAATGTCGTGCGCGAAGACGTTGCCCAGCTGGTCGTCCGCCACCTGCCCCACGAAAGCGCACTGCGCGCCCATGCCGGAAAGGCCCGCCAGCGTATTGGCCGCCGAACCGCCCGAGATTTCCTTCGCCGGGCCCATCGCGTCGTAGAGTTCCTTCGCCTGGTCGGCATCAACCAGCGTCATGCCGCCCTTGGTCATGCCCAGCTCCTCCACCAGTTCGTCCGAAGCGGGGGCCATCACGTCGACAATGGCGTTACCGATGGCAATTACGTCGTAACGGGGGGCAGTCATGCATTCTCCTGAACAATCTACGGCGCGTTTTCCGGTGCGGGCGCGCCACGCGGCGTTGACTTGGCCGATAGGGCGCGCAATCGCAAGGATTGATGGGTTCACTTGCAACTTCCCTGGCACTGGGCCTTCGCCAGATCGCGGACGGCGCGGTGCTGCGCATCCTGCTGAAGAGCCTGGGCGTGACGATCGTCGTGTTCCTTGTCGTTGCCACATGCGGTTGGTTCGCGCTCGACTGGCTGCTGGCCTGGGGCGGGCTGGAGGACGGCCTGTTTGCAGGGGCGGGCGCGGTGCGCGGTGCCGTTTCCGCGCTGCTGGCGGTGATCGGCCTGTGGCTCACCTGGCGCATCGTCGCCATGGCAGTGATCCAGTTCTACGCCGACGAGGTGGTGCAGGCGGTGGAAGCCCGGCACTATCCGCAGCAGGCCGAGATGGCGCGCGACCTGCCTTTCGCAGAGCAGTTGCGCAACGCCCTCTCCGCCGCCGGGCGCGCCCTGCTGGCGAACCTCGTTGCGCTGCCGTTCGCGCTGGTCCTGCTATTCACCGGCGCCGGCACTTTCGCCCTGTTCCTGCTGGTGAACGCCGTGCTGCTGGGGCGCGAGTTGCAGGACATGGTCTGGCTGCGCCATTGCCACGCCGCTGGCGACTGCGCGCCGGTCAGCCGCATGCAGCGTTTCCTGCTGGGCGGCGTAATCGCGGCCATGCTGGCCGTGCCGTTTGCCAATTTCCTCGCGCCGGTGCTGGGGGCGGCATCGGCAACCCACCTCGTCCATCGCAATTCCCGCAATCGGTCCAATCCGTAGAAAGTCGCCTCCTATGCGCCTGAGTGCCGCTCTCCTGCTGGCCGCCACCCTTTCCGCCTGTGTTTCCGCGCCTCGGCAACAGGCACCTGCTCCGCCGCCGATCACGGTCGACCCGAGGCAGGTTCCGCCGACCGATCCCGTGTCTGTACCGCCGCCCACTTCGGGCTTCCGGATGCCGGAAATCATGGAAGGGCCGGGGCTGGCGGGACTTATCCGCGAGCCTGCCTCCACGCTCGTCTCGCGCTTCGGCCAGCCACGACTGGACACGCCGGAGGGCGACATGCGCAAGCTGCAGTTCCGGGGCGAAGCCTGCGTGCTCGACTTCTACCTCTATCCCTTGTCGCTCGGCGCGGAGCCGGTGGCGACCTGGGTGGAAGCGCGACGCTCCAGCGACGGGGCAGCGGTCGACCGCCTCGCCTGCATCCAGGCGCTTTCACGGCGGCGCTGAGGGGCCACTTCGGGCCTCGGTAACGCGAATTTAAGCCTGTTGCGGCATGACCTTCACCGCACAGGAGGATTTGCCCCGATGAGTTTTGAATTCGCCGAGATCGCCCGGAACGCCGCTGCCGATCGCACGATCAGTTCGGAAGAAGTGATGGCCCTGCGCCGCGAAGGCTGGGGCGATGGCCGGATGAGCCGCGAGGAAGCCGAAATGGTCTTCGCCACGCAGCACGCCATCGACGATCCCTCGCGCGAATGGTCCGACTTCTTCGTGGAGGCGATCCGCAACTATGTGCTGAACGGCACCGATCCGCGCGGTTTCGCCAGCGCCGAGGAAGCCGAATGGCTGATCGCACAGGTGGAAGCCGACGGTGCCGTCTGCTCCATGACCGAGCTTGAACTGCTGACCTCCATCATCGAGCGCGCGCAGAACGTGCCCGAAACGCTGAAGAGCTATGTGCTCGGCGTCATGGAACGCGAAGTGCTGGAAGGCACCGGCCCGACCCGCTGCGGCGGCGAACTGTCCGACACCCACGTCAGCCAGGCTGAGTGCCGCATCATGCGCCGCGTGATCTTCGGCCAAGCCAGCGATCGTCCCGCAGCGGTCAGCCGCCGAGAAGCCGAAGTCATGTTCCGCATCAAGGACGCTGTGGCCGGCAACGACAACGCTCCGGAATTCAAGCGGTTGTTCGTGCAGTGCGTCGGCAACTACCTGATGGGTTTTGCCCATACCAGCGGCCAGATCAGCCGCGAGCGGATGCTGGAGCTGGAAGCCTTCGTGGCCGACAACAAGGCGAATATGGGCCGCTTCATGGGCCGCATGGCAAAGCAGGCGCCCAACGCCTTTGGCGTGGTTTTCGGCAAGAAGGAAGCCACCCCCGACCGTGCAGAGCAGGTGGCCGCTGAAGCCGAGGTTACGGGTTACGAACAGGACTGGCTCGACGCCCAGATCGCCCGGAGCGGCGAAGTGGACGAATACGACCAGGCTTTGCTGGAATTCATCGCCGAGGAAACCGGCGAGGCCTGAGCCTTACGGACTTCTTGGCCGGCGAAAAGCCTCAAACCATGAAGCTTTCGCCGCAGCCGCAGGCACCCTTGGCGTTGGGGTTCTCGAACACGAAACCGGCGGTGAAGTCGTCCTCCACCCAGTCCATCGTGCTGCCTACCAGGTAGAGCACGCTGGCACCGTCGATGTAGAAAATGCCGCCGGGCGTCTCGATCTTCTCGTCGAACGCCTGTTCCTCGGTCACGTAGTCGACCGAATAGGCGAGGCCCGAGCATCCGCGGCGCGGAGTTGAAAGCTTCACACCGATCGCATCTTCGGGCGCTTTCGCCATCAGATCGGCCACGCGCTGCTCGGCAGCGGGCGTCAGCACGACGGCGGCTTTCGGGGCGGGGCGGGTCTTGGTTTCGGTCATCACAGCATCCCCAGTTCAAGACGGGCTTCGTCGCTCATCTTGGAGGGGTCCCACGGCGGATCCCACTTCACCACGACCTCGGCATCGCGCACGCCGGGAAGGCCCATCACGCGCATCTCGATTTCGTTGGGCATGGTCTCGGCGACAGGACAGTGCGGCGTGGTGAGCGTCATGGTGACTTTCACGTCAGCATCTTCCGCGACCTCGACATTATAGATCAAGCCAAGGTCATAGATGTTCACCGGGATTTCGGGATCGTAGATGTCCTTCAGCGCATCGATCACCGACTGGTGCAGTTCGCCGCCCGGCTCGCCCGCGGGCACGCCCTCGGGTTTCTTTTGCAAGAAGCCTTCCAGATAGTCGCGCTTGCGCTCCAGCTTTTCGCCAGCAGTTTCCTCTTCGGGCAAGGGCGCGTCGGACACACGGGCACGCGGCGGCTTCTCGACCACGTTCTCGGTGGGCGAGGGCGCTGCCACGAAATCCTTGTCGTCGTTCTGGGTCATGTCTTCGTGATTTGACATCAGCCGAAAATCCTCTTGGTGCGTTCGATGCCGCGGATCAGCGCGGCGACGTCTTCCTCGTCGGAGTAGATCCCGAAGCTGGCACGCGCGGTGGCGGGAATGCCCAGCTTCTCCATCAGCGGCTGCGCGCAGTGATGGCCTGCGCGAATGGCCACGTTCTCTTCATCCAATATGGTGCCCAGATCGTGCGGGTGAACCCCGTCCATCATGAAACTGACGATCCCGGCGCTGTCGTCCGGCCCGTAAAGCGTCACGTCGTTCATGCCGCGAAGGGCCTCACGAGTCTGGCGCACGAGTTCCGCTTCGTGGGCATGGATCGCTTCGAGGCCGAGCTCCGCCACGTATTCGCAGGCGGCCGCAAAGCCGATTGCCTCGACGATGGCAGGCGTGCCCGCCTCGAACCGCTGGGGCGCGGGGGCATAGGTGGTCTTTTCGAAAGTCACCTTGTCGATCATCGCCCCGCCGCCCTGCCAGGGGGCCATGGTGGCAAGCAGATCCGCCCGGCCCCACAACGCACCGATCCCGGTCGGGCCGTAGAGCTTGTGCGAGGAAAAGGCGTAGAAGTCGCAATCGAGTGCGGTCACGTCTACCGGCACGCGGGGCACCGCCTGGCAGCCGTCGAGCAGCAGCTTCGCGCCCACGGCATGCGCAAGGTCGGCGGCGCGTTTTCCGTCCACTACGCTGCCCAGCACGTTGGAAACGTGGGCGAAAGCAACCATCGTATGCTCGCGCGTCAGCATGGCCTCGGCAGCATCGAGGTCGATCCGTCCGTCGTCCGTGATCGGGCACACGTCCACCTGCCACCCGGCTAACTGCCACGGCACGATGTTGGAGTGGTGCTCCAGCTCGCTCAGCAGCACGCGACCCTTTTCAGGGTAACTGTAAGCGAGCAGGTTGATCGCCTCGGTCGCGCCGCGGGTGAAGACGATCTCGTCCTCCTTCCCACCAATGAATTCCGCAACCCGGCGACGCGCTGCCTCGTAACCCAGCGTCATCTCGGCGGAGCGCGAATAGACGCCGCGATGGACCGTTGCGTAGTCGGCACCCAGCGCGCGCGACACCGCGTCGATCACCACCTGCGGCTTCTGCGCCGTCGCGGCGGAGTCGAGGTAGTGCCACGGCTGGCCATCGGCAGTGACCATGCCGGGGAAATCGGTCTTGCGGGACTTCGTGGCAGCGTCAATCAGGCTCATGCGATGCGGTCTCCTGCATCGTCCAGAACATCGAGCGCCGCTTCCAGCAAACGCTCGGCCTCGCCTTCATCTTCCAGCGCGGCAAGCGCATCGGCGATGAAAGCGCGCACCAGCAGCTTCTTGGCGAGGTCTGGCGAAATACCGCGGCTGGCCATGTAATAGCGCGCCATCTCGTCCATCTGGCCGATGGCGGCGCCGTGAGCGCATTTCACATCGTCGGCAAAGATTTCCAGTTCCGGCTTGGCATTGGCGATGGCACCCTTTTCCAGCACCAAGGCCTTGAAATCCTGTGCCGCGTCGGTCCGCTGGCCACCCCGGCCCACGTTGATCGCGCCGAGGAAATTGCCCGTCGCCTCGCCCCAATGGACGGCGCGCACGACCTGGTTGGACGTGGCTTCGGGCAGGTCGTGCGTCGTGCGGGTCACGAATTCACGCACGGCATCGCCGCCGCCAATGGTGACGCCGCCGAATTCGAAATGCGCACCTTCGGCAAGCTCGGTTTCCACTTCGACGCGGGCGTAGTCATTGCCCACGATGACGACGAACAACTCTGCCCGCGCGCCTTCACCCGCCTTGATGCGGATGCGGTGCAGTTCGGGCGCGTCGCCGCCCACGATCATGCAGTGGCGCTTTGTCTCGCCAGCGGCGAGAGTGATCTCTTTCCACTGATCGAGCGCCGCCGCGCCCAGTTTCTCGACTGCGGCGATATCGGAATAGCGCCAGGCTTCGTCTCTGGTTGTCGGCAGATCCGTCATGCCGCCATCACCTCGTCATAGCCCTCGTCCTCCAGCTTCTTCGCGAGGTCCGCTCCGCCCGTCTTCACGATGCGGCCGGCGGAAAGGATGTGCACGAAATCGGGCTGCACGTAGTCGAGCAGGCGCTGGTAGTGGGTGATCAGCAGCACGGCCTTGTCCGGCTTGCGCATGATGGCGTTGATGCCTTCGCCCACCACTTTCAACGCGTCGATGTCGAGGCCGGAATCGGTCTCGTCGAGGACGGCGAAGGCAGGATCGAGGATGCCCATCTGCACCATCTCGTTGCGCTTCTTCTCACCGCCGGAGAAGCCGACGTTCACGTTTCGCTTGAGCATTTCCATGTCGAGCTTCAGCAGCCCGGCCTTTTCCTTGGCGAGCTTCAGGAATTCGCCGCCGGTCAGCGGTTCTTGCCCACGCGCCTTGCGCTGCGAATTCAGAGCTTCGCGCAGGAATTGCACGTTGGAGACGCCGGGAATCTCGACCGGGTATTGGAAGCCCAGGAACATGCCTGCCGCCGCGCGTTCGTGCGGCTCCATGTCCATCAGGTCCTCGCCGTCGAACGTAACGGAGCCTTGCGTGACTTCGTAGCCCGGACGACCGCCAAGCACGTAGGCGAGCGTGGACTTACCAGCGCCGTTCGGCCCCATGATGGCGTGGACTTCGCCCGCGTCCACTTCGAGCGAGAGGCCCTTCAAGATTTCCTTGCCGTCAATCTCGGCGTGGAGGTTTTCAATTTTCAGCATCGTCATTTTCCTGTCTGTCGAACGAGATCGCGACCTTGGCCGCGCCGTCGATAAATCCCTTGTCTGCCCGGTGCGGCCCGTTCGCCGCTTGCCAGAAATAGTCCAGCGCCGGGTCGGCCGTGCCGGCCAGCATGATGTCTGCGGGCATTTCGCCCTCGAAAGTCCACACGTCGGCTTTCGACCAGTGGACCAGCTTTCCGGTCATGCCCTGGCCCTGCGCCAGCGCTACGAGTTTCTCGATGGCCGCACTCATGGCTCACCTGTCGCCCCGGTCCCTGCGCGGCGGACCGTTGCCCGCGCGGTCGTAGCGCGGCTTGGTCTGCCGGGGGTTTTCGGCTTCGTGGCGGCGGCGCGCTTCGCCCTTGTCGGCGATGCGCTGGCGCATTCCGGCGGTGATGCGCTTCAGCACGTCGTCCATGTTCTCGAGAATGTCGGTGGCCTTGAGGTGCATCACCTTCACGCCGACCGCGTCCAGCGACTTGTCGCGGCGGCGATTCAATGCCGGGTCGTCGCCTTCCTCGTCGATCACGATGGCCATGCCGAGGTTGTGGCAATTGAAATCGACAATCGCACTGCCGACCACGGCGAACCGCTTGAAAGTATACTTGCCAAGGTCCGCCTTGGCGAATCGCTCGGCCAGCGCCTTGTGCGCTTCGGAGGCATGGCGCTTCATGTCGCGCGCCTGGTCGTGCAGCGCGTCGAGCCGCTTCTCGGAAATTTCCCAACCGCGCCCACGCTTCTTAAGCGCAGGGGCTTCGGTGGTTTCCGAAGGGTCGCGGAGCTGGAGTTTCTTGCGGTCAGTCATTGAGTAGTTCCGACAATCGCTGCAAGTCAGCCTTTCTTGTCCAACTTGTGTTCCAAATCTCGGCCATAAGTTCCTGGGCAGCCTCGCTTGAATCTTGATGAAATAGTTCTCGAGCCTTCGCTGATCCGGCGAAGAGCTTTTCGAGCACTGCCGCAGGAACACGCTTTGAGTGTTCTCGAAGCCCACTCTCGAAGGAGTCAAAGTGCCAGTCGATATCGTACAGCCAACTGAATTCCTTCGCGATTACCGGCCTCGTAACGGGGCGTGGAAGAAGCAGCATCATCAGACCCCAGAATTCTTTGACATCTTTCAGTCGCCTGAGCGCCGCGCCCCTACTCGCACGTTGCTTTTCTGCCTCATATTCTTGCGTAAAGAACCGCTCTTGCCGCTCGGTCATCTCCCGCGAAACCTTGAGATTCCTAATGAACTGGTCAAATTCTTGATCGACTGCGCGGCTCACCCCACGCTCCCCTCAAGCGAGATCGCCAGCAGCTTCTGCGCTTCGACGGCGAATTCCATCGGCAGTTCCTTCAGCACTTCCTTGGCGAAACCGTTGACGATCAGGGCCACGGCCTCTTCCTCGTCCAGGCCGCGCTGCATGGCGTAGAACAGTTGGTCGTCGCTGATCTTGCTGGTGGTGGCCTCGTGCTCGATCTGGGCACTGGGATTCTTCACCTCGATGTAGGGCACGGTGTGCGCGCCGCACTGGTCGCCCAGCAGCAGGCTGTCGCACTCGGTGCGGTTGCGCACGCCGTCGGCATTGGCCGCCACGCGAACGAGCCCGCGATAGGTGTTGTTCGATTTGCCCGCGCTGATGCCCTTGGAAATGATCGTGGAGCGCGAGCCCTTGCCGTTGTGAACCATTTTGGTTCCCGTGTCGGCCTGCTGGTGGTTATTTGTAACCGCCACCGAGTAGAACTCACCCACGGAATTCTCGCCATTCAGCACGCAAGACGGATACTTCCACGTCACCGCAGAGCCGGTTTCCACCTGCGTCCACGAAATCTTGGAGCGATCGCCCTGGCACAGGCCGCGCTTGGTAACGAAGTTGTAGATCCCGCCGACGCCTTCGGAATTGCCGGGATACCAGTTCTGCACGGTGGAATACTTGATCTCGGCATCTTCCATCGCGACAAGCTCCACCACGGCGGCGTGCAGCTGGTTCTCGTCGCGCATGGGCGCGGTGCAGCCTTCAAGGTAGCTGACATAGCTGCCCTTTTCGGCAACGATCAGCGTGCGTTCGAACTGGCCGGTATTCTCGGCATTGATGCGGAAATAGGTGGAAAGCTCCATCGGGCAGCGCACGCCCTCGGGAACGTAGACGAAGGTGCCATCAGAAAAGACCGCAGCGTTGAGACACGCGAAATAGTTGTCGCGCTGCGGCACGACCTTGCCGAGCCACTTCTTCACGAGGTCCGGGTGCTTCTTCAGCGCCTCGGAAATCGAGAGGAAGATGACGCCCGCGGATTCCAGTTCCTTGCGGAAGGTGGTGGCGACGCTGACCGAGTCGAACACGGCATCGACGGCCACCTTGCGCGCGCCCTTCACCCCGGCGAGCACTTCCTGCTCCGCAATCGGGATGCCCAGCTTGTCGTAGACGGACTTGATCTCGGGATCGAGCTCGTCGAGCGATTCGAGCTGCTCCTTCTTCTTCGGAGCGGCGTAGTAATAGGCATCCTGGTAATCGATTTCGGGGTAGCCGAGCTTGGCCCAGTTCGGCTCCTCCATCTCCTGCCAGATGCGGAAAGCCTTCAGCCGCCAGTCGAGCATCCATTCCGGCTCACCCTTCTTGGCCGAGATGAAGCGGACGGTATCCTCGGTGAGACCCTTCTCCGCAAACTCGGTCTCGATGTCGGAGGACCAGCCGTGTTCGTACTCGGCAGCCTTCTCGGCGGCTTCGCGCGCTTCCCGGTCCATTTCTGGGCGGTCTTTGATGTCGACTTGTTCGTTCATGCCATTTCTTCCGTTCTTGCCAGCTGCACCAGCGAGATATCCGCCAGCGCGCCGCGCAAAGCATTGTTCACGATCGGCCAGTGCGGCTGGACCGCGCAGGTGCCTTCGAGCGCGCAATCGTGCCGCCCTTCGTCGACGCAGGAGGTGAGCGCGATCGGCCCCTCCACCGCCTCGACGATATCGGCCAGGCTGATCGCCGCCGCCGGCCTGGCCAGCTGCAATCCGCCGCCCGCGCCCCTTGCCGACCGCAACAGGCCCGCTGCCGTCAACTTGCTGACCACTTTCTGCACCGTGGGCGCGGGCAGGCCGGTTTCCTCGGCCAGTTCCGCCGCAGACGTGCGCCCGCCGCCACAATGGCGCGCGGCCTGGCTCATCGTGACGACGGCGTAATCTGCAAGATTCGACAATCTCATTTTGGGCGCAATAGCTTAATCAGACCAATTTGTTCCAATTGGCCACCTATGCGTAAATCAGCCGGAATCAACCCATTTCCGCCTGTTGCGAGTCGTTAGCAATTATGCCCGGAGAGCTCAGCCCAATTCGCGCAGGTTCTTCGCGTCGATCAATTCGCGCAGGTACGGCGCATCGCTGTCTGCAAGGCGCGCCGGGGTGCGGCCCACGAACTCGCGGATTTCGTGGATCATGTGCGGCTGGTCGTAGAAGGTATCCTCGATCATCGCCGCTTCCTCAGGTGCCAACTGGGGTTTCGAGAACGCAGCGGCAGCGCGCAGCGCGCGGTATTTCCGGCGCAGGGCGACGGGCGATACGCCGTAATACTGCTGCACCAGCCGCTGTGTCTGTCGGCGGGAGAAACTGCTGGCCGCGTAGAGATCCTCGATATCGGGAAGCAGACTCTGCGAAAGCCAGCGCCCGACCTCGGCAATCAGTTCGAGGTGCGGCGAGCGTGGCAGCTTCGCGTGGGCGAGGATCAGGGCCGCGATATCCTCGACCATCTCCTCTGCGGTGAGCTCCCCGTCGCGATACCCCCGGCACAGCTCCTTGCCGCGCTCGGCAATCTGCGGGGGAAGCCAGTCAGCGGCATTATATAGCCGATTCGCATGCTCTTGCGCATGAAGGCCCGTCAGCGCGGCCCAACCAAGTGGTGTGAGCGCCGCACCGATGGCATGGAACGGCCCTTCCACTTCGATGTGCAAGGCGCACGCGAGCGGCGTCAGCAAGTTAACCTCGTGCGACCAGTCATATTCGCCGTCCGGAAGACTCATGCGCCCCTTTCCGCGCGGGAACAGCGAGAGGTGGCCAATGGCCGCGGGCTGGATATCGCGGATGAGCGAATCGTCGCAGCGGAAGTGATAGAAAGTGGTCACGAATTGCGCCACGTCGCCTTCGGGCGCGAGATAGTCGATCTCGAAACGGCTGGGCGGGGTCAGCTCCCCGATGCCAGGATTTTCCCTCTTCATTGCCGCTTCCCCATCAACAGCCCACTCATCCTGACCGTTATCCAGCCATCGCACCAGCCTTTCGATACGGACGGAAGGTCAGGATAGCGCATATATCGCCCGAGCGAAAAACAGCCGGACGACGAAGCTGGTTCCGGCAACACTGGCAATCGCCACAAGAACAGAGTCTCAATTTCTTGTCGAATTGCCGAAATACAAAAAAAGGGCGGCCCGAACCAGAAGGTTGGCCGCCCTGTTTGAGTAGAGGTCTCGTTGCGACAAACGCATCGAGCCCTTCGGGTCGCGGATGCTGCCTAGCCATTTCTTGCGTTCGGCGCTTGTAAGAAGACGACATTTGCATGGCCCGCGTGTCGTCCCGTGAAATTAAGGGGCAGTCTGTTCGCTTCACCCGGATGGATTGGCGCTGGAAAGCGTTGCGCAAGACGGCCTGCTGCTGCCAAGGGCGTATCCATGCTTTATTCGCTCATCCGCCCGGCCCTCTTCACTCTCGATGCAGAACGTGCCCATGGCCTTGCCATAAAGGCACTGAAGGCCTTGCCGCGCGGCAGGCCGGAGCCCTTGGGAGGCCCGCTTGAGACAGAGGTGGCAGGCATTCGTTTCCCCAACCCTGTCGGCATGGCCGCCGGGTTCGACAAGGATGCCGAAGTGGCAGACGCGCTGCTGGGGCGTGGCTTCGGCTTCGTCGAGGTCGGCTCCATCACCCCGCTGCCGCAACCGGGCAATCCGAAACCCCGCCTGTTCCGGCTGGAGGAGGACCGCGCGGTCATCAATCGCATGGGGTTCAACAATGGCGGTGCCGAGGCCGCTGCCGTGCGCGTCGCCTCTCGCGGGACCCGCCCCGGCGTGCTGGGAATCAACATCGGCGCCAACAAGGACAGCGCGGATCGCATCGCCGACTATGCCGCGATGACACGTATCATGGCGCCTTACGCCGCCTATCTTGCCGTGAATATCTCCAGCCCGAACACACCGGGACTGCGCGCCCTTCAGGACGAAGGCGCGCTGGTGGAACTGCTCGACGGCGTGCTGGAAGCGCGCGGGGCACAGGGCCCGCCGGTGTTCCTGAAGGTCGCGCCCGACCTGCAGAATGCAGACGTCGACGCCATCACCCGCATCGCGATGGACAAGGCGCTGGGTGCGCTGATCGTTGCCAACACCACGATCTCCCGGCCCGAACTTGCATCCGAGCACCGGGGCGAAACCGGCGGCCTGTCGGGCGCTCCGCTGAAGCCGCTGGCGCTGGAAATGGTCCGCGCCTTCCGCAAGGCCTCGGGCGGGGCGATCCCGCTGGTGGGCGTGGGGGGCATCGCGACGGCAGAAGACGCATGGGAGCGCATCCGTGCAGGCGCCAGCCTGGTACAGCTCTACAGCGCAATGACCTATCGCGGGCCAAGCATTGCCCGGCAAATCACCAAGGGTCTCACGAAGCTGATGAAGCGCGACGGCTTCGCCAGCATTGCCGAGGCGGTGGGCAGCGAAGAGGCCTAGGGCTCTCCCACGAGCACCACGCCTTCGCGCCGCGGATCGTAACCGCCGTCGACCTCGCCATCGCGGATCAGCACCGCGTGAACGCCGGAGTCCTCGCCCTGGCCGGGCTGCAGGTCGATACCCCGCTCGGCAAGGCCTGCGATGATCGCCGGATCGAATCGGCTCACCTCGCCGCCGATGCGGTTGCCGCGCGCGACGAGGTTGGGCTGTGCGAGTGCCTCCTGCACGGAAAGCCCCCAGTCGACCGCCGCGACAAGCGTCTTGCCGACATAGGCGGGAATGGAGTTGCCCCCGGCAGAGCCGATCGCTCCGGCAAACTGGCCATCGGCATCCAGCAGGATCAGCGGTACCATCGAAGAGCGGGGCCGCTTGCCGGGTGCCACGGCATTGGGTGCCTCGTCGCCGTCGGGCTGGAGCGGGTTGAAGGAAAAATCGGTCAGCTGGTTATTGAGGAAGAAACCGTCGACCATTCGGCCAGTGCCGAAAATGGATTCAACCGTGGTGGTGATCGAAAGGACATTGCCGCGGGCGTCTCGCACGATGAAGTGCGAGGTGCCCGCAGGCTCCAGCGTCAGGTCTTCGATGGCCAGATCCGCACCCGCTGGCCGTCCCGGCTCCACGTTCTCGGCCGCCACCGGGCCGATCAGCGATGCGCGCGCGTCGAGGTAAGCCGTGTCGAGCAGGCCCTCGACAGGCACGTCGACGAAATCGCCATCGCCGAAGTAGGCATCGCGGTCGGCGTACATCAGGCGGCTGGCTTCGGCGAAGAGATACCAGGCCTGCGGGTCGTCCGGGCCACGCTCGGCAATATCGGTCCGCTCCAGCAGGGCGAGCAGTTCGAGCATCGCGGCCCCGCTCGACGGTGGCGGCGGGGCGCAGACACGGTATTCGCGCCACGGATTGCAGACGGGCTCTCGCCTGATCGGGCGGTAATTGGCGAGGTCCGCCATCGTCATGGTGCCGCCCCGCGGCGCGGCGCGCGTGCGCTGGACGATCTCGGCAGCGGTGCTGCCCTCGTAAAGTGCGGAGATACCGTTGGCGGCCAGCCGCCTGAGGAAATCGGCATATTCTGGGTTTTCCAGCCGGTCCCCCGCGCCCTTGCGCGTGCCATCGGGCCTCGCGAAGTAGGCGGCAGCATCGGGCTGGGCCAGTTGCGGGAAATCGATGCCGAGGAACCGCCCGAGACGCGGGCTGATGATGAAGCCCCGCTCTGCCGTAGCGATAGCAGCGTCGAACAGCCCGTCCCAAGGGAGTGCGCCGTGCTCCTCGTGCAGCATTGCCAGTGCCGCCACCGCGCCGGGGACGCCCGTCGCCCGTCCGCTGACCACGGCTTCGCGATAGCCCAGCGGCTCCCCGTCGGCGTCGAGGAACATCGTGCGGCTGGCCTGTGCCGGAGCCGTCTCGCGTCCGTCGTAGATGATGACGCTGTCGCTCGAGGCATCGTAGTAATTGAGGAACGCGCCGCCGCCCATGCCGGAACTTTGCGGCTCCACGAGCGAGAGCATCGCCTGCACCGCCAGCGCCGCGTCCGCCGCACTGCCGCCGCGCTCCAGCACATCCATGCCGGCCTGCGCCGCCAGCGGGTTGGCCGCGATCACGAACGGGGCGACCTCCTGCTGCGCGACGGGAGCCGATGCCGGCGTTTCGACCGTGGCAGGAACAGGGGCACAGGAGGCGAGAGTCAGCGCGGCGAGAGCGGCGCAAATGCGTGTGAGGACCATGGCGCAAGCCTTAGGCATCAAGCCCGGCGCTGGCAATGAAGCAGGCTTGCCCCCCGCGCGCCTGCCGCCTAACTCCTGTTTTCAAGTCACTGTCCCGGCCAGAAAACAACCAAGGCCGGTCGCAAGGGAGAGCACCGCGCATGCAACTCGCCGATATCGACAATGCCAGCAGCCTCGTCGCGCTGTTCCTGCAGCGCGCCGACGAGCGCGGCGACAAGCCGTTCCTGACGGCGAAGAAGGACGGCGAGTGGGTGTCCATGTCCTATGCCGAGGCGGCCGAGAAGGTCTGCCTGATGGCGGAGAACCTGCGCAAGCTGGGCCTGCGCGATGGCGACAGGGTGGTGATCGTGGCGGAAAATCGCCCGGAATGGTGCATCGCCGACCTTGCCATCATGGCCGCAGGCTGCATCACCACGCCGGCCTACACTACGAATACAGAGCGCGATCACTGCCATATCCTCGATGATTCCGGTGCAAGCGGCGTGGTGCTGGGCAATGCGAAACTGGCAGGGCCACTGTTCCGCGCCATCATGAAAACGGGACGCGGCAAGCAGGTGATCGCGGTCGATCCGGTTTCCTCCTCGCAAAGCGGCAGTATCGAACTCACCAGCTGGGACTCGATTACCGAGGGAGACCCGGTGGCAGCGCGCAAGGCCGTGGACGCGCGCATCGCCGGCTTCAAGCGCGACGACATGGCCTGCATCATCTACACCAGCGGCACCAGTGGCGCGCCGCGCGGGGTGATGCTGCACCACGGCGCGATCCTGCACAACGTCGCAGCCGCGGCCCATGTGATCGAGAACGATTTCGGCTGGGAAGAGGAACGCTTCCTGTCCTTCCTGCCGCTGAGCCACGCGTTCGAGCACACGGCCGGTTTCTACCTGCCGCTGGGGCTGGGCGCGGACATCTGGTTTTCCGAAGGGCTCGACAAGCTTTCCAGCAACCTGGAGGAAGCGAGGCCCACGATCATGGTCGTCGTGCCGCGCCTGTTCGAAGTGCTGCGATCGAAGATGATGAAAGCGATCGAGAAGCAGGGCAAGCTCGCCCGCTTCCTGCTGGGTCGCGCACTTGTGCTGGGCGAGAAGCAGGTGAAGGGCACCACCGGCCTCATCAGCGCGGCGGACGAGGCTCTGCTCTCCGCCACCCTGCGCCCCAAGATCAAGGATCGCTTCGGCGGCCGGGTGAAAGCCCTCGTTTCCGGCGGCGCCCCGCTCAACCCGGAAGTCGGCGGGTTCTTCCAGGCCATGGGTCTCACCATGCTGCAAGGCTACGGCCAGACGGAGAGCGCACCGGTCATTGCGTGCAACTATCCCAGCGCCGGGATCAAGCTCGACACCGTCGGCCCGCCCCTGCGCGGCGTGGAAGTGAAGATCGCCGAGGACGGCGAGATCCTGGTGCGCGGCGAGCTGGTGATGATGGGTTACTGGCAGCGGCCCGACGATACCGAGAGGACACTGGAAGGCGGCTGGCTGCATACCGGCGACGTGGGCCACATCGACGACAAGGGCCGAATCAAGATCACCGACCGCAAGAAGGACATCATCGTCAACGACAAGGGCGACAATGTCGCTCCGCAGAAGCTGGAAGGCATGCTGACGCTGCAACCCGAAATCAGCCAGGCGATGGTCTCGGGCGACAAGAAACCCTACATGGTCGCGCTGATCGTGCCCGATGCCGAATGGGCCGTGGCCTGGGCGCGGGAGAACGACGAGAAGTTCGACATGGCCGCGCTCCAGGACCTGCCCGCCTTCCGCGCCGCCATCAAGGCAGCGATAGACCGCACGAACGAGGATCTCTCGGTGATCGAGAAGGTGCGCAAGTTTGTGCTGGCGGACGAACCGTTCACCGTCGACAACAACATGATGACGCCGACGATGAAGATCCGGAGGATGCAGATCCGCGAGAATTACCAGGATCGCCTGGACGCGCTTTACTGAGACACGGCGGGAGTCAGGCGGCTTCGGCCTCGATCTTTTCCGGATAGAAAGCCGGCTCCTTGCTCGACCATGCGGGCGCAGTGGCGGCTGCCTCGCTCAGCGATTGCAGCAGCATCCGGCGCCGTTCCGGGCGGATCTGGGGAAGGGCGGCCGCAGCGCAGAACGCCGCGGGAAGGAAGGGCCGCACTGCGGCGCCCAGCAGACGCTCGTACAGGAAACGATAGGCAGAGAAGCTGTCGAGCCGTTCCATGGCAAGGTCCTGCGCCGAAATCCGCAGCAGGGTGCCCATCAGGCTTTCGACCCCGTCGAACGACTCCCCTTCGGGAATCAGCGTCCGCAGGTGCTTCAGTTCGCGATAGGCAAGGTACTGGCCGCGGATCGCGCGCTTGTCCTCGGGGCATACGCTCCAGGTCTTGAAGGCATCGCAGCGTCCCAGTGCGATATCGAGCGAGCGTTCGATGAACTCCTGCTCGTATTCGGCAAAGCCTGCAAACTCGCGCATCTCGGCGATGGTGAGAGAGAACGTCTTCGATTCGTGACCCATGATCGGCCCTTCCCTTGCGGTGTCAGGGAAAGGTGTGCGCTCGTATGGTTAATATATTGTTTGCTTCGCGCTGGCCCTGAACGGGCGAGCGAAGTCCTAACTAGATCAATCCCGCCAATGGCGAACTCGGATCGGCATATTTGCGCCGTCCCATTCGGCCGGCAAGGTACGCTTCGCGACCTGCTTCGACAGCCAGCTTCATTGCGCGGGCCATGCGGATGGGGTCTTTCGCCTCGGCGATGGCGGTGTTCATCAGCACGCCGTCACAGCCCAGTTCCATGGCAACGGCCGCATCGGACGCCGTGCCCACGCCAGCATCCACCAGCACCGGCACTTTCGCGCCTTCCACGATCAGGCGGATGGTCACTTGGTTCTGGATGCCGAGCCCCGAACCGATCGGCGCGCCCAGCGGCATGATCGCCACGGCGCCTGCCTCTTCCAGCTGCTGCGCCGCGATGGGATCGTCAGTGCAGTAGACCATCGGCTTGAAACCTTCCTTGGCCAGCACTTCGCAAGCGCGGATGGTTTCCACCATGTTGGGATAGAGTGTCTTCGCCTCGCCCAGCACTTCCAGCTTCACCAGGTCCCAGCCGCCCGCCTCGCGCGCAAGGCGCAGGGTCCGGATGGCATCTTCCGCCGTAAAGCACCCCGCGGTGTTGGGCAGGTACGTGACCTTCTTCGGGTCGATATGGTCCATCAGCACGGGCTGGTTCGGATCGGAAATGTTCACTCGGCGCACGGCCACGGTGACGATCTCGGCCCCGGCAGCCTCCACCGCAGCGGCATTCTGGGCGAAGTCCTTGTACTTGCCCGTGCCCACGATCAGGCGCGAGGTGAAGCGATGGCCGGCAACTTCCCAGCTGTCGTCCTGCGAGTCCGGCGAAATGGTCTGCATCTGCGTCATGCGCGCGGCGGTATCGGCCCGATGACGCAGTGGCAAGGCCGTTGCTGCGCCGATGGCGCGCTCATTTCAGCCACCGCCGACGAAGTGGACGATTTCCAGCTGGTCGCCGTCCGTCAGGGCAACGTCCTCCAGCGTGGAGCGCGGGGCTATCTCGCCGTTGTGCTCCACGGCCACCTTTTCCGGCTTAAGGCCCAGTTCGCGCACCAGTGCGGCAATGGTGGCGGCTTCGGTCCGGCGGGTATCGCCATTGACGGTAATGGAAATCGGCTGGGTCATCACCAGCGGCACATAGGGCCTGTCAGCCGTGGCGCAAGTTGAGGATATGGCCCGCGGCCACCAGTGTCACGCCGATCATGGTCAGCACCGCTTCCTCGAACCCGTGGCCGACGGCCAGCGCGCCGCCCATGAAGGTGAGGCCCGTCATCGCCACGACGAAGGGCTTTGCCCGGCGATGTCTGATCGCTCCCACACCGATGGCGACACCGGCGATGATCGTCGCCAGCAAGAGACCCCAGCGATGGATATCGGGATCGAGCAGGAAGGCACCGCCAAGCCCCATCCCGGCAACCAGCACGAGGCCGAGTACGCAGTGCACGAGACACAGCGCAGACAGCATGACGCCGACACGGTCCAACCGGCCGCGAATCCAGGGGGTGATCGAGCCCATGCGCACCCATCTATGTAACGTCATAACATTGCGCAAGGGCCAGATGGCAATTTCACAGTCGCAAGCGATAGCCTGTGGGATACCTGCACCAAGGTGGGTGCTTGCGTATCCCGCCCTAAAGTTGCAAATCGCCCCCACCATGGTCGCCGCAACCCTATCCGATACCCCGTCCGCCACTGGCACGCCCCGTCCGCTCGCCCTCGCGCGCTGGTTGTTCGCGGTCGCTGCGCTGGTGCTGGTCATGGTCGCAGTGGGAGGCATCACGCGGCTGACCGAAAGCGGGCTTTCCATCACGCACTGGAGCCCAGTCAGCGGCACGCTACCGCCTTTGAGCGAGGCGGACTGGCAGACAGAGTTCGATCTCTACAAACAGACGGGTGAATACCGGAACGTCACCGGTCCAGCCGGGATGGACCTGGCCGCGTTCAAGTTCATCTTCTTCTGGGAGTGGTTCCACCGCCTGCTGGGCCGCGTGATCGGCCTTGCCTTTGCCGTGCCACTAGCGTGGTTCTGGCTGCGCGGCGCCATTCCCGCTGGATACAAGCCGCGTCTCCTCGCGCTGCTGGCGCTGGGCGGCCTGCAAGGGGCGTTCGGCTGGTTCATGGTCCGCTCCGGCCTCGGTGCCGAAATGACGGACGTCTCGCACTTCTGGCTTTCCATCCACCTGCTCACCGCGTTCTTCACGCTGGGTGGCCTTGTCTGGACGGCGCTCGATCTGCGACAGCTCGACGCAAGTGGGCGCGGGAAGCCTGCGCGCTTCACCGGGCTTACTTTCGTCGTGGCGGTGATCCTGTTCCTGCAACTCCTGCTCGGCGCGTGGGTCGCCGGGCTGAACGCGGGGCTTGCCTCCAACACCTGGCCGCTGATGAACGGGCGCCTCGTCCCGGAGGCAAACTGGTCGCAAGGCATCTGGTGGACGTTCACCCACGATCCGTTCTGGCTGCATTTTCTCCACCGCTGGTGGGCCTGGGTGGCCGTGGCGGCGCTGATCGTCATGGCCCGCAAGGTGAAGCCCTTGGACCGGCGCGCCTCGATTGCCATCCACTCGGCGTTCGGCATCCAGATCCTGCTCGGCATCGCGACGGTGCTGACGGGGGTCGATCTCTGGCTTGCCGTGGCTCACCAGGTCGTGGGCGCACTTCTGGTGGGTGCATTCGCCTGGGGTGCGCACGTGCTTGGCAGGCGCTCCTGATGGCGGCGGACGCCAGCAAGGCGGCCTTGATCTGGAGCCCGTTCGGCTCGGTCGAGGAGGGTCGGGAAGTGGCCGATGTCCTGTTGCGGGAAAATCTCGTGGCTTGCGCAAATATTCTCCCGCAGATGACCTCCGTCTTTCGCTATGAGGGACAGGTGCAATCGGCGAGCGAAGTCGGCGTTCTGTTCAAGACCCATGGCAACCTGCTCGCCAGGGCCACAAGACGGCTTACCGAGCTTCACCCATATGATACTCCCGCGATCTGCGGCTGGCTGGCGGACAGCGCCCCGCCAGCCACGCGCAATTGGCTCGCCGGCTTGCTGACCGAGGAACGATCATGACCGCGAGCACCGACAGGAGGGGCACGCTGGTGCTGGGCCTTGCAGCAGCCGTCACGCCTGCTGTGGTCAGTACGCGGGCCCTTGCCCTGCCGGTGGAACGCCTGATCGATCCGCCGGAAGGCCCCATGCGCTACAGCCGCAGCGTGACGCGCGATCTGATCGACGGGACACCCTTCACGGTGACGCGGGATTTCAGCATCGAGTTCCGCCGCTTTTCCGAGGGTTTCATGCTGCGCGGAGAGCAACAGGATGTGCGCATCGACGCGCCCGAAGTTCTGGCGCCGTTTGCCGAACTGGAACGTGCGCGGGACGAAAGCGGACTGTTTCCGATTGCGCTCAATGCCTTCGGCCAGATACTCTCATCGCAGATCGCACGGCAGGACGGCCCATACCTGCGCGAGGCCGTCGACGAAGCGGTTGCCGAGATCGCCTCCCATCCCATCGGCGAAGACGAGCGCGAGCAGGTGGTGCAGTTTCTCCGCGCCCTCCAGCAGGTCGGAAACCGCGTAACGGCGCACCTGCCACCGGACCTATTCGCCCCCGCTTCGCAATCGCGCCACGATGAGCGCGACATAGCCTTGCCGGGTGGCGTCGCAGGCAAGGTAGAAACCGTGTTCGAGGCCGAGCGCGATGAGCGGACAGGGCTGATGCGCGCGGCCAACCGCACGGTGCTGACACGCGTCGCGCAGACCACCCGTGGCACCCGCGAACGCTGGAGCCTGACCGCTTCCTGAGACCCGGCGCGAACCGTCCCGATTCCGGCACGGTATTATTTTACCTCTCCGGTATCGCCCGGATTTGCTTGACTTGCGGCACCCGAAGCGACAAATGCGCGCCTTCGCTGGCCCGCCAGCACGGTGATTCTCCACCACAGTCGGGACGGCGGCGAATTTTCGCACTGATTTGAGGAATTTCAGCCATGAAGGCTCTGACGAAGACCACCCGGTCGATCAAGCCGGCCGAGGTCGAAAAGAAGTGGCACATCATCGACGCCGAAGGTCTCGTCGTCGGGCGCCTGGCTTCGATCATCGCCAATATCCTGCGCGGCAAGCACAAGCCGAGCTTCACCCCGCACGTCGATTGCGGAGACCACGTCGTCGTGATCAACGCCGACAAGGTGAAGTTCACCAGCAACAAGGCTGCCAAGAAGGTCTACTACAAGCACACCGGCTATGCCGGCGGCCTGAAAGAAACCACTGCCGAGAAGATCCTCGACGGTCGTTATCCCGAGCGCGTGCTGGAGAAGGCCGTGGAGCGTATGATCCCCACGGGTCCGCTGGGCCGCGCCCAGATGAAGGCGCTGCACCTCTACAATGGCACCGAGCACCCGCATGACGGCCAGAAGCCCGAAGTGCTCGACGTTGCCTCGATGAACCGCAAGAACAAGGTGTCCGCATAATGGCTACCGAAGAAAACAACACCGCCAACGACCTGTCCGACCTGAAGGACGTGGTGGGCGATGCGCCTGCTGCCGATGCCGGTGAAGGTGAAACCGCCGCTCCCACCGCGCCGCTGCGCGAGCAGGAACTCGACGAGCATGGCCGCGCCTATGCCACCGGTCGCCGCAAGGACGCCACGGCCCGCGTGTGGATCAAGCCCGGCACCGGCAAAGTCACCGTCAACGGCAAGGACCAGGAAGTGTACTTCGCCCGTCCGACGCTGCGCCTCGTGATCAACCAGCCGTTCACGATCTCCGATCGTGAAGGTCAGTACGACGTGATCGCCACCTGTTCCGGCGGCGGCCTCTCCGGCCAGGCCGGCGCGGTGAAGCACGGCATCAGCCAGGCGCTGAGCAAGTTCGAGCCTGCCCTGCGCAGCACGATCAAGGCCGCCGGCTTCCTCACCCGCGACAGCCGCGTGGTAGAGCGCAAGAAGTACGGCCGTGCCAAGGCACGCCGCAGCTTCCAGTTCAGCAAGCGCTAAGTTTCGGCGCGCTACAGCGCGCCTCAAGAGTTTCCTCGACGGAGGAAAATGCGAAGGGCGGCCCCCACGAAGGGTCGCCCTTTTTGCATTGGGGAATGCGATCGGGTCCTAGTGGACCTTCTGGCCTTCGAGCAGCGCGTCGACCTCGCCAAGCAGGCTGTCGATGCTGAGAGGCTTGGCAAGATAACCACCCGCTCCCGCGCGGCGAATACCTTCCTCGTCCAGCTTACCGGCGTAGGCGGTGATTGCCAGGATCGGGATATGCTGCGTGCGCGGATTCTTCTTGATCTCGCGAATCAGCTTGCGGCCCGATACGTGCGGCAGGTGGATATCCATGGTGATGATATCGGGTGAGAAAGTGTCCACCGCGTCCAGCACGCGGGCGCCATCGTCCACGAGCATCAGTTCGTAGCCGCGCTGCTTGAAGACGGCCTCGTAGAACATCCTGTTCAGCAGGTCGTCTTCGACGATAAGGACTTTGGTGGTCATGACGGCAATCTACGATGAATAAGCAGATTCGATCCTGTCGCTGCGACAAAATGGCCCGAAAAGGCGGCGGGCTGACTTTCATCAGTGCTTTTTTGTCGCCATAAACCTTTAGAACTAGGGGATTATGACTAAGCTTTGGAGCTAATTCCCGGCACCATTTGCTATCAATGGACAGGGGGATCGGTACGGGGAACCTTGCCGACAGGCGCCACGGGTTCTCCTTTTTCGCGCGGCGGCATGGCGTCTTCTGGCACATCGCCGATCATCATGTCGCGGGTGCGCACATCTTCCAGGTTGCGCACGCGTACACTCAGGTTATCGCCATCCCAGGTCAGTTCGTTGAAGCTGGGAGGTGTCGAGCGAACCCGCTGCGACAAGGTGCCTGCGCCGATCATGCGAACCTCGCCGTGGACCGTCTCCTCCATGATATCGAATGCGTCGTGCACGTGGCCGGACAAGACTGCGAGCACCGGACGCTGCGCAAGTTCGTTCAGCGCATTCTGTCCGTTCTTCGTCAGCGCCGTTCCCTGGGTGCCGACCTCGCGCAAGGGATGGTGCACGGCCACCAGCGCGCGCACTCCGCTAGGCAGCTTGTCGATCGCTGTCAGGCATCGTTCCAGCGCGGCATCCGTTACCCAGCCTTTCGACCAGTTCAGGCGCGGCTGCCAGCGGCGCACCGTCTTCAGCGGCACGATGGCAAGGCCGGGCAGGTCGATCTCGGCTTCCACCTTGTCGGCAATGCCGCGGATTCGCTTGTACGGATCGAAGAACCGTTCGATCGGATTGAAATAGGGCAAGTCGTGGTTGCCCACTTCCACCGTCACCGGCGCGTCGAGCGACTTGATCCAGCGGCAGGCCGCATCGAATTCCCGGTGCCGTGCGCGCATGGTCAGATCGCCCGTTATGGCAACCGCGTCGGGCTGCCGCTCGGCGATTTCCTGTTTCACCCAGTCGAGCGCGCGGTTGTCCTCCAGACCGAAGTGAATGTCGGAGAGGTGGAAGAGCAGCTTGCGATCAGTCATCGGAGGGCTTCGCTAGCAGGTCCACTTCGCATGTTGCCAGCCGGAACTGCGTTGGACCTGCCGCCTCGGCCGGTTCGCCATCCAGCAGAACGCCGAATTTTTCTGCCCCCACGCTTGCCAGCACAAGATCGTCGGCCTCGCCGATGTGATCGTGCGGCCCCTGGCGAAAATCGTGCTTCGCCAGTGCCAGCAACTGGTCGACGAATTCGGCAGTCGTCTCGGCATGATAGGCATAGAGCGCGACAGTCGCGTCGTGCGGCTCCAGCAGCAGGAGCGGATAGCCCTCGGACCGACCAAGAGGCGGCTCGACGCATCTGAGCGGCTCGTCCTGCAAGGTGCGGGCGAAAGCCTCTTTCGACTCGGTCGCCATGGCCAGAACGTCAGCGTTGCGCATGGCTTCGCGCACGTCGTTCCAGCTGGTGCCAGGCCCGGCGAGCAGCCCGGCGTAGGCATCGCCCAGCGCACTGCGGATTATGCCTGGGCGGCGCACCTGCAGATCGCCTTTGCCCGCAAGGCTCAGCACGCCCTCCAGCTCCATGTCCCCAAACAGGCGATGATAAAGCAGGTTCATTGTTCCGCCGGGCAGCACCAGCACCTGCCCTCCCCAGCCCGACAGGGCGTTGAGCGCGGCATTCACCGTTCCGTCGCCGGCAAAGATGGCCACGAGGTCTATTCCGCCTGCGTCCAGCATCGCAGGCGTGGGCAGGTCGTCGGAGGGGAAGCTGCTGCGATAGGCGGCGCGCAGCCCGCAATCGGCGCAACCGGAGCTCATCCGCTCCAGCGCCTCGCGATCGTTCGAACCGCTGGCATCGTTGTGCACCAGCCAGAGCGCGCGTTCCTGTCCCCTAGCACCTTCCATGTGTCTGAAAGCGCAGCATCGACCGCACGGTTCCCGCTAGAGCCGGCCTGACACGATGGACCACGCCGCGCCCAGGTTGACGAGGAAGTATCCGCCATAGAGCCAGACCCAGTGCACCGCACCGGCCTCGGCAGCATAGAGAGCACCGCACAGCAGCACGAATTCCAGCGCAAGACTTGCCGCGCGGGCACCCTGCAAGGCCCGCGGCGGCATTTCGGAGAGCATCCGGTGCCCGCTGGCGATAACCGCGCGGTGACAGGCAAAATTGCCCATTCCAAGCAGGAAGGTGATGATCAGCGCCATGACTCCGGATGTGCCTGAAGCGCGCAACATTCGCAATGCGTGTGCCGGGATGCTTTCGCAATCTGTCGTTGGTGGAGCGGCATCGACGCTTCGTCGGCCAAGGCACCTGCTGGTCGATTGGGAACGCGTGCAGGTCGACCTGTTGCAGCGCCGAGGCCCGGCCGGGCCTAGATAGGTAATCGCACCGCAGCTGTTCCAGTCCCACCGGCTGCGGTGCGACCCCCCGATGAGGAATTTCAGGGACTTGAGGAGGAGGAGAGAAGACCATGAAGACCCCGAAGATCACTTTCGCCCTGGCCCTTGCCGCTGCAGGAATGGCCGCTGCCCCCACGATGGCGAGCGCCGAAGACAGCCAGACCGTTCGCGTCACTTACGAAGATCTCGATCTCAGCACCCAGTACGGTATCGACGAGCTGGAGAAGCGCATCGAGCGCGCGGCAAGGCAGATTTGCGGCAACGACATCCGCACCGGCACCAATATCCGCAGCCGTGACGCCCGTGCGTGCGTCTATGAGACTAAGCAGCAGATCAGCGAGCAGTTCGCCGAGGTGGTCGCCAACGCCCAGCGCGGTGGCTGACAAGCCCACCAGCGATAACGCAGAAATGAAAAGGGCGCTTTCCCCGGGAAAGCGCCCTTTTTCGATTGTCTCGCGGGGTTGGCAGGAGCGCCGCACGCTAACGTCCGGCCATCGCCTTCACTTGCTTGAGATAGGTGCGCCCGATCCGCAGTTCTTCTCCGTCGGCAAGTTCCGCGCACCAGACACCCAGGCCTTCGTGCTTGAGGCCGGTAATGAAATCCTTGCGCAGGATGGTGGAGCGGTGGATGCGGATGAACTTCTCCGGGTCGAGCTTTTCCTCGAGGCCGGCGATGGTCTGCAGCAGCAGGTAGCTTGTCTCCCCCACGTGCAGGCGCACGTAGTCGCGCTCTGCATCGATGCGATAGACTTCGGCGGCATCGATGCGCAACAGTTCCGAGCGATGCGGCACCCAGAACTCGGCGAGCCACTCACTCTCGTCCTGTGCGCCTCCGGCACCACGCGACTTGCGCGACAGGGCGCGCTCTATCGCTCGCTCCAGCCGTTCTGTCGCGACGGGTTTCAGCACGTAGTCCACCGCTTCGAGGTCGAACGCCTCGACGGCGAAGTTTTCATGGGCGGTGACGAAGATGACGGCGGGCGGCGTTTCCAATTTGCCCGCCTCGGCGGCAACCTGCAATCCGTCCTTGCCCGGCATCGTCATGTCGAGCAGCAGCAAGTCGGGGTTGAGTTTTTCGGACAGGCGCAGGGCGGACTCGCCATCGTTCGCCGTGCCGATCACCTGCAACTGCGGCAGTTCCGCGCACAGCACCTGCATCCGCTCGATCGCGAGAGGTTCGTCATCCACGATCAGCGTGCGCAATGCGCCGTTATCGTTGCTGTTCACGCTGCCACCCTTTCCTTGATGCGTTTCAATGGCATCCGCAGGTGCGTGGCATAGCCGCCGGGTACCTGGCCGGATACGACCGTCGCCTCGTTGCCGAACCGCGCTTCAAGCCGCTGCCTTACGTTGGTGAGGCCGATGCCGAAACCGGGGCGGGTGTCGTCGCGGTCTTCCGCGCTCTGGCCGTCGTCGGAAATTGTCACCACCAGCCGGTCGTATTCCTCGCGCGCGGCAAGGGTGATCGTCACCTGGCCCGAAGAAGGCGCCACGGCGTGCTTCACCGAATTCTCGATCAGCGGTTGCAGGATCATGCCGGGGATCAGCGCATTCTCCAGATCTGCCGGGATGTCATAATGCGTCCGCAGGCGCAGCGGGAAGCGCACGGCCTCGATCTCGAGATAGAGCTTCTGCAAGTGGATTTCCTCGCGCAGCGTCACGTCGGACGTGGTGTCGTCGGCCAGGCTGCGGCGATAGAACGTGCTGATCGTCTGGATCATGCGCTCGGCCGCTTCGGTCTTGCCGGTCAACACGAGCGCGGAGAGCGAATTCAGCGTATTGAACAGGAAATGCGGATTCACCTGGTAACGCAGGGATCGCAGCTCCGCGGCCTTGGCAGCGTTGCGGAACTGCTGCTCGCGCCGTTCGGCATCGCGGGCCTTCTCGCCCGTCAGCAAGGCAAGGTAGAGCGCGCACCACGCCAGCAGCAGGAAGTACCGGCTGAAGGCAATTTCGATCAGCTGCTGGTACGTGCCGATCGTCACCAGTTCGGAAAGGTCTGTCAGCAACGCCTCCCGGCCGCTGTCCGCGTCCAGCCCGCGCGCCTCGGCGAATTCCTGCAACACCTTGTCGTTCAGCGCATTCTGCATGTCGGCGAAGATCACCGTGTTGGCCTGCGCGCACAGCAGGGCGGCCGGCATGGCAAGCAACAGCGCAGCGGCGATCTTCACCCATAAGGGCTTGCCATCGAACGGGCGCAGCACGATCCAAAGGCCCATGGTGATGAGAATGCCGACGGACACCGACAGTACGCGCAACCAGATGATCTGGTCGGCAAAGTCCATGTCCAGCAATTCCGCCCGCAGCGTGACGATGACGAAATAGGTCGCCCACAATCCGAAGATCGAGGCGAGCACGGTCTTGAAAGGCACGCGCGACGTGTGCTTTTCCGGTTTTGCCGCAATTTCCATGCAGCCGGTCTAGCCCAGAGGCGTTACGGCAACCAGTGCGGATAGCGGTTTCCATCGAAGGCCCTGTGTCATTGGTCGAACACGAGCGATGGAAACCGGCCTATTTCGCGCCCAGCAGTTGCTCCTCACGGATTTTTTCGCGCCAGTGCAGAGGGGCGAGGGTGTGGACGTTGTTACCCTGCGAATCGACGGCGACGGTGACCGGCATGTCCTTCACCGTGAATTCGTAGATGGCTTCCATGCCCAGTTCCTCGAAGGCGACGACCTTCGATTCCTTGATGGCACGGGCCACTAGATACGCCGCACCGCCGGTCGCCATGAGGTAGGCGACCTTGAAGCGGCTGATGACTTCCACCGCATCCGCCCCCCGCTCGGCCTTGCCGATCATCGCCAGCAGGCCCTGGTCGAGCATCATCTCGGTGAACTTGTCCATGCGCGTGGCCGTGGTCGGGCCTGCCGGGCCGACGACTTCGCCCATCACCGGGTCAACGGGGCCGACGTAATAGATGGCGCGGCCCTTGAAATCGACAGGCAGTTCCTCGCCTGCATCCAGCATGTCCTTGATCTTCTTGTGCGCGGCATCGCGCCCGGTCAGCATCTTGCCGTTGAGCAGCAGGCGATCGCCGTGCTGCCAACTCGCCACTTCCTCGGGCGTCAGGTTGTCGAGGTCGACACGCCTGGCCTCGGCATCCGGCTCCCAGTGCACGTCGGGCCAGGCGTCGAGATCGGGCTGCGGCAGGTAGGCCGGGCCGCTACCGTCGAGCGTCACGTGTGCATGACGCGTGGCGGCGCAGTTGGGAATCATCGCCACCGGCTTTCCTGCGGCATGGCAGGGCCAATCGAGGATCTTCACGTCCAGCACGGTGGAAAGCCCGCCAAGACCCTGCGCACCCACCCCTTGCGCATTCACCGCGTCGAAGATGTCGATCCGCAACTGCTCGATATCGGTCTGCGCGCCGCGCTGCTTCAGCTGGGCCATGTCGATCGGATCCATCAGGCTCTGCTTGGCGAGCTTCATGCAATGCTCCGCCGTGCCGCCGATGCCGATGCCCAGCATCCCCGGCGGGCACCAGCCTGCGCCCATCGAGGGGATCTGTTCCAGCACCCAGTCGACGATATTGTCGCTGGGGTTCATCATCTTGAACTTGGACTTGTTCTCGCTGCCGCCACCCTTCGCGGCGACATCCACGCCCACTGTCCTGCCCGGCACCATCTCTACCGAGAGGACACAGGGCGTATTGTCGCGCGTGTTGCGGCGCGTGAACGCGGGATCGGCGAGGATCGAGGCGCGCAGCTTGTTGTTCTCGTTGTTGTAGGCGCGGCGCACGCCTTCATCGACCACTTCCTGCAGGCTCTTGTCCGATTCAAGGCGGCAGTCCTGCCCCCATTTCAGGAACACGTTGACGATGCCGGTGTCCTGGCAGATCGGGCGGTGCCCTTCGGCGCACATGCGGCTGTTGGTCAGGATCTGGGCGATGGCATCCTTGGCCGCCGGACCCTGCTCCGCCTTGTAGGCTTCGCCCAGCGCCTGGATGTAATCCATGGGGTGATAGTAGGAGATGTATTGCAGCGCGTCGGCGATCGTTTCGACCAGGTCTTCCTCGCGGATCGTAATCATGTCGCTCATCGCTTGTGCACTCCTCTTGATCGGCCCTTTTCGCCGGCTCGCCCATAGGCGCGGGCTGGCCCGTTCGTCAAAACGCTTTCGTCGACCCTGGATTGCAGCGTGACGAATTGCGACAACCGGGCCATTGCCCGCATCGCCTGCAATCCCTAAGGCACTTTTCGTCCACCAAACGCGAGAGATTCCAGCCGTGATTTCCGATCCGCTTGATTCAGCAGAAGCCGCCAACTCCACGCAGCACCGCGCCCGCCGCGCGATGATCGACAGCCAGTTGCGCACCAGCGGGGTCAACACGCCCTTTGTCATCCGCCGCATGGGGGAGGTTTCGCGCGAGGATTTCGTGCCCGCTGCCAGCAAGGGCGTCGCCTATGTCGACCGCGCGATCAAGCTGGAGAACGGCAGCTGGCTTCCCGCGCCACTGGTGCAGGGCAAAATGCTGGAAGAAGCCGCGCCCAGTGGTGACGAGAAGGCCATCGTTGTCGATGCAGGCTCGGGCTACCTGGCCGAACTGTTTCGCCCGCTGGTGGCCGAACTCACCGTGATCAGCCCCGAGGAAGCCGTGGGCAAGGGCACCAAGGGCAAAGGCGCCGACCTGCTGGTGATCGACGGCGCCGTAGAGGAAATCCCTGCCGCCCTCGCCAGGCGGTTGGCCGATGGTGCAAAGATCGTCACCGGCATGGTCAGCAAGGGCGTGACCCGCGTAGCGGTGGGCCGCAAATCCGAAAGCGGCGTATCCCTGATGCCCGTCTACGATATCGGCATCCCGCAACTGCACGAATTCGACAAGCCGAAGGGCTGGAGCTTCTGACAATGCGCAACTCCCTTCGGCTGGCGACCGCGCTTGCGGGCGTCTGCCTGCTTGCCGCGCCCGCTTCCGCCGATACGCTGAAGGAAGCGCTGACCCGCGCCTACCAGGACAATCCGACGCTCGAAGCCGCGCGGGCCCAGCTTCGCGCGACCGACGAAAACGTGGTGATCCAGCGCGCCCAGGGCCTGCCGAGCGTCAATACCACCACGACCTACAGCGAATTCCTGGTCCAGAACTCCACGAGCTTTATCGCGCCCGAGCGGCAGCTGAATGCCAGCGTCGACCTGGGCGTGCCACTGTATCAGGGCGGCGCGGTGAAGAACGGGGTGCTCGCAGCCGAGAACCGCGTGGATGCCGGCCGGGCAGACCTGCGCGGCACCGAAAGCAGCGTCTTTGCCGACGTCGTGGCGATCTACATGGACGTGATCCTCAACGAGGCTCTCGTCAGCCTCTCGGCCAACAACGTCGAGGTGCTGTCGATCAACCTCGAGGCGACCAGCGACCGCTTCGAGATCGGGGACCTGACGCGCACCGACGTGGCCCAGTCGGAAAGTCGCCTCGCCGTGGCGCGCGGCGATCTGCAGACCGCCGAGGCCAACCTCGTCAACGCCCGCGAACGGTACATCGCGCTGGTCGGCACCGCGCCCACGGACCTGCAGCCGCCGCCGCCGCTGCCCGGCCTGCCTGACAGCGTGCAGATGGCGGTGGACGTGGCGCTGGAAAGCAACCCGGACCTCATCGCCGCGAAAGAGCGGGCCGATGCCGCGGGTTACGATATCGAGGTTGCCGGGGCCGGACGCCTGCCAACCTTCAGCGCTTTCACCAACGGCGGATACCAGAACTTTCTCGGCACGCTTGGCGCCGTTCCCGGTGCAACGGCAGACCAGACTGCCACCAGCGCGACTGCCGGGGTGCGCATGACATTGCCGCTGTTCCAGGGTGGCCGCGTCGCGGCGCAACAGCGCCAGGCAACGGCCCAGGCAGAGGCGGCGCTGGAACAGGTCATCGCGACGGAGCGCAGCGTGATCGCCCAGACCCGCGCGATCTATTCCAGCTGGCGCGCAGCCAACGCCATCATAGCTTCCAGCCAGGCCGCGGTGGATGCTGCAGCGCTCAGCCTGGAGGGCGTGCGGGCAGAGAACACCGTGGGCAACCGGACGATCCTCGACATCCTCGATGCACAGCAGGAATTGCTGCGAGCCCAGGTGCAACTCGTCACCGCGCGGCGCAATGCCTATGTCGCAGGTTTCAATCTGCTGGCGATCATGGGGAAAGCGGAAGCGCGAGACCTGGGGCTGGGCGACGAGGGACTGCTTTACGATCCTGTCGTCAATTATGACCGCGTGCGTGGCATCATCTGGGACTGGCAGCGCGACCCAGAGCCGGAAGCCGACAGTTCACGCACCGTTGACATCCCGCCTGCCGACGGGGAAGTTCCCGACGAAGATCCTCTCGATGAATTCGGGACCGAGATCATCGACTATTCCGATACGGCTCCACCGCCGTTAGAAACGCCCGAGAGCAATCCGTAAGGGGGGACACAATGCGGCAGGAAGGCGAACCGTCGGTCGAGGAGATCCTCGATTCGATCAAGCGGGTGATTGCGCGCGACAATTCCGAGGCCGCAGCACAGGCAACCAAGGCGCGCCGCCGTGAAAACCTGGTCTCCCGCAACGAGGAAAGCCAGCCGCAGGAAGAGGATGTCCTCGACCTCAGCGTTATCGGGTCGGCCCTTCACGAGGATGGTGCTCACGAGGATAGCGCCGAAGACGCCCTGATCGAAGATGATGAGAGCGAGGAAGAGAGCCTCACCACCGATCGCGCCGCCGAAGCCATGCGGCAGTCCCTCGCCGCGCTTGCCATGCTGTCCGATCCCCCCGCGAAGCCGCAGATCGTCCGCTCCGGCGAGACCTCTCTCGAAGGCATGGTGCGCGAGATGATGCGGCCGATGCTGGCGCAGTGGCTTGATGCCAATCTGCCGGAAATCGTCGAACGGCTGGTGAAGGCGGAGATTGCTCGCATCGCCGGGAAAAACCGCTGACAAAGCCGCCGTCCGTGAAGGAAATCGCCAAGGCCGAACGCACGCTGGCCAAGATGGGCGGCGACGGAATCGAGCGGCACATCTTCATCTGCGCCATGTCCGAGAAGGGCAAATGCTGTAAGCGCGACGTGGGCGAGCAGTCGTGGAAGTATCTGAAAAGGCGGCTGAAGGAACTGGGTCTTGCCGGGAAGGGTGGGGTACAGCGAACGAAGGCCGATTGCCTTCAGGTGTGCGACGCGGGGCCGGTCGCTGTCGTCTGGCCGGATGGTGTCTGGTACCGCTCCTGCACGCCCGAAGTGTTGGAACAGATCATCCAGCATCACCTGATCGGCGGGGAGCCCTTGGAAGAATTCCGGCTGCGACCGAAGTCCTGACAGGCCACGGGATCAGCGCTCCGCGCCGTCCTTCCAGCCCATCGTGCGCCGGTCCGCCGGCTTTTTCGACAGGTCGAGCGAATCGAGATCGTTGTCGACCGAGGCGTCGTGGCCAGTCCCACTGGAAAGGAACACCAGCCCCATCAGCGCGCTCATCAGCAGCATCGAGAACCCGATGCCAAGCGCCGTCGCAATGAAGAAGTGCGGCGATACGTTTTCGGTCTGGTTGTAGATGACCGCCATGGCGATGATCACCGTGCCCAGCGTAATACCCATCATCAGCCGCATCAGACGGCGGTATCGCGCCCACGCGAAGGCGGCGTTTTCCGGATTATCGAGCGGAGACGGGTTGGCCATAGGTGCCACATGCCCATCGCACCGGCCGTTTGCAACGTCCCTTTGTACCATGATTTGCCCAGACTCGCTTTCTCGTGGCACAATCGGGACGAAAGCATTCCCGCGTGAGAAATGCCTGGGTGGTCAAACCGGAGGAGAACCTGAATGTCCGTAGCGAAGATTATCGCGAGTCGCGATCACACGATCGTTTCTTGCACGCCGCAAGACAGTGTTTTGCTGGCGGCGAAGCTGCTGGCGGACAAGCGCATCGGCGCTCTGCCTGTCATGGACGGCGACGGGATAGCCGGCATCTTCTCCGAACGCGACCTGCTCTACTGCGTCGCCCGCGACGGTGCGGCGATCCTCGATCGTGCCGTAGGCGATGTGATGACCTCTCCCGCCATCACGATCGACCGCGATACCGATGCCCTTAAGGCCCTTTCGCTGATGACGCGCCGCCGCATTCGTCACCTGCCGGTGATGGAGGGGGAGAAGATGGTAGGCTTCGTCTCGATCGGAGATCTGGTGAAGCATCGCATGGAAATCATCGAGGCCGAGGCGCAGCAGATGCGCGATTACATTACCACGGCTTGAGAGAGCGGCGGCGGAGCACTACATCGACACCCATGACCAGTTCGCTGACCCTTACCGAAGCCGCGGCGTCCCGCGTCGGCCTGATTGCCCAGAAGCAGGGCAAGCCCGCAATCCTGCGCCTCTCCGTGGAAGGCGGGGGCTGCTCGGGCTTCCAGTACAAGTTCGATCTGGACGATGCACCCGAAGCGGACGATGCCGTGAGCGAGACAGATGGTGTCAAGCTGGTGGTCGATCCCGTCAGCCTCGACCTGGTGAACGGCTGCACCGTCGATTATGTCGAATCGCTGGGCGGCGCGGCGTTCCGGGTGGAAAATCCGAACGCGGCGGCAGGTTGCGGTTGCGGTTCCAGCTTCGGCATATAGTGTCCGGGCGATGAAAATCGCCAGCTTCAACATCAACGGTATCAAGGCGCGCCTGCCGCGTCTCAAGGAATGGCTGGAGGAAACCCGTCCAACCGTCGCGTGCCTGCAGGAAATCAAGACCCAGGACGAGGGCTTCCCGGCCTCCGAATTCGAGGACATCGGTTACAAGGCCATCTGGCACGGCCAGAAGAGCTTCAACGGCGTTGCCATCCTTGCCGATGGCGTGGAGCCGGTGGAGATCCATCGCGGTCTTGGCATCGACGGGCCGAAGGATGGCGAGGGCGAACAGTCCCGCTACATCGAGGCCGAGGTCAACGGTGTGCGAATCTGCAACCTCTACCTGCCCAACGGCAACCCGCATCCGGGGCCCAAATTCGATTACAAGCTGGCGTGGATGAAGAAGCTGCGCGCGCGCATGGCGGAACTGTCCGCACTGGAACAGCCCACCGTCGTGCTGGGTGATTTCAACGTTATCCCTCAGGACAAGGACGTCTGGTCGGTGAAGGCGATGCAGGACGATGCCCTGATGCAGCCCGAATCGCGCGATGCCTATGCCCGCCTGCTGGCCGATGGCTGGACCGACGCGATCGATACCCTCAACCCGCGCGGCGGAGTGTGGACCTACTGGGATTACCAGGCCGGCGCCTGGCAGCGCGACCACGGCTTCCGCATCGATCACCTGCTCCTGTCACCCGAAGCGGCAGACCGGATGGTCGCCGCCGGGGTCGACAAGGAATACCGTGGCCGGGAAAAGGCCAGCGACCACACCCCCGTCTGGGTGGAATTGAGGTGATTTTTTTTCATGCGCCCACATCCGTGGGCGCGTCCTCGGTGCTATTCGCTCCGTCCTACGGACTGCGCGGCATCTGCGGGCGGCCCTTCGGCCTGGCGGTCCGCTAGTCGCGGACCGAGCCTGTTCCAGCCTGTCAAGGGTCGCGAGCGGAATCGGATGCGTAGCAACCGCAAGGGCGACCGCCCGCCCGCAGCGGGTGCGGAGCGGAGCGCGTCTAGCGAGGACGAAGCCGCGGAGGCAGCTTCGCAAAACCTACTACCTATCTATAGAACACGTGCCGGTTGATCGTAGCGCGGGCCGTCATCCGGCCGGCCCAGCGCGGGCGCACGTGCGTCGCGTGGAAATACAGCGCGTCGTCGGCAGGGCTTTCCCACAGTTCGCGGTGCGCGATGCGAGCGATGGCCTTGGCGCGGGTCCAGGCGGATGATCCGTGGTTCGGCTCCGGGATGCGGCCACCGCGCACGAAGGAGAACTGCGCGCGCTGGGTGACGACCGAGCAGTAATCGTCGGGGAACGTGTTGCTCTCGGCGCGGTTGATAACCACGCGGGCCACGGCCAGCTGACCATCGAGCGGTTCGCCGCGCGATTCGAAATAGACAGCCTGGGCAAGGCACATCAACTCGCGCGACATCTGGTCGCTGGTGTCGACGGAGCCCACCAGTTCGCGCAGGGATGCGGCGTCGCTGGCGGAGGCTTCGGGTTCTTCCGGCTGCTCGGGGAGCTCCTGCACCACTTCGTTCATGACGAAGCGGACCTGCGGAGCGGCATCCGGAGCCTGAGTGGAATTCTGTTCTTCCTGGACGGCTTCGAGCGCTGCGGGCTCTGCGTCCTGGGCAACGGCACCATTGAGAGCGGTGCCAAAACTCGCGGCGAAAATCACCGTGGCCAGGGCGAGAGCCCCGGTCCGCTTGCTGATAAACGTCATTGAACCTGTTACTCACGGCGGTGAGAGACACGATACAGGCTGGCGGACGCGGCGTTTACCAGTGCCGTCTGTCGCCCGCGTTCCGCACGATGCGGACCTGCCGGTCGTCCCCCCGTCTGCGCATCGAAAACCACCGCGTCATTGCGGTGCCATTCGATCGGCGCTGTGGGAAAGTCGAGGGGGCAGATAGCCGTCGAAGTTCAGATGTCAACTATTGTGCGGTGCAACATCGATGAAGCGTTCCGCATTTTCGATATCCAGCTCGACGATCCAAAGGTCGTCGTCCTGCTCTCCGCGACGCCTGTACCATGCCATGAATTCATGCGGGTTTTCAGGGTCTTGTTCCTTGGAAAGCACCCATTTCCGGGTCCCGTCCAGCTGCGGCATCCGCTCGTAGGCGCGGGCAGGAGTGGCACGATTACAACAGATTACCATCAGTGTGCCGGCCGTGCGTTCACCTTTCGAGATAACCATACCGAAGCCGCCTTCGGCTTCGACGGCGCGGATAAGGCCGCTCACTTCGAGGTGCGCAGGAAGGCGATCGTCGATCATCGCATCAGTCCGGCTGGCGGTAGCCGTCGAGTCCGGAGAGCGCGATGTGCGAGCGCATGAAAGTGCCCGTCCCGCGCCCGATCTCGTCACCTTCCTCGTCCATCAGGTGCGCCTCTGCAATGAACACGCGGCGTTTGCCGCTGATCCACTTGCCCTCGGCGATCACCTTCCCCGTGCGCAACGGCTTGGTGAAATGGAGGTTGAACCCGGTGGTGAGCAGGAAGCGATCCGACACCAGCGAATTGGCAGCATAGAACGCCGCATCGTCCAGCATCTTGAAATATAGCGTGCCGTGGGTTGCCCCGGCGGCATGGAAGTACCGCTCGTTGGCAATGAAGGTAATCCGCGCACGCCCTGCTTCGATGATTTCCAGCTGCGACTGGAACAGGGCGTTCACCGGCGCTGCGGCGTAGAGGCTTTCCAGCGCACGAAAGTGACCGGAAGCTGCGCTTTCGTCGGCCGACTTGG
Source organism: Erythrobacter westpacificensis (assembly GCF_039542285.1). NCBI lineage: Bacteria > Pseudomonadati > Pseudomonadota > Alphaproteobacteria > Sphingomonadales > Erythrobacteraceae > Erythrobacter > Erythrobacter westpacificensis. The sequence goes on from NZ_BAABHV010000001.1 coordinate 85,331, forward strand.
CCGCGCCGCTGCTGCCTTCAGGCGACGTCACGATCCGTCACGTTGGTGAGCACACCATAGAGCGCTTCGGCATCGGGGGCATCGCTGAGCGCGTCGTGCACACCCTCGTCGCGCACCAGTCGGGAGATGGCGGCCAGCGCATGAAGATGCGTCGCGCCGCTGTTGGCGGGCGACAGGAGGCCGAATACCAGGTCCACCGGCAGGCCATCGGCAGCGGCAAAATCGACGGGCTTTTCGAGCTTCATCAGGGCTGCCACGGGGCGCGTGAGGCCTGGCATGCGGGCATGGGGTATGGCCACGCCGCGACCGAAGCCGGTGCTGCCCAGCTTCTCCCGCTCTTCCAGATGCTCCAGCACGGTCGAGGGATCGAGCGCAAACGCGCTGGCGAACATCTCCGCCAGCTGGCGCAGGATATCGTCCTTGCCATCGGCCTGCGCGACGCAAACCGATTCGGGCTTCATCAGAAAAATCGAATCCATGATCTCAGAAAACTCAAACTATCCCGTTCGCGGCGCGGCGCGCGACCAGGCGCGCCGTCCGGTGCTTTTCAACACCTCTCCCCTAGAGGGATCGCCACGAATGCGCGATGCGCGCGGAGGGCGATCAGGACGGTTCGACCCACCCGATTGAACCGTCTTCGCGGCGGTAGACCATATTATGCCTTCCGGTGCCAGCATTTTTGAAAAACAGCGCGTTGGTATGGCGCAAATCAAGCAGCATGACGGCGTCGGAAACGCTTACTTCGGGCACATCGATCCGCGTTTCCGCGATGATCGGCGGCGATTCCTCGCCCGCTTCCTCTTCGGTCGCAGGCTCTTCCGATGCGAAGATGGTGTAGGCCGCTTCCTCTTCCTTGGCGGCGTGGCTGGCCTGCTCGTGGCGATCCTTCAGCCGGCGCTTGTACCGGCGCAGCTGCTTCTCGATCTTCTCGGCGGCCTGGTCGAAAGCGAGGTGCGCGTCCTGCGCCTGGCCATGGCTTTTCAGGATCAGCCCGTGGTTTACGTGAAGGACAATATCGGCCGCGAAGCTGCTGGCCGGGCCCTTGCCGAAGGTAACCGTGGATGAAAGTGCCCGGCTGAAGTGCTTCTCGACGATGTTCTCAAGTCGGTCGGAAGCATGCTCCTGCAGTGCTGATCCTGTATCGACCTGGTGACCGGACACGCGAATATCCATGGGGCGTTGCTCCTTCTTTATCGTTCGCTCAACCCCTCATGTGGGACCTAAGTCTCAAGAGGTCCAGAGGGGAGATTCCAACGATTCGAGAAAGGCTTTGTGCCGCGCCAATTCCTCCGCACTTGCAGCATGGTGGCGCGGTGCGCGGTATTCGCCTGTTTTCGGGACGAAACGTGTCTGCACGGCGGTTTCCGAGGCCGTATTGTCGACCGCCAGTTGCAGGCCGATCTGCCGTCCGCCGGTGAGTTCGACATAGACCTGCGCCAGCAATTCCGCGTCGAGCAGTGCCCCGTGCAAGGTGCGATGACTCCGGTCGACTCCGTAACGCGAGCACAAAGCGTCAAGCGAGTGCTTGGCACCGGGATGACGGCGGCGGGCGAGCACGAGGGTATCGACCATGCGATCGTTACCGATCGCGAGGTGCCCGCACTGACCCAGTTCGAAATTCAGGAAGCCGAAGTCGAACTGCGCGTTGTGCGCAACCAGCGGCGAGTCGCCGAGGAATTCCAGCAGCGCTTCCACTTTCTCGGCAAAGCGCGGCTTGTCCGACAGGAAACTGGCGGAAAGGCCGTGCACCTTTTCCGCCTCCATCGGCATGTCGCGATCGGGATTGAAATACTCGTGGAACGTGCGCCCGGTCGCGACGCGGTTCACCATCTCGATGCAGCCGATCTCCACCATCCGGTCTCCGGTGTTGGGATCAAGGCCGGTGGTTTCGGTATCGAAGATAATCTCGCGCATGGCCACCTTATCGCGCGTGAGGCCTCAAACGCGCAAGTCGGCTTCCAGCTTGTCCACCAATGCCTGAACCTGCGCAGCCGTTTCCTCCAGCGAGGTGCCGGTATCGATCACAAAGTCCGCCCGTGCGCGCTTCTCCGCGTCCGGCAGTTGCAGGGCGAGGATATCCGCGAACTTCTCAGGCGTCATGCCCTTGCGCGCCATCACCCGCGCGCGCTGCATTTCCGCAGGAGCGGAAACCACGACCACGGTATCGACGAATGCTGCGCCGCCTTTTTCGAACAGCAGCGGGATATCGAACACCACCAGCGGCCTGTCGGCATGGTCCTCCAGAAACCGTTCGCGCATTCGGGCGACAGCAGGGTGCACAATCATTTCCAGCCGGGCCAGCGCATCGGCATCGGCAAACACGATTTCGCCAAGCTTTTCGCGCAGCACGCCTTCGGGGCCTGTCGAGCCGGGAAAGACTGCCTCGATCTGCGGCAACAATTCGCCGCCGGGGCCCTGCATGCGGCGAACTTCGGCATCGGCATCGAACACCGGAACACCGGCTGCCTCGAACATCTTCGCGACGGTACTCTTGCCCATTGCGATGGAGCCTGTGAGGCCGATGATATGCGGTCGCGAGTTGCTCACTCGGCCAGGATCCTGCGCAATTCCGCGTCGCCATCGCTGCGCGGCGCAGGCACGCCGAAGAATTTTTCGAATGCCACCGCAGCTTGCCCGATCAGCATGGACAAACCGTCCACCGTGCGAAAGCCCCTGTCCCGCGCCTCGCGCAGAAGCGGCGTTTCGAGCGGTGCAGTCACGATATCGTAGACTAGGCTGCCGGGGGGGACGTGGCTGAAATCGAGCTCTAGGGGCGGCTGCCCTATCATGCCGAGCGGGCTGGCATTGACCACGAGATCGAAACATCCCTCGCGGTCGTCGAATTCGAAATCGGTCGCATCGGAAAAATGATCGAGCGGGGCGACATGGTGTTGTCCATCGGGATCGAGTTCGTCCAGCATGGCGCGCGCCTTCGCCGGATCGCGTCCGGCAAGGACCACGGTGATGCCATGCTCCAACAGCCCCGCGACAATGGCCCGCGCCGCGCCTCCCGTGCCAAGAACCCTCGCCATCCGGAAATATTGCTGCTGCGCGAGATCTTCTGCCAGCGGTTCGAGAAAACCCGCAGCATCGGTGTTGTAACCGGCGAGAGAGCCGTCCGCCTCCCGTACCACCGTGTTCACTGCGCCGATCTGCTTCGCCAGCGGATCAAGCGTGTCCAGATGCTCCATCACCGATAGCTTGTGCGGCATGGTGACGTTGCAGCCTGCCCATTGCGGATCGTCCGCGCGGCGTGCGATGTAATCCGCCAGCGCGTCAGCCCTCACGTGCTCACGGTCGTAATGCGCGTCGATGCCCAGCTGCTTGATCCAGTGATTGTGGATCGCGGGCGACTTCGATTGCGCGATAGGATCGCCGATAACTTCCGCATAGCGTGTCATCGCGGCAATTCCCCCAGATCGCGCAGCGCGCCGAGCACCGGCAGGAGGGGCATGCCCAGCACGGTGAACTGGTCGCCTTCGATGCGCTCGAAGAGTTGTGGCCCGCGCGCCTCGATGCGGAACACACCGACGCAGTGGCCGACCTCGGGCCATTCCGCGTCGAGGTAATTCTCGATGAAAGCATCCGAAAGGTCCCGCACTTTCAGATGCGCGACGGCGGCGTGACGCCAGACCACGACGCCCCCGCGCGCCAGCGCTGCGGCAGAATGGAGATGCATCGTCTTGCCAGAAAAGAACCGCAGGTGCTCGGCAGCCTCGTCCCGGCTCCCCGGTTTGTCGAACCGCTTGCCGCCTGCCACCACGAGTGAATCGCTGCCGAGCACGGGCCGCGAAGGTTCGGCGATGGCCAGAGCCTTGGCCTCGGCCAGCGCGATGGCGACCGCCTCGGGCGCCGCACCTTCCATCCGCGCCTCCAGCGCGCGCTCGTCGAGATCGGCCGCTTCGGCTTCAAAAGCCACACCGGCGGCATCGAGCATCGCCCGGCGCGATGCGGACTTGCTTGCCAGGACAATCATATCGGTTTCGTGCCACTCTGCCGGTCGCGGCTCGTCGCGCGGCGGGCTTCGCGCTCCTGGTATAGCTTGATGATGGCCGCAGCGGTCTCCTCGATCGAGCGGCGCGTGACATCGATCACCGGCCAGCCGTTGTCGGCGAACATGCGCCGGGCGAAGGCGATTTCCTTGGCCACCTTCTCCTCGTCGACATAGGAAGTTTCGGTCTTCTCGTTCAAGGAAAGGAGCCGGTTGCGGCGGATCTGGATCAGGCGGGCAGGGGCCGTGGTGAGGCCCACGACCATCGGCCTTTTCAACTTGAACAGGAGATCGGGCGGGGGGCTTTCCACCACCAGCGGGATATTGGCGACCTTGTAGCCGCGGTTGGCGAGATAGATGCTGGTCGGCGTTTTGGAGGTGCGCGAGACGCCGGCGAGGACGATGTCGGCCTGTTCCCAGTTGTCCCAGGAAATTCCGTCGTCATGGGCGATAGTGAACTGGATGGCATCAACGCGTTCGAAATAGGCTTCGTCCATCTTGTTCTTGCCGCCGGGGCGGCCGTGGGCTTCCTGCCCCAGCCGTTCCTCCAGCGCCTCGACCACAGGGTCGAGCGCAGCGACGTGCGGCAGGCCTTCCTGGCGGCAGAAGTCTTCGAGGCGATCTCGCGTGGCCTCGTTGCTGAGCGTGTAGAGAACGAGGCCCGGATTGGCCTTGAAGTCGTCCACGATCCGCTCGAGATGCTGGACCGAGCGCACCATCGGCCAGAAATGCCGCTGCACTTGGGCATCGCCGAACTGGGCAAGGGCGGCCTTGGCCAGCATTTCCAGCGTTTCGCCGGTGGAATCGGACAGGAGATGGAGGTGCAGTGTCGCCATGTGGATATCTGCTGGCATAAACCACGGGAGCCTTTCGGGGACAAGGTGTTGGTGGACTTAGCCCCCGGTCCGAACCGGAATCGCAAGCCGAGTCATGGACAGGGCGACCGAGTTCTGGACAGGCTGGGGATATCGTGGAGAAGTCTCGTTTGACTCGGCAACATCCATGAGTCGCACTCGCGCAAATGGGTTCTCAAGTCGGGAGAATTCAGGCAAGGGCGCGCAATCCCCGTAATCCACAGGGCCAACAACGTCCTGAATCCTTCTTAATATATATATTTATTGTTTGATTGGACTCTTCGATGCCCGGATGTCTCCTCGATACGCTAGTCGGCCAGCCGAGCGAAAGGCGCCCCGTGTGGTTCATGCGTCAGGCCGGACGATACCTTCCTGAATATCGCGAGTTGCGGGCGGAGAAGGGCGGATTTCTCGAACTGGTCTACGACAGCGAGGCGGCGGCCGAGGTGACAATCCAGCCGATCGACCGCTTCGGCTTCGACGGCGCGATCCTGTTTTCCGACATCCTGATCGTACCCTATGCCCTGGGGCAGGACCTGTGGTTCGAAGCAGGCGAAGGACCGCGGCTGGCCCCTCCACTGGTCGATGGGGCCTGGGAGGGGCTGGAACAGGCCTTCCAGCGCTTTGATGCCGTGTACCGGACCGTGGCCCTGGTGAAAGAGCGTCTGGGCCCTCAGACCACGCTGCTGGGCTTTGCGGGCTCGCCCTGGACCGTGGCGACCTACATGGTGGCGGGGCAGGGGTCGAAAGACCATCATGCAGCGCGCAAGCTTGCCTACCGCGATCCGGCGGCGTTCGCATCGCTGATCGACGCGATCGAGGCGGCGACCATCGAGTACCTGATCGGCCAGATCGACGCGGGCGCGGAAGCCGTGCAACTGTTCGACAGCTGGGCGGGTTCGCTTTCCCCGGCGCAGTTCGAGCAGTGGGTGATAGCGCCCAACGCCCGCATCACCGCGGCCCTGCACGAGAAGCGACCCGGGACGCCGGTGATCGGTTTCCCGAAGGGCGCGGGTGCGAAACTGCCTGCCTACGCCCGCGAGACTGGCGTGGACGGACTGGGGATCGACGAGACGCAGGATCCGGGGTGGATTCACGCGCAGCTACCCGCCGACCTGCCGGTACAGGGCAATCTCGATCCGTTGCTGCTGCTGGCGGGCGGCGATGCGCTGAGTGCCTCTGTGAGCCACATCCTCTCCGCCTTTGCGGAGCGGCCGCACATCTTCAATCTCGGCCACGGGATCGACAAGCAAACGCCGATCGCCCATGTCGAACAGGTTCTGAAACTGGTGCGCGGCTGAGGGGTGACGAAATCGCCTCGCGCTCCTAGATACGTTGCATGCAGGAAGCCCTAGCCATGACCTATCTCTGGCTGAAAGCCGGCCACATCATCTTCGTGATCTTCTGGATGGCCGGGCTGTTCATGCTGCCGCGGCTGTTCGTCTATCACCAGGAGGCACCCGAAGGCTCCGAGGAAGCAGCGAAATTCGCCGAGCGCGAGCAAAAGTTGCTCAAGATCATCCTTTTACCCTCGATCATCGTTGTCTGGGTTCTGGGTATAGCGCTGGCAATCGTGCTGGACGCGTGGAGCCAGGGCTGGCTGCACGCCAAGCTGCTGCTGGTGCTGATCCTGTCGGGCTATCACGGTTACATGTCGGCATACGCGAAGAAACTGGCACACGGAGAGCGGTCGCTGTCGGGCAAGCAATTGCGGTTGCTGAACGAAGTGCCGGGCTTGGCCGTCGCGATCATCGTGGTGCTGGTGATCGTCAAGCCGTTCTGATTCTCCGGCGGGCGACGGGGCCTGCTGATTTTGCGAATTGACCGGGCATGGCGAAAGCCATATTTGCGTTGGCACTCCAACGGCAAAGAGTCGCCTTTCCCATGCGCGACACGGTCTGCTTTCTCCAAGCCCATAAAGGCCAGCCGGCATCCCAACCTACTGGAATACAACGAAAATGCATCTGAAAGAACTCAAGAAGAAGGCGCCGGCAGAGCTGGTCTCGATGGCCGAGGAACTGGGCGTCGAGGGCGCTTCAACGCTGCGCCGCCAGGAACTGATGTTCGCCATTCTCAAGGAAGTGGCGGAAGAAGGCGAGGAAATCCTCGGTATCGGCACGATCGAAGTGCTGCAGGACGGCTTCGGTTTCCTGCGCTCTCCGGAAGCGAACTACCTTGCCGGGCCGGACGATATCTACGTCTCGCCCAACCAGGTCCGCAAGTGGGGCCTGCGCACGGGTGACACCGTGGAAGGCGAAATCCGCGCACCCAAGGATGGCGAGCGATATTTCGCGCTGACGAAGCTGAAGGAGGTCAACTACGAAGACCCCGAGGCCGTGCGTCACCGCACCAATTTCGATAACCTGACGCCGCTCTATCCGGACGAGCGCCTGAATCTCGACACCAAGGATCCGACGGTCAAGGACAAGTCGGCCCGTGTGATCGATCTGATCAGCCCGCAGGGGAAGGGCCAGCGTTCGCTGATCGTGGCGCCGCCGCGCACCGGTAAGACCGTGCTGCTGCAGAACATCGCCAAGGCAATCACCGACAATCATCCGGAAGTGTTCCTGCTGGTGCTGCTGGTGGACGAGCGTCCGGAAGAAGTCACCGACATGCAGCGCAGCGTGAACGGCGAGGTGATTTCCTCGACCTTCGACGAGCCTGCCTCGCGCCACGTGCAGGTCGCGGAAATGGTGATCGAGAAGGCCAAGCGCCTGGTGGAACACAAGAAAGACGTCGTGATCCTGCTCGACTCGATCACGCGCCTGGGCCGTGCCTACAACACCGTGGTTCCGTCGTCGGGCAAGGTTCTCACCGGTGGTGTGGACGCCAACGCGCTACAGCGCCCGAAGCGCTTCTTTGGTGCCGCGCGCAACATCGAGGAGGGCGGCTCGCTATCCATCATCGCAACTGCACTGATCGATACCGGCAGCCGCATGGACGAAGTGATCTTCGAAGAGTTCAAGGGCACCGGCAACAGCGAAATCCAGCTCGATCGCAAGGTCGCTGACAAGCGCATTTTCCCGGCGCTGGATGTCGGCAAGTCCGGCACTCGCAAGGAAGAACTGCTGGTGGATCAGGCGACGCTCAGCAAGATGTACGTGCTGCGCCGCATCCTCATGCAGATGGGCACCGTCGACGCGATGGAATTCCTGCTCGACAAGATGAAGGACTCGAAGACCAACGAGGACTTCTTCGAAACGATGAACCAGTAGGAGTTTTGCCTAAGTTCCTGATCGGAAATGAAAAAGGGGGCCAGAAAGCCCCCTTTTTTGCATCCAGCGATGACCTGTTCAAGACAAGTGTTTTGCGAAGAATTCTGCCGTTCGCCTGTCGGCCAGCGTCGCCGCTTCCTCGTTGCGGCGTTTGCCGAATTCGGTCGCGAAGCCGTGATCCAGTCCTTGGTAGTCGTAGAGCGTGACCTTGGGATGGTCGTCCAGCGCTTCATGCATCTTTGCCTGCGTTTCCTTGGCGACGAAGCCATCCTCGGTCGGGATATGCAGCATGAGAGGGTGGGCAATGGCGTCCTTCTCGCGAAGCAGCTCGTCGATCCCGACGCCGTAGTAGCCCACTGTCGCGTTGGCATCGGTGCGCGCGGCGGTCATGTAGGCGAGACGGCCGCCCAGGCAGTATCCGACTGCTCCGACCTTGCCTGTCGACACTACCGTGCGCGCATACTTGATCGTTGCTTCGATATCGCGGATTGCCGCGTCCTGATTCAGTTTACCCATCAAGTCTAGGGCGCGCTGAAATTCCGGCTCGATGTCGGGATCGAGTTCAACGCCGCGCTCAATCCGCCAGAACAGGTCCGGGGCGAGCGCGAGGTAGCCTTCCTCGGCCAGCTTGTCGCACTTGCGGCGGATTCCGGCGTTCACGCCGAAGATCTCTTGGATTACGATGATCGCCGATTTTGGCTCGCCTTCGGGGCGGGCGATGTAGGCGTCGAACGCGTCGGGACCTTCGAGGGTGGTAATCCGGACTGTCTCACTCATATTATGATCTCCTGGGCGTTGAATTGGTTTATGCATATTCTACGTGCGCAAGCGAGAAAGGTGTCCGCAATGAAGGTCAATATCGAAATCGATTGCTCGCCCGAGGAGGCACGCCGCTTCATGGGCTTGCCCGATATGGAGCAGGCGAATGCCATATACGTCGATTCGATTGCGAACGCGATGAAAGGTGTATCGAACACCGAACAACTTGAGCAATATGCGAAGCAGCTTGCTCCGATGGGGCTGAAAATGTTCCAGAACTTCATGGAAGGAGCTGCCAAGAACGCAGGCACTTCCGGCGGCGCGAAACCGGGCAAGGATAACGCGGACTAACTCATGGATACCATTTTTGCGCTATCCAGCGGGCAGCCGCCTGCCGGGATCGGCGTGATCCGAATGACGGGTCCAAAAGTACGCGCTGCGCTGGAAGCGATCGTCGGCAAAGTGCCGGAACCGCGCCGGGCAACGCGGGCAATGTTCCGCAATGTTTCACGTGAAACACTGGATGACGGCCTCGTGGTATTCTTCCCCGGCCCCAAGTCGGTGACGGGTGAAGACCTCGCCGAGTTTCACTGCCACGGCGGGCGCGCCGTGATTGCCGCTGTCGAAAACAGCCTCGCCGAAATCGACGGATGCAGGCGAGCGGAACCCGGTGAATTCACCCGACGTGCCTTCGCGAATGGCCGGATCGACTTGTCGGAGGCTGAGGGTCTTGCAGACCTGCTGTCTGCCGAGACGGAAATTCAACGTCGAAGCGCCATGGCCATGATGGGCGGAGCTCTGTCACAAAAAGTGGAGTGCTGGCGGGAGGACCTGCTTCAGCTTTCTGCGCAGGTCGAGGCGGTGCTTGACTTCGACGACGAGGATGACGTTGCGGCCTTGCCTGAAGCTTTCGACCAGTCGCTGGCTGCCCTATATTCGTCACTGCTCGAAGCGCTCGATGCGCCTTATGCCGAAACCCTTCGCGAGGGGTTTCGTGTGGCTCTGGCAGGCCCACCAAACGCAGGCAAGTCCACGTTATTCAACGCGTTGGTAGAGAGCGAGGCGGCTATTACTGCGGATATCGCTGGGACGACCCGCGACATCCTGACCCAATCGGTTGCAATTTCCGGAGTGCCATTTACCTTTGTCGATATGGCAGGGCTCCGCGCGGAAGGCGGAGACCAGATCGAAAGCATAGGCATCGCCCGGGCCCATGAGGAGATCGTAAGGGCCGATCTCGTCCTTTGGTTGGGTCCGGAGGGTGAGGGGCCAGAGGGATCGTGGGAAATTGCCGCCCAGGTCGACTGTGATGGGTCCATGAAAAGCGCAGCCGATCTTCGTGTGTCCGCTGTTACGGGGGAGGGTATGGCCCAATTGCGCTCGGCTCTCTTACAGGAGGCCCGCGCTGCCATGCCGCAACCGGGCTCCGCCGCGCTCAACGCGCGCCAGCGAGAGCGTCTGCGTGAAGCGGCACTTTCATTGAAGAAAGCCCAACAGGAGAGCGACCCGCTCTTGATAGCGGAAAACTTGCGCCGCACGCGCCAGGCCTTCGATGCCTTGGTCGGCCGGACTTCGACGGAAGATGTGCTCGATGCTCTTTTTGGTCGCTTTTGCATCGGGAAATAGCCTGTTCCACGTGGAACAGATGAGTTAGAGGCCGTCTCGAAATGCAGCAATTCGATGTAATAGTTGTCGGCGGCGGGCATGCAGGTGCGGAGGCAGCCGCCGCTTCGGCGCGCGCGGGCGCGAGAACGGCGCTCGTCACTTTCGACGTGAGGGCCGTGGGTGCCATGAGCTGCAACCCTGCAATCGGTGGGTTGGGGAAGGGCCACCTGGTCCGCGAGGTAGACGCGTTTGATGGGCTTCTCGGCCGTGCCGCCGATGCAGGAGCAATTCACTATCGGATGCTCAACCGTTCAAAGGGGAGTGCTGTGCAAGGCCCGCGCGTCCAGGCCGATCGCAAGCGTTTTCGCGCGGCTGTTCAGGCAATGCTGGCCAAGCAGGACAATCTCCATATCATCGCAGGCGAGGCTGCAGCGCTCATCCTGCGGAATGATCTTGTCGAGGGAATTCGTCTCGCTGACGGGTCCGAAATGTTTGGCAAGGCGGTTGTCCTTTGCACTGGCACATTCCTTGGTGGAACGCTCTTTAGGGGTGAGGAGCGTTTTGAAGGCGGTCGGATCGGTGAGAATGCGGCGAAGAAGCTCGCAGAGCAGCTGCGCGGTGCGGACTTGCCGATGGCCAGATTGAAGACGGGCACACCGCCGCGTCTCGATGGCAGGACGATCGACTGGGCATGTCTGGAGGAGCAACCCTCCGATGCGGAAGAGTGGACCATGTCCCCGCTGACAGAACGACGCATGAATCCGCAGGTCTTCTGCGCTATTACACGCACCAACGCGAAGTCTCACGAAATCATCGCGCAGAACCTCCATCGCTCGCCTTTGTTCACGGGCGCGATCGGGGCAGCCGGGCCACGCTATTGCCCCTCGATCGAAGACAAGATCCATCGTTTCGCGGATCGTGATGCACACCAGGTTTTCCTGGAGCCGGAAGGGCTGGATACGCACCTTGTCTATCCCAATGGCATCAGCACATCCCTTCCTGTCGATGTTCAGGAAGCCATGCTTCGAACGATGGCAGGGCTAGAAAATGTCGTGATGGAAGTGCCGGGTTATGCGGTGGAATACGACCACATCGATCCCCGCGCCCTGGGGGCTGATCTTCAGTTGAAGGCTATCCCCGGCCTCTACTGTGCCGGACAGATAAATGGCACTACGGGTTATGAAGAGGCCGCGGCACAAGGTTTGATCGCAGGCTTGAACGCGGCGTGCAAAATCCTTGACCGCGCGCCGCCCGCAATCGATCGGGCGAATAGCTATATGGCGGTGATGGTCGATGATCTCACTCTGCACGGTGTAAGCGAACCGTATCGGATGCTCACGGCGCGCGCCGAGTATCGCCTTCGTCTGCGCGCCAACAATGCGACTACGCGGCTTACTCCCCTAGCGCTGAACGCCGGTGCCGTTGGTGCGGAGAGGGCGGACTGGTTCGCGCGACGCGAAGATGAGCGTTCCACGTGGAACACGGACCTTGAGAAGACTGTTGCCGCGACCGACATGGCGAACGCCGGGCTCGCCGTAAAACGTGACGCTGGCCGCAAGACGTTGAAGGAGTGGCTCACCCTGCCAGACCTCCGAATGGCAGATCTATCTCCGTGGCTCTCGACGAACTGCGATCCGTTCTCGCCATTGGCAGAGGAGCTGACCGAGGACGCGGCATACGCACCCTATCTCGCGCGCCAGGAGGCTGAGTTGCGCGACCTGCGCAGTAGCGAAGGACTTGAGCTCGCTGTCGATTTCCCCTTCGCCGAGGTTCCAGGACTGTCGAACGAAATGGTCGAGCGTCTGTCTGCGGCGCAGCCGCGAAACCTGGCTGCGGCTGGCCGGATTCGCGGAATTACGCCCGCTGCTCTTGCGGCCTTGCTTGTCCACGCCAAACGTCGCAATCAGGCTGCATGATAGAGAGCGAAGAGGAGGCCCGGGTGTTCAGCGCTGAGCGTTGCGAATCCGGAGGGATAGAACGCCTCGAGCAATTCATACCCATGCTTGCCGCCGAGAACGATCGGCAAAACCTGGTGTCGAAACCCAGCTTGCAAAGCGTCTGGACTCGTCACATCGCCGACAGTCTGCAACTCCTCGACCACGTTCCACGTGGAACAACGATGCCGTGGCTCGACCTGGGAACGGGTGCAGGCTTCCCCGGCCTGGCACTCGCGCTTGCGCGTCCGTCCTTGTGGATCGTTCTGGTCGAATCGCGCAAACGGCGCGTCGAGTGGCTGCAAGGCGTGACCGATCGATTTCAGCTCGAAAATTGCCGCGTGGTCGGCTCGCGGCTGGAAAGTGTGGAAACTCTCGAAGCGGGCGTAATCACAGCGCGTGCCTTCGCTCCGCTTGGTAAACTCCTCGAGTTATCCGCGCGCTTTTCCACACGCTCTACCACATGGTTGTTGCCGAAAGGACGTTCGGGCGCGATTGAATTGTCAGAGCAACCGCCGGCGATTCGGGCGATGTTCCACGTGGAACAATCTGCCACCGATCCATCCGCCGGTATTCTGGTCGGCAAAGGGAGGCCCGCACTTCGATGATTGTCATAGCCATAGCCAACCAGAAGGGCGGGGTCGGCAAGACCACCAGCGCTATCAACATAGCAACGGCCATGGCTGCCAGCGGCTGGCGCACACTTTTGATCGACCTTGATCCGCAAGGAAATGCCTCGACCGGAGTCGGGATCGCCGCTGCCCAGCGAGATATGTCCAGCTACGATGTGCTGGTGGACGAAGCCTCCGTCGCCGATTGCGCGGTCTCTTCCACCATTCCGGGCCTCGACCTGCTGCCAGCGACCGTCGATCTCAGCGGTGCCGAGGTCGAGCTTGTCGGTGTGGAGGATCGCACCAACAGGTTGCGCAAGGCTCTCGCCAATCACCAGGGGCACGACATCTGCTTCATCGATTGTCCGCCCTCCCTGGGTCTCCTTACATTGAACGCGCTTTGCGCTGCCGATACGCTGCTGGTGCCTCTGCAATGCGAGTTTTTTGCGCTTGAGGGTCTCAGTCAGCTTCTTCAGACGGTCGAGCAGGTACAGCAGCGCTTCAATCCCGACCTGGGCATCATCGGCATTGCCCTCACCATGTTCGACCGGCGCAACCGCCTCACGGATCAGGTTTCCGATGATGTTCGCGAGTGCCTGGGTGATCTGGTGTTCGAATCGGTTATCCCGCGCAACGTGCGCCTGTCGGAGGCACCCAGCCATGGATTGCCTGCATTGATTTACGACCATTCTTGTCCCGGCAGCCGCGCCTACATGGCGCTGGCGCGGGAGCTGATCGGTCGATTGCCGGAAGAAAGGAAAGCGGCATGAGCGAAGCCAAGAAAGCTGCCAACGACGCTGCAACGCGTTCGCCTGCCAATCGTCGCAAGCTTGGCCGTGGACTCGGCGCGCTGATGGGCGACATGAAGCGGGAAGAGCCGCTGGTATCTCCGCGCACCTCGGCAACCGACGGCAACTCGGGCAAGGCTGGCGAGTCCATCGCAGCTTCGCGGACCGACGGACTGGCGATGCTGGCGATCGCCGATATCAAGCCGCATCCCGATCAGCCCCGCCGGTATTTCGACGACGAAGCTCTGGCGGAGCTTGCGGCTTCGATCGCTTCGCGCGGCGTTATCCAGCCCGTCATTGTGCGCCCCATGGCCGCAGGCAAGTACCAGTTGGTGGCTGGGGAGCGCCGTTGGCGTGCTTCCCAAAAGGCGCAACTCCATGAAATTCCTGCGATAATCCGCGACCTCGAAGAGCGCGACGTCATGGCGTTTGCGCTCATCGAGAATATCCAGCGCGAAGACCTGAACCCGGTCGAGGAAGCGCGGGCCTACCAGCGCCTGTCCGAGCTGGAAGACATGACGCAGGCCGAGATCGCCGGACTTGTCGAGAAGTCGCGCAGCCATGTCGCGAACCTCCAGCGCCTGCTTTCCTTGCCGGACAATGTCCTCGACCATCTCGAAGCCGGACGGTTGGACATGGGTCATGGCCGCGCGCTGATCGGGCTTGAGAACGCCGGAGAGCTGGCCGAAAAGGCTGTGAAGGAAAAGCTTTCGGTCCGCGAGGTCGAGAAGCTGGCGCGCAAAGCTCGCAACGGAGGAGAGGCTCCGGTGCGCCGCAAGGCCCGCCCGCCTCGCGATTCGGCCCAGGACGCGGATATTGCGGCTGTCGAGAACCACCTGGAGGAGTTCCTCGGCCTGCCGGTAAAGATTGCCACCGATGAAGACCCGCGCTCTGGTACCGTCACCGTACGCTTCCGCACGCTGGACCAGCTTGACCTGATCTGCCAGCGCCTGACCGGAGGCGGTATTTAAAGAGATTTCAGTGGGTTGGGTCTGCGCGGCTGTTCGAGAACCGTGTAACCCCTTCGTCTAGGCGAGCATTACACGCGGCGAGAAAGCATCGCGGCCAGCGCTTCGATACCTGCCTGGTCGTCGGCGTCGAAACGGGCAAGATCAGGGCTGTCGAGATCAATGACGCCGATGACTACGCCGTCCCGCACGATCGGCACCACCAGTTCGGAGCGGCTCAACGCATCGCAGGCGATGTGCCCGGGAAAGGCGTGTACGTCCTCCACCCGCTGCGTCTCGCCGCTCTTGGCCGCCACGCCGCACACGCCCACGCCAAGCGGGATACGGATGCAGGCCGGCCTCCCGGCAAACGGGCCGAGCACGAGTTCGCCGTCCACCATGCGATAGAAGCCGGTCCAGTTGCAGTCCGGCAGGAATTCGGCCAGCAGGGCGGCGACGTTGGCCATGTTGGCCACACCGTCGCTCTCGCCGCTCGTCAGTGCGTCGGCAGCTGCCAGCAGGTCCTTGTAAAGGTCGGCCTTCGGGGCCGCGGGATCGGGTTTGAAATCGAACATGGCCGCGCTGATAGCGGGCAAAGAGATTGCCGCATAGCCATGGCTAGCCTAATCCTTGCCACATGAGCACATTCAAGAAGATCCTGATCGCAATCCTCGTCCTGCTGCTGATTGCGGGGGGCGTTGTCTGGTACTTGTTGCAGGGCGACCCTGCGCAGTACTCGCTGGAGGAAACCACCGGCACCGACCCTGTCCTGGCGGAACCCGATCCGCAGACGGTGCCGACGGTGGAGATTGCATCGCCCATCGGCTGGCCCGATGGTGCCGCACCCACGCCGGCGGAGGGGCTTTCGGTCAATCGTTTCGCGGAAGGTCTGGACCATCCCCGCGTGGTCTACGCGATGCCAAACGGCGATGTGCTGGTGACACTGACCCGGGCACCCGAATCCGAAGTGACCGGTGGCTGGCTGACGAATTTCGTGGCCGGTATCCTGTTCAGCGAAGCGGGCTCTGCGGGGCCTTCGCCAAACCAGCTTGTTTTACTGCGCGATACCGATGGAGACGGCGTTTCCGACGAGCGCCACGTGCTGCGGGAGGAAGACCTCGATTCCCCCTCCGGCATCGCCTGGGGCGACGGCAAGCTTTACATCGCCAACCACGATGCCCTGCTGCGCTTCGATTACGAAGAGGGGGCCAATGCCGTGACCGGGCAGCCGGAGAAGCTCGCTGACCTGCCGCCCGCGGGCAACCACTGGATGCGCAACATCATCCTCTCCCCGGACGGCGAGCGGCTCTACATCGCCGTTGGGTCTGCCTCCAACGTTGCCGAAGGCGGCATGGAAATCGAGCAAGGCCGCGCTGCCATTCACGAACTGGACCTGGAGACAGGCTCTGCCCGACTGTTCGCTGCGGGGCTGCGCAATCCCAACGGCATGGCATTCAACCCTTGGACCGGCGAATTGTGGACCACGGTGAACGAGCGCGACATGCTGGGATCAGACCTGGTGCCCGATTACCTGTCGAACGTGCCCATCGGCGTGCATTACGGCTGGCCGTGGTTCTACTACGGCGACACCGAGGATACGCGGGTGAAGGGCCGCTTCGGCATCAATCCGGATTACGTTCGCGTGCCCCGCTATGCGCTGGGTGCCCACGTCGCCGCGCTCGGCCTCGTCTTTACCGAGGAAGGCACGACCATGGGCGCTGGTTACGGGCAGGGGGCGTTCATCGCACGCCACGGCTCCTGGAACCGCCTGCCGCCTGCCGGCTATGATGTGGTTTTCGTGGAGTTCGACGATCGCGGCAATCCCGTCGGCGCGCCGCGCACCGTGCTGGAGCCGTTCCTTGCGGGCGAGGGCGAGACCTATGGCCGCCCGACCTGGGTCGAATGGGACAGCACCGGCGCGCTGCTGGTGAGCGACGATACCGCCGGGATCATCTGGCGCGTTACCGCTCCCGGTGTGCAGGGTGCCGCCGCGATCGAACGGGTGCAGAGCGAGCGACTGCCGCCGCGCCGACGCCTGGTGGACGATCCGGCCCGCGCATTCGAGGAAGGTGCGCTGGGCCCCGGCGATATCGGGATGTAGCTGCGCGTCAGCCGAGCGTTTTGCCCGCGCGGCCCGCGAGTTCGGTAATGAAATGCCAGGCGATGCGGCCAGACCTTGCGCCGCGCCGCTTGGCCCATTCCAGCGCTTCCGCCTCGTCGAGGTCCAGTGCGTACTGCTTTGCATAGCCGCGCACGATATCGAGGTATTCGTCTTGGCTGGCATTGTGGAATCCCAGCGACAGGCCGAACCGGTCTGCCAGAGCCAGATTGTCGTCCACCGCGTCGCGCGGGTTGATGGGATCGTCCTGCTCGCTGCCGTGACGCGGCAGGATCGCGCGGCGGTTCGATGTGACGGCAAGACGCACATTGGCGGGCCGGGCCTCGACCCCGCCATCCAGCCAGCTTCGCAAGTGTCGCGGCGTGGTCGAATCGCCCTCGGCAAAGCCAAGATCGTCGATGAAGACGAGGAAGTTGCGCTCTACTTGCGAAAGCTGCGTGAACAGTGCGGGCAGGGTGGCCACGGCATCGGTCGCCACCTGCACCAGAGCGATTGCGCCGCCGGTCTCTTGCGCTGCGGCCACGCTGGCGCGCAGCAGGGCGGACTTGCCCATGCCGCGGGCGCCCCACAGCAGCATGTCGTGCGCCGGATTACCCTTCGCCAACCGGGCGACATTGCCGGTGACGGCGCGCTTCTGCTTGTCGATCCCGCGCAGCAGGTCGAGCGAGGGAGCTTCGATCCGGCCAATGCCGCGCGCGCCCTTTGCGTCCCACACATAGGCCGGGTGTGCCCGCCAGTCCGTGGCGGCGCGGCTATCGGGCGCCAGCTTTTCCAGCGCGGCTGCGATGCGGGCGAGGAGTTCGGCTTGGTCTTCCATCACATTCGTCACTATAGGCGAGGGCGATGAGCGGCAAGCAGACCCTGATTGCGCCCGACGATGCCGGGCTGGCCCGCGCGGCGGAAATCCTGCGCGGAGGTGGTCTTGTCGCCATGCCGACGGAGACGGTCTATGGTCTGGCTGCGCGTGCCGACAGTGCTGAAGCCGTCGCCCGGATCTATCGCACCAAGGGCAGGCCCGATTTCAATCCGCTGATCGTGCACGTCGCGTCGCTGGATCAGGCGCGCGAGTTCGCAGTGTTCGACGAGGCGGCAGAGAAACTTGCGGCGCGCTTCTGGGCAGGGCCTCTGACCTTGGTGCTGCCCTTGCGCAGCGGCGCGGCGATCACGCCTGCGGTGACGGCGGGATTGGGCACGATTGCCTTGCGCCAGCCGGGCCATCCGATTGCGGCGCGCCTGCTGGCGGAAACCGGTCTGCCGCTCGCTGCGCCCTCGGCCAACCGCAGCAACGCGGTCAGCCCGACCCAGCCTAGGCACGTGCTGGAATCGTTCGGTGACACAGCGCCCCCGGTGATCGACGGCGGAGCCTGCGAAGCGGGCTTGGAATCGACCATCGTCGCGCTCGATCCCGAAGGCGGGTGGCGTTTGCTACGGCCCGGTCCGGTGACGGCGGAGGACATAGCGGTGCCACTGGGACCGGAAGCGAAGTCGCGCGGCGCAACTATCGAGGCGCCCGGCCAGCTGGCAAAGCACTACTCGCCCGGAAAGCCGGTGCTGCTGGAGCAGTCGGCGCCTGATGAGGCGGCATTCGTGATCGGGTTCGGCGATGTGCCGGGCGATGTGAACCTCTCGCCCTCAGGCGATCTGGCGGAGGCTGCAGCACACCTTTACGCGGCGCTCCATGCCGGTGCCGCATCCGACAAGCCTGTCATTGCCGTGGCCCCGATCCCGACGCAGGGCATGGGCCGTGCGATCAACGATCGCCTGCAAAGGGCAGCGGCGCGCTAGTCTCTTTCGGGCTCAACAGGGACCATCGGCCGCAGCGCGTCGATTTCCCGGCAAGTAGCCGCGGCTTCGCGACAAGCCTCGTCGTCGCCACCGAGGCAATCGTCTTCCAATTCCGCCAGCTCTTCGTGCAATTCGCCGAGCCGTTCCTCGCGGCGACGAATCTCCCGACCGCGCTCCCTGTCCGCTTCGTCCTGGCTCGTGGTAGCCCAATCGACGACCTGCGATCCAGCCCGGACCGGCGCCGTCACGACGTCAAACGCCGTCTTCGCGACGCAACCCGTCAGCGCAAGCGACGCGGCGGGAAGGAAAATCAGCGCTCTTGCGTGCATTTTGCGAGCCCATGATGGAGGAATCTCTCGCATCATGGACCCGCTCGAATGTGCTGGCAATGAACGAAGGGAGGCGGCGGTCAGGCTTCCTCTTCGGTAGCCTCCACCACCGGCTCCTCGCAGACGAGTTCGCCCGAACCGACCGTGTTCACTTCACAACTGGCGGAGCCCAGCACGCGAACGTCGCCGGAGCCTACGATCGATGCTTCCACGCTGCCGTTCGAAGCGAAGGTCGCATCGCCCGATCCGGCAACGGTGACTTCCGCTCGTTCTGCCTCGAGGCCCTCCATATCGGCGCTGCCACTGCCGGCCACGGTAAGTTCCAGCCGCTCGGCCGTGCCGCTTGCCGAAACCGTGCCGCTGCCTGCCACGGTCACTTCCATGCGCTCTGCCGCGATTCCGTCGGCAGTGATCGTGCCCGAACCCGCCATGGTGATTTCGGCCGTGCTGGCCATCGCATCGACGGTCATGGAGCCCGAACCTGCCATGACAAGCGATTCGGGAGCGGGCATCGTCACGTTGATGGTGGCCACGTCGCCCTCGGCCCAATCACCACCGGCGCGGTGGATCGCGAGCGAATCGTCATCCAGGGCGAACCGCATCCGCTCGCGCGCCTCGGCGCTGCCTTCGACATCGATGGTGAAGTCGTCACCCGTCGTCACGTTCACGCTGTCCGGCGATGCCAGCACCAGGGCGGGCGGCGCCTCGCCGCTCAGGTCCAGTTCGGAAAGGGGTACGCCCTCGTTGTCACCGAACTGCACGTTCACATTGTCGCATCCCGAAAGCCCGGCCGCCGCCACCAGCGCCACGACCGGCGCGATCTTGCCGAGTATCTTCCCCATCCGCATTCCCAACTCCTGTTTCCAACGCGTGTTACAGGTGCAATACAGCAACGCAGACGTTTTCGCAAAGCCGCTGGTCGAGCGAACTCGATGGCCTGCAGAGCAGGCAGCAAAAAGGGCCGCCCGCGTGTTGCGAACGGCCCCTTGCTGTTCCTTGCGGGACCCTTGCAGGCCCACGCGGTACACTTACGCGTCTTCGGTGTTCTCGTAGTACTGCGGAGCATGTTCCTTCAGCACATCGAGGATCTTGGTCAGCGCGGTCGGCTCGTCGGTCTTTTCCATCGCCGCCAGCTCACGGGCGAGACGGCTGGACGCAGCCTCGAAAATCTGGCGTTCGGAGTAGGATTGTTCCGGCTGGTCTTCCGGGCGGAACAGGTCGCGCGTCACTTCGGCAATCGAGACGAGGTCGCCCGAGTTGATCTTGGCTTCGTATTCCTGCGCGCGGCGGCTCCACATGGTGCGCTTTACCTTGGGCTTGCCCTTCAGCGTTTCCATCGCTTCCTTCAGCGTCTTGTCGCTGGACAACTTGCGCATGCCGATCGATTCCACCTTGTTGGTGGGGACGCGCAGGGTCATGCGCTCTTTTTCAAAACGGAGAACGTAGAGTTCGAGCTGCATTCCGGCGATTTCCTCGCTCTGCAGTTCGATGACACGGCCCACGCCGTGCTTGGGGTAAACAACATAATCGCCTACATCGAAGGCGGGCGCATTCGCAGCCATGGACATTCCTTTCTTTGGCAGTGACCGCAGCGAAAAAGCTCTCCACGCCGCAAAGCGAAGCGGCGTCTCAAGAAGAACCATTCCTGTAGCTAAAAGCGGGGACCTGCCTTCCTATCCGCCTGCATATCCGTAAAGAACCATGCAGTTGTCTTATTATATAGCAGATTCGAAGGCTAATTGCGAGTCTTGCAATTGCTCAGCCCCGACTACGGCTCAAGCATCGTCGGCCTGAACCCCGACTGCCGCGATTTCTGCGCCCAGCAGAAGGACATAGGCCGACAGCCACAGCCAGGTCAGCAACACGATCACGGCGCCCAGCGAGCCATAAGTGGCGTTGTAGCTGCCGAAATTCGCTACGTAGAACCCGAAGGCGAGGGTAAGCACCACAAGGCCGATGCTGGCGAAAACCGCGCCCGGCAGCACCTCGCGAAAGTCGGGCGAAACACTGTTTGGCACCCGGCGATACAGCAGCGCGGCGCCAAGTGTCCCCAGCACGCCCAGAACCCCGTAACCCAGCGCCTTGGCCGCGAACTGGCCAGCGCCGGACAGGTCGGGAACAATCTCGGCAAGGGATGCCGTGACGGTGAGAACGACGATCACGATACCCATGCCGAGGATGGCCCCGACGGTGATCGCCAGGGCCAGGGCGTTTCCGCGCAGGAAGCCGCGCTGTTCCTCGTCGTTGTAAGCCAGCGAGATCGCGGTGATGAGAGCACCTGCCCCATTGCGCGCCCCGAAGAGGGCAACCGCAAGCGCAACCGCCAGGCCCAGCCCCTTGGCGGTACCCGACGTTTCCACCATCGATTCAAGTTGTCCGCCGATCAGCTCCGCAGCCGACTGCGGCAATTCCTGCGCCAGGCTGGAAATGTGCGAGGCCACCATCGCCGGGTCCGCGAACAAGCCATAGCTGAGCACGATTGCGCCCAGCAGCGGTACCATGGCGAGAAAGGCGTAATAGGCCACGCCCGCCGCAAGAATGGGAATGTTATCCTCGCCTGCGGCGGCGAAAGCGCGTTTCAGTCTGTCGATAATGCCCATGTCCCGCCAACGCAGTGAGCGGGATATGGTTCAAAATACTTGCCGTGCAGGATGGCCGATCAGTCGCCTTCGCCGGGCTCTTCGGAGAAATACTTCTCGAACTTGCCCTCTTCGCCCTTGTGCTCGTCTGCGTCGGCGGGCGGATCCTTTTTCTCCGTGATGTTCGGCCACTCGGCGGAGAACTTGGTGTTTACTTCCAGCCACTTTTCCAGGCCGCCTTCGGTGTCCGGCAGGATGGCTTCGGCCGGACATTCGGGCTCGCACACGCCGCAGTCGATGCATTCGGAAGGGTTGATGACGAGCATGTTCTCGCCTTCGTAGAAACAGTCCACCGGGCAGACTTCGACACAGTCTGTGTACTTGCACTTGATGCAGGCGTCGGTGACGACATAGGTCATGGTAGCGATTGTCCTTCATGTTCGGCCGGTCGTGGCCGCGTTTGCGCCCCTGCTATGGCGATAGGAGGGTGAGCGTCAAGCTTGCGATAGCACGATT
Organism: Erythrobacter westpacificensis; assembly: GCF_039542285.1. Classification (NCBI taxonomy): domain Bacteria; kingdom Pseudomonadati; phylum Pseudomonadota; class Alphaproteobacteria; order Sphingomonadales; family Erythrobacteraceae; genus Erythrobacter; species Erythrobacter westpacificensis. The sequence continues at coordinate 107,363 of NZ_BAABHV010000001.1, forward strand.
GCGCTTCCGCTGCCGGACCGCGTCGCTCCGGTAAAGCAAGGATTTCTATCACCTGCACATGACGGCCAAGGGGAAGGGTGAGAACGTCGCCCTCCGCCACGGCATGCTGGGCGCGCGAAATCCGCACGCGGTTGCAGCGCATGTGCCCTTCCTCGATCCAGCGTTGCGCGATCGAACGGCTCTTCGAGAAGCGTAGCCGCACGAGGAGCAGGTCGAGCCGCATCAGCCCTTCTTGAGCAGGTCCGCCAGGCCGGCAAATGCCTGTCCGCCGTCGCCCTTGGGTTCGGGCCGACGCGTTGGCGGAGCACCCTTGCGGGGTTTGCCACCGGCCTTCTTACCGCCATCGGCGCGAGGCTTGCGCTGTCCGCCGCGCGGGGTGCCCCTGGCTGGGACGAAGTCCTTGCGCGGGGCACGCCAGGTCCATGGAACGGGGCGAGGCGGGCCGAAGGCGCCCTCGGCGAGTTCCACCGGCTGGCCGGGACGGAACCCTGCGTCCTTCATCAGGCTGCGAAAGCTTTCCGGCAGCAAGCCCATGCTGGTGGCAAGCGCGGTATCGACCGGGAAGCCCCGCACGTCCTTGCTCTGCGGAGCCTTGGCACGCTGCTCGTGCGCGGCGCGGAACAGCTTTTCCGCCATGTCGATGCGGATCGCCTGCTTGCCCGCGCGGCGATATCCGGCAGGCGGCCTGTCCTCGAGGTCGATGACGGCTTCCATGCCCTCACGCACTGGGCGCGAGTCCAGACCGAGCTTTTTCAGCAGGATCCGCGGCGCGGGCTTCAGCAGCGCAGGCACGAACACATCGAGCGAGCCGATGCTGACGCCAAGGCGGCGCAGGAACGGTCGCTTCTCCTTGGGCACGTGGGCAAGGCCTGCATCCTCGCGCCGCGTGGTGCCGTTGCGGTCCGCCAGTGTCAGCAGCAGCGCGCGCACTTCCGTCCCGGCCTCGGGATCGGTCGCCGCGTCCTCCAGCGCCCGCAGCGGAGCGAGCGGGGCAAGCTGCTCCTCCAGCCAGAGTTCCAGCGCGTCCTGCAGGCGGGCGCGGTGCGCCGGGTCGAGCTGGCCCAGTTCCTTCGCCATCACGATCCGCGGGCGGCTGGGGCTCTTGCCCTTTTCCAGCACGGCAACGGGCTGCTCTCCGCGAAGGATCTGCCCGCCAGAGATGCTCAGGTCGCCCAGTTCGTCGGCCACCAGCTTCTGCGCCTTCTGCGCCAGCAGGCTCGCCATGTGCTTCTCGGCAGCGGCAAGCATCAGCTTGCGCTCCTCGCTGGAAGCGTCGGCATCGACCACGAAGCGAAAACCTTCGAGGTGGCCGATCGGCTGGTCTTCCACCGTCACCTGGCCATCGTCCTTCAATTCAACGCGCAAGAGGCCTGCATCCTTTCCCATACCCTTCATCAATACCGAGGTTCGCCGATTTACGAAACGCTCCGTCAATTTCTGGTGCAGGGCGTCGGATAGTTTCGCCTCCGCCTGCCGTGCCCGCGCGGCCATTTCGTCGCGCGCCAGCACCCAGTCGGGCCTCTGGCAGATATAGGCCCAGCTGCGAATACCTGAAAGGCGTCCCTGCAGCGTATCGATATCGCCCGACGTATTGCCGAGCTCGGAAATCCGCGCCGCCACGAAATCCGCGCCGATATGGCCGTTCTTCAGGTCGCTCCACAGGCGTGCGACGAAGCGGGCGTGGGCATCCGGGCCCTGCTGGCGGAAATCGGGGAGCTGGCACGCTTCCCAGAAGCGACGCACGTTGCCCGGTGTCCTGACGTCATCGGCAATGTCGGGCTGCTCGGCCAGACGTTTGAGCACGGCAAGGTCTATCGCCTCGGGTGCGGCGGTGAGGCCGTCCTGCATCGGACGCGCTTCAAGGTCGCCGATCAGCACGCCGAGATTGTCGAAACGGGGATTCGGCTCGCGCCAGTAGAGTTTCGTGATCGGCGCGAAGCGGTGGTTCTCGATCGCGTAGATTTCGTCCTCGGTCAGTTCCAGCGGCGCGCCGCGGCGATTGCCGGAGAGCGTGCCGAAAGTCCCGTCGGTCTGGTGACGCCCAGCTCGGCCAGCGATCTGCGCCATTTCGGCAGGCGTGAGCCTGCGCTGGCGCACGCCGTCGAACTTGGAGAGCGCGGCAAAGGCGACATGATGGACGTCGAGGTTGAGGCCCATGCCGATAGCATCGGTGGCTACGATGTAATCCACTTCACCGGACTGGAACAATTCCACCTGCCGGTTTCGCGTTTGCGGTGAAAGCGCTCCCATAACGACAGCCGCCCCGCCGCGGAACCGCCGGAGCAGCTCGGCCACCTGGTAAACCTGTTCTATCGAAAAGGCGACGATAGCGCTGCGGGGTGGCAGGCGCGAAAGCTTGGCGCTTCCGGAGTAGGTGAGGGTGGAGAAGCGCGGGCGTTCCTCGATTTCAATACCCGGCAGGAGCTTGCGCGCCAGCGGCTCCAGCGTGGCGGAGCCGAGCAGCATCGTCTCTTCCCGGCCGCGTGCATTCAGCAGCCTGTCGGTGAAGATATGCCCACGTTCGCGGTCCGCGCCGAGTTGCGCCTCGTCCAGCGCCACAAAGGCGTGTCCGCCGCCGTCGCGCGGCATGGCTTCTGCCGTGCACATGAAATAGCGCGCGTTCGGCGGCTCGATTCGCTCCTCGCCGGTAATCAGCGCGCAGGCGGCCTCGCCCTTGATCCGGCAGACCTTGTCGTAGACCTCGCGCGCCAGCAGCCGCAGCGGGAACCCGATCGCGCCGCTGGAATGGCCGCACATGCGTTCGATCGCGAGGTGGGTCTTGCCGGTGTTGGTCGGGCCGAGAACGGCGCGAATCCGGCTATCAGTGCGTGGCCTAGTCACAGTGCCTCAGACATGGCCTTTCCCCCGGCGCGGCGCAACCGATGGCCCCGGCTTACCCCCGCCATCACGGTTCGGCGCTGGAGAGACTCGACTCATCGCCGTTAAGTGCAAATTTACTTTATTGCGGCACGCTTTCGGACAATTACAGCGGCCTGAAGTGCAGGCCCGGCATGCCCCTGGACACGGCATGCCATTTTCGCGGCCATCGAAGGAGGGCGCGTTGTTTACCGAACGCGGCAGAGAACGACAGGGATTGACGCAGGGCGACTATCCGCCCGCCGACCTGTCGCTCGCGCATGTGGCAGTCGAAGGGGCATCCAAACCCAAACGTCGCAAACGCAAGGCCTCTACTCTCGGAGAAACTTACGGTGACTGGCGCACCGCGCTCTCGGTCAGGCTTTCTCGGGCAGACCTCGCGCCCGACCTGGGCAGCGATATCGGTTCGCGCCGTTGGCTGCGCGGCGTGGCCACGCTGGTGGGCCTCTCCGCCGTCGCCATCGCCGCATTCCCCGGCTTCTCCGCCGTGGAAGCTGCCCCTGCCATGCGTATCGACGACCGGGTACGCGACGAATTTCGCAGCCAGATGATCCAGCCGCTCGCGCTGGGTGCAGACAGCGGCCGACGCATGGGCGCCACGCTCGCGGTGCAGCCGCTCGCCAGCGCGCCCGAACGCCCGAGCCTCGAACTGGTCGCGACGCTGGCACGAGGCGATGGCTTCGACAGGATGCTCCAGCGCGCCGGGGTAAGCCGCGAAGAGGCCCAACTTATTGCCGGGATGGTGGGCGAAGCGGTTGACCTCGAAAGCATCGCGCCCGGCACGCCTGTCGACATCACCCTTGGCCGCCGCCTCGCACCCGATGCGCCGCGCCCGGTCGATGCCCTTTCCTTCCGCGCCCGGTTCGACCTGGAGCTGGCCGTGGAGCGGCGCGGCGGGAAGCTCACTCTCGATCCGCGCCCGATCATGGTCGACACCACGCCGCTGCGCATCCGCGCGCGCGTGGGAGACAGCCTCTATCGCTCCGCCCGTGCCGCAGGCGCTCCGCCCAGCGCGGTGCAGCAGTTCCTGCGCACCATCGGGCAGGACATGAACGTCAACAGCGACATCGGCGCGGACGACGAGTTCGACCTGATCGTGGACTACCGCCGCGCCGCCACCGGAGAGGTGGAAGTGGGCGATCTGCTCTATGCCGCTATCATTCGCGACAACCGCCCGAAAAAGCAGCTGATGCGCTTCGGGCGCGAGGGCAAGTTCTACGATGCCTCGGGCGAAGGCGTGCAGCAGGACGGGCTCATCGCGCCGGTGCCGGGCGCGATTTCCTCGCGCTACGGGATGCGCCGCCACCCGATCCTGGGCTATCGCCGGATGCACTCCGGCCTCGATTTCCGCGCCCGCCACGGCACGCCGATCTACGCCGTTACCGACGGCACTGTGAACTTCGCCGGGCGAAACGGCGGCTACGGCAATTTCGTGCGCATCCGCCACGGCGGCAACCTGTCGACCGGCTATGCGCACATGAGCCGCATCGCCGTGCGCAACGGCGAATCCGTGCGGCGCGGGCAGGTTATCGGTTATGTCGGATCGACCGGCCTCTCCACCGGGCCGCACCTGCATTACGAGATGTATCGCGGCGGGCAGAAGATTGACCCTGCCAGCGTCCGTTTCGTGACCCGTGCCCAGCTTTCCGGGCAGGAACTGGTGAATTTCCGCGAGCAACTGGTGCGCCTGCAACTGGTAGAGCCCGGCGCTGCGCTGTCCGAGCTCGCGCCCGATCCGAGCCGGGTCGAGGAACCGGTGCGCGAGATCGACCGGATCGAGAGCCGCCAGAAAATCGGCTAGGAAAGCCGGCCAGGCAATAGATTGCCCGGATGGCGCTTTTCCGGCACAGGAACGCCATGAACCGCAGCTATCCCAACACCCGCCTCCGCCGCTCTCGAGCAAGCAGCTGGAGCCGCGCCATGCACCGCGAGACGGTGTTGACCCCGGCAGACCTGATCTGGCCGCTGTTCGTCACCGATGGGAAGGGCGTCGAGGATCCTGTCGCCAGCCTGCCCGGCGTCTCCCGCTGGTCGGTTGACGGGATCGCGAACCGCGCAAAGGAAGCGGTCGACCTCTCCATTCCCTGCATTGCTCTCTTCCCCAACACCCAAGCCGAGCTGCGTAGCGAGAAAGGCGACGAGGCGCTCAATCCCGACAACCTGATGTGCCGCGCGATCAAGGCGATCCGCGATGCCTGCGGCGACGATATCGGCATCCTGACCGACGTGGCGCTCGACCCCTACACCACCCACGGACAGGATGGGCTCGTGAACGAGGGGGGCTATGTCGTGAACGACGATACCGTGGCCGTGCTGGTGGACCAGGCCCTGAACCAGGCCGAGGCGGGCGCCGACATCATTGCCCCGTCGGACATGATGGATGGCCGGGTGCGGGCGATCCGCATGGCGCTGGAAATGGGCGGGCACCACAACGTCCAGATCATGAGCTATGCCGCGAAGTACGCAAGCGCGTTCTATGGCCCGTTTCGCGATGCTGTGGGGTCCAGCGGCGTCCTGAAAGGCGACAAGAAAACCTACCAGATGGACCCAGCCAACGCCTCGGAGGCGCTGGCCGAGGTGGCGCTCGACATTGCCGAGGGTGCGGACAGCGTGATGGTGAAGCCGGGCCTCGCCTACCTCGACATCATCTGGCGGGTGAAGCAGCGCTTCGAAGTGCCCGTGTTCGCCTATCAGGTGAGCGGCGAATATGCCCTGATCGAGGCAGGCGCGGCGGCAGGCGTGGCGGACCGCGATGCGCTGCTGATGGAGAAGCTCGTCGGCTTCAAGCGCGCAGGCTGCTCGGGCGTTCTCACCTATCACGCCCCGGCTGCGGCACGCATCCTGAACGGCTGAAGGACATGAGCGAATTCCGCCACGAAACAGAGCGACTGATCCTGCGCGACTGGCGCGAGGAGGACTGGCCGCGCTTCTGGGAATTGACCAACACGCCAGCCGTCATGCGCTGGCTGGGCGGCGTTGCTAGCGAGGAAACGAAAGCCGCGGCCCGCGCACGGCTGGAAGGCTATCGCGCCAATTTCGGCCACACGTTCTGGGTGCTGGAGCGCAAGGACGATGACGGTCATCTCTCGGGCGAAATGCTGGGATTCTGCGGCCTCAAACGGGCGAACGTGAAAGGCACGCCGGTGTTCGACATGGTCGAGGTGGGCTGGCGCATGCGGGAGGATGCCTGGGGTCACGGTTACGCCAGGGAAGCCGCCATCGCCTCGCTCGATCTGGCCTTCGATCGCTTCGCGGCGGAGCAGGTGATCGCGCTGACGGTGGAAGGCAACGCCGCGAGCTGGGGTCTGATGCGCAGGCTCGGCATGACCCGGCGCGAGGATCTCGATTACCTCGACGACAACTGGCCAGCCGAACTCAATCCCACCATCGTCCACCTGATCACCGCGCAGGAGTGGGCGCAGCGCCACAATGGCTGACCTTGCCGGACCACCGCGCCGCTGGCTGTTCACGCTGGCGATCTTTGCCGGCAGCTTCCTGCTCTTCCTCGTCCAGCCGATGGTCGCGCGCATGGCCCTGCCGCAACTGGGCGGCGCGCCAAACGTCTGGAACAGCGCCATGCTCGTCTACCAGGCGCTGCTGCTGGCGGGGTATGGCTACGCCCATGCAATCGGACGCTTCTCGCTGCGGAGGCAGGGCCTGATCCACTTGGGCGTACTGGTGCTAGCAGGCCTCACACTTCCGCTGGCCTTGGCGCCGGTTTCCGAACCGCAAAGCGGCTGGGAAGTGGTGTGGGTGCCATGGCTGTTCCTGCTGACCGTCGGCCCGGCCTTCTTCGCCGTTTCCGCGCAGGCCCCGCTGATCCAGCGCTGGTTCGCCGCCCATCCGCAGGCGGGCAACCCCTATCCGCTCTATGCCGCTTCCAACCTCGGCAGCTTTGCCGGCCTGCTGGCTTACCCGCTGCTCGCGGAGCCGTTGCTGAGCCTCGGTGCGCAGAGCTGGGGGTGGACGCTGGGCTACGTGGCCATGCTGGGCCTGATCGCTTGGGCGGTGTTCAGCCGCCGGGACGCCTCTATCAATGTAGCTGCCGAGCCTGTCGATAGCGAACAGGTCGGATGGCGGCGGCGGGCGATGTGGCTGCTGTTGCCCGCCGTGCCTTCGGGCCTGATGCTGTCGACGACGACATTCCTCACGACCGACATCATGGCGATTCCGCTGCTGTGGGTGATACCTCTCGGTCTTTACCTGCTCAGCTACACCGTCGGTTTTGCCGAGAACCGCAGCGCGGCGCAGATCTTCCTGTTCCTCGCCCCGCTGGTACTGCTGGTGGATGGCGGCATCGCAATTTTCGCCGCCGGGCGGGCCGACCTGCTGGCCGCCGTTGCCAGCGTGATGCTGCTGTTCGTGGTGGCGACGGCGTTGCACGCGCGCCTCTACGATCTGCGGCCCGGCACCGCACGTCTGTCGCAATTCTATCTCTACATGGCCGCAGGCGGCGCGCTGGGTGGCGTGTTCACCGGCCTGCTGGCGCCCGTGCTGTTCGACTGGACATGGGAGCATCCGCTGCTGATCCTTGCTGCCGCCGCACTGGTGCCGCTGGGCGCATGGCGCGGGCTGATGCGGCTGGTCTCGAAAGACCGCCAGACGACGCGCGTCGTGCTGATCGTCGGCCTGTTCGTTGTCTTCAATGCGGCCCTGCTGCTCTACGCGCGTGTGCAGGCCGAAACGCAGCTTGTGTGGATCGACTGGCTGGCGCTGCTGGTAATCCTGTGCCTTGCCATGGTGCTGGCTGCGCGGCGACTTTCGTTCGTGCTGGCCTGCGCCGCGCTGCTGATGGCGCTGGGCGGTCTCAGCAACCTGCTTGCCAGCATCGACGGGCAGCGCGAGCGCAGCTACTTCGGCACCTATTCGATCACACAGCGCGACGATGGCGACCGCATCCTGATGCACGGTACGACGATCCACGGCATCCAGCGTGGCGGAGAGGATTCACGCGAACCGACCGCCTATTACGGACCCACTTCCGGCGTCGGCCTCGCGCTTGCCAATGCGCAGGCCATCGTCGGCCCCGACGCCCGTATCGGTGCCGTGGGCCTCGGTGTGGGAACACTTGCCTGCTATCGCGAGCCGGGGCAGCAGTGGACCTTCTTCGAGATCGATCCGACCGTGGTGGAATTCTCGCGTGGCGGTGAATTCACGTTCCTCCACCAGTGTACGCCAGATGCGTACCTGCAAATGGGCGACGCGCGCCTGCGCTTGGCCGATCTGCCGCCTGCCAGTTTCGATGTGCTGGTGATCGACGCATTCTCGTCAGATGCCATTCCGCTGCACCTGCTGACGGTCGAGGCCATGGCGATCTACGAACGTGCGCTTGCACCCGGCGGGCTCTTGCTGCTGCATACATCCAACCGCTATGTCCGGCTGGAACCCGTGGTGGCGCGTCTCGCCGAAGTGCGTGGTCTCCACGCCATGGTATGGCAAGACGAGCCGGTGCGGCGGAACGATCTGTATTCATCCACCTGGATCGCCCTTGCCCCTACGCGCGCGCCACTGGATGCGTTATCCTCCACGGCGGACTGGCGCCTGCTGGTGGAACCCGAAGGCCCTGTGTGGACCGACGACTACGCATCCGTCCTGCCCTATCTCGTCTGGGAGAATTTCCTGTGACCATGAACAGCCGCATCAACTCCGACCCCCGCTTCCCGGGCGCGACCATCCTGCCCTTCGATGGCAAGATGCCGCAAATCCACGAGACAGCCTTCGTCGCGCCCGGCGCGCGTATCATCGGCGACGTAACGATCGGACCGGAGGCGAGCGTCTGGTACAATTGCGTGCTGCGTGGTGACATCCACCGCATCGAAGTGGGCGCGCGCAGCAACGTGCAGGACGGCAGCGTCTTCCACGTCGAAGGACCGCGCCCCGATACGGATGGCGAACCGACGATCATCGGGGAAGACTGCGTGATCGGTCACAAGGCAGTGGTCCACGGTTGCCAGTTGGAAGACCGCGCCTTCGTCGGCATGGGCGCCGTCGCCATGGACGGGGCGCGCATTGCGGAAGGGGGCATGCTGGGAGCGGGCGCGCTGCTCAGCCCCGGCAAGACAATCGGCAAGGGCGAGATCTGGATCGGTCGCCCGGCCAAGTATTACCGTACGCAGGACGAGGCGCAGATCGCCAAGATCAGGTTCCAGACGGAACGTTATTGCAAGCTGGCACAAAAGCACCTGGCAGAAGTGCATGCCGCGCCCAAGGATTGACCTGCCCTCGGGCGATGCGATCCGCGCGTTGGCCGATGATCATGGGCGGCTGCCCGTCCGCGTCACCCCCGGCGCAAGGAGTGAGGGGATCGCGATCGAGGCGGGCAGGGTGCTGGTGAAGACTCGCGTGAAACCGCAGGACGGGGCGGCGAACATGGCGGTCATCGCATTGCTGGCAAAGGCGCTGGGCTGCGCGCCTTCTCACATCGAATTGTTGCGCGGCGCAACTTCCCGGGAGAAGGTGTTCGCACTCGGCAGCTAGGCCGAACCGCTCCGGCGCGCCATAACCTCGCTCGCCAGCAGCAGCAGCGCGGCATAGGTCACTGCGATCCACAGTGCGGCCGAAGGAACCTGCTGCGTAGCCATCGCGCCAAGGAAGGCGCCGGCCAGCAGCGCGCCCCACAGCCAAACGAAGGGAGACCAACCGCTTGCCCTGGTGCCATTGATCCGGTCGCCCAGCGCCTGCCCGACGCGGACCAGCGCGCCAGTCATGTAAGTCAGCCCCACGGGATTCCTGCGATTACCGCTAAGGGTCGTGTTGAGCGCGCCCATTGCCAGAACGAGGCAGGCCAAAGAGGGCGCTTGCCAACCCGAAGCGCGCGCGCTCGCGGCACCTACCAGCAAGGCTATGACAGCGGACAGGACGCGGCGTTTGCGATGGGTCTGGCGAAAATCGCCGAGCCACGTGCCCAGCGCAACTCCCAGAACGAAACCGGCAATCAGCAAGGCCGGAACAAGGACACGGCGCGCGCCCGAAGCGATATCCAGCGCCAGCAGCGTCGTGTTCCCTGTCATGAACGACACGTAGTATCCATCGACCTGCAAGAACCCCGTCGCATCGACGAAGCCTGCCAGCAACGCGATGCCGATGGCCATGCGGCGCCGGGGTGGGTCAAACCGATCCATCCCCGGGCAGTAATACCAGGCTAGTCGCGGATCAACGCACGAAGCGCGGCGAGCCTGTCGGCCTCGTGCACCGGCTTGTCCCAGCGGATGCGGTGGATGCGCGGGAAACGCATGGCGAGGCCGCTCTTGTGGCGCTTGCTGGAATGGACCGAATCGAACGCGACTTCGAAAACCAGCGTCCGCTCCACCTCCCGGACCGGGCCGAAGCGGTTGAGAGTGTTTTGCCGCACGAGTTTATCGAGCTTCTTGAGTTCGGCATCGGTAAACCCGGAATAGGCCTTGCCCACGGGCAGCAGTTCCGCCCCCTTGTCGGGGTCTCCGTCCCAGCAGCCGAAGGTGTAATCGGAATAGAAGCTGGAGCGCTTCCCGCTGCCGCGCTGGGCATACATAAGCACGCAATCGATCAGCAGCGGATCGCGCTTCCACTTGTACCACAGACCCGTCTTGCGGCCCGGCACGTAAGGGCTGTCGCGTCGCTTCAGCATCAGGCCCTCGATGGCATCGTCACGCGCGCCCTCTCGGACTTGCGCCAGGTGTTCGAAATCCCGCGCCCCGACCAGTTGGCTGAGATCGAAGTGACTGTCGGGCAACCGCGGCACCAGTTTCTCGAGGCGTTCGCGCCGGGCTTCCCACGGCAGGCCGCGCAGGTCTTCGCCTTCCAGCATCAGCACGTCGTAGAGCCTTACGAAGGCGGGGCTTTCGGTGAGCATCTTCTTGCTCACGGTCTTGCGTCCGAGCCGCTGCTGCAGCGCATTGAAACTCGCCGCACCACCCGCTTCGCCGCCCTGGTGGGCTCCGCGCACCAGCAATTCGCCGTCGAGCACGGCGGGCACATCCAGCGCGTCGACCATTTCGGGGAAGGTCGCGCTGATATCGTCGCCGCTGCGCGAATAGACTCGTGTTTCGCCCGCAACATGAACGAGCTGGACGCGGATGCCGTCCCATTTCCATTCCGCTGCGTAGTCGGCGAGATCGACCACCGTTTCCTCCAGCGGATGGGCCAGCATGAAAGGGCGGAACAGCGGCAGGTTCTCGGTATCGGGCGGATCGGCGCCGTCCGCGCCCCAGGCAAACAGGTCGGCATAGGGCGGCTCCAGCGCGTGCCAGTATTCCTCCACGTCATCCACCGGCACGTCGAAAGCCTGCGCGAAGGCGACCTTGGCGAGGCGGCTGGAAACGCCCACGCGCATGCCGCCCGTCGCCAGCTTGAGCAGGGCGTATCGTCCGGCGGAATCGAGCCGGTCCAGCAAGCGCGGCAGTTCGGTCATCACGGTGGCGCGGGTCATCGCGCCCAGTGCATCCACGGCTTCGCTGACCGTTGGCGGCGGCCCTGCTTCACCCAGTCGTTCCGGCCAGAGGAGCGCGGCGGTTTCGGCGGTATCGCCCACAAAATCGCGGCTGAGGCTCCACAGCACCGGGTCGACCCGCTCTTTCAGCAGGCCGCGGATGGTCGAGCTTTTCACCGCCTTGAAATCGAGCCCGTCAGTCAGCGCCGCAAGCGCCCAGCCACGGTCGGGGTCCGGGGTGTCGCGCAGATACTCCGCGATCAGGCGCAACTTCTCGTTGCGGCTGCGCGTGTAGATCAGCGCGTCGATAAGGGCGGCGAACTCTTCCACCGCTAGTCGTCCTCATCCTCGTAGCCGACCAGTGCGAGGGCGCGGGCGCTGCGCTGGTGGAGCTGGTGCCAGCGCAGCAGCGCTTCCTCTCGCCCGTGCGTGATCCATGTCTCGTGCGGGTTTACTTCCTCGATGGTGCGGGTCAGCTCGTTCCAGTCGGCGTGGTCGGAGATCACCAGCGGCAGTTCGACATTGCGCTGCCGCGCCCGCTGGCGAACGCGCATCCATCCGCTCGCCATGGCGGTGATGGGGTCGGGAAGGCGCCGGCTCCACCGGTCGTTCAGCGCGGATGGCGGACACACGACGATAGATCCGCGCATGTCGTCCTTCTCGTGATCGGAGACGAGCCGCAATTCGCCGAGATCGACGCCGAATTCCTCGTAAAGCCGGCACATCTTCTCCATCGCACCGTGCAGGTAGATGGGCTGCTTGTGCCCGGCCGCGCGCAGTTCCGCGATTACGCGCTGCGCCTTGCCCAGGGCATAGGCTCCCACGAGGACGCAGGAATCCGGATGCGCTTGCAGGCGGCCGAGCAGCTTGGCCATCTCGTCCTCGATCGGGGGGTGGGTGAACAGCGGCAGGCCGAAAGTCGCCTCGGTAATGAAGATGTCGCAGGGCGTTACCTGGAACGGCGGGCAGGTGGGATCGGCGCGGCGCTTGTAATCGCCGGTAATGACAACGCGCTCCCCTGCGTGTTCCAGCAGGATCTGCGCGCTGCCCAGCACGTGCCCCGCCGGAATGTACGTGGCATCGACACCGCCCTTCAGCCGGATCGTCTCGCCATATTCGACCGGGGTCGCACCCTCGCGCGTGTTGTAGCGCAGTTCCATGATCGCCAGCGTTTCCGGCGTGGCGACGGTTGTGCCGTGGCCGCCACGCGCATGGTCGGCATGGCCGTGGGTGACGAGCGCAGTGTCGACCGCTCTCGACGGATCGATCCAGACGTCGGCCGGCACGATGTGAACGCCGTGCGGTTCGGGCCGGATCCATGAGAAAGGTGCTGCCATTGTAGTGGATAAATAATCGATTTCTGTGGAGTTCCCCTTGAGCCGGATTCTTGACACAAGGATTTCCAACAACCGGCGGTCTTGAATACGTGAATCATATGTGCATAGATTCTGTACGACGGACCACCAAAAGGTGGCCGTGCGACCGAGGGATTGTTCTAGTTAGAAGTTGAACGAATACTGGCGTGGCCATCGGCGGGTATGCTCACATACGCTTTCCCACCGACCAAAACGCCAGCGACGATAGGCACGGACAAATACCCGTGGCTCCATAGTCGCCTCCTTTGATCTGAAAGTCGGTGTTAAGGACCGACGCCTCCGAGGGGCCTCGTGCCCCTCGGGCGGCATCAAGAAGCGCCGAGGTTCGGAGGTTCAGAAAAAAGGTGGCCGCACGGCCATCTGCAGATCAGCCTAACGAGGCCGATTCGGTCAAGCGAGGGGCGGACTTATCCCCGACCAGCGGGAGTTGCGCCGCGCGACATTCGTTCCGGGCTAGTTCTCTGTTTCCCGGTTTTGCCAGGCATCGACAGCGGCATCGTATTTCAGGATGCGGTTGTCCGGGTCGGCGAGGAAATGCGCGTCGGCGCTGGGCAGGGTGATCACGCCCCGGCCGCCCGTCATCATCAGCGTGCGGTTGCTGCCGCCCACGCGCACCTCGAGCGGCATTTGGAACGGCAGGTCCGAAGGCGTGATCCATTCGAAAGACACCTTTGCGCCGTCCTGCCTCATGTCGAGCCGGGGCAGGTCTGCCTCATGGAAGTAAGCATCGAAGAACCAGCCGAGGTCCTCGGCGGTGATGTCTTCGAGGATTGCGCGGAAATCATCGGTTGTACGGGTCAGCGGATGAATTTCTCCAGGGACCGGTTGGCTCGTGCCGTAGGTCAGCCGGGTAATGGCCGGGAACAGTGCCCCGTCGCCGACGAGGTAGCGCAGCGTGTGCATGATCCACGCGCCCTTGAAGTAGATGTCGTCACCCCACATCGCCTCGCGGTCGTTGTAGTCGGGCAGTTCGCCTTCGGGCGGCACCAGCGGCACGCGGCTCCAAACGCGCTGGCGCAGCTTCCACATTTCCGCGTCATAGAACATCCGGCCACGCGCGTGTTCGAGATAAAGCGGCTGGGTCCAGGTGGTGATCCCCTCGGCCAGCCACATGTGGTTGACCGAGGCGTTGCGAAGCTGGTTGGCGAACCATTCGTGTGCGAACTCGTGCTGGAGCAGCCAGTCGTGGCCGTAGGCTTCGGGCCGGAAGCCGTTGCCGTAGGCGTTGATGGTCTGGTGCTCCATGCCGAGGTGCGGGGTCTCGACGACGCCTGCCTTTTCGTCACCGAAGGGATAGGGGCCGAACGTCGCTTCCATGAAAGCGATCTGATCGGCCATTTCGCCAAGCAGGCGCTGTGCGCCCTCGGCATTGCCCGGCAAGTGCCAGAAGGCGAGCGGGATCGTATTGCCATAGCTACTGCGATAGTCGCGCCGCGCGACTTCATAGGGGCCGATCTGCAGGGCGACGCCGTAATTACTCGGATCGCGCGCCTGCCAGCGGAAGGTGGTCGTGCCGTTACCATTGGCGTACGTGCCGATCTGGCGACCGTTGCCCGCCGCGACCAACCCATCCGGCACTGTTACCATCAGGTCCAGCGTGTCGATGCGGTGCGAGGAATGATCGATGCAGGGCCACATGAGGTCGCACCCCTCGCCCTGCACCGCGGTGGCGATCCAGGGTTGCCCGTCTTCGGTCTGCGACCACACGAAGCCGCCCTCCCAAGGTGGGTTGATCGCTTCGTGCGGCATCCCTCCGAAATCGATCGAGACCATGACCGGCTCGTTGGCCGAAACAGGCTGGGGCAGGGTGATCGTCAGCAGGCCATCGGGATTGCGCCACTCGCTGCCCGCAAGCTCGACGTTGTCGAATTCCACCCGGCTTACGTTGAAGCGCGGATCGAGATCGAATTGCAATTCGGACAGGTCGGCCTGTGGAACCATGCGGTAAAACCCCGTCCCCTCGATGCGCCTTTGCGAAGGATGCACGGCGATCGAGAGCGAAACGTGTTCGATCTGCATCGCGCCGCGCGGACCTTCGAGCGGAAGGTCGCTCTGCGCGGTTCGTTCGGCCAGCGGCGGCGGATTGTCCTGCGCCCAAACGGAAACGGCGGGAGCGAGAGCCCCCGCCGCCACTATCGCGATTGCGGATTTCAGCTTCATGGCGCGAGATTACCCCGCAGCCATCGCTCCGACTAGTCCTCGGTATCCTTGCTGCCGTCCTTGTCGGCGGCAGGGGTTTCCGGCTTCTTGGTATCCGCCTTTTTTGCCGCAGCCTTGCGCTTGCCCTTCGGCTTGGTCTTGGGCGGAGCGGGCGTCAGCTCGAAAGCGAGCTTCTCGTCCTTCACGGTGACATGAACCTCGCCGCCTGCCGCCAGCTTGCCGAACAGCAGTTCCTCGGCCAGCGGCTGCTTGACCTTCTCCTGGATCAGGCGCGCCATCGGACGAGCACCCATCAGCTTGTCGTAACCGCGCTTGCCCAGCCATTCGCGTGCGTCGCCGTCGAACTGTATGTGCACGTTCTGCTCGGCCAGCTGAAGTTCCAGCTGCAGGATGAACTTGTCGACCACGCGGCTGATCGTTTCCGGGCCGAGATAGCCGAACGGCACAACGGCATCGAGACGGTTGCGGAATTCGGGGGTGAACATCTTCTTCACCGCCTCTTCCGATGCTTCCGTCTTCTGCCCGGCACCGAAGCCGATACCCTGCTTGGCAGCGTCCGCCGCGCCCGCGTTGGTCGTCATGATGAGGACCACGTTGCGGAAATCGACGGTCTTGCCGTGATGGTCGGTCAGCTTGCCGTTATCCATAACCTGCAGCAGGATATTGAACAGGTCCGGGTGCGCCTTCTCGATCTCGTCGAGCAGCAGGACGCAGTGCGGGTGCTGGTCGATGGCATCGGTCAGCAGACCGCCCTGGTCGTAACCGACGTAGCCCGGAGGCGCGCCGATCAGGCGGGAGACGCTGTGCCGCTCCATGTATTCCGACATGTCGAAGCGCTTCAGCTCGATACCCATGATCGAGGCGAGTTGGCGCGCGACCTCCGTCTTGCCGACGCCGGTGGGGCCGGAGAACAGGAACGAGCCGATGGGCTTGTCCGCCTCGCGAAGCCCTGCGCGGCTCAACTTCATGGCGACGGACAGGCGTTCGATCGCCTCGTCCTGGCCGTAGACGACCCGCTTCAGGTCCTTGTCGAGATTGCCGAGAGCCTTCTTGTCGTCCTTGGAAACGGATTTGGGCGGGATGCGCGCCATCGTCGCCACGACCTTCTCGATCTCCTTGGCGGTGATCGTCTTGCGGCGGCGGCTGGGCGGAACCAGCATCTGCATCGCGCCCACTTCGTCGACCACGTCGATAGCCTTGTCGGGCAGCTTGCGGTCGTTGATGTAGCGCGCGCTCATTTCCACGGCGGTCTTCAGCGCATCGGGCGTGTACTTTACGCCGTGATGCTCCTCGAAGGCGCTTTTCAGGCCCTTGAGGATCTTGATCGTGTCCTCGATCGTCGGCTCGTTCACGTCGATCTTCTGGAAGCGGCGCAGCAGGGCGCGGTCCTTTTCGAAGTGGTTGCGGAATTCCTTGTAGGTGGTGGAGCCGATGCAGCGGATCGTTCCGCCCGACAGGGCAGGCTTCAGCAGGTTGGAGGCGTCCATCGCCCCGCCGCTGGTGGCGCCGGCACCGATCACGGTGTGAATTTCGTCAATGAAAAGAATGGCATCGGGCATCTTTTCGAGCTCGTTGACGACCTGCTTCAGTCGCTCCTCGAAATCGCCGCGATAGCGCGTACCGGCGAGCAGCGCGCCCATGTCGAGCGCGTAGATAACCGCAGGCTCGAGCACTTCGGGCACGTCGCCTTCCACGATCTTGCGCGCCAGGCCTTCGGCGATGGCCGTCTTGCCCACGCCCGGATCGCCCACGTAGAGCGGGTTGTTCTTCGAGCGGCGGCAGAGGATCTGTACGGTGCGGTCCACTTCCGGGCCACGCCCGATCAGCGGGTCAATCTTACCGTCCAGCGCCTTCTGGTTGAGGTTCACGCAGAACTGGTCGAGCGCGGAATCCTTCTTGTTCTTGTCCGGCTTCTCTTCGCCGCGCGCCTGCGATTCTTCCTCGCTGCCGGTAGGGGAGCGGTCTTCCAGCTGCCGGCCACCCTTGCCTATGCCGTGGCTGATGAAGCTGACGGCGTCGAGGCGGCTCATGTCCTGCTGTTGCAGGAAATAGACTGCGTAGGAATCGCGTTCGGAGAACAGGGCCACCAGCACGTTTGCACCGGTGACGGTATCCTTGCCGCTGGACTGCACGTGCAGGATGGCGCGCTGGATCACCCGCTGGAACCCGGCGGTGGGCTGCGGATCGGCGTCCTCGTCGGTCTTCAGCGACTGGTATTCTTGGTCGAGATACTGGCGCACCACGCCGCCCAGCTCTTCCATGTCGACACCGCAGGCGTTCATCACCTCTCCGGCGTCCTCATCCTCCACCAACGCGAGCAGCAGGTGTTCGAGCGTGGCATATTCGTGCGCACGATCGATCGCGTGCTGGATCGCAGTGTGGAGGGTCTTTTCGAGGTTTTGCGCGAAACTTGGCATGGTCTTCCTTGGGCGGCCTCAGGCCATTGCGGGAACGGTTGAGAAGGGTGCGTCCGGCTTGGTGAACATCGACCTAACGCGGCGGGTTAACTCGCACGCGGAACGGCCTGCAAGCGGGTGTAACAGGGATATGGTGCGCGTCTGCGCGATTTCGAGGGGTACGAAGGGCCGGGTCCGGCCCATCAGTCCGTCTCTCGCGGCTTGAACAGCGCGTCGGCAAACTTCCGGTGCTGGTCTGCCTTGCTGTGGTGCGCCTTTACGCGCGCGATTTCCGCTTCGAGCAACTGGATACGCGCCATCAGCTCGTCCTGCGAATAGCTGTCGAGGCTTTCTCCGGCCAGCTGGCCGGCGGCGTCGGAACGCATCCGGGGAAGGTCATCTTCCATTGCGATGCAACATCACCATGCAGGCGCTTGCTGTCAATGGTGGGCATCCCTAGGACTGTGCATCACCAGGGCGTTGAACAGGGGGGCTTCTTGGCTGACGAATTGCCGCAAACCATGTCCGTTGTCGCGATCAGCGAGCCGGGCGGGCCGGACGTGTTGCAGATCGAATCGCGCGATGTGCCGGAACCGGCGCAGGGCGAGGTGCTGGTGCGCGTCAGCCATGCGGGCGTGAACCGTCCCGATTGCCTGCAGCGGGCAGGCTCCTATCCGCCGCCCAAGGGCGCGAGCGACCTGCCGGGGCTGGAAATCGCGGGCGAGGTCGTGGCGCTTGGCGAAGGTGTCGATCCGGGCGAACTGGGCAAGAGGGTATGCGCTCTCACCAACGGTGGCGGCTACGCCGAATATTGCATTGCCCGGCCGGAGCACTGCCTGCCGGTGCCTCCCGGCCTTTCCATGGCGGAAGCCGCGGCGATTCCCGAAACGCTGTTTACCGTGTGGCACAACGTGTTCCAGCGTGGTTATGCCCGCGATGGGGAGACGATCCTGATCCACGGCGGCACGTCGGGCATTGGCACGATGGCGACGATGCTGGCCAAGCTGTTCGGCATGACCGTCATCACCACCAGCGGCTCCGAAGAGAAGTGCGCCGCCTCGCGCAAGGTGGGGGCGGACCTGGCGATCAATTACAAGACGCAGGATTTCGTCGAGCACGTGAAGGCCTTCACCGACGGCAAGGGCGCGGAACTGGTGCTGGACGTGGTGGCCGGCGACTATACCCAGCGCAATCTCGACGCACTGGGAGAGGACGGCCGCCTCGTCGTTATCGCGGTGCTGGGCGGGCCGAAGTCCGAGATTAACGTGGCGAAAATGATGGTTCGACGTCAATCCATCACCGGTTCCACGCTGCGCCCACGCTCCAACGTTTTCAAGGGGATGCTGGCGGACGAACTGTTCCGCGAGGTCTGGCCGCTGGTCGAGAACGGAGAGCTGCGCCCGGTGATGGACAAGACCTTCCCACTCTCCGAAGCGGCCGAGGCGCACCAGCGCATGGAAGCGGGCGAGCATGTCGGCAAGATCGTGCTCGACGTGGCCGGGGGTGCGAACTGATGGCCAATTCGCTGCCTGCCACCGCGCACACGCGCGGCGAACTCTGCGCCCGGATGGATGCCTTTCTCGATGCGCTGTCGGCGCGGGATGCCTCGCAAGTAGCATGGGCCGAGCATGTCGTCTTTACCGAGAACAACGTGCAACTGGCCGTTGGCGACGGCATCTGGAACACAGTGACGGCTATCCCGCGCGACTACGACCTGAAGGCAGCCGACCCGGCGACCGGTCAGGTCAGCTGGTTCGGCTTCGTTACGGAAGGGCCGGATACCGCCGTAATGGGCCTGCGCCTGAAAATCGAAGCAGGGCGCGTTGCCGAGGCCGAGGCGATCATCTGCCGCCCGCACGAGCTTGGCCCGTTCCCCGTGATCGACCTCGATCGCCGCCCGCGCGAGAGCCTGCTCGCCGACGTGCCGCAGGAGCAGCGCACCGCGCGCGAGCGGATGATCGCGCTTGCCAACGGCTATTTCGACACGCTGCAACTGAACGACGGCAAGCTGTTCACCCATTTCACCGACAACTGCGACCGGATCGAGAACGGCCTGCAGACGACGAACGTGGAGATCGAGGGCTATCCCATCGCTGCAATGGGCACGGGGGACCAGTTCCGCCTTGGTCAGTACAAGTATGACGACCGCCTGCGCGACCGCCGTTTTCCGCTGGTGGACGAGCAGAAGGGCCTGGTGATCGCCGCCGGTTTCATCGACCATTCGGGCCGCATAACCGAAGTGACATGGACCGACGGCAGCACGCACGATTCCATCTTCCATTTCCCGCACAGCTTCGCCTTGCTGGAAATGTTCAAGATCGTGGACGGCAAGATCGCCGACGTGGAAGCGGTGTTCATCACCGTGCCTTACAACATGCCTTCGCCGTGGATCGCGCCGCAGCCCTACGTGGTGCGCTGACCAAAGGGCGCTGACTCGAAAGCGTCACACTGTCGTCGAAATGCCTCCAAACTGTGGCCAGCGTGTAACATCCTTGAATCATAGGCTGATAGCCAAACAGGCAGCGACGAGGCGCGCATCATGTTTGGCAACTATCTCGACGGTGAATTCGGCAACGGGGGCGGCGTAGGCTGGCGGCTGAAAAGGAAGTTCTACTGGCCCGACGCCCATAACGACATCGTCTGGCGCATCATGAAGCGCGCCAAGCGCGGCACCAGGGTCGTCTACATTCCGGGCAACCACGATGAAATGTTCCGGCAGTTCACCGGCCTCAACTTCGGCGGCATCGAGATCAGGCGAGCAGCTTTCCACGATACGGCGGACGGGCGGCGGCTGATGGTGCTGCACGGCGACGAATTCGATGCCGTCATGCTGTCGCACCGCTGGCTCGCTTTCGTGGGGGACGCGCTCTACCACTTCATGATGGGCGTGAACCACTGGGTGAACGCCGTGCGCCGCAAGCTGGACCTGCCCTACTGGTCGCTTTCAAAGATGGCGAAGCACAAGGTGAAGAACGCCGTCGAATTTATCGGCAAGTACGAGGAAGTGGTTGCCCGGGCTGCGGGAGAGCGCGGCGTGGACGGAGTGGTCTGTGGCCACATCCACACCGCCGAGCACCGTATGTTCACCCACGATGGGAAGCGCGCCGAATACTGGAACGACGGCGACTGGGTGGAAGGCTGCAATGCGCTGGTGGAGCACGCCGACGGCCGCATGGAAATCCTCCACTGGCCCGAGGAAGTCGCGCGGCGCGAAGAGCGAATGCGGCAGGCGGACAGCGCCATTGCCGAAGCAGCGTGACCGGAACAGCCGCATGAAGATCGCTCTCGTCACCGATGCCTGGCACCCGCAGGTAAACGGCGTGGTCCGCACGCTGGAGACCGTGATCAGCGAACTGCGCCAGGGCGGGCACGAAGTCGACGTGACCTCGCCAGACCAGTTCCCTTCGATGCCGGCGCCGTCCTACCCGGAAATCCGGCTGGCATTCACCGGGATGCGCGGCCTGGCCACCCGTTTGGAGCGGTTCGCGCCCGATACGATCCACATCGCGACCGAGGGGCCGCTTGGCTGGGCGGCGCGGCATTACTGCCTGCGCCGAAAGCTGCCTTTCACCACCGCCTATCACACGCAGTTTCCGGACTACGTGGCGCGGCGCACCGGCATGCCCGCCAGCCTATTCTGGCCGATGATCCGCCGCTTTCATGCGCCCGCCGTGCGAACGATGGTGGCGACCGAGACGATTCGTGCAGAGCTGACCGCGCAGGGTATCGGCCCGCTGCATCACTGGAGCCGCGGCGTGGACGTGGGGACGTTCCATCCGGACCATGCGCCGCCCGACCTGTTCTTCACCCTGCCGCGCCCGATACAGCTCTATGTAGGCCGTGTCGCGGTGGAGAAGAACATCGAGGAATTTCTCTCCAACACGCATCCCGGTTCCAAGGTCGTTGTCGGGTGCGGCCCGGCGCTGGAGAGGTTGCAGGCGCAATTCCCGCAGGCACATTTCCTCGGTAAGCAGAGCGGGCACGCGCTGGCCGCCTGTTACGCCGGGGCGGACGTGTTCGTCTTTCCCAGCAAGACCGACACCTTCGGCCTCGTGATGATCGAATCGCTCGCCTGCGGAACGCCGGTCGCCGCCTATCCGGTTCCCGGCCCGCTCGACGTCTTGCAGCCCCAAAGCGGTGCCATGGCGGAGCGGCTGGAAGACGCGATTGCGGAAGCGCTTCGGCTCGATCGCCGCCGTTGCCACGCGCTGGGTCGTGCATTCACCTGGGCTGCCAGCGCAGACCAGTTCCTGGATGGACTGGCCCCCATGGCGCGCGCGATGATACCCGAAGAGCTTGTTCGCGCGTCCGCCTGAGCAGCGCTCCCTACGGCTGGAATCGCCAAAAGCTTGCCGATTGCCCGTAACTGCTCTACATCATCGGGCGACGATGGCCGTCCCGTGAGGGGCGGCCCTTTTATTTTCAGTTTTGGAGAACTGCTGTGGCTAACCAGCCCACGCCCCTGATGCCTCATGCCACCGCCAGCTGGCTGGTGGACAACACCGCATTGAGCTTCACCCAGATCGCCGATTTCTGCGGCCTTCATATCCTCGAAGTGCAGGCGATGGCAGATGACCTGGCGGGTGCCAAGTACACCGGCCGCGATCCCGTGCATTCGGGTGAACTGACGCACGAGGAGATCGAGCGCGGACAGGCGGATCCCAGCTATTCGCTCAAGATGCAGAAGGCTCCCGTCGATGTCAGCCGCACCAAGGGCCCGCGTTACACCCCGGTGTCCAAGCGGCAGGACAAGCCCGACGGCATCGCCTGGATCCTGCGCAACCACCCGGAAATCTCCGACGCGCAGATCGGCCGCCTGATCGGCACCACGCGCAACACGATCAACGCGATTCGCGAGCGCAGTCACTGGAACATCGCCAACATCCAGCCCAAGGATCCGGTGACGCTGGGCCTGTGCTCGCAGCGTGAACTTGATGCTGCCGTGGCCAAGGCCGCCAAGCGCGTTGCTGCCGCCGAACCGGCTGCCGAAGGCGAGGAAATGGTCGAAACCGCCGCACCCTCCGCACCGCGTGACGACAAGCAGGAACTGATCGCCGAACTGCGCCGCGAACGCGAGGAAGCGGCCAAGGCGGCTGCCGAAGCGGCGCAGGAAGCCGAGGCCGAAGCATGGCTGACGGCCAAGCGCGCGGCAGAGGAACAGGGCGAGGGCTAACCTCGCCAATTCGCGCTTCATGAGACGAGGCGCGGACCTGAAGCCCTGAACGAGTTGGGGCGGCCCATCGGACCGCCCCATCCCCTCCACAAACTTGTAAGCCCGGATCAGCCCGCCAGCGTCAGGCCGGGCTGTTTGCCTTCGCCCTGCGCGCCATCGGTGGCGGGCTTGGCCTGGGCCTTGCCGCGCAACGGTGCGAAACGGCCATCGACCGATGCACCCTGCTCGATCGTCAGCGTGTCGTAGCTCACATCGCCCTCGATCTGCGCGCTTTTCAG
Organism: Erythrobacter westpacificensis; assembly: GCF_039542285.1. Taxonomy (NCBI): domain Bacteria; kingdom Pseudomonadati; phylum Pseudomonadota; class Alphaproteobacteria; order Sphingomonadales; family Erythrobacteraceae; genus Erythrobacter; species Erythrobacter westpacificensis. The sequence continues at coordinate 130,030 of NZ_BAABHV010000001.1, forward strand.
CACCACCAGGTGCCGCACTTCGATCGTGCCCTTGATCTCGCCGGACAGGCGGGCGCTCTCGGCCTTGATCTCGCCTTCGATCCGGCTGGATTCGCCCTGCACCAGGCTGGCGCATTCGATGTTGCCGATGATCTTCCCGTCGACATGCAGGTCTACCGATGCCTCGATGTCGCCACGGATGGTGACGTCGGGGCCGATTACCGAAAAGGTGCCGCCGGGATTAGCCATCGACTTTGCTTTCGTCGGAGTCGGGGGCGAACTCGGCCCGGACTTGCTCGAGAACATGGGGGGCTGTCTCCAGGAAAGGACGCGGGTTTACCGCGCGGTTGTTGATGCGCACTTCGAAATGCAGGTGCGGGCCCGTGGAACGGCCGGTGCTGCCGATGGCGCCGATCACGTCGCCGGCATCGACAGTGGCACCCACCTGCGCATTAAAGCGCGACATGTGGGCGTAACGGGTAGCGAGGCCCGCGCCATGGTCGATCTCCACCACCTTGCCGTAGCCACCCTTGGTGCCGACGAACGTCACACGGCCATCGGCGGCAGCGTGGATGGGCGAACCCATCGGGGCGCGGAAATCGAGACCGGAATGCATGGCCGCCGTTCCACGAAACGGGTCACGACGATAGCCGAAGCCCGACGAAATCGAATTGAGATCGGCAGGCATGACCTGCGGGATCTGGTCCAGCCCGCGCTCCAGCGCGCTCATCCGCGCAAGGCTGAGGCCCAGGCGCTCGAAACGCGGATCGAGCGAGCCGTCGCTTTCCGATGCGAGACTTTCAAGCGGACCACCCATCGCGCTCTCGTTGGCGCGTTCCACGGCGCGCGGATCGAGACCCAGCTGGCGGATCGCTTCCTCGGCGCGTTCGGCGCGGCGATCCGCGTAGCGGGTGAGCCGCTCCGCGAAAGCGAGCTGCCGCGCTTCCATGCGGGTCAGGCCTTCCGCTTCGGGGAAGACATTGCGGATCATGCTGATGAGCTCTTCGCTCTCGGCAGCGGAATCGGTGACGGTGTCGCCACCTTCGGCCAGAACGTCTTCGGGAAGCATCTCGACAATACCGTCGAGCAACTGCTGCCGCGCTTCGAGGTCGGCCACCGTGGCGGCGATATCGTCGGAGTAGGCGGAGAAGCGGTCTTCGGCGGTGGCCACCTGCGCTTCGCGCTCCAGCAGCGATGCGCGCTCCGTGCTCGCCTGCCACTGGCTGACCGCCATGACGCCCATCGAGACAGCCCAGCCCAGCGTTACCGCCGCAACTGTGCCGGCCGCTGCCATCTGCATTTTCGTGGTTATGGTAAGGAAGCGCACCTGCCCCTGCGAGCGCATGAAGAACTCACGCTCCGGAAACCATGTGCGCAGGCGGTCAAGAATTCCGCCCGTCGATTGCTGTGCCAAAACGACCCCGTCCGTCCGCTTGTTTTGTGTGGCAGCAGGGATACCCAACACTCGCGCGAGGCCAAGCCAGAACGTTAACCTATGGGGCGAGTTGAACCTATCGCGGGATGAAACGTTACATACATGAGAAAAAATTGTGCCGTGCCGGGAACTATTCGGAGGATCGGGCTTTGCGAGCCGCTCTTGCCCCTTCCCGCGATTCGTCCTGACAGGCACGCGCACTCATGTTAGAAGGCGACCCATGACTACAGACACACTGGAAAAAACCGACTACACCCAACTCATTGAAGACCTTGCGAAAAAGGGTCGAGCCGCGCAGCGAAAGCTGGCCCGCGCCAGTGATGCGGAGAAAGCCGCCGGCCTGCGCGCCGCTGCCAAGGCAATCCGTGCCGATTCGGCCAACATCCTGGAAGCCAACGCGAAAGACATGGCCGCTGGCGAAAAGCGTGGCCTGACGGGTGCCATGCTCGACCGGCTGAAGCTTGACGAGGACCGGCTGGAAGCCATCGCCGGTGCCATCGAGAATGTCGCCAAGCTGCCGGACCCGGTCGGCGAAGTGATCGACAACCGCAGCTCGCCCTCCGGCTTCGGGCTGGAGCGCGTGCGCATTCCCATCGGCCTGATCGGCATCATCTACGAAAGCCGCCCCAATGTGACCGCCGACGCCGCAGCCCTGTGCCTGCGTTCCGGCAACGCCGCCCTCCTGCGCGGCGGCAGCGAGGCTATCCATTCCAACCGCGCGCTGCATGCTGCCTTCGCCAAGGGCCTGGAAGAAGCGGGCCTTCCCGCCGATGCCATCCAGCTGATGCCGACGCAGGACCGCGAAGCCGTGGGCGCCATGCTGAAGGCGGCTGGCCTTGTCGACATGATCGTACCGCGCGGCGGCAAGGGACTGGTGGCCCGCGTGCAGGAAGATGCCCGTGTCCCCGTGCTCGCCCACCTTGACGGCATCTGCCACACTTATATCCATGCTGACGCCAACCCGGACATGGCGCGCGAGATCGCAGTCAACGCGAAGATGCGCCGCACCGGCATCTGCGGCGCGATGGAAACGCTGCTGATCGACTCCGGCTTCGCCGAAGGGGACAAGGTGCTCGCGGCCATCGCCGATGCAGGTTGCGAACTACGCGGAGACGAGCGCGCGCAAAAACTCGATACGCGCGTGAAGCCGGCAACGGCTGAGGATTGGGACACCGAATACCTCGATGCCATCCTCTCGGTGGCCGTGGTCGATAACATCGACGAGGCGATGGAGCATATCGCCGCGCATTCCTCGGGTCACACCGAAGCCATCATCACCGACAACGACGAGGCGGCCGAGCGCTTCCTTGCCGAAGTCGACAGCGCCATCGTGATGCACAACGCCTCCACCCAGTTCGCCGACGGCGGCGAGTTCGGGCTGGGCGCAGAAATCGGCATTGCGACCGGCCGCTTGCACGCTCGCGGCCCGGTGGCGCTGGAAGGCCTCACCACCTACAAGTGGCAGGTGAAGGGCAAGGGGCAGGCTCGCCCGTAACAATAGCCCGAGGGGAGGGGCAGGCATGCGCTACAACAGGCTCGGCTATTCCGGCCTCGTGGTTTCCGAACTGTGCCTTGGCACGATGACGTTCGGCACTGCCCCTTCCGGCATTTTCCAGCACGACCTGGATCAGGCGGGCTCCACCGCGCTGGTGAAGCAGGCGCTGGATGCCGGCGTCAATTTCATCGACACGGCGAACCTTTATTCGGCGGGTCAGAGCGAGGCATACCTCGGCCAGGCGCTGCGCGATACCGGCGTGGCGCGCGACCAGGTGGTGATCGCCACCAAGGGCATGGGGCCGATGGGCGAGGGGCCGAACGACAGCGGCTATTCGCGCTATCATCTGCTGAACCAGATCGACGCCAGCCTGGAGCGGCTCGGCCTCGACCATGTCGATCTCTATCAGATCCATGGCTGGGACCCGAACGCGCCGATGGAAGAGGGCCTGCGCGCGGTGGAAGACATCGTGCGTTCGGGCCGCGCGCGCTATATCGGCGTGTCCAACTGGGCCGCCTGGCAGATCGCCAAGGCCCTGGGCATTGCCGAGCGTCGCGGGTGGGACAAGTTCATTTCCAACCAGGCGCTCTATGCCGTGACGGGGCGCGAGCTTGAGCGCGAGCTGGTGCCGATGATGCTGTCCGAAGGCCTGGGGCTCATGGTCTGGAGCCCGCTGCTGGGCGGTTTGCTTTCCGGCAAGTACCAGTTCGAGGACGGCGACGTCAGCGGCGAGGGCCGCCGCGCCAAGCTGGATTTCCCGAGGGCGGACAAGCACTTGGCGGCAAAGGCCGTCGAGGCCATGCGCCCCATGGCGGAGCGGCACGGCGTCACGGTGCCTGCCATTGCGCTCGCCTGGTTACTCCACCAGCCTGTAACCTCTTCGGTTATTGTTGGAGCAAAACGACAGGAGCAATTGGCACAAAACCTTGCTGCGACCGATGTGGAGCTTTCGTCGAAAGAGCTGGCCACGCTGAATGAGATCGGCGCGCTCGAGGACGAATACCCGGCCTGGGCGATCAAGTCGCAGGACAGGCGCCACGGGTTCCGCGTGTCGCCACGACGCAAGCCGAGTTGATGGTGGGCCCCGTTACCGGCCTGCTGGGCGGCAGTTTCAACCCGGCCCACGCGGGCCACCGCCGGATCACCCTGTTCGCCATGGCCGCGCTGGGGCTGGACGAGGTGTGGTGGATGGTCTCCCCCGGAAATCCGCTCAAACCCAGGAAGGGCATGGCCCCGCTCGCCGCCCGCGTCCGCTCCGCCAAAGCCGCCAGCAGGCGTGCCCCGATCAAGGTGACGGCCATCGAGCGCGAGCTGGGCACCCGCTACACCGTCGACACCCTGCGCGCGCTGAAACGCCGCTATCCGCGCCGCCGTTTCGTGTGGCTGATGGGCAGCGACAACCTCGCGCAATTTCACAAGTGGCGGAATTGGCGACAGATCGCGCGGGAAATGCCCATTGCCGTTATCGCGCGTCCGGGGTATGACGATGCTGCTCTTGCGAGCCCCGCAAGAGCCTGGCTGCGCGATTACCGGTTATCCGCAGCCGGACTACGCAACCGGGGCGAATGGAGCGCACCCGCGCTGATAGAGCTGCGTTTCGATCCCGATCCGCGTTCGGCCACACAGATACGCCGGGCGGATCCTCACTGGGCGGAAGACCACGCCGGTCCGCCGCCAAGGGACGAAGTGACGCATTCCCTCATCCATGAAAGTCTCAAGGGGGCGGACGCGTGAGGCGTGCAGCCCTTTACGCTTTTGTCCTTCACCCCATATACGGAGCATGACCTTTCGCGATGAGCCAAGCCGACACAGGAACGCCGCCGCGTTCCGCCGACACGGGCAACCGCCGCGCAACTGCAACCATCCTTTCCATGCCTGATCTAGAAACAACAATTCACGCCGAACCCGGCACGCTCCACGCACTGATCCTCGAACAGCTCGATGACGACCAGGCGCAGGACATCGTCTCCATCCCGCTCGAAGGCAAAAGCTCGATCGCCGATCACATGGTCGTCGCCTCGGGCCGCTCGACCCGGCAGGTCGCCGCAATGGCGATGAAGCTGGCCGAGAAGCTGAAGCAGGCGGGCGAGCCGAGCCCGCGCATCGAGGGTCTTCCCGCTGCCGACTGGGTGCTGATCGATGCGGGCGACGTCGTCGTCCACCTGTTCCGCCCCGAAGTGCGCAGCTTCTACAACCTGGAGAGGATGTGGGGCTTCGGCGAGGACGGCCAGACGCGGCAGATGGGGTCGGCTTGATTTTATCAAGCCCTCAAGCGCCGGGCGCAGCGCGTCCGCGCTGCTTGGCTTTCCTCGCATAAGCTCGGGCGCGCGTTCGCGCTTGCGGTTGCCGCGCAACCGTGTCCCGCGCAGACATCGGCCAATCTCTCTGGCTCGGTCCGCGACCAGCGGATCGCAAGGCCGAACGGCCGCCCGCAGGTGCCGCGCAGCGAAGCGGAGCGAACAGCACCGAGGACGCGCGCGGAGGCGCTTGCGGAAAACAAACTAATCGCGGAAAGCCAATTCAGAGTATCAGGCAGGAGCCGCAACCATTCTTCTTCACATCATCGCCCGCGGCAAGATCGCCCGCTCTCCCGAGCAAGAACTGGTGGAGCGCTATGCCAGGCGCATCCAGTGGCCGCTGAAGCTCACCGAACTGCCCGATACCGGCGGGCGCATTCCCGATCCGCAGACGCCGTTCAAGACCGTCCTGCTTGACGAACGCGGCAAGAACCTCGGCTCCGAGGAGTTTGCGCGCATCCTCGAACGCTGGCGCGACGACGGAATGCGGGAATGTCGCTTCGTGATCGGGGCGGCCGATGGCCATTCGAAGCAGGAGCGCGACGAGGCGGACCTGCTGATATCCTTCGGCAAGGCCACCTGGCCGCACCTGCTGGCCCGCGCCATGCTGGCCGAGCAACTGTTCCGCGCCACCTCCATTCTTGCAGGCCATCCCTATCATCGGGCAGGATAGAGCGCGATGCACCGCGCCGTCCTCCTCCTTGGCTCGATAGCCTTCTGCGCCGCTGCGGCATTCGCCCAACGCGCGCCCGTCAGTCAGAGCCCGGAGGACATGCGCGCCGCCCTCGCCGAAGCGCTGGCCGAACGGGAAAATGCCGAAGCGCGCAGCCAGCGGTTCGAGGAAGAGGCGCAGGAGGCCCAGGACGCCGCCGAACGCGCCGCCCGCGAAGCCGCCGCGCTCGCCGCCCGCGTGCAGCAGGCCGAGGCCGGAATTACCGCCGCCCGCGCCCGCATCGCCATGATCGACCGCGAACAGGCCGTCCTGCGCGAGGAACTTGGGCGCGAACAGCAGCCGGTGGTCGAACTCACCGCCGCGCTCCAGCAATTTTCCCGCCGCCCGCTGGTGCTTTCCGTGATGCGCCCCGGCTCTGTGAAGGACGTGGTGTACCTGCGCGCCATGCTGCACGACACCGTTCCGCAAGTGCAGGCGGGCACCCGCGACCTGCGCAACCGCCTCGACCGTGCCCGCGAGTTGCGGCGAGAGGCTTTCGCCGCCGCGCAGGTGCTGGAGGCGGAAGAAATCGCGCTGGCCGAGCGGCGCGAGGAACTGGTCGAGATAGAGACACGCCAGCGACTCGCCGCACGCGCCGCCGGAGGCGCGGCGAACCGGGAGGCGGATCGCGTGCTGGCGCTGGCCGAGGAGGCGCGCGATCTCGACAGCCTGGTGAGCGAACTCGACAGGGCAGCGGACCTGCGACAGCGTCTTGCCGCCCTGCCGGGGCCGCGTCTTCGCCCTTCGCAACCGGGCGAAGCGCAGCGGGTCAGCCCGCCGTCTCCCACGCCGTCGCAAACGCAGGCACCGGGTGCACCAAGTCCGTACATGCTGCCGGTTTCGGGCCGCACGGTGACCGGCTTCGGCGCACCGCAGGCCTCGGGTCTCAGCCGGGGGCTGACGCTGGCGCCGATCGGCGGGGCACAGGTGGTCGCGCCCGCCGCAGGCCGCATAGCCTTTGCCGGGCCCTATCGTGGCTACGGCAGCATCGTGATCATCGAACACGGCGGCGGCTGGACCAGCCTGGTCACCGGTCTCGCCCGCAGCGACGTGGACGTTGGCGAAACCGTCCAGGCAGGCTCCCCCCTCGGCATTGCCGCGCCGACCGATCCAAGCGTGACGCTGGAACTGCGCCGCGATGGCGAACCCGTGAACCCGATCGCCAACATTCGCTGATTGTCCCTGCCAAGGACGCATTCGTGCCGCAATTCGCCCTCATCTGGCGTTAAGCCGCGCCATGCGATAGATAAGTGACTGGGACTCCCTCCTTGCCGAGGACGATACGTATATGAAATTCGCACCCGCCATCCGCGCTGCCGCCCTTTGCACGGCCGTTGCGCTCGTGCCCGCCACCACTGCCGCCATCGCGCAGGTGGAAGGCCGCGCCTCTCCCGAGTTCGCCAAGCTTTTCGCCACCTACCAGCGGATCAAGGCGAGCTACGTGGAGCCGGTGGAGGACGAGGTGCTGATTCGCGGTGCGATCGACGGCATGCTTGCCTCGCTCGATCCGCATTCGGCCTATCTCGACGGTACGGCGCTGGAACGCCTGACCACGATGATCGACGGCAATTACCAGGGTCTCGGCATTTCGGTACAGATGGAAGACGGCGCGGTGAAGGTCATCTCGCCCTTCCGGGGCAGCCCGGCCGATGCCGCGGGGATCAAGGCCGGCGACTACATCACCCATATCAACGGCGATCTTATCTACGGCATGGAACTGAACGATGCCGTGGCGCAGATGCGCGGGCCTGCGGGCACCGACATCGAGGTGACGATTTTCCGTCCCGGTCGCGAAGACAGTTTCGAGGTTCAGGTTACGCGCGGCGTGATCGAGCTGGAGCCCGTCACCTGGGAACTGGTGGACGGCAACATCGGTCACATCAGCGTGAACGAATTCTCCGCGGATGTGGGTGCCGATGTGCGCCGGGGCCTGCGCGAATTGCAGGAACAGGCGACCGGCCGCCTTGGCGGGCTGGTGCTGGACCTGCGCCGCAATCCCGGCGGCTCGCTGGACGAGGCCGTGGCCCTGTCCGACCTGTTCCTTACCGACGGGCAGATCGTGTCGCAGCGCGGTCGTTCGCGGCGCGAGACGATCTACTACGATGCCGAAACCGTCTATCGCGGCGACGTGGCCGAAGGCCTGCCGATCATCGTGCTGATCGACGAAGGCTCCGCCTCAGCCAGCGAGATCGTGGCAGGTGCATTGCAGGACCATCGCCGCGCGCTGGTGATGGGCGAACGCAGCTTCGGCAAGGGCAGCGTGCAGACGCTGCTGCCGCTCAGCCGCGATTCGGCTCTGAAGCTTACCACCGCGCGGTATTACACGCCTGCTGGTCGCAGCGTGCAGGAAGGCGGGATCGAACCCGATATCCGCGTGCCGCAGTTGTCCGACCCCGATGCCGAGCGTCGCCAGCGCATGGCATTGCGCGAAAGCGACCTGCGTGGGCATCTCGTGGGCGAAATCGGCGTGGAGGACGAGAACCTCGAGCGCGACCGCCTCGACGATCCGCGTTTCCAGCTCACCGCTGCCGAACTGGAAGAGCAGGGTATCGACGACTTCCAGCTCGACTATGCCGTGCGCACCCTGCGCCGGACGTCCGGCGTGAACATGGCCGTCCGTGGCGAGAACGGATCCCGGCGCTGAAAGGCAACTGGGCTTCGACAAGTCCGGGATGAGCCACTAGGGAAAGAAGGATGAGCACACCGCTTTCCCGTTCCGACAGGCTTGCCCAGCGACTGGCGCTCGGCATTCCCGCCATCCTGCTCGCCGGAGCCTACATCTCCGAATACGGCTTCGGCCTGTTCCCGTGCGAGATGTGCTGGTGGCAGCGCTATCCGCATTTCGTGGCCGTGGCACTGGCGTTCGTTTCCTATACGGCCCCGCCAAAGCGCGTGTGGATCGGCCTTGCCGCGCTTGCCATAGCGGTTTCAGGCGCAATCGGCGTGTTTCACGCGGGCGTGGAATACGGCTGGTGGGAAAGCCCCCTGGGCTGCACCTCAACCGATCCCTTCTCCCTGGAATTCGTGCGCTGTGACGAGCCGGCATGGACGCTGATGGGCATTTCTCTGGCGGGCTTCAACGCGCTCCTTTCCATCGGCAGCGCCGTTGCCATATGGATACTGTTGCTGGCCAGGGACAGGCAGATTGGAGAGAAGGCATGACCGACGTTTTCAGGAAAGACCGGTCCGAAATGATCCGCGTGGACCAGGCCGGCGAATTCGGCGCTACGCGCATCTATGCCGGGCAACTGGCGGTGATGGGCGATCGCGGACCGCACTCGGCAGAAATTCGCGGCATGGCGGAGCAGGAAGCGGGCCACCGTGCCGAATTCGACGCGCTGATGGCGAGGCGCGGCGTGCGGCCGACCGCGCTGCAACCGTTCTGGAACCTTGCCGGTTACGCGCTGGGCGCTGGCACCGCACTGATCGGCCCTGAGGCGGCCATGGCCTGCACCGCCGCAGTCGAGACCGAGATCGACAGGCACTATTCACAGCAACTCGACGAGCTTGAGGCGGACGGCGACGATCCGGAACTCGCCGACATGATCCACCGCTTCCGCGAGGACGAACGAGAGCACCGCGATGCCGCGCTCGATGCCGGTGCCGAGAATGCCCCTGCCTACCCGCTGCTATCCGCCGCAATCCGGCTGGGATGCCGGGCGGCGATCAGGATTTCCGAGAAAATTTGACACAAACCAACTTCATCATGCGTTCAACCGGTAAGATGCCATATGCGCCGGAACGCAAAACCGAAGGATCGACCATGACACGCCTGCTAGCCCTGACTGCCGCCTCCGCCATCGCCGCGGCATTGGCCACAACGCCAGCCGCTGCGCAGGACGATGCCGGAGACCGCGTCAACCAGGTCATCATCTACGGCGATGACGAGTGTCCGGAATCGACCGATGACATGATCACCGTCTGCGCCCGTCTCGACGAAAGCGAGCGCTATCGCATTCCGCCGAACCTGCGCACCAGCAGCTCGCCCCAGAACGAAAGCTGGACCCAGCGCGCGCTGGCGCTGGAGGCGGTGGGTGATTTCGGTCCGCTCAGTTGTACCCCGGTGGGTGCCGGCGGCGACCTTGGCTGCACCATGGAAATGATCGAGGCGGCTTATGAAGAGCGCGCCAATTCGAGCGATGTCCGCTTCGCAGAACTGATCGCCGAAGAACGCGCCGAACGCCTCGCTGCCATCGACGCCGATGCGGCCGCGACGCAGGCCCGTGTCGAGGAACTGGAAGAGGCCGAGTTGCAGCGCCGCCGCGAGGCGCAAGGCCAGCCGATCCCCGGCGAGGAAGTGGACCCGTCCGCCCCTCCCGCGACCATCGTCGACCCCGACCGCGTGCCGCCGCGCGACGTGCCGCCGCCCAGCTTCGACGATGACGAGGATCAGGTGCCGCTGGACGCCGCACCCCCCGCAGAAGTGCCCAATTAAGCAACCTGCGCTGGCCTCAGGTCAGCGCGATATCCGGCGCGTCTTCCTGCTTCATGCCGACGACGTGGTAGCCCGCATCGACGTGATGGGTTTCGCCCGTCACCCCCGATGACAGGTCCGAACAGAAATACAGGCCCGCGCCGCCCACGTCCTCGATCGTGACATTGCGCCGCAGCGGCGAATTGAGTTCGTTCCATTTGAGGATGTAGCGGAAATCGCCGATGCCGCTGGCCGCCAATGTCTTGATCGGCCCGGCGCTGATAGCGTTCACCCGGATGTTGTCCGGCCCAAGATCGTTCGCCAGGTATTGCACGCTGGTCTCCAGCGCGGCCTTGGCAACGCCCATCACGTTGTAGTGGGGCACGACCTTTTCAGCGCCGTAGTAGGTCAGCGTGACGATGGACCCGCCCTCGGTCATCAGCGGCGCGGCGCGCTTGGCGGCGGCGACCAGCGAATAGGCCGAGATGTTCATCGTCATCAGGAAGTTGTCGAGGCTGGTGTCGACATACTTGCCGCGCAGTTCGCTCTTGTCGGAAAAGCCGATGGCGTGGACGAGGAAATCCAGCTTGCCCCATTTCGCCTCGATCTCGGCAAAGGCGGTGTCCATCGCGGCCATGCTGGAAACGTCGCACTCGATCAGGAAATCGCTGCCCACCTGCTCCGCCAGCGGGCCGACGCGCTTCTTCAATGCTTCTCCCTGATAGGAAAAAGCCATTTCCGCGCCCTGCTCGTGCAGCTTCTTCGCAATGCCCCAGGCCAGTGACTTGTCGTTCGCCAGGCCCATGATCAGGCCCTTCTTGCCTGCCATCAGTCCAGTCATCGGGCAGTTTCCTCCATTGTCTCTTGCGTACCGCCACGTCCGCTCGCCTCTTGCGCCAGCCGATCTTCCTCCTCCTCGGGCGTTTCGGACAGCGCGGCGTTCAGTTCGGCACCTGCCACAATCCCTAAGCCCACCAGCCAGAAAAAGAAAAGCGTGATCATCACCCCGGCCAGCGATCCGTAGGTCAGGTCATAGGCAAAAACCGTGCGCAGGATCGGTGGGAAGGCGAGCGCGACGAGCGTCCACCAGCCGGTGACAAGCAAGGCTCCCGGCCACTTGCGATACCGCCTGCTGCGATATTCGTGGGGCGTCAGGGCGACAAACAGCATCCAGATCGAGAAGAACAGGCCGACGGCTGTCACTATGCGCGAATAGGACAGGTTGCCCAGCGCGTGGCCGAATTGCGGGAAATTTTCCTGGATGACGTTCTGCGCGGCAGAAATCGTGACCTGCGCAACCAGCGAGAGAATCAGCAGCAAGACGGCGGCAACGATGATCCCGATCGAGCTGATACGGTATTTCCAGAAGGCCTTCGTCGCCCTTGTTCCGTAGGATCGGCGCAGGATGTCGCGAATGGTTTCCACCAGGCTGCCCGCCGTCCACAACCCGAAGAGCGCGCCGATCCACAGCAGCCATCCCGTGCGCGCCTCAATCACCGTGCGGGCCACCGGCTCGATCACGTTGGCGACGGTCGGCGGCAGGGCGGAGACGATGGCGGCAATCGTGGCCAGCCGCTCGCTCTCGTTGCCGATAGCAGAAAGGATCGCGGTCGCCGTGATGAAGAAGGGGAAAATCGCCAGCAGCGACATGTAGGCAAGGTTGCCTGCATGGATGGTACCGTCGTTGAAACAGCCCACGACGACCCTGCGGATGACTTCAAACGCGCGTGTGCTGATCCCGAAGCGACCCCGGAAGGCGGGCGAGTGTCCGCCTGCCAGCACTGTGCGCCGCCGCGCCTCTGGCGAGACATCTGCAGGCTGGCCGTCTTCGGTGTCGACCTCGTGAGCTGCGGATTGCTCCATCACCGGCCGCTTCTAGCACCCCCAGCCTTGCTGTCGAGCGGGGGTTTGGCAAACCTCTGGAATCAAAGGTCCATCTGCTCGCGCGGGTTGCCGCTGTCCTTCCAGCCGTTCAGCTTTTCGGCCAGCTCGGTCACGTCCTCGGGAAGCTGGATTTCCAGCGTCACCAGCTGGTCGCCACGGGAGCCGTCCTTCTTGCTGAAGCCCTTGCCCTTCATGCGCAGGACCTTGCCCGAGCTGGAACCCGCGCCGATCGTCAACATGACCGGACCATCCACCGTCGGCACCTTGACCTTGGCCCCGTTCACGGCCTCGTCCAGCGTGATCGGCAGCTCCACCCGCACGTCGTCGCCTTCGCGGTAGAAGAACGGGTGCGACTGGATATCGACCACCACGATGCCATCGCCGTTGCCGCCGGGGCCCTTGTGGCCCTTGCCTTTCAGCCGCATCGTGGTGCCATCCTCCACGCCTGCGGGCAGGGAGAGGTCGATGGTCTTGCCATCGGCCAGCGTGATGCGCTGCTTGGCGCGCGTTGCCGCATCGACGAACGGCACGGACAGCTTGTAGCGTATATCGGCGCCCTTCTGCGGCGGCGGAGGGGGCGGGCGCCGGAACCCTTGTGAGCCGCCACCCATGCCGCCCATTCCAGCACCGCGCGCGCTGCTGCGCTGGTTGCCGCGTCCGAACAGCCCCTCGAACAGGTCGCCAAGATCAAGGTCTTCCGCGCCGCCGAAGCCTTGGAAATCGCGCGAGGAATAGCTGCCGCTGCCGCCGGGCCGCGCGCCGCCGAAACCGCCGCCGCCCATGCCGAAGGGGCTGGTGGGATTGCCGTCGGCGTCGATCTCGCCCCGGTCGAACTGGGCGCGCTTGTCCTTGTTGGACAGCAGGTCGTAAGCCTGCGTGACCTTGCCGAACTTTTCCGCGGCCTGCGGATTGTCCTTGTTGCGGTCCGGGTGCAGTTCCTTGGCGAGCTTGCGATAGGCGGACTTGATGTCCTGCTCGCTCGCGGAACGGCTCACGCCGAGAGTGGAATAGGGATCAGCCATGGTGTGTTAGCTAGGTAAGGCAATGATATTTGGCAAGCAGGGCCTTTCATACGGCCCAAAGCGGGATTACTCGTCTTCCCATGAGCGACACGGCAAATGCAATCCCCGTCACCGATCCCTTCGCGCTGTTCGATGAATGGTTCACCGAGGCACAGGCGAGCGAGCCCAACGATCCCAATGCCATGGCGCTGGCAACCGCGTCGCCCGATGCAGCGCCCTCGGTGCGGATGGTGCTGCTGAAAGGCCATGATGCGCGCGGTTTCGTGTTCTACACCAACGCGCAAAGCCGCAAGGGTGGGGAAATTCTCGCCAATCCGCAGGCCGCGCTGCTGTTTCACTGGAAGAGCCTGCGCCGCCAGATCCGCATCGAGGGCCCGCTGGAAGAGGTCAGCGAGGAAGAGGCCGACGCCTATTTCCACTCGCGCCCCTTCGTCAGCCAGGTCGGTTCCGCCGCCAGTGATCAGTCGCGCCCGCTGGACAACCGCGCCACATACGATGCGCGGGTGAACGAACTGCGCGCCGTCTATGAAGACGCAGGCGAAGTGCCGCGCCCGCCGCACTGGACAGGCTTCCGCCTTGCTCCGCAGGCCATCGAGTTCTGGCTCGACCGGCCCAACCGTCTGCACGAACGCCGCCGGTTCACGAGCGAAGGCGCGGGCGGATGGTCCAGCACGCTGCTCTATCCATGAGCGATACCCGCGCCTCCCTCACCCGCAGCGCGGCCATGGCATCCATGGTCACGGCCCTGTTCCTGGGCGCGATAAAGGCCTGGGCTGTCTGGCAGACCAGTTCCACCGCCATGCTCGGCAGCCTCGCCGATACGGCGCTCGATTTTGTGGCCAGTATGGCGACATTCGTTGGCGTGTGGGTGGCGGCCCAGCCGGCGGACGAGGAGCACCGCTTCGGCCACGGCAAGGCGGAATCGCTGGCGGCCATGTTCCAGATCATCCTGATCGTCCTGTCTGCCAGCGCGATCGCCTTTCGCGCCGTTCTGCACCTGGTGGAAGGCGGGGAGACGCAGGCGGCGGAGCAGGGGATCATCGTCTCGGTGATCGCCATTCTCGCCACCTTCGCGCTGATCGCGTGGCAGCGCCATGTCGTGCGGCGCACGGGTTCATTGGCGATCAAGACCGACAGCGTCCACTACCAGTCGGACCTGTTCCTGAATCTCGCGGTGATCGCCGCCCTCGTGATCGACCAGTACCTAGGCTTTTCGGAGGCCGACCCGCTGTTCGGCCTGGCCATCGCGGCGTGGCTTTTATGGAACGCGTGGCAGGCCGCGACCGAGGCGATCGATCACCTGATGGACCGCGAATGGCCGGAAGAGAAACGCCGCGCTTTCGTGGAAGCAGCCGCCGTCCATCCGGAGCTGAGCAACCTGCACGACCTGCGCACCCGCACCAGCGGCAGCCACGATTTCGCGCAGTTCCACGTCGACCTGCCCGGCACGATGACTGTGGAACAAGCGCACGACATCATCGAGCGGGTGGAGGAAGACCTGTGCGCCCGCTTCCCAGGCCTCGAATTGCTGATCCACATCGATCCGCTCGGCCATGTGGACGAGCCGGGTAACCCGCTCGCCGAAACCAATGAGTTCGAGCAATTGAAGGATACCCCATGACCCGCAAGTCTATCCGTTACTGGCACGTCGATGCCTTTGCCGAGAAGCCCTTCGCGGGAAACCAGGCGGCGGTGGTGATGGTCGACAAGTGGCCGGATGACGACATTATGCGGGCCATCGCGGACGAGAACATGTTCGCCGAGACCGCCTTCCTGATCGAGACGCCCGAAGGCGATGCCGACTATGCCCTGCGGTGGTTCACGCCCACGGTGGAAGTGGCGCTGTGCGGCCACGCCACGCTGGCTTCCGGCCACGTGCTGCTGAGCGAAAACGAAGGGCGCGATGCCGTCACTTTTTCCACCCGCAAGGCCGGCATACTCGAAGTGCGCCGCGCCGATGCGGGCTACGAGCTGGCGCTGCCCGCGATCCCCACGACGCGGGGAGAATATCCCGAGGCGGTTGCCCTGCTGGGGGCGGAGCCGAAGGAAGTCTGGCGCAATCCCGATGGCTACAACGTGTTTCTGTTCGAGGATGGTGCCGCGATCCGCGCGCTCGATCCGGACCTGCGCGGCCTTGCAAAGCTGGGCGATGAGCAGTTCATCTGCACCGCGCCGGGCAAGGAAACCGACGTGATCAGCCGCAATTTCGTCCCCGGCGACGGTGTGGACGAGGACAGCTTCACCGGCTCCGCCCACGCCGTGCTGACTCCGTTCTGGACAGAACGGCTGGGGCGCGAGAGCTTTACCGCCTACCAGGCTTCCCGGCGCGGCGGCCATGCCACTTGTCGGCTGGAAGGCGATCGCGCCGTGCTGTCGGGTGACTGCGTGACCGTGGTGGAGGGCCGCTTCTACCTGGACGGGTAGAGCGCCACGATATCTTCCAGTTCCTCGACCAGCCGATCACGGTTCTCGTCATCGGTCTTGCCGAGGCGCACCACGGTCAGGCGGCGCTGGGGCGATACCACGATATACTGGCCGAGGTGGCCCACGGCGGCGAAGATATCCTCGCCCAGCGCGCCGCCGAACAGCACGTCCCGCTCTTCGCCGGAGGGGCGATTGAGCCACAATTGCGCGCCATAATCCGGTGAGGCCGGGCTGGCGCGGCGCATGAACTCGATCCACCCGCGCGGGACAATCTGCGCGCCGCGCACCGAACCGTAATTGCGCAGGAACTCGCCGAACTTCGCCCAGTCGCGCGCCGTCGCCCAGAGGTGGCTGCCGCCCACCAGCGTGCCTTGCGCATCGTATTCGCCCACCAGCGAATCCATGCCGAGCGGCACGGCAAGCCGGGCCTCGACATATTCCGCCATCGCCCGCTGGCGCGCATCGGCGCTCTCGCCTTCCGCAATGGTATCGGTGGCAATGTCGGACAGGATTACCGAGGTCGCGGTCGAATACCGGAAGGTCGTGCCGGGCTCATGCTCCAGCGGCTGCGCTTCGGCCCAGCCAGACATGTTGTCGCGCCCATCCAGGAACAGCATCCGTACTTCGGACGATTCGTAGGCCGGATCGCCCCCTTCGGCGTGGCGCAGGCCGGAGCGCATCTGCAACAGGTGGCGCAGGGTCACGCCGCTGCGAGGGTCTCCGGGCCGCTGCCAGTGGGGGACGGGGGCCGGATCGTCCAGCCGCAGGCGACCGTCGGCCACCATCATGCCCAGCAGCACGGCCGTTACGCTTTTCGACATAGACCAACCGGTGTGGCGAATCTCGGCATCGTAACCCTCGCCGTAACGCTCGGCCACGATCTCTCCGCCTTGCAGCACCAGCAGCGCGCGGGTTTCGCCGATGTCGTCTGCCGTGAACAGGTCGTCCACGGCGCGGGCCAGGCTTTCGCGCGGGACGCCGGGATCGTCCACCACGGCGGCCATGGCCTCTTCCGGCACGGGCGGTTCGGGCGGCGGTCCATCCTGCGAACAGGCGGAAAGCAGGGCAATCGCCACAATGCCAGACAGCAGGCTCGACAACGCACTTGGCGAGCGGGCAGGCAGGCGGCTAGGGGAGGATCGAAGCGTCATCGGCGCACACCCTTTCCTGCAGGACTTGGCAAATGGCAACCGCTAAAAAGGCTGGCGACAAACGCGGCACCCCGTGGCTCAAGCTGCTCGCCGTCGTGGTGCTGATCGGTGGCGGGATCGCCTGGTATTATGGCGATATCATAGATGGTTACGCGAAAGCCGGCACCGGATACGCGGCGAAGACGGCCTGCTCGTGCCGTTTCATCGGCGGGCGCGAGATGGGCCAGTGCAAGGACGACCTGATGCCTGGCATGGCAGCGATCTGGCTGAGCGAGGACGATGCCGCGCGAAGCGTGACGGCAAGCGTGCCGCTGGTGGAAAGCACGACCGCGACCTACCGCGATGGCTACGGCTGCGTGCTGGAGCGCTGGGACGGCTAGGAAAGCGACGCAGGGGCCTTTTCTGTCCCCTCGATCCAGCCGCCGCCAACCACCCGGTCTCCGGCATAGATCACCGCGGCCTGGCCCGGTGCGACGCCGAATTCTGGCTCCGCAAAGCGGATTGTCACCTCGGCGCCCTCGCCGAGAGGGCCTTCCAGCGTGATCGGCACCGGCTTCGCCATCGAGCGGACCTTTGCCGTCAGCGGCATGTCGGGCAGGGGGCCAATGCGGTTGGTCTCGATTACCCGCGCGGCGTCCACCGCCAGCATCCGCTTCGGGCCCACCAGCACCTGCGCCGCTTCGGGATCGAGGCCGACGACATAGAGCGGCTCCGGCTGGCCGCCGATTTCCAGCCCGCGTCGCTGGCCCACGGTGTAGTGAATGATTCCGGGGTGCTGGCCCAGCACGTCCCCGGTTTCGGCGTGGACGATCTCGCCCGCGCGCCCGCCCTCGGGGCGCATGGCCTTCACGATCTTGGCATAGTCGCCATCGGGCACGAAGCAGATGTCCTGGCTGTCGGGCTTGTTCGCCACGACGAGGCCGAATTCCTCGGCAATCGCGCGCACTTCGCTCTTGGGCAGGCCGCCCAGGGGGAAGCGCAGGAAATCGAGCTGCGCCTCCGTCGTGGCATAGAGGAAGTAGGACTGGTCCCGCGCCGGATCGAGCGCGCGGTGCAGTTCCGGCCCATGCTCCGTCGGCACGCGGCGCACGTAATGGCCGGTGGCCAGGCAATCCGCGCCCAGTTCCTTTGCCATGCGCAGAAGGTCCGTGAACTTGGGGCCCATGTTGCAGCGGATGCAGGGGATGGGGGTGCGGCCCGCCAGGTATTCGTCGGCGAATGTCTCGACCACTTCCTCGCGAAAGCTGCTCTCGTGGTCGAACACGTAATGCGCGATGCCGAGACGGTCCGCCACCATCTGCGCGTCGCGAATGTCGTCGCCCGCGCAGCAGGCACCCTTGCGTCCGGTGGCCGCTCCGTAATCGTAAAGTTGCAGGGTGATGCCCACCACTTCTGCTCCGCTGCGCGCGGCAAGCGCCGCCACGACGGAGGAATCGACGCCGCCCGACATGGCCACCACGATGCGGCACTCGGGCGCGGGGCGTGGCAGGTCGAAAAGCTGCTCGGCATTAACCGAGACGGGAAGGTCTGCGATGCGGGACATGGTGGCCGCGCCCATACACCAGCATGCGTCCGGGCAAAACCCCGCAGTCGCCTCAACGTTCGGTTAAGGACGGCTTTACCGGTTCTTGACGCTTGTTGGGCTAAGCCTCTCTCCCATGTTCGAAGGCAAACCCATCCCCGCGCCCGACTCGCGCATTTCCGCCGCTGACGAGACGGTGGAGAGCACGCTGTGCGAATTGAGCTGGGCTGACCTCACGGCTCGGCTTTCCGCCGCCCGCGAATTGCGCGCCGAACTTGCGCAGAGCGACGAGGCCGTGCTTGCCAGCTTCAATGCTCACTCGGCGCGTCACATCGCGTCACAACACGAAGGCTTCCGGCACGACGATGGCCAACGGGATGTTAACCCTGATGATTTAGGCAATGGCAAAGGCCACGCGGCAGAACACGAACCACGCGCTGACCGCGAGACACCGGCCACCCGAGGAAATACATGATCGAGAACCAGAAAATCCGCCCGGCGCAAGTCATCGGCCCCCTCGGAGAGCCGCTGACCATCGATGATCTTCCCTCGCCCAAGACAAAGCGCTGGGTCGTACGCCGCAAGGCCGAGGTCGTGGCTGCGGTGAACGGCGGCCTGCTGACCATCGACGAGGTGCTGGAGCGCTACAACCTGACGCTGGAGGAATTCGCCGGCTGGCAGCGGGCAGTCGATCGTTCCGGCATGGCTGGTCTGCGCGTCACGCGCATCCAGCATTATCGCGATCTTTACGAGCGCCAGCTAAAATATTGACCCCTTACAGAGCGCGCGAAATGGCTGTTTGAGCTACATTTCACGCCTGGCCGCAAAGATGGCCCGGAACGTCGCCCTTGTGGCGGCGTTTTCTCTTTCGTAACCCTGATCGTTGGGGGAACTCGAAGGAGGTATGTAATGGGTTGGATTATTGCACTGATCGTGGGCGGTATCGCCGGTTGGCTCGCCAGCATGGTGATGAACCGCGATGCTTCGATGGGAATTTTCTGGAACATCGTTGTCGGTTGCATCGGCTCCGTCATCGGCAACCTGATCGCCGGGCCCTTGCTCGGTGTGAGCGGGAGCGTGCAGGAATTCTCGCTGACCGGCCTCATCATCGCTATCGTGGGTGCCATCGTGCTGCTGGGCATTGTCAATCTCATCCAGCGTGGCCGCGTGCGTTAAACACCGCGCACGACAAAATGATACAATTTGCCCAAAGGGGCGGGAGGCCAAGGCTTTCCGCCCCTTTGGAGCGCTTGGGCCGGACGTTTCATCGGAGACTATCGTGCCTTGGCAGAAGGCTGCATTGCGCGCCGCACCATTAAAGGGCTATGGCGCGCGGGCATGGTCAAAGGGGCCGGTCGCGCGGGTTATCCTGATGTTATAAAGCCCGGCGCGCGCTTAAAGAGGCATGATGCCGATGAATTATGAAACACGAGTCGACATGAGCGACACCGAAGATCGCGTAGAGCTGGATGAGGTATCCGGCCCCGATGCCGCGCGCGAGCGTCGCAAGAAGATGTGGATCGTGATCGCCGTTCTGGTTGCAGGGGCGCTGATCGCTGCCCTGATGCTTTCGGGCGGCGAGGAAGAGGTGCCCTTCGCCGCGCCCGAAAGCGCGACTGCGCCTGCGGTGACGGTGCTGGCACCGGGTGCCGGCACGGTGCAGGGTGCGATCAATGCCACCGGCACGCTGGCTGCGCGGCGAGAATTGCCCGTCGGCGTGGTGGGCGAAGGTGGCCGCGTCGTCTCCGTCAACGTGGAGCCGGGCGATTGGGTCGGCGCCGGGCAGGTGCTCGCCGTGATTGATCGTTCGGTGCAGAGCCAGCAGGAATCCGCGCAGGCGGCGCAGATCGAAGTGGCGCAGGCCGATGCCGATCTCGCCCAGGCTAACCTCGACCGCGCTCTGCAACTGGTGGAGCGCGGCTTCATCAGCCAGGCCGATATCGACCGGCTGACCGCCACCCGCGATGCTGCCGTCGCGCGCGTGCAGGTCGCCCGCGCCCAGTTGGCAGAGCGCCGCGCGCGCAACGCCCAGCTCAACATCGTCGCCCCCGCAGCCGGTCTCGTGCTCACCCGTAACGTGGAGCCGGGCCAGGTCGTCAGCCCCGGTTCGGGTACGCTGTTCAGCATTGCACGCGGCGGGGAGATGGAGCTGCTCGCCCGCATCGGCGAGGTCGAGCTGGACTCGGTTTCCGTCGGCGCGATCGGCACGGTTACTCCGGTCGGGACGGACCAGCAGTTCCAGTGCACCGTCTGGCAGAAGAGCCCGGTGATCGACGAACAGACGCGGCAGGGTACGGCTCGCTGCGCGCTGGGCTATGACCCGGCGCTGCGCCCCGGCGGCTTTGCCAGCATCGAACTGGCGAGCGAAACCGTGGTGGCCCCGCGCCTGCCGGAAAGCGCCATCCTGTCCGATGATCGCGGCAGCTATGTCTACATCGTAGATGAAGACAACACCGTGGTGCGCCGCCCGATCGAGGTCGGATCGATCAGCGACGAGGGCATCGTCGTGGCATCGGGCCTGCAGGGTAACGAGCGCGTCGTGCTGCGCGCCGGTGGCTTCCTGACCGAGGGCGAGACTGTGCGACCCGTTACCCAGGGCCAGGCCGAGTAAAGACATGGATTTCTCGCAGATCTCTGCATGGTCGATCCGTAACCCGATCGTCCCCATCCTGGCCTTCATCGGCCTGATGCTGGCCGGCATCTTCGCGTTCCAGGACATGGAAGTGCAGAACCAGCCGGATATCGAGTTCCCGGTGGTCATCATCTCGATCTCGCAACCGGGCGCAGCCCCGCCCGAAGTCGAGAACCAGATCACCCAGCGCGTGGAAGCCGCCGTTCAGACGCTGGACGGCGTGGAAACCATCCGCTCCACCGCAAGCGAGGGCAATTCGCAGACCGTCATCGAGTTCGCCATCGGCACCGACATCGCCGAGGCCACGAACGAGGTGAAGAGCGAGATCGACAACATCCGCGGCGAACTTCCCGACGGCATCCTCGAACCGCGCGTGTTCAAGCAGCAGACCAGTTCGCAGCCCATCGTCTCTTTCGGCGTGGCTGCGGACGACATGACGCTGGAGCAGCTGAGCTGGTTCATCGACGATACCGTCACCAAGCAATTGCTGACCGTCGAGGGCCTTGCCGAAGTCAACCGCAGTGGCGGCGTCGACCGCGAAATCCTCGTCATTCTCGATCCGGGCCGGATGCAGTCGCTGGGCGTCACCGCCAGCCAGGTGAACAGCGCCCTGCGCCAGCTCAACGTGAACGCCGCGGGCGGGCAGGCGGAAATCGCCGGATCGCGCCAGTCGGTGCGGGTGCTGGGCAACGCCGCAGATGCCTACGAGCTTTCGCAGACGCAGATTTCGCTGGGCGGTGGCCGCTCGGTGAAGCTGTCGGACATTGCCACCGTGCGCGATTCCTATGGCGAGGTGCGCACGCTGGCGAAGCTGAACGGCAAGCAGGTCGTCACCTTCTCCATCACCCGCGCCCGCGGCGCGAGCGACGTGAGCGTTTATGACGACGCCGTCGAGGTGCTGCAGCAGATCGAGGATGCCAATCCCGGCATCACCTTCACCCGCCTCTTCACCGAGGTGGACTATACGCGCGGCGAGTACGAAAGCTCGATGGCGCTGCTGGTGGAAGGCGCATTGCTGGCAGTGGTCGTCGTGTTCCTGTTCCTGCGCGACTGGCGCGCCACGATCATCGCCGCGCTCGCCATCCCGCTCTCCGCCATCCCCACCTTCTGGTTCATCGACATGCTCGGCTTCACGCTGAACACCATGTCCCTGCTCGCACTCGGACTGGTGGCAGGCGTCCTTGTCGACGATGCCATCGTGGAGATCGAGAACATCGTGCGCCATATGCGCATGGGCAAGAGCGCCTACCAGGCATCTATCGACGCGGCGGACGAAATCGGCCTGCCGGTGGTGGCGACCACCTTCTGTATCG
This sequence comes from Erythrobacter westpacificensis, assembly GCF_039542285.1. Taxonomy (NCBI): domain Bacteria; kingdom Pseudomonadati; phylum Pseudomonadota; class Alphaproteobacteria; order Sphingomonadales; family Erythrobacteraceae; genus Erythrobacter; species Erythrobacter westpacificensis. The sequence continues at coordinate 152,310 of NZ_BAABHV010000001.1, forward strand.
TCGCCGTATTCCTGCCGGTCGCGCTGATGCCGGGCATTTCGGGCGAGTTCTTCAAGAATTTCGGCCTTACCGTGGTGGCCGCCGTGCTGGTCAGCCTGGCGGTGGCGCGCATGATCACGCCGATGGCGGCGGCCTATTTCCTGAAGGCGAAGGGCCACGCCAACCACGGCGAGGGCCGGGCGATGGACACCTACATGAAGGTGCTGCGCTGGTCGCTGGATACCACGAACTTCCAGAAGAAGCGGGCGGAAATGGGCCGTGTGAAGACCCGCTGGTTCTACCACCTGCTCGCGCTGGCCGTGGGTTTCTTCGTGCTGCTGGTATTGCCGTCCCTGTTCGGTCTGGTATCCGGCGGGGAGGGTGCAGAGGGTGCTGCGGTCGCTGGCGAGGCGGAACAGGGGCTGTCGCTGCCTTCGTTCGGCACGCTCGTTCTGCTGGCGATCCCGGCCTATCTCGTCGGCGGCATCATCAACCTCGGCATCGGGTTGATCGTCGGCCGGATGAGTGGATTTTCGAACCATTTCAGCCAGCGCTCGCGCTACATCGCAGCGCGCTTTCTCGACCACCGCGTGTGGATGATGCTGATCGGGTTCCTCGCGCTGATCTTTACCGTCCTTATCGCATCCAGCATCCCGCAGCAGTTCTTCCCCGATGGCGACAGCGATTTCTCGCGCGTCTCGATCTCCATGGTGCCCGGCACCACGCTGGAGCAGACCGAGGCCGTGGTTGACGAGATTTCCGCGCGCCTGAGCGAGGAACAGGAAGTCGCGCTGGCGCTGGGAATTGCGCGCGAAGGGTCCGGCAACATCAGCCTGGTGCTGCGCGACGACCGCGAACGCACGAGCCTCGATTTCGAACGCGAACTCACGCCCGTGTTGCAGGACATTCCCGATGCGCGCGTGAACTTCCAGAACAACCAGGGCGGCGGAGGCGGCACGGGCCGTGCCATTTCGATCATGCTTTCGGGTTCGGACCCCGAACTGCTGTACGATACCGCGGCGACGCTGGTGGAACAGATGGAAACGGTCGAGGGCGCGGTCGCTCCGCGTATCGACTACGACCTTCAGCGCCCCGAACTGCTGATCGAACCGCGCGAGGACCTGGCCTCCAGCCTCGGCGTCAGCACCAGTGCTCTGAGTCAGGCGATCCGTATCGCGACATTGGGCGATATCGACCAGAACGCGGCCAAGTTCTCCTTGTCGGACCGCCAGATCCCCATCCGCGTGCGACTGGCGGAGAACGACCGGCGCAGCCTTTCGACCATCGAGAACCTGCCGGTGCCCACCGCAACGGGCGGCTCCGTGCCGCTTAGCCGCGTGGCCGATATCACGCTCGGCATGGGGCCGACCTCGATCCAACGCTACAACCAGAACCGCCGCGTCTTCGTGGGCGTGGACGTTGCGCAGGGCGTTGCCCGCGGCACGGTGCGGACCGCCATCGATGCCTTGCCCATCATGCAGAACCTGCCGACCGGCGTCTCCAACGCGCCCGTGGGTGCAGACGAATGGCAGGGCGACCTGATCAACAATTTCATCACCGCCGTGATCACCGGCCTGCTGCTCGTTTTCTCGGTGCTGGTCCTGCTTTATCGCCGCGTCGTCTCGCCGCTGGTGAACATGAGCTCCCTGGCGCTCGCGCCGCTGGGTGGGTTCCTCGCGCTCTATATCGCCGGCATCGTGGCGACCGGGCAGCCTTACCCGCTTTCGCTGCCGGTGTTCATCGGCATGCTGATGCTGCTGGGCATCGTGGCGAAGAACTCGATCCTGCTGATCGACTTCGCGATCGAGGAGATGGATGCAGGGGCAAGCAAGCTCGCCGCCATCCTGGAAGCAGGGCACAAGCGTGCGCAGCCCATCGTGATGACCACCGTCGCCATGACGGCGGGCATGGTGCCCACCGCACTTTCGCTCTCGGGCGACGGGGCGTGGCGCCAGCCTATGGGCATCGTGGTGATCGGGGGCCTCACGCTTTCCACCTTCCTCACCCTGCTGATCGTGCCCGCGGGGTTCAGCCTGGCGGACGGTCTGGAGAAGAAGCTCGGCCCGTGGCTGCGCGATCGCCTGCTGACCTACAAGCCGGGCGACGAGACCCCCGGCGGCCGGGAGGTTCAGCCTGCCGAGTAAGGGCAGCCTGACGATGCAGGGCGGCGCCCCCCTGCCGCCCGATCGCGCGCGCCGGATGCGAGTCACTGCCACGCTGCTGCTGGTGGCGATGGCGGGGATTTTCCTGCTCGCCCACAACATGCTGACGGTCCACCCGGCCTGGGGTTATGTCCATGCCTTTGCGGAGGCCGCGATGGTGGGCGGGCTGGCCGACTGGTTCGCGGTGACCGCGCTGTTCCGGCACCCGATGGGCATTCCCATTCCGCACACGGCGATCATCCCTGAAAACAAGGACCGGATCGCCGACACCATGGCGCAATTCCTGCGCTCCAATTTCCTCACGCCCGTCGTGGTGGCGCGGCGAATGCGGGACATGAACGTGGCGAAGGCGGCGGGCGATTTCCTGGTCAAACGCGGCGACGATACCGAGGGACGCCTGCGCGCGGGCGCAGCTGGCCTGTTCGTCGAACTGCTCGAATCGCTCGACCCCGAAAGGCTGGGGCTGCAGGTGAAAGCGGGCCTCGCGCGGCAGGCGGAGAAGCTGGATGTTGCGCCGCTGCTGGGCAAGATGCTGGACGCCGCGATTGCCGACGGGCGGCACAAGCCGCTGATGGATTCGATGATCCGCTGGGCCGGGCTCACGCTGGAAGACAACGAGGACATGGTCCGCGACATGGTGCAGGAACGCGCCAATTCGATCATCCGCTGGACCGGGCTGGACGGGCGGCTGGCCAATTCCGTGCTCGACGGGCTTTACCGGCTGCTGGCCGAGATCCTCGTCGATCCCAACCATCCCTTGCGCGGCAAGGTGCAGGAAGGGCTGGAGAAGCTGGCGAACGACCTGCAGCACGACCCGGAGACCCGTGCGAAGGTCGAGCGCATGAAAGTCGACTTGCTCAACAATCCCGCCGTCGCCGACTGGTGGATGGGCGTCTGGGAACGCCTGCGCCGCTCGCTGATCGACAATATCCGCGATCCTGGAAAGGGCATGAGCGGTGAGGTCAGCCACTCGCTGGCGGAACTGGGCAAGACGCTGCAGGGCGATCCGGGGCTGCAACTTCAGGTGAACCGTTTTGCCCGGCGCACGCTGGTGGGCGTGGTCAATCGCTACGGCGAGCAGATCGTCAGCCTTGTCTCGACCACGGTGAGAAGCTGGGACGCCAGCACCATCACCATGCGGATCGAACGCGCCGTGGGCCGCGACCTGCAATTCATCCGCATCAACGGCACACTGGTGGGCGGGCTGGTCGGCCTCACGATCCATTTCTTCGTCGAAGTTTTCTAACTGCCCTCGAACGAAAAACGCCCCCGCGCGATTTCTCGAGCGGAGGCGCTTTTGGTGTCCGGCCGTCAGGGCCGTGCGTTCAGAGCTTCTCGGTCAACTCCGGCACGGCGTTGAACAGGTCTGCGACCAGGCCGATGTCCGCCACCTGGAAGATGGGTGCGTCGGGGTCCTTGTTGATGGCGACGATGGTCTTGCTATCCTTCATCCCGGCAAGGTGCTGGATCGCGCCCGAGATGCCGATGGCGATGTAGACTTCCGGCGCCACGATCTTGCCGGTCTGGCCGACCTGGTAATCGTTAGGCACGTAGCCTGCGTCCACTGCGGCACGGCTTGCGCCAATGGCGGCGCCCAGCTTGTCTGCCAGCGGCGTGATATACTGCTCGAACGTCTCGCCGTCCTTCAGCGCGCGGCCGCCCGATACGACGATGCCTGCGCTGGTGAGTTCGGGACGTTCGCTCTCGACCGCGTCCAGCTTCACGAACTGCGAGAGACCGGCATCGCCGGGGCCGCTCACGGTTTCGGTGCCGGCGCTGCCGCCGGTGGCCTCGGCCTTGTCGAAGGCCGTGGTGCGCACGGTGATCACCAGCTTGGGATCGCTGCTCTCGACGGTCGCGATGGCGTTACCGGCGTAAATTGGGCGAGTGAAGGTCTTGGGCCCTTCAACGCTGATGATGTCGGACACCTGCATCACGTCGAGCAGCGCGGCGACGCGCGGCAGCACGTTCTTGCCGGTGGTGGTGGCAGGGGCCAGCACGGCGTCGTAGCCGTCCATCAGCCTGGCGATCAGCGGGGCGAGGTTCTCGGCCAGGCCATTGGCGTAGGCGGCATCGTCCGCCACCAGCACCTTTTCGACACTGGCGATAGCAGCGTGCGCGTCGCCAGCGGCGGTGGTGAGCACGTGCACCGGGCCGCCAAGAGCGGCAGCGGCAGTGACGGTGGCGAGGGTTGCGTCGGCAACCGCGTCGCCGTGCGGTTCAGCAAATACGAGCGTCGTCATCAGGCAACTCCCAGAGCTTTGAGCTTCGCGACCAGCGCATCCACGTCTTCGACGATTTCGCCTGCCTGGCGAACCGGCGGTTCGGAAACGTTCGTGGTGGTGAGGCGCGGGGCCACGTCGACGCCGTAATCGGCAGGCGTCTTGGTATCGAGCGGCTTCTTCTTCGCCTTCATGATGTTCGGCAGCGAGGCATAGCGCGGCTCGTTCAGGCGAAGGTCGGTGGTGACGATGGCGGGCAGCGTGAGCTTCACCGTTTCAAGGCCGCCGTCGACTTCGCGCGTGACGGACACGGCATCAACGTCGATCTCCACCTTGCTGGCAAAGGTGCCCTGCGGGCGCTCCATCAGCGCGGCGAGCATCTGGCCGGTCTGGTTCGAATCGTCATCGATCGCCTGCTTGCCCAGCATCACGATGCCCGGCTCTTCCTCGGCCGCGATGGCCTTGAGGATCTTGGCGACGGCCAGCGGTTCGACCTGCTCATCGGTCTCGACCAGGATTGCGCGGTCCGCACCCATGGCGAGCGCGGTGCGCAGCGTTTCCTGCGCCTTGGCCGGGCCAATAGACACGGCGATCACTTCCTCGGCCTTGCCCGATTCCTTCAACCGCAGGGCTTCTTCCACCGCGATCTCGTCGAACGGGTTCATGCTCATCTTGACGTTGGCAAGATCGACGCCGGAGCCGTCGCTCTTCACGCGCGGCTTCACGTTGTAATCAATCACCCGCTTCACGGGCACGAGAATTTTCATGGGAATCGCCCTCTCGTTGGTTTCGTGTTCTGCCGCTTATGTAAACTGCTTTACGTATAGGTCAAGCAGGCCCTTTTTGTGACGGTCTTACGCAATCAACAACGGGCTTGGGGCTGCGTTCCGGATCATCGGTTCCGCGCGATCCGACGATGGCAGCGAAACCAGATAGTCGCCAGACGATTTTCTTGTCAGGAGAAACGTTACATGGCCCCATCCGCACCAACGACACCGCGCAGCGTCGGCGACATTCTCGGTGCACTGGACGATCTTGCCGCGAAAAACGAGTCCGTCTCGGCCGGGCAGGTGCTGCAGACTTTTGGTACCCGCACCTTCGGTCCGGCCATCATGGTACCGGCCCTGCTGGAGATCACGCCAATTGGTGCGATTCCCGGAGTGCCGACTTTCCTCGCTGTAGTGGTGATCCTGGTGGCGGCGCAGAAGATGATCGGTCGCAAGACACTGTGGCTGCCGGGGATCATCGCCAACCGCTGCGTGTCGGGTGAAAAGCTCGGCAAATCCGCCGACGAGCTGCGACCCATCGCGCGGTTCATGGACCGGCATTTTCACGGACGCTGGAAACGCATCACCCGCGCGCCGTTCTCGCAAATCGCTGCGGGGATGGTGTGCCTGCTGTGCCTGACCGTACCGTTCCTGGAAGTGCTGCCGTTCGCCAGCAGCGTGCCGATGCTGGCCATCGCGGGTTTCGGCCTCGCGGTGCTGGTACGCGACGGCGTGCTTATGGTGGCGGCGCTCGCGGCCAGCATGATCGCGCTGGGGTTCGGCCTCGATTACTGGAACGGCGGAATGAGCGACACCGAGCAGACCGACGGCATGGTCAGCGAGGAAACGATGGATGCCGCCAAAGAAAAGGCGGAAGAGGCTGGCGATGCCGTGCGCAAGGCCAGCGAAAGTGCTGCCGAGGCGGTGAAAGGCGAATAGCCCGTCAGCGCCCCGGCGCGCTATCAAGGGATCAGGCGGCTTCCTTTACTTCGGCGACGATCTTCTTCGCCGCATCGCCAAGATCGTCTGCCGGGATAATCGGCAGGCCGGAATTGGCGAGTATGTCCTTGCCCTGCTGCACGTTCGTGCCTTCCAGGCGCACGACCAGCGGCACCTGCAGGTTCACTTCCTTCGCCGCGGCAACGATGCCGTCGGCGATGATGTCGCACTTCATGATGCCGCCGAAAATGTTGACGAGGATGCCCTCGACAGCCGGGTCCGACAGGATGATCTTGAAGGCCGCGGTCACTTTCTCGGTGGTGGCGCCGCCGCCAACGTCGAGGAAGTTTGCCGGGAAGGCACCGTTCAGCTTGATGATGTCCATCGTCGCCATGGCAAGGCCTGCGCCGTTCACCATGCAGCCGATGTTGCCGTCCAGCTTGATGTAGGCGAGGTCGTGCTTGCCGGCCTCGACTTCCATCGGGTCTTCCTCGGTCTCGTCGCGCATTTCCTCCACGTCGGGGTGGCGATAGAGCGCGTTCGAATCGAAGCTCATCTTGGTGTCGAGCACCAGCAGTTCGCCGCCTTCGGTTTCCACCAGCGGGTTGATCTCCAGCATGGCGCAGTCGAGCTTGGTGAAGGCCTCGTAGAGCTTCTTCGACAGCTTCTGCGCTTCCTTGGCGAGACCGCCCTCCAGCTTCAGCGCGAAAGCCACGGCCCGGCCGTGGTGCGGCATGAAGCCGGTGGCCGGGTCGATGGTGATGGTGGTGATCTTTTCGGGCGTGTTGTGCGCCACGTCCTCGATATCCATGCCGCCTTCGGTGGAGACGATCATGGCAACGCGGCTCGTCTCGCGGTCGATCACCATGGAGAGGTAGTATTCCTTGGCGATATCCACGCCGTCGGTCACGTAGAGGCGGTTCACCTGCTTGCCGGCATCGCCCGTCTGCACGGTGACGAGGGTGTTGCCGAGCATGTCCTTCGCGTCCTGCTCCACATCATCGATGGACTTCGCAAGCCGCACGCCGCCCTTGGCATCGGCGGGCAGCTCGGAGAACTTGCCCTTGCCGCGGCCACCGGCATGGATCTGCGCCTTCACCACGTAGAGCGGCCCCGGCAGCTTCTTCGCGCCTTCCACGGCTTCTTCCACGGTCATGGCCGGATAGCCGGTGGGCACGCCGATGCCGAATTTCGCGAGCAGTTCCTTGGCCTGGTATTCGTGGATGTTCATGGGTGAGCTGACCTTCGTTCAAAAAATGAGAGTCGGGAGGGGATTTTGCTGGGCGCTAAAGCATTATCGCGCGGCGCTTGCAATCGGTTCCGGCCCGTCGCAAATGCCTTTGCATCCATGATCGACAGCATGAAACTTGAACAGATCTGCCGCGAGGCAGGTTACATGGCGCTTCGCAAGTGGCCGGCGCACGGGCATGACCTTGAAACCTGGGAGAAATCTCCCGGCAGCCCGGTGTGCGAGGCGGACCTGGAAGTGGACGCATTCCTGCGCCGCGAGCTGGGCGCGCTGCTTCCCGCCGCCGGGTGGCTATCCGAAGAAACCGCCGATAGTCCGGAGCGACTCGAAAAGGGCCTCATCTGGCTGGTCGACCCCATCGATGGGACTCGCGACTACATTCGCGGACGCGAGGGCTGGGCGATCTCGGTTGCCCTCATTTCCGGGGGGCGGCCCCTGATCGGTTCGCTGGTGGCTCCGGCGCGCGAGGAAGTGTGGTCGGCCGTCGCGGGCAAGGGCGCCTGGCTCAACGGGCAAAGGCTGAAAGCGAGCACGCGGACGCGGTTTCCCGGTGCGCGCGTGCCTGCGCACGATCTTCCGAAGGAAGACGGCGATCTCACCAAGGTGGAGCAGCCAAACTCGATTGCCCTGCGGGTGGCCATGGTGGCCGATGACCGGGCGGACCTGGTGGCCACCGTGCGGTGGGGGTTCGAATGGGATATCGCCGCCGCCGCCCTGATCGCCCGCGAAGCAGGTGCTGCTGTTACCGACGCCTTCGGCAAGCCGCTGGCTTACAACAAGCGCGACCCACGGGCCTTCGGGTTGCTCGCCAGCGCTCCCGGCATCCACCGCGCGGCGGTCGAGCGGCTGAGCGAGAGGGCCGCGCGGCTGGTGAAGGGATAAGAAAAGGGCGCCCCAAGCGGAGCGCCCTCTCGATCTTCATATTCAAGAGCCAGATCAGTACGCGTCTTCCACGTCGTCCTGTGTAATCGGCGTGATGCGGATTTCCACGCGGCGGTTCTGCGAACGGCCGCTTTCGGTGGAGTTGTCGGCGATCGGGTACTGCTCGCCATAACCGATCGTCTCGATACGAGCGCGGGATACGCCGCGCGAAACGAGGTAGTTGGCAACCGATTCGGCGCGCCTGCGCGACAGGTCGAGGTTGTACTGCTCGCTGCCGGTGGAATCGGTGTGGCCCATCACGTCGATCAGCGACTGCGGGTAGTCGATCATCGACTGTGCCACGCCGTCCAGCGTGTCGCGCATCTGCGGCGAGATGGTGGTGGAATCGACCGCGAAGGTAACGTCGGGGAAATTCACCAGGATGCCGTCACCCTCGGGCGTTTCGCTCACGTCAACGCCGGTGCCGGCGGTGACTTCTTCCAGTTCGCGGATCTGCTCGTCCATGCGATAGCCGACGTATCCGCCCGCTGCCGCACCGATGCCGGCGCCGACGATACGGGCCGTCTTGCCGCCGATCAGGCCGCCCAGCAGGTAGCCGAGGCCAGCGCCGCCGATGCCGCCAATGGCCGTGCGCGAGGCGTATTGTTCGCCCGTATTCGGGTCCGTCACACAGGCGGTGGTGGTGCCGACGAGCGCGAGGGCTGCCGTGGTCGAGACGAGCATCTTGTTGATTTTCATAACGTCCTTCCTCAATTTGCAAGCGGCATGACACATCCCTTGCCGCAGTATTTGCTCCCATCAACGCCAGTGTGTGAAGCCTGTTCCGTGAACGCCAGCTTTCTGGGGCTTTCCCCATCGCTGCGAAACCTGCTAGCGGCAAAGGTCTGATGGACCCGTTTCCCTGGCACTACCTTGCCGCGCTCGCCCTCCTGATCGTGCTCAACGGCGTATTTGCCATGTCGGAGCTGGCGATTGTCTCTGCCCGCACCGCGCGGTTGCGCATGGCGGCGGAGAAAGGCAGCAAGGGCGCCGCCGTTGCCATGCGGCTGGCGGCGGATCCGGGCAAGTTCCTGTCCACCGTACAGATCGGCATTACCCTGATCGGCATCATCGCCGGTGCGGTTTCGGGCGCGACGCTGGGTGAACCGGTCGGCCAGCGGATCGCCGCGCTGGGCGTCGATCCCGACCTTGCCGACAATCTCGGCATTGCCCTGATGATCGGTCTGACGACCTATTTTACCCTCGTGGTGGGCGAACTGGTGCCCAAGCAGCTGGCGCTGCGCGCGGCAGAGCCGATCTCGATGATCATGGCCGTGCCGATGGACCTGCTGGCGCGGGCGACCGCGCCGTTCGTCTGGTTGCTCGACAAGTCGTCCGGGCTGATGCTGTCTGCCCTCGGCATTCGCCACAAGGGCGATCACAACCTGACATCCGAAGAATTGCGCATGATCCTGGCCGACGCCACGCGCACCGGGGTGATCGAGGAGCAGGAGCACGCCATCCTCGCGGGCATCATGAGGTTGCAGGAACGTCCCGTGCGCGAATTGATGACGCCGCGCACAGAGATCGACTGGCTCGATATCGACGCTGACGAATCGGAAATTCGCCTGACCATCGCCGAGTCGCCGCATTCGCTGTTGCCGGTGGCAGAAGGCACGCCGGACAAGGTGCTGGGCGTGGTGAAAGTGCGCGAGGTGCTGACGCTGCTGATGACGGGACAGGCCGTCGTGCTGGATGAAATGCTGCGCAAGAGCGAGGTGATCCCCGACCAGCTCGATGCCATGGATGCGCTGCGCGTCCTGCAGCAATCGGGCACGGGCATGGCCATGGTGCACGACGAATACGGCCATCTCGACGGGATCGTGACGACGGCAGACCTGCTTTCCGCCATTGCCGGCGATTTCGCCAGCCACCAGGACGAAGGCGACACGCCGATGTTCACGGAGCGCGAGGACGGCAGCTATCTCGTCTCTGGCGCGCTGGCGGCGGACGCGCTGGCCGAGCGGCTGGATATCGAGTTTCCCGAGCACAAGGAATTCGCGACGGCGGCGGGTTACGTGCTCTATGTCTTGAAACACCTTCCGGCGGAGGGCGAGCACTTCACGGATCAGGGCTGGCGCTTCGAGATCGTCGACATGGACGGTCGCAAGATCGATAAATTGCTGGTGAGCAAGGCAGGGGACTAGCGCCCGCACGGTAGCGCCAGGGTTCCGCGAGATTGTTTGTTTCGCGAAGCCGCCTCCACGGCTTCGTCCTCGGTGCTATTCGCTCCGCTTCGCTACGCGGCACCTGCGGGCGGCCGTTCGGCCTTGCGGCCCGCTAGTCGCGGACCGTTTCTCGACCTCTCAATCAGAGGGCGGCTAAAGTCTCGGTCGCGATCAGCGACCGCAAGCGCGAATGCGCGCCCGAGCTCATGCGGGGAAAGCCAAGCGGGCCGGACGGCTCGCGCCCGGCGCTTGAGGGACTAAACAAGCAATCAGCCCGGAATTACCGCCCGCGCGGCCTGACCGTCACCCTCGGGCGCGGCGATGATGGCCTGGACTGCCGTGCCCTTGTCCACCGTGTAGGTGTCGACATCGCCAATCGAGGAGCGGATGCCGGGGGCCGCTTCACCGGCCTGGTCCAGCGCGGAGGTTTCCACGTTGCTGCGCGGCGCGCTGCCGCCGAACAGGGCTTCCAGCGCCTGCTGCGAGGCGGTGCCTTCGGCGGGGCGCGGAGCGCCGGGCTGCGGGGGCACGAGGTGGAAATCGGGCGGAACCACCAGCGGGGCCTGGCGCTGCACGGCGAATTCATCGGGACGCTCGCGGTCGATGCTGATGCCACCGCAGGCGGCAAGGCCGAGCACGGCGGTGCAGGCAATGATGGAGCGGGTAAGGTTGCGCATAATTCTCAAGTCTCCGGGCCGGTGGCGGCCATCGGTGTTCTGGCGGTGTTATTCGGTAGCAGCGTCCTGCTCATTGGACGGTTTCTCGCGCATGAACAAGGCGCGGGCAAGGATAATCACGACGCCGATGGTGATCGCCGCATCGGCCACGTTGAAAATCAGGAACGGGCGGAACGTGCCGATGTGGAAATCGGCGTAGTCGACCACGTAGCCGAAACGATATCGATCGACGATGTTGCCCAAGGCCCCGCCCAGCACCAGCGACAGCGCGAGGATTTCGCCCAGCAGCTTCTCGCGCATCATCCACACCAGCACCACCAGCGCGATCAGCGCGGTTACGCCGACGAGGATCCAGCGCATCTCCATGCTAGTCGCCTCGAACATGCCCAGCGACACGCCGTAATTGTTGGTGCGGGTGAAATCGAAGAACGGCAGCAGCGGATAGTGGTCGCCCACGCGGGTGAGCCCCAGCGTGTTCACCACGTAGTCCTTCATCCACTGGTCGGCGGCAAAGATCGCCAGCGCCAGCAGTATGCCGTAAAGGCGGAATTTCGCGAGCGTGCTCATTCGGCAGCATCCATCTGGGCCACGACGTCCTCGCAGCGGTTGCACAGGTCGCCGTCTTCGTCGACTTCCGGCAGCAGGCGCCAGCAGCGGCCGCACTTGGCGTCGTCGGACTTGGCAACGCTAACCGCGTCTCCATCGCCCAGCGTCACTGTGCCGGTGATGAACAGCGTGGCGAGATCGTCCGCCGAGAAACCTTCCGGCACGGCGCTGGCGGGCACCGTCACTTCGGCTTCGAGGCCGGAGCGGATCACCTTTTCGCGGCGCAGCGGCTCGATGGCTTCCATCACCCGTTCGCGCAGCGACCGCAGTGCTTCCCAGCGATCCGCATTCGCATCGGCAGCAGGAATTTCCGGCCATTCGAGCAGGTGGACAGAGCCACCTTCGGGATGGCGCGTGGACCATACCTCTTCCGCCGTGAACACCAGCACCGGCGCGGCGTAGCGGATAAGCGCATTGAACAGCGTATCGAGCACGGTTCGATAGGCGCGGCGTTCCATGCTGCCGGGCGCATCGCAATAGAGCCGATCCTTGCGGATATCGAAGAAGAAGGCCGAGAGGTCCTCGTTCATGAAATCCACCAGCGCGCGGGTGTAGGCGTCGAAATCGTAATTGGCGACGTGGGCGCGCAGCTTGCCGTCGAGTTCGCCCAGCAGCGCCAGCACGTAGCGCTCCAGCTCCGGCATCTGCTCGACGCCGACGCGCTCGTCCTCGCTGAATTCGCCCAGCGCGCCCAGCATGTAGCGGAAGGTGTTGCGCAGCTTGCGATATTGGTCGGCGACGCCCTTGAGGATTTCCGGCCCGATCCGGTGGTCCTCGGTATAGTCGACCGAGAGTGCCCACAGGCGGATGATGTCGGCGCCGTATTCCTCCATCACCTTCAACGGGTCGATCGTGTTGCCAAGGCTCTTCGACATCTTGCGACCGTCGGCGGCCATGGTGAAGCCGTGGGTCAGCACCTGCTTGTAAGGCGCGCGGCCACGGGTGGCGCAGGATTCGAGCAGTGAGGACTGGAACCAGCCGCGGTGCTGGTCACTGCCTTCGAGGTAGAGGTCTGCAGGCGATTGCAGATCGGGCCAGTTGTCGCTTTCCAGCACGAAGGCGTGGGTGGAACCCGAATCGAACCACACGTCGAGAATGTCTGTGACCATCTCGTAGTCCTCGACCGCGTAGTCGGGGCCGAGAAGCTGCGCGGCGTTCTCCTGCGTCCACGCATCGACGCCGTCCTGCCTGATCGCCTCGACGATGCGAGCGTTCACGGCCTTGTCGACGAGATATTCGCCAGAATCGCGGTTCACGAACAGCGTGATCGGCACGCCCCAGGCGCGCTGGCGGGAGAGCACCCAGTCGGGACGACCCTCGACCATCGAACCGATACGGTTCTTGCCCTTGGCGGGAGCGAACCGGGTTTCTTCGATCGCCTGCATCGCGGTCTGGCGCAAAGTGGCGGTGTTGTCGCCCTGCGTGCCCAGCGCAACCGCGCCGCCCAGCGGGCCTGCATCGGCCAGGGCATAGTCGAACGTGCCCAGCGGCTTGTCCATCGGCACGAACCACTGCGGCGTGCAGCGGAAGATCACCTTGGCTTTGGAGCGCCAGCTGTGTGGATAAGAGTGTTGATAGTCCGTGGATGCGCTGAGCAAAGCGCCCGCTTCCTTGAGGTCCGAGCAGATCGGCCCGTCGGGCGCGTTGAACTTGGGGTTGATGACCGAACCGCTACGCTCGTCGGTGCGCGGCAGCCAGCCCCAGTCCTCGCGGTAGCGCCCGTCGTCGTCGACCACGAATTTCGGCGTGATGCCGTTGGCCTTGCACAGGTCGAAATCGTCCTCGCCGTGGTCGGGCGCCATGTGGACCACGCCCGTACCCGCATCGGTGGTGACGAAGTCGCCTGCCAGCATCGGACGCGGCTCCGCGAAGAAGCCGCCGAGATGGTGCATCGGGTGGCGGACCTTGGTTCCGGCGAGGTCGGAGCCTTTGCCGGTCCATACAGGCTCATCGAGTGTGACGCTTGATCGATCTGCGAGCTGATCGATCAAGCCCTTCTCGGCGAGAATCGTCTTTCCAGCCAATCCTGTGACTTCCGGTCCAACATGAACCGAGGAAATGATGCGCCTTGCAGCATACTCAACATCAGGCCCATAAGCCAAAGCCTGGTTCACCGGGATCGTCCACGGCGTGGTCGTCCAGATCACCGCGTGCGCGCCGACCAGGTCCTCGATCGGGCTTTCGACAATCTCGAAGGCCACGTCGATCTGGGTCGAGACGATGTCCTCGTACTCGACCTCGGCCTCGGCCAGCGCGGTCTTCTCGACCGGGCTCCACATCACCGGCTTCGCGCCGCGATAGAGCATGTCGTTTTCGGCGAACTTCAGCAGTTCGGCGACGATGCCCGCCTCGGCCTCGGGCGCCATGGTGAGGTAGGGCTTGTCCCATTCGCCCATCACGCCCAGCCGCTTGAACTGCTCGGACTGCACAGCCACCCATTCGGCGGCGTATTCGCGGCATTCCTGGCGAAATTCGGCGGGCGGAACCTCGTCCTTGTTCTTCTTCTTCTTGCGGTAGGCTTCCTCGATCTTCCACTCGATCGGCAGACCGTGGCAGTCCCAGCCCGGAACGTAGGGCGCATCCTTGCCCAGCAGCGTCTGCGTGCGCACCACCGCGTCCTTCAGCACCTTGTTCAGCGCGTGGCCGATGTGGATGTTGCCGTTGGCGTAGGGCGGGCCATCGTGGAGGATGAACTTCTCGCGCCCTTTGCGCGCCTCGCGCAGCTGCTTGTAGAGGCCCTGCTCTTCCCAGCGCGCAAGGATGCCCGGCTCCTTCGCGGGGAGCCCGGCTTTCATCGGAAAATCGGTCTTGGGCAGGAAGACGGTGTCCCGGTAATCCCGCTTGGCTGTTTCGTCGGTCATCGCGCGGTCAATCCTTTGGGCGGCCACCTAGTAGGTCGCGCGCCCGCGCACAATCCTCTTCCATCTGGCGCTTCAGCGCGTCCAGATCGTCGAACTTCGCCTCGGGCCGCAGGAAGTGGTGGAAGGCGACGTCGATCTCCTGATCGTAGAGGTCGCCGGAGAAATCGAAGAAATAGGGCTCCAGCAGCTCCTTGGGCGGATTGAAACTGGGCCGCACGCCAAGGTTCGCCGCGCCCTGCAAGTGCTGGCCTGTGGCAAGCACGCGGCCCGTCACGGCATAGATGCCGAAACGCGGGCGCAGGTATGCGCCCATATCGATGTTGGCGGTGGGGTAGCCGAGGTCGCGCCCGCGCTTGTCGCCGTGGATCACTGTGCCGCGCACGGTGAAGGGGCGGGTGAGCAATCTTGCGGCAACATCGCATTCGCCCGCCTTCAGTGCATCGCGGATGCGGCTGGAGGAGACGACCTGGCCGCTTTCGCCAACAGGGCCAATGGCGCGGGCCTCAATCCCGCAGGTCGCGCCGACTTCGCGCAGCACCTTCACGTTGCCGCCGCGTCCCTTGCCAAAGGTGAAGTCCTCCCCCGTCACCACGCCGCTCGCGCCGATGTGACCCGCCAGCAGGTCGCGCACGAAGCTTTCCGCGCTCATGGCGGCGAGATCGTCGTCGAAGTCGAACACAAGCATGGCGTCCGCGCCTGCCGCGCGGAACAACTCGTGCCGCTGCTCCAGCGAGGTGAGGCGGAACGGCGGCACGTGCGGCGCGAAATGGCGGACAGGGTGGGGGTCGAAAGTGGCGACGATGGCCGGGCGGCCTTCGGCTCTGGCCCACTCCACCGCTTCGCGCACGACGTGCTGGTGGCCGACGTGGAACCCGTCGAAATTACCGAGTGCGACGACTGCTCCTCGCAGCGCGTGGGGCATGGGATCGCGGTGGGAGAGGCGCGTCATGCCGTAGCACCCGGCAGAGGCTCCAGCCCCATTTCCAGCACGCGCAGGGCGTTGCCGCCCATCACTGCGCGGATTTCCTCTTCGGTAAAGCCTGCATCGATCAGCCCTTGCGTCACGTTGACCAGCCCCGCCGTGTCGAACCGGGTGGTAACCGTGCCGTCGAAATCGCTGCCGAGCGCGACGTGTTCGATGCCGACGAGATCGCGGATATGCGCCATGGCGGCAACGATGGCGGTGGGCGAGGTATCGCACACGGCGCCCTCCCAGTAGCCCACGCCGATCACGCCGCCGGTCGCGGCAAGCCCGCGAATCTCGGCGTCGGTCAGGTTGCGGTTCACCGGACACGTCGCCTGCACGCCGCCGTGGCTGGAGACGACGGGGCGCTGGGCTACGGCTAGCACATCGCCGACGCATGTGTGGCTGCAATGGGCAATGTCGACCACCATGCCCATCGCTTCCATCCGCCGCACGGCCTCGCGGCCCATGTCAGTCAGCCCGCCCTTGTCGACGCCGTGCATCGAGCCTGCGAGTTCGTTGTCGAAGAAGTGCACCAGCCCCGCCATCCGCACGCCTGCGTCGTAGAGCTTGTCCAGATTAGCGAGATCGCCTTCGAGGTTATGCAGCCCCTCGACCGACAGCATCGCTGCCACCGGCGCGCTGCTGGCATCCGGTGCTCGGACCGGCACGATATCGGCGGGCGTGCGCACCAAGGCGAGCTCGCCGTCCGATTCGGCGGCGGCGCGTTCCAGCCGCTCGCCGTGCCACAGCGTGCGCTCCAAGAGCGAGGTCCAGGTGCGCAGCGGCTGCAACTGGCCGATGGCGAGCAGGGTGATGTTGTCGGTCTCGGCGGTGTTGTTGTCGTAGTTCTGGTCGCGCGGGGTCTTGGTGACGCTGGAGAACACCTGCAGCGCGACGTTGCCTTCCTTGAGGCGCGGCAGGTCGATGTGGCCGCGGTGCGCCGCTTCCAGCATGTCGCGCTTCCACAGCAGGGTATCGCCGTGCAGGTCCACGATGGTCAGCGTTTCGTGGAGCGCGCGCGCCTCGTCCGAAACGGGCGGCAGCGGCAGGCCGTCGACCACGTTCATGTCCCGCTCGACGTAACCGGGCGCGAAGATGAAGAAAGCGGCCAGCGCCGCCAGCAGCACGCCGCCGAAGCCGATGGCGAAACGCTTCATGCGGGGCGATGCCTCTCGCCAACTCGCTCGAAGGTCACGAAGTCGTAGGGTGGCCAGCCGTCCTTCGCCGGGCGGCTCTCGCGCGCCACCTCGCGCCAGGTGGGATCGTCCGCCGGATCGCGCATGGTGACCTCGCCCTCGGTATCCTCGAACACCTCGGTCAGTTCGAAAGTCGTGCCCCGGTCCCAGAACAGGTCGAAGATTTCGGCTCCGCCGATCACCGCCACATCGCCATCGCCCGCCATCGCCATGGCCTCGTCAGGCGAGGATGCCACTTCCGCGCCCTCTGCCTGCCAGTCGTCCTGCCGGGTCAGCACGATATGGCGGCGGCCGGGCAGCAGGCCGGGCAGGCTTTCGAAGGTCTTGCGGCCCATGATCATGGGCTTGCCCATGGTGAGGCGCTTGAATCGCTTCAGGTCCTCGCTGATCGCCCACGGTACGTCGCCGTCCTTCGCGATGACGCCGTTGGTCGCCCGCGCGACGATGAAGAGCACGTCGGCGCCCATTTACCAGACCCGCGTGATGTGGCCCATTTTGCGGCCCTTGCGCGCCTCGGCCTTGCCATAGAGATGCACGTGGGCGCGGCCGTCCGACAGGTGGCGGACAAGGTCCAGCGCTTCCTCGCCGATCAGGTTGTCCATCACCATCGAGCCGGAGACGCTGGCGGTGTCGCCCAGCGGCAGGCCGCAGATGGCGCGAATGTGGTTCTCGAACTGGCTGGTGACGGCACCCTCGATGGTCCAGTGGCCGGAATTGTGCACCCGCGGGGCCATTTCGTTGAAGACCGGGCCATTCGGCGTGGCGAAGAATTCCAGCGTCAGCACGCCGACGTACCCCAGCGCGTCGGCCACCTTCCTCGCCATGTCGCGCGCCTTGTCGAGCTGCTGCGCCACGATGGCGGGCGCGGGCAGTTCGCAATGGGCGAGGATGCCGTTCTCGTGGCGGTTGCGGCTGGAATCCCAGAAGCGCACCTCGCCATCGCGGCCACGTACGAGGATGACCGAGAATTCGCATTCGAACGTCAGCCGCGCTTCGTAGACGCAGCCGGTCTCGGGTATGCGCACGCCCTGTGCGTCGGCCCGCTCGTTGATCGCCCACTGGCCCTTGCCATCGTAGCCGTCGCGCCGGGTCTTCAGGATGCCGGGAACGCCGATCCGCTCCACCGCGTCGGCCAGTTCGCTGTCATGGTCGACCACGGCGAAATCGGCCGGCGTGCCGCCCGCGTCCTGCATGAAGCGCTTCTCGCGCACCCGGTCCTGCGCCACTTCCAGCGCGCGGGTGCCAGGTGCCAGCTTGTCCTGCGGCAGGTTGGCGAGGGGGCCGACCGGTACGTTCTCGAATTCGTAGGTGATGACGTCGCAGTCGCGCGCGAAGGCAGCCAGCGCATCGCCGTCGTGCCACGGGGCGCAGGTATAGGCTGCCGCGACATGGGCGGCCACGTTGTCACCCTCGGGCGCGTAGATGTGGCAGCGATAGCCGAGCTGCGCGGCCGACATGGCCATCATGCGGCCCAGCTGCCCGCCGCCGAGGATGCCGATGGTGGAACCGGGAGGAAGCGCGCTCATGGATTGTCGACCGGTTTCTCTGCAACCTTGTCCGTCTGCGCCTGGCGAAAGGCCTTGAGGCGCTCTGCCAGCGCTTCGTCTTCCAGCGCGAGGATCGACGCGGCGAAGATCCCGGCGTTGGTCGCGCCCGCATCGCCGATGGCCAGCGTGCCCGTGGGAACACCTGCGGGCATCTGCACGATGGAGAGCAGGCTATCCATGCCCGAGAGCGCCTTGCTCTGCACCGGCACGCCGAGGACGGGCAGGTGGGTGAGCGCGGCGATCATGCCGGGCAGGTGCGCCGCGCCGCCCGCGCCCGCGATGATGACCTTGAAGCCTTCGTCCGCCGCGCCCTTGCCGAAGGAATGCAGCCGGTCGGGCGTGCGGTGGGCGGAGACGATGCGCGCGTCGTATTGAACGCCAAGCTCTTCCAGCACGGCTGCGGCCTTGGTCATGGTGGGCCAGTCCGACTGGCTGCCCATCACGATTGCGACAGGAGCGCCCATGTCTCAGCTATCCTTCAGGTAGTAGCGCTCGCCCACGGGGGAGGCGCCTTCAAATTCGTAGATGATCGGCTGGCCCGTGGGGATCTCCAGCCCGGTGATCTCGTCGTCCGAGATGTTGGAGAGGTGCTTCACCAGTGCGCGCAGGGAATTGCCGTGGGCGGAGATAATCACCGTCTCGCCCGCCACCAGCTTGGGCAGGATATCGCTTTCCCAGTAGGGCAGGACGCGCTCGATGGTCAGCTTCAGGCTCTCGGTCTGCGGCACGTCGATGCCTTCGTACCGCGGATCGTTGCCGGGATCGTACTCGTCGCCCTTTTCCATCGGCGGGGGCGGCACGTCGAAGCTGCGGCGCCAGATGTGCACCTGCTCGTCACCGTGCTTGTCGCGCGTTTCCTGCTTGTTGAGGCCCGTCAGGCCGCCGTAGTGCCGCTCGTTCAGGCGCCAGTCCTTGGTTTCCGGGATCCACAGCCGGTCGCAATATTCCAGCGCGAGGTGCAGTGTCTTGATTGCGCGCTTCTGCACGCTGGTGAAGGCGATGGTGGGGAACACCCCCTTTTCCTTCAGCAGGCGGCCGGCTTCCTTCGCTTCCTCGACACCTTTTTCGGTGACGTCGACATCCCACCAGCCGGTGAAACGGTTGGCGAGGTTCCATTCGGACTGGCCATGGCGGACGAGGATAAGCTTGGGCACTGTCAGACTCTCCGGTTGCGGGAGGAATGGCGGGAAAGCGCGCCCTAGCCTTCACCGGCGCGATTGGAAAGGCCCGGAGAAGCATGGTCCGAATCGGCGTCGGGCCTGGACGCCTCATCGCTGGCCATCGCCTTCTTCTGCGCCTTGCGTCGTTTCAGGTTCGCACGCAATTGTGCGGCGAGACGTTCCTCGCGGGACAAATCCTTGCTCATGGACACTATATTTGGCCCAAGCGGCGTGTTCACTCAAGCTTGGCTTGACTTTCGCACCTTTGGCGACAATAGCGCGCGCCTGCCCGGCGACACTTGCTTCGCCTTCGGGCCCGGACGCTGCTGTAGCTCAGTGGTAGAGCGCACCCTTGGTAAGGGTGAGGCCGGGAGTTCAATCCTCCCCAGCAGCACCATTTCCCCTACACAATTTGCAGAACGGGACGCTGGCGCGTCGTCGCGTTTCGACGTGACAAAAAAAGGGCGCTTCTTTCGAAGCGCCCTCTTGTTTGCAGCGATCAGTAGTTGAACGCGACTGTCGCGCCGAAAGTGCGCGGCGGCAGCCAGGTGTTGCCGATCAGGCGACCCGTGGCCAGCGCGAAGGTGCTCGACTTGCGATCGACGTCGAACAGGTTCTTCGCCCAGAGCTGCACGCTGAACCGGTCGTCCGCATCGCGGAAGATCGCGCTCGCATCCACCATCGTATAGGCGGCCGAGCTTTCGATCTCGCGCTCGTACTCGGTGAAGTAGACGCGGCTGCGGTGCGTCACGTCGCCCTGCAGCGTCACTTCGGAACCGTTCGCGAAGGGGATGTCGTACTCCGCGTGCACGTTGAACGCCCATTCCGGCGTGTTGCGAACCGCGTTGCCGGCAAGCTGGATCTCGCAGGTCGGCGTGGCGGGATCGAGATCGCCGCTGCAGGGCGCGCCGAAGGCCGTGGGATCGGGGTTGGTCACAGGATCGTAGGCCGGCACGCCGGGCGTTGCCACGTTGCGCGGGTCAAGCGGATCGAGCGTTTCGAAGTCGGCATATTCGGCATCGGTGTAGGACAGCGATCCGCTGAGGCGGAACGTGTCCGTCACGCGCCCGAAGATATCCAGTTCGAGCCCGCGGGCCTCGATGGCTGCCGCGTTTTCGAAGATAGTCTGGTAGCCGCTCGGGCCCCCGGCAATCGTCTTGTTGAGCTGCGCCCCTTCGAGATCGTAGCTGTAGACCGCGAGGTTCACGGAAATGTCGTCAAGCACGGTCGCCTTGATGCCGGCCTCGTGGTTCTGGATCTGCTCCGGGTCCACGATGGTGGTGCTGCCGGCGGAGTTCTCGCCCGAGCCTGCCTTGAAGCCTTCGGCGTAGGTGTAATAGACCAGCACATCCGGGTTGGGCTGCCATTCCAGGCCCACTTCAGGGGTGAAATCGCTGAAGCTGCGCTCCGTGAAAGTGCCTTCCGTCGTGAAGCGGATCACCGGGCCGAGGCCGCCGCGGGCGATGATGATCGCGGGGTTGGCCGAATCGACGTCTTCCTCGCTGTAGCGGCCGCCCAGCTTGAGCGTGAAGGCATCAAGCGCCGGGGTCAACATGCCCAGCCCGATGTTGGCCTGGCCGAAGATCGCCCAGGCATCGGTGCCGAGGTTGGAACGGATGCAGACACGCTTCGGCGCGATCTGCGAGGAGCCGCCCACAACCGTGTCGGGCGAATAGCCGCACAGCGCATAGGCATCGGCCAGGTTGACGCCGGCATCCTGCAACACGTCGATGTTCTGCGCCTGTCCGTTCCTGCGCGCCAGGCCCACGTTGTCGATCGGGCGCTGGCGTTCGTGGAAGTAGAAGCCGCCGACGATGAGATCGAAGTTGTCGAGCGCGACGTTGAACTGCAACTCGTTGGAGTACTGCTCGGAGTCGATACGGCGTTCCTGCACCGTGGTCGACTGGCCGGTGGTGGCAAGGCTGTTGACCACTGCGGACAGGTCGAGATCCTGGAACAGCGAGGATTCGAAGCTGCGATAGTTGGCGATGTTGGTGATGGAAACCACGTCGCTCAGCTCGCTGCGCAGGGTGCCGGTGAAGGCGTAGGTCTCGGTCTTGGTGCCGACGTCGGTTTCCGACGCCAGGTCGCGCGGGTCCTCAGCATAGCCGCCGATGCCCAGCGGCGCGAGGCGCGGCACGTCGGGGAAGGATGCGCGCAGGTAGTGAATCGCGCCGGAGTTGTCGTTCTGGCGGAAGTACTCGCCCGACAGCAGCAGGTCGGTCGTATCCGAGATGTTGAACTGCAGCATGCCGCGAATCATGCGGCGGCTGAGGTCGTCCACCTCGGAGCCGGTGACGGGATTGTCGCCGAAGCCGTCGCGGTTCTCGATCTTGCTGGCCACGCGGAACAGCACCGAATCGGTGATCGGGCCGCTGATCGCCCCTTCGGCGACGATGGCATTGTAATTGCCGTAGGTGAGGCGGCCGTAGCCGGACAGGTAGCTGGTCGGCTTCGCGGTGATGAGGTTGATCGAACCGCCGGTGGCGTTGCGGCCATAGAGCGTGCCCTGCGGACCGCGCAGCACCTCCACCCGCTCGAGGTCGAACAGGCTGGTAAGCTGGGCTTCGGCGCGCGATACCACGGCACCGTCGACGTGCAGCGCCACGCCGGTCGCGTTGCCGGTGGTGGAAGTGTTGGCGCCGACGCCGCGGATGAAGATCTTCGCCTGGTTGAAGTCGTTGCCGAAGCTGACGCTGGGAACGATGGTCTGCAGGTCCTGCAGGCCGTTGACCTGCGAGGTCTGCAGGCGATCGGTGCCGAGCGCGATGACCGAGGCGCTGACATCCTGCAGCGTCTGTTCGCGGCGCTGGGCCGTCACGACGATGGCATTGCCGTCGACCGGCGAGGTCGTGGGATCGGTCACGCCTTCCTGGGCGAAATCACTGGCGGGTGCCTGGGGCGTTTCGGCGGGATCAAGCTGCGAATCCTGCGGCGAAGGGGCATCCGTCTCGGCGGTGCCGGGAGCGTTCTGCGCAAGCGCGGGGAACGACGTGCCGGCCAGCATAAGTGACGCAAAAAGTGCAGTTTTCGATTTCATGGGGTACCTCTCCAGGTTGGACAGTTGCAATTTTGCGCGCGCATTATTCCGATGTTTCCTACCGCGCAATCTTCCCCAAAGGCGGTGATTGAAATTTTCACACAGGTTCCAGGAAGTCGGCTCGGATGGCTGCGAGTGAACGGCCCGGCGATCAAAGCCCCTTTCCAAACGGTGTATCACCCGTATAAGTCACCCTCATGGACACCGAACCGCTCACCAAGCTCGATCCGGCCTATGCCACGGTCATGCGCATCGAAGGCACGCTCACGGTCCTGCCGTTCCTGATCGCTGCGCTGGTCATGGGCGTGGCCGGCGCGCTTCCGGCCCCGTGGACGTGGGCGCCGATGATCGTGCCGCTGCTGGTGGCGCTGGTGATGGTGCTGCTGATCCCGATGAAGCGCTATCGCAGCCGCGGCTACCATATCAGCGATGACAGGCTGCGAGTGGTGAAGGGGGTGATGTTCCATGCCGATACCGTCGTGCCGTTCAGCCGTGTGCAGCATCTCGACGTGGAGCAGGGACCGCTGGAGCGCGCGTTCGGGATTTCCCGGCTGATCCTGCATACGGCGGGCACGCACAATTCGTCGGTAACGCTGCCGGGCCTGCGGCACGCCGATGCCGTGGCGATGCGCGAGGAAATCCGCCAGCACGTGAAACGCGAATCGCTGTGAGCGAGGGCGCTCTGGAGCCTCCGGTAACGCCGGACGTCGAAATTGACGAATGGCAGCGCGTCAATCCGCTCACCATGATGGTGCAGATGGCGCGCACGCTGGCGCAGGCCATCATTCCGGCCATCGCCGTGCTGTATGGCGCCGCCTCCAGCGAACCCGACAGCGAGGGGCTGGCGGCGATCGCACCGTTCTTCGTCCCGATCCTGGGCGCGATCATCGGCATCAACCTGCTGGGCGCGTGGCTATCGTGGCGGCGGCTGCGTTACCGCGTTGGCGAGACGGACGTGCGGGTAGAGCAGGGCATCATCAGCCGCTCCGCCCGCTCGGTTCCCTACGAACGCATCCAGGACGTGAGCCTCGAACAGAAGCTGATCCCGCGCCTGCTGGGCCTTGTCGAAGTGAAATTCGAGACCGGGGCGGGCGGCAAGGAAGAGCTGAAGCTTTCCTACGTATCCGAAGCCGAAGGCGAGAAACTGCGCGAGACGGTGCGGGCCCTGGTGGACGGCGAGGCGGCGAAACCGGCAACGCCCGGCGATGCAGGGGAAGCCAGCCAGCCGGTAGCCGAGCCCGCCGGGCGAACGCTGTTCGCGATGGATACGAAACGGCTGTTCCTGTTCGGCCTGTTCAACTTCTCGCTGGTGGTCTTCGCGGTGCTGCTGGGCGCCTTGCAGCAATTGGAATTCCTGCTGCCGTTCGACCTTTGGGAATACATCGCCGATATCTTCCGCGACGACCGTATCGCCGAGGCGGGCGAACTGGTGAACGGGTACAGCACTGTCGCGCAGGTTCTCGCCATCCTCTATGCCGTGGGGGCCGTAGTCGTGGTGGGCATGGCCAGCGGCGTGGTGCGCACCTTTGTGCGCGACTGGGAATTCCGGCTGGAGCGCACGCCAAAGGGCTTTCGCCGCCGCCGCGGGCTGCTGACGAAGACCGACGTGGTGATGCCGGTGCACCGGGTGCAGGCACTGGTGGTGAAGACCGGCTGGCTGCGTCGCCGGTTCGGCTGGCACGGTCTTTCCTTCATCAGCCTGGCGCAGGATGCGGGCGGCGCGAATCACGACGTGGCACCTTTCGCGCAGATGGAGGAGATCGCCCCCATCGCGCGCGAGGCGGGTTTCTCCCTGCCCGACGACAGCGCCGACTGGCGAAGGGCGAGCGAGGATTACTACTTCGACAGGGCCGTGATGTTCGCATTCGTGCCCGTCGTTGCGGCGATTGTCTTCGCCTTGCAGGGCCACTGGGTATTGACCGTGCTCCTCCTAGGCCTCGCCGCCTTCCTGGCCGCGGGCGAATACTATCGCTGGCGGTTCGTGCGACACGCGCTGGACCCGCAGCAGGTGCTCTCGCGCCGCGGCTGGCTGGCACCGGGCTATCGCATAGCCAGCAGGGTGAAGCTGCATTCGGTGGAGATCAGCCAGAACCCGCTGGCACGCTGGCGCGGCTATTGCACATTGCGCTTCGGCCTGGCGGGTGGCCGCCTCGCCTTTCCCGGCCTGTCGCTGGAGGATGCGCGCGAGATGCGCGCTGCGGCATTGGAGTCCATCGCCGCCGTCGATTTCGCGAAACTGCCGCGCTGAAATGCGAAAGGCCCCGGTTCGCACCGGAGCCTGTCGCTTTGTCAGTGGTGATGACGAGGATCAGTACATCACGCCGTAATAGGCGTAGACGTTCTCCCCATAGTCCCGGTCGAACTCGGGCTGATCGTTACGGCCATAGGAAGGCGCGTCCTTCAGGCGGCCCTTGTCGATGTTGACGATATAGCCGCCGCGCCTCGTGTCATAGTCGAGCGCGTCCCACGGAACGGGATGATACTGCTCGCCGATGCCCAGGAATCCGCCAAAGCTCATTACCGAATATTCGACGCGGCCTGAGCGCTTGCCGATCATCAGGTGATCGATGGTGCCCAGCTTCTCGCCATCGGTCGAATAGACTGCGGTCCCTTCCACCTTGTCCGAGGAAATCAGGTCGTTCGTCTCGTCTCGTTCGAGCGGGCGGGAGCGGTCGAACTGGCTTCTTCGTTCGAGCTCGGCATCGGAATAGGTCGTTCTGTTCTGCATCTGCTGGTCGTGTGCCATTGGCTCTCTCCTCTTGGTCGAACCGGCGGCACGATTTTTTCGGTTTGTGGAAGATCGGCGAACTTTCGCTTCAACCCGCTCTCGTGCGGGGCGCGAGCCGCCGGTGCCACCGGCATTCATACCAGACCAACGAGGGCGGGACCGCCAATGTTCCGAAAAATCCTGATTTTTCAATGGCAGCCGTGAGGTCCGGTGTCAGCTCTCGATATCGGCGCGCACGTCGGCCCATTCGGGGTGCTTGCGGAATTGCACCGCGACATAGGGGCACTGCGGCACGATGGTGAAACCCTTGTCGCGTGCGTCCTGCACCATGAATTCGACGAGGTCGAAAGCGATGCCCTTCCCGCGCGCGGCGGGCGGAGTGAAGGTGTGGTCTGCAATGCGCGCCTCGCCGCGCGCTTTCCACGTCAGCTCCGCCGGGCGATCGCTGCCCTCCACGTCCACGCGGTAGGCGCCGTGAGTGGTTTCATCGGTGACTTCGATCTTCGCCATGAATTTCTCCTTCTTGCGCTGAACGCCGCCCACGGCCATGGCGTTCCGCGATGCAGTTCCTGTCCGACAATGCAGCGCCCGTCCATCCCAAGCTGTGGGAGGCGATGCGCGCTGCCGATGCGCCCGACACCCCTTACGATACCGATGCGCTCAGCCGGGAGCTGGACGCGCGGTTTTCCGCGATGTTCGGGCGCGAGTGCGCGGCGCTGTGGGTGGCGACCGGCACGGCGGCGAACTGCCTTGCGCTCGCCACGATGGTCGATCCCCACGGCGGCGTCGTCTGCCACGAGGAAGCGCACATCGAGATGGACGAATGCGGCGCGCCCGGCTTCTACCTGCACGGCGCGAAGCTGTTGCTGGCGAGCGGCGCGGGCGCGAAGCTGACGGCTGGCTCGATCACCGAGGTGCTGTCCGGCATCACGCGCGGTGTGCACCAGGTTCCGGCGCAGGCCGTCTCCATCACGCAGGCAAGCGAATACGGGCTCTGCTACGCGCCCGACGAGCTGGCGGCGATCGGCGCCCTTGCGAAAGAGCACGGCCTTGGCCTGCACATGGACGGCGCGCGCTTCGGCAACGCCTGCGCCTTCCTCGATATGTCCCCTGCCGAAGTGGCAGGTCCGGTCGACGCGCTCAGCTTCGGCTTCGTGAAGAACGGCGGGATGGGGGCCGAGGCCATGATCCTGTTCGACACCGAAAAGGCCGACATGATCCGCTTCCGCCGCAAGCGCGCCGGGCACCTGCAAAGCAAGGGCCGCTTCCTCGCCGCGCAGATCCACGCCATGCTGGATGACGACCTGTGGCTGGAAAACGCCCGCGCCGCCAACGAAGCGGCGGCCATCATCGCACAGGCGGCAGGCGAGCGCTTGGTCTACCCCGCCCAGATCAACGAGCTGTTCGTTACAATGAGTGCCGAAGAACGTGCCGCGGTGCGCGCGCAGGGCTTCTCGTTTTACGACTGGGACGACACCTGCGTGCGCCTGGTGACGCACTGGGCCACCGATCACGACCACGCGCGCGCGCTGGGCAAGGCCATCGCTTCGCTGTGAGCGCCGCCCCCAACCCGATCCAGGCCGGTATCCTGAGCTGGCGCGTGATCGTGCCCTTCGTGCTGACCGGCACGATCTGGGGTTCGACGTGGTTCGTCATCACCGGGCAGATCGACGGCGTGCCTGCCGCGTGGTCGGTGTTCTACCGCTTCGCGCTCGCCACACCCGCGCTCTTCCTTGTCGCCATGCTGATGAAGCGGCGCCTGCGGCTGACCCGGCCCGAGCAGGTGCTGGCGCTGGGCGTGGGGATCGCGCAGTTCAGCGGCAATTTCCTCTTTGTCTATCACTCGGAGCTTTACGTCACTTCCGGCATCGTCGCGATGATGTTCGGCCTGCTGATGGTGCCCAACGCGCTATTCGCCCGTATCTTCCTGGGCGAGCGCGTGCAGGGCGGCTTCATCCTCGGCAGCGCGGTCGCCATCGTCGGCGTGTCGTTCCTGCTGTGGCACGAATGGCAGGCCAATCCCGATGCGGGCGTGATCGGCGGCAACGTGGGGCTGGGTATCGTGCTGGCGGTGATCGGCATCCTTGCCGCATCGGTCGCCAATGTGATCCAGGCCAACCCCACCGGCCGCGGCGTACCGATGGTAAGCCTGCTGGCCTGGGCCATGCTCTACGGCACGGTGTTCGACCTTGCCTTTGCCTGGATAACAGCCGGACCGCCGCCGCTGCCGACCGGTGCGGCCTACTGGGGCGGCATTGTCTACCTCGCGCTGATAGGGTCGGTGGTGACATTCCCGCTGCACTACAATCTGGTGCGCGAGATCGGTGCGGGCCGCGCGGCCTACAATTCGATCATCACCATCTCCGTCGCCATGCTGCTGTCGACCCTGTTCGAGGGTTACAAGTGGACGTGGCTGACCGCGAGCGGGATGGTGCTGGCCGTCATCGGCATGGTGCTGGCGCTCCGGGCGAGGAAGCAGAAGGGCGTGCAGGTCCAGCAATCGGCGCGCCTTCGTCACGATGCGCCTTCAGAGCAGGGCGAGTAGCCCTTCGCGATAGGTGGGATAGGAAGGCTCCCACTCCAGAATCCGCTTCGCCTTGCCGTTCGCGACACGGCGGTTCTCGGCATAGAAGCCGCGCGCCATTGGAGAGAGGCCCGCTTCCTCGATGGTCTGGAGCGGCGGCGGTTCGACCTGCAACAGTTCACAGGCGAATTCG
The DNA here is from genome assembly GCF_039542285.1 of Erythrobacter westpacificensis. Taxonomy (NCBI): domain Bacteria; kingdom Pseudomonadati; phylum Pseudomonadota; class Alphaproteobacteria; order Sphingomonadales; family Erythrobacteraceae; genus Erythrobacter; species Erythrobacter westpacificensis. The sequence continues at coordinate 180,216 of NZ_BAABHV010000001.1, forward strand.
ATCAGCGTATTCTGGCTGCATGGGAGATCGTCGGACAGATTGTAGGCACCCGGCGGTGCGTCGCTCTCCAGCGCCGCCATCACGCCGCTGGCGATATCGTCCACGTGGACCCGGCTGAACACCTGGCCGGGCAGGTCGATCCGGTGTGCCTTGCCCGCCCTGATGCGGTCGAAGGCGCTGCGCCCCGGCCCGTAGATGCCCGGCAGGCGGAACACCCGCGCGCCGCGCTCCAGCCAGTCCGCATCGCATTCGGCTCGCGCGGTGCGCCTTCCGTCGCCGGTGGGCGAAGCCTCGTCCACCCACGCGCCTTGCGCATCGCCGTAGACGCCGGTGGAGGACAGGTAGCCGAGCCAGTGCCCGCCTAGTGCATCGCCGTAGCTATCCAGCACCGGGTCAAGTCCGCTTTCCCGGTCGGGCGGAACGGAGGAGAGGACATGGCTCGCCCGCTCCAGCGTCGCCAGCACCGAGTCGCGATCGGCGAAGTCCACATCGCCGTCCGATCCGGTTGCGGAAACGGTCCATCCCGCAGTCTTTGCCGAGGCCGCAATGCGTTTGGCACTATAGCCGAGCCCGAATATGAACAGATGCGCCATCTCGTGCGTTCTAACCACTCGACGCGGCAACGGAAGAAAATTAGGTCAATCATCATGGATATCGCCCGCACACCCTCGACGCCCGACGGCAACCCCGAACTCGCGGATGCCGCACCCAGCCCGCACGAACCGCCGACCATCCGGCGCGAGGATTACCGGCCGTTCCCGTGGCTGGTGCCCGAGGTGGCTCTCGATTTCGATCTCGGCCTCGATGCGACACGCGTGGTCTCCACGCTGACGGTGGCGCGAAATGCCAAGGCCGATCACTCGTCAACGATCCGCCTCAACGGCGACGGGCTGGAAGTGCTGTCGGTGAAAGTCGACGGCGAGATGTCGAACAGCTGGACGATGGACGGCGACGACCTGTTGGTGACGCTGCCCGGCGACGCGCACGAGATCGCCGTGGCGACCGAGATCGACCCCTCGGCCAACACCCAGCTCATGGGGCTCTATGCCTCCGACGGGATGCTTTGCACCCAGTGCGAGGCGGAAGGTTTCCGCCGCATTACCTTCTTCCCGGACAGGCCCGACGTGCTTTCGACCTACCGCGTGCGGATGACCGGCGATGCGGAGACATTCCCGGTCCTGCTGTGCAACGGCAACCTCGAAGCGAGCGGCAAGAACGACGACGACACGCACTGGGCCGAGTGGCACGATCCCTGGCCGAAGCCGAGCTACCTGTTCGCACTGGTGGCAGGCCAACTCGTCGCCAACACCGACAGCTTCACCACCATGAGCGGGCGCGAAGTCACGCTGAACATCTACGTGCGCGAGGGCGACCTGGATCGCACGGGCCACGCGATGGAATCGCTCAAGAAGAGCATGGAGTGGGACGAGGAGACATTCGGCCGGGAATACGATCTCGACCTGTTCAACATCGTCGCCGTGTCCGATTTCAACATGGGCGCGATGGAGAACAAGGGCCTCAACGTGTTCAACACGAAATACGTGCTGGCGGACGAGGACACCGCAACCGATGGCGATTTCGACGGCGTGGAAGGCGTGATCGCGCACGAATACTTCCACAACTGGTCGGGCAACCGCGTGACCTGCCGCGACTGGTTCCAGCTTTCGCTGAAGGAGGGCTTCACCGTGCTGCGCGACCAGCTGTTCTCGCAGGACATGGGCAGCGAGCCGGTCAAGCGCATCGAGGATGTGCGCGTGCTGCGCGGGGCGCAGTTCCCGGAAGACAGCGGCCCGCTGGCGCACCCGATCCGGCCCGACAGCTACCGCGAGATCAGCAATTTCTACACCGCCACGGTCTACAACAAGGGCGCCGAAGTCATTCGCATGATGCGGACGATGTGCGGGCCGGAACGGTTCCGCAAAGGCACGGACCTCTACTTCGAGCGCCATGACGGCGAGGCCGCGACCTGCGAGGATTTCGTCAAGGCGATCGAGGACGGCGCGGGGCTGGATCTCAAGCAGTTCCGCCTGTGGTACTCGCAGGCCGGCACGCCGAGGGTTTCCGTCCGGGTTGAGCACGAAGGCGACACGGCCACGCTGCGCCTGTCGCAGGTCGTGCCCGCAACGCCGGGCCAGCCCGACAAGCAGCCGATGCCGATCCCGCTGAAAGTGGCCCTGTTCGACCGGGCAAACGGCCAGCATAAGGGCGAGGAACTCGTGATACTCGACAAGGCGGAAGACAGCGTCACCTTCTCGGGTTTTGTCGAAAAGCCCGTCCTCTCGATCAACCGCGGCTTCTCCGCGCCCGTTACCATAGAGCGCGACATTCCCGCTGAAGACCTCGTTTTCCTCGCTGCCAACGACGACGACCCCTTCGCGCGGTACGAGGCCTTGCAGGATCTCGTTGTCCGGCATCTCAAGCAGGCCGTCGAGGGCGAACTGGACGATGCTGACCGGGCCGAGGCGCGCGAGGCCATTGCCGGGGCTTTCCGTGCAGTGCTGGCCGACGAATCGCTCGATGACCTGATGCGCGGCGAACTGCTGGTCCTGCCGACCGAGACCTATCTTGCCGAGACCATGCTGGTCGCCGATCCGGGGCGCATCCATGCGGAACGCCAGGCCCTGCGCGCTGCCATCGGCTCTGCGCTGGAAGAGGAATTTGCCGCCCTGCACACCCGTGCTTCCGCCGTGCCCTACAGCCTTTCGGCAGAGGCCCGCGGCGCGCGCAAGGTGAAGACGCAGGCGCTGCTCTATCTCGCGGCAGGCAACGCGGATCGCGGGCGCGATCTCGCGTGGTCGCAATATTCGGGCGCGGACAACATGACCGACCGGCAGGGCGCGCTGATGGTGCTTGCCGGCATGTCCGGCATCGAGCGGACCGATGCGCTGCTCGACTTCTACAACCGCTACAAGGGCAATGCGCTGGTGGTGGACAAGTGGTTCACCCTGCAGGCAAGTTCGATGCACCCCGATGTGCTGGAGCATGTGAAGGCGCTGGCGGACCACCCGCAGTTCACGATGAAGAACCCCAACCGCGTGCGCTCGCTCTACATGGCCTTTGCCTACAACCCGCACGCTTTCCACGCCGAGGACGGCGAGGGATACAAGCTGGTGGCCGACGTGATCCTGGCGCTCGACCCGATCAATCCGCAAACGGCGGCGCGTTTCGTGCCGCAACTGGGCCGCTGGCGGCGGATCGAGCCGAAGCGTTCGGCCATGATGAAAGCGCAGCTCGAACGGATCGCCGCAGCGCCAAAGCTCTCGCGCGATACCTACGAACAGGTGAGCCGCAGCCTTGGGTAACCCGGCAAAGGTCATCCGCGCGGAGAATATTGCGCTCCCGCACGGCTTCCTCGATGCCGCGCAGAGCGATGCCCATGCGCACGGCCTTGCAGTGGGCGGGGCGGACGTGGTGTTCGTCAAGCAGGTGCATTCTGCCGATGCGATTGCGGTGAGCAAGCCCCTGGCCGAGAGCGACCGGCCCGAGGTCGACGGCATGGCCACGGCCACGCCCGGCCTCGCGCTGGCCATCGTCACCGCCGACTGCGCGCCGATCCTGCTGGCTGACGAAGCCGCAGGCGTGATCGGCGCCGCCCACGCGGGCTGGCGCGGAGCGCAAAGCGGCGTGATCGAGGCGACGGTCGCCCGGATGGAAGAGCTGGGCGCGCAGCGCGACCGGATCGCCGCAGCCATCGGTCCGTGTATCGCGCAGGACAGTTACGAGGTGGGCGCGGACATGCGGGCGAATTTTGCCGCGGCCGAACACCGGTTTTTCGAAGCGACCGGACCGGGAAAGTGGCATTTCGACCTCGAAGGCGTCGTCGCGGCGCGGCTCCTGTCTGCGGGAATCGCGTCGATCTGCCCGCTGGAAATGGACACTTACGCCGCCGCGCGCCGGTTCCATTCCTATCGCCGTGCGACCCATCGCGGGGAACCGACCACCGGCCGCCAGGTTTCACTCATCGCCCTTCCGGGTCAGGGGCCGGGTTAGGCGCGAGCGCCTCAATCCGGAGTGCCGCCGGGCCGCCAGTGGGCCGCTTGTCACATTACCGCTAAAAGGCGGGTTGGCAGCGCGGCATTGCTCGTCTATCAGCCGCGCCAAGCCGCCGCCCGGCAACGGTTCGTCGTGCGGCTTTTTTGGACGAATCTTTTCGCCGCCGGGACTTTGTTCCAAGGGATTTCCGGCAGCGACAGGCAAGGCAAGGGTATGGCATCCACCACTGGCAATGCTGAAGCGACTCCGGAAGTGACCGGCGCAGTCGAAGACGGCGACGGCGTTCGTCGCCGCGATTTCATCAACATCGCTGCCGTTTCCGCGGCAGGCGTGGGCGGTCTCGCCGTGGTCTATCCGCTGGTCAGCCAGATGGCCCCGTCGGCAGACGTGCTGGCCGAGAGCACGACCGAGCTGGACATCTCCACGCTGGAGGCCGGCCAGTCGATCAAGGCCGTCTTCCGCAAGCAGCCTGTCTTCGTCCGTCACCTGACGCAGCGCGAGATCGACGAGGCCAACGCGGTCGACGTCTCCTCGCTGCGCGATCCGGCGACGCTGGACGAAATCACCCAGCCCGGCCACGGCAACATCCTCGTCGTGATGGGCGTGTGCACCCACCTCGGCTGCGTCCCGCTGGGCGCGCAGGAAGGCGAGAACAAGGGCGAGTTCGGCGGGTATTTCTGCCCGTGCCACGGTTCGCACTACGACACCGCCGCGCGCATCCGCAAAGGTCCGGCACCGACCAACCTGGCCGTGCCCGAGTATCAATTCACGTCCGACACGACCATCGTGATCGGCTGAGGCGAGAGAGAAGAACATGAGCTTTCCCTGGGCCAAGGAATACCAGCCGCAGAACGGCGTCACGAAGTTCCTCGACGAGAAGCTTCCGCTGCCGCGCCTCGTCTACAACGCCGTGGGCGCAGGCTATCCGGTGCCGCGCAACCTCTCCTACTTCTGGAATTTCGGCGTTCTTGCCGGGTTCTTCCTGGTGGTGCAGATCGTCACTGGCGTCGTGCTGGCCATGCACTATGCCGCCAACACGCAGGTTGCCTTCGCCTCTGTCGAGCACATCATGCGCGACGTGAACTGGGGCTGGCTGATGCGTTACACGCACGCCAACGGCGCCAGCTTCTTCTTCGTCGTCGTCTACATCCACATCTTCCGCGGCCTGTTCTACGCTTCGTACAAGCCGCCGCGTGAAATGATCTGGCTGCTGGGCGTCACCATCTTCCTGTTGATGATGGCCACCGCCTTCATGGGGTACGTGCTGCCGTGGGGCCAGATGAGCTTCTGGGGTGCGCAGGTTATCACCGGCCTGTTCGAGGCCATCCCGCTGGTCGGCCCGCCGCTGAAGACCTGGCTGCTGGGCGGCTTCGCGCCGGACAACGCCGCGCTGAACCGCTTCTTCTCGCTGCACTTCCTGCTGCCCTTCGTCATCCTGGGCTGCGTGATCCTGCACATCTGGGCGCTGCACATCCCGGGTTCCAGCAACCCGACCGGCGTCGAAGTGAAGAGCGAAAGCGACACGCTGCCGTTCCACCCCTATTACACCGCGAAGGACGGCTTCGGCCTGGGCGTGGCCCTGATTATCTTCATGGCATTCGTGTTCTTCCTGCCGAACCAGCTGGGCCACCCCGATAACTATATCGAGGCGAACCCGCTCTCTACGCCTGCGCACATCGTGCCCGAATGGTATTTCTACCCGTTCTACGCGATCCTGCGTGCGTTCACCTTCGACTTCATCCTGCCTGCGAAGCTGTGGGGCGTGCTCGCCATGTTCAGCTCGATCCTGGTGTGGTTCTTCCTGCCGTGGCTGGACAAGTCGCCGGTTCGCTCGGGCCACTACCGTCCGCTGTTCCGCAAGTTCTTCTGGTTCGGCCTGATCCCGGTCATGGCGGTGCTGTTCTACTGCGGCGGCGCTCCGGCTGAAGAGCCCTACGTGATGATCAGCCAGATCGCGACCGCCTACTACTTCCTGCACTTCCTGGTGATCCTGCCGATCATCTCCTCGATCGAACGGCCCGATCCGCTGCCGTTCTCCATCACCGAGGCCGTGCTGGGCTCCGACAAGAAGGCCGTGCTGGGCGAAAACGCCGAGCCCGCAGTCTGAAAAGCCGAGATTAAGGGAAAGACAAAAACATGATCCGCCTTGTTGGTATCCTGATCGGTCTTGGCTTCACCTTCGTGGTGCTGCTTGCCTTCGTCACCGGCGCCTACACCGCCGCGACCGAGGACGTCGCCCCGACCGCCGAGTACGTCTTCCACGAGGAGAGCCACGGCCCCGAAGCCGGCTATTCCTTCGATGGTCCTTTCGGAAAGTGGGACCTGGCCCAGCTGCAGCGCGGCTACCAGGTTTACAAGGAAGTGTGCGCCGCCTGCCACTCGCTGAATTACGTCGCCATCCGCGATCTCGAAGAGCTCGGCTATTCCGAAGCCCAGGTGAAGGCGGAAGCCGCCAGCTACATGGTGCCCGGCGTCAACCCCGACACCGGCGAAGCCGAGCTGCGCCAGGCGTTGCCGACCGACTACTTCCCCTCGCCCTATCCCAACGACGTAGCCGCGGCTGCTGCCAACGGCGGCAAGATTCCGCCCGACCTCTCGCTGATGACCAAGGCGCGTCACCATGGCAGCGACTACATGTACAACCTGCTGGTCGGGTATCAGGAACCGCCGGCCGAACTGGCCGAACAGTTCCCCGATTTCGCCATCCCCGCTGGCGGCTACTACAACCCGTACTTCGCCTCGCTCGTCATCGGCATGCCTCCGCCACTCACCACCGAAGGCCAGGTGACCTATGCCGACGGAACCGACGCCACGATCTCGCAGATGTCGCAGGACGTTTCGGCATTCCTGACCTGGACGGCAGAGCCCAAGCTGATCGAGCGCAAGGCGACCGGCTGGCCGGTGCTGGGCTTCCTGCTCTTCGCCACCATCCTCGCATGGCTCGCGAAGAAGCAGATCTGGGCGGCCGCCAAGCCGCGCCGTGAAGACTGAGCAGCCTTTTGACGGATCACGGTCCGGGACTGTCGCGCGACGAGCTCAAGCAGCTCGTGCGCACGGTCCCGGATTTTCCGTCTTCGGGCATCCAGTTCCGCGACATCACCACGCTCCTCGCTCACGGTGAGGGGCTTTCTGCATCCGTCGACATGCTGGCCGGAATGGCCGCCGACCTCGGCGCGACCAAGGTTGCCGGGATCGAGGCGCGCGGCTTCATCTTCGGCACGGCGCTCGCCCTGCGCCTGGGCGTGGGCTTCGTGCCCATCCGCAAGGCGGGCAAGCTGCCGGTTGAATGCATCGGCGAGGACTACGCGCTCGAATATGGCGAGGCTCGCGTCGAGCTTGACCCCTCGATCATCGGTTCTGATGACAAGGTGCTGGTGGTGGACGATCTCCTCGCCACGGGAGGCACCGCACTGGCTGCCGTTCGCCTTCTGCGCCGGGCGGGCGCGGAGGTTTCCCACGCGCTGTTCGTGATAGACCTCCCCGAACTTGGCGGGGCCGGGGCGTTGGCGGAAGAAGGCATCACGACACACGCACTCATCGATTTCGCCGGGCATTGAACAAACCCGCATGGGGCCGACCTTGGTCCCGGTGGGAAAGCTTTGTCGCCTCGCGCATTGTTGATCTGTAGACGGGGTATCAGGAAAGCAGGAGACGGATGGAAGAACAGGCGCTAGTCATCGCGCTCGTCGGTGTTCTTGGCATCGGTGCGCAATGGGTTGCCTGGCGAACAGGGTGGCCTGCCATCGTGCTGATGCTGGCGGCCGGTTTCCTTGCCGGACCCGTGCTGGGCATCATGGATCCGGAAAGCGCCTTCGGCGACCTGCTGGAGCCGATGATTTCCATCGGTGTGGCCCTGATCCTGTTCGAAGGCGGCCTGAGCCTCGATTTCCGTGAATTCCGCAAGTACGGCGGCGGCGTGTGGCGCCTCGTTGTCTTTGGCGTGCCGCTGGGATGGTTCTTCGGCTCGCTGGCGGGCTACTACGTCGCTGGCCTCGTCTGGCCCGTCGCCATCCTGTTCGCCGGTATTCTCGTCGTCACCGGCCCTACCGTCGTTATCCCCCTTCTGCGGCAGAGCGCGGTGCAGCAGCGGCCCGCTGCGCTCCTGAAGTGGGAAGCCATCGTCAACGATCCCTTCGGCGCGCTGTGCGCCGTGATCGCCTATGAATATTTCCGCAGCACCGCGACAGGAGGAGGCACCGCCTACGACGTGGTGCCCGAGATCGCCATTGCCGCGGGCATCTCCGGCCTCATCGGCTTTGCTGCGGCATATGTGATCGCGTGGAGCTTCCCGCGCGGACTGGTGCCCGAATTCCTCAAGGTGCCCGTCCTGCTTGTCGCCGTGGTCGGTACATTCGTGCTGTGCAACAAGATCGAGCATGAGGCGGGACTGCTGGCCGTAACCGTCATGGGGATCGCGCTTGCCAACATGCACGTCTCGTCGCTGCGATCCATCCACCCCTTCAAGCAGAACATCGCCGTGCTGCTGGTCTCGGGCATCTTCATCCTGCTCTCGGCAGGACTGGACATCGAACAGTTGCGGCAATTCGAATGGCAGTTCGGCCTGTTCCTGCTCGCCCTCCTGTTCCTCGTCCGTCCGGCCACGGTGCTGCTCAGCTTGCTGTTCTCCGACGTGCCCTGGAACGAGCGGCTGTTCCTGGCCTGGATTGCCCCGCGCGGCATCGTGCTGGTGGCCATCTGCGGTCTGTTCGCCCTCAGGCTGGAGGACCTTGGCTATGCCGACGGCACTATCCTCGTCGGCCTCAGCTTTGCCGTCGTCGTCACGACAATCGTGGCCCACGGCTTCACCGTCGATCTCGTCGCGCGCCTGCTGAAGGTGAAGGGTTTCTCGAGGCCCGGCATGCTGATCGTCGGCTGCACGCCGTGGACCGTGGCGCTGGCGAAACAGATGCACGACCTGGATACGCCAGTGATGATCGTCGATTCCAGCTGGCAGCGGCTGAAGCCCGCGCGGGCCGCCGGGCTGCCGACCTATCACGGCGAGATCCTGAACGAGGCGACCGAGCACAATATCGACCTCACGCCCTACCAGGCATTGATCGCTGCGACGGATAACGAGGCGTACAACACTCTCGTGTGCTCCGAATTCGCGCCGGAGATCGGGACGGACCGGGTCTACCAGCTCGGCGAGAGCGAGCCGGACGACGATCACCGCGCCATTCCCGCCAGCCTGCGTGGCCGTTCGCTGTTCCGCTCCGGCTTCGGCGTGGACGACGTGCAGCAACGGCAGAACGAGGGCTGGGTGTTCCGCCGCACCAAGCTCTCCGACAAGTTCAACGTGGACGATGCCCGCGAAACCCTGCCCGAGGCGACCAGCATGCTACTGCTGATCGAACCCGATGGCGAAATGCGCTTCTTCACCCACGCCTCCGCACCCGAACCGGAGCCGGGCGACACGATCATTTCCTACTCGCCGCCGCGCACCAAGACGCCCGAAGAGCAGGCCGCCAAGCGGGCTGGCAAAGGCGGCCAGAAGCCGAAACCCGCATGAGGATGCAGGACATGAAACCATTTCTTACATTGGCTGGCAGCCTGGCCCTGGCGCTGACGCTGTCGGCTTGCGAAATGCGCCGCGATGGCGAAGCGGAAGAACCCGTTCCGCAGGAAGGTGCCGAAGCGCCCGCCGGCACCGCGACTCCCACGCCTTCCCAGAGCGCATCCCCGGTAGCATCGATCATCCGCGACGCCGCCGCCCCCCTGGCAGAAGATATCGAACTGCCCGTGCAGCCGGTCGAACTGACGTTGCCGTTCCCGGACGGAACGGACATCAGCGCAGCCGTCGAACGCAGGCTCGCCGGGTTGATGGAACGCCGCGCAATCGAGGAGGACTGGCCGGTGATCCTCGCCGGACACACCGATTCGGGCGGTAACGACCAGGCCAACCTGCGCGCTTCGCGGGCGCGGGCAGAGGCCGTTGCGGCATGGCTGGTGGAGCGCGGCGTGGATGACGACCGGATCGAGGTGATCGCGTTCGGCGAACAGAACCCGATCGAACCCAACGCCCTGCCCGATGGAAGCCCCAATGAAGAAGGCCGCCGCGCCAACCGCAGGGTCGAGATTCGCATCGCTCCGCCTGAAGATGAGGCGTCCGAAACCGAGGACGAGAGCGCGACTGCCGATCAGGACGCTTGACGAAAGCCCCGCTCCGGTGGCAAGCGCGGCGAACGGAGCCAAGCGGGTATAGCTTAGTGGTAAAGCCCCAGCCTTCCAAGCTGGTTATGCGGGTTCGATTCCCGCTACCCGCTCCAGCTTCTTCCTTCACTTTCGCATCGCGCCACGCCTGATCCACCGTAGCGCGACTGCGCATTCACGGCTTGAACCGCCCGCCGCGAATATGGGTGAAACGTTTGCCGCTCTCGTCCAGCTCGTACCAGGCGATGGTCTCCACCTCGCGCACGTCGCCTTTCACTGTCGCGCCGAATTCGTAATCCGGCCAGTCAACCAGCGTGGTGAACGTGGTGCGGCAATACATGGCGACGTTGCGCGCCCCGATCAGGACGCCGCGCAACTCGATATGTTCGTCGAGGTGCGCACGCACCTGGCGATAGAAGGCGAGGATGTTCTCGCGCCCTTCTATCCGTTTGCGACTGCCCAGTTCGAACACGACGTCGTCTGCGTAAAAGCGCCCGAAGCCATCGAAATCGGCGCGGTTGAAAGCATCCACGTAAGCGCGGAAATCGTCTTCGGTCATGCTTATACCGCCTTGTTGTCGATAAGCCGGGTGCCGCCGATGCGCGCAGCGACGAACAGGCGGGCATTACCATTATCGCCGTCCAGCAAGGCGATGGAGTCGGCATCGCGCAATTCGGCGTAGTCCACGCTGGAAAATCCAGCGCCGAGCAATTCGTCCTCCAGCATGGCGAGCGTGGGCGCTGCCTCCTGTCCGTCGCGGATGCGGGCAATCGCCTCGTCCATCGCGCGCGGCAGGGTGGCCGCAGCAGCGCGTTGCTCGGGCGAGAGGTAGGCGTTGCGGCTGCTCATCGCCAGGCCATCGGGATCGCGCACGATGGGCACGCCGTGGATCGCGTCAACGTGCGGCTGCGTCAGGTCCAGGTCGCGCGCCATGCGGCGGATGACGGCGAGTTGCTGCCAGTCCTTCTCCCCGAACAGCGCCACATCGGGGCGCACCTGGTTGAACAGCTTGCACACCACCGTCGCCACGCCGTCGAAATGGCCGGGACGATCCGCCCCGCACAGCCCGTCGCTGACGCCCGACACGCTGATATTGGTGGCGTAGCCCTGCGGATACATCGCCTCCGGCCCCGGTGCCCACAGCAAGGCCACGCCTTCCGCCTTCAGCTTGGCGGAATCCTCTGCCAATTGGCGCGGATAGGCATCCAGGTCCTCGTTGGGGCCGAACTGGCGCGGGTTCACGAAGATGGAAACCGCCACGTGATCGGCCAGCCTGGCCGCCTCGCGCACCAGTGTCAGGTGTCCCTCGTGCAGCGCGCCCATCGTCGGGACGAGCGCCAGGGTGTCCCGTTTCGAGTCGCGCGCACGCAATTCATCCACAGCTTGGCGCAGGTGGGGCAGGGTGGTGACTGTTTGCATGGGCGCGAGGCTCCGGTAGACTGGTGTCCACTGGCCTAGCGTCACTCGCCATATGGAGAAAGCCCGCTCGTGACTGCCCCGCATCGTATCGTCTTCGCCAACGAAAAGGGCGGCACCGGGAAAAGCACCACCGCCGTGCACGTTGCCGTGGCGCTCGCCTACCAGGGGGCGAAAGTCGCCGCGCTCGATCTCGACGTGCGCCAGCGCACCTTCTACCGCTATTGCGAGAACCGCGCCGAAACCCAGCGCCGCCGCGACGTGGCCCTGCCGGGCCCGGTGTTCGACGTGTGCCACGGCGACAGCGTGGAGGCGCTGGAGGCAGAGGCCGCGCGCATCGGCGAGGGGATGGATTTCCTTCTGTTCGACACGCCCGGCCGTGACGACCCCTTCGCCCGCCACGTGGCCGCCAGCGCCGATACGCTGGTGACGCCGATGAACGACAGCTTCGTCGATTTCGACCTGATCGGACAGGTGGAGGCGGAGAGTTTCAAGGTCCGCAAGCTGAGCTTCTACGCCGAACTGATCTGGGAAGCGCGCATCAAGCGCAGCCGCGCCACGATCGAGCAGCAGAAGCGCGAGATGGACTGGGTCGTCGTACGCAACCGCACCGGCTACACCGACGCGCGCAACCAGCGCCGCATCGACGAGGCACTGACAGAGCTGTCCAAGCGCGTGGGCTTCCGCGCGGTGCAGGGCCTCTCGGAACGCGTGATCTACCGCGAACTGTTCCCCTCGGGCCTCACGCTGCTGGACAAGGGGCACCTGGGTGAGCTGGGCACCAGCCACCTCGTCGCGCGGCAGGAACTGCGCAACCTGATCGGCAACCTCAACCTGCGCGTGCCCGAACGCGAGGATGCGCCGAGCAAGCCGGTGACGACCCCCGTGGCCGAGCCCGCCTGATCCGTCATGGGCAAGGTCATCGTCATCATCGGGGCGGTGATCCTGCTCTATTATTTCCTGTTCAAGCGCTGGCCGTGGCAGCCGAAGGTGTCTGCCCACGATCAGGCGATGGAAAATGCGCGCAAGGTGCTGGGCGTCTCCCGATTTGCCAGCAGAACTGACATAATTGCCGCGCATAAGCGGCTTGTCGCGATGGTCCACCCTGACCGGGGCGGCACCAGCGCACAGGTGCACGAGGCGAATGCCGCGCGTGACCTGTTGCTGGCGCAATTGCCTGACGACAGACAATAACCGCTGCGCTAGGTTCTCCGGAACCCCAAGGAGCTGTAATGACACACACTTTCGATCCCACCGTGCTGCGCGAATACGACATTCGCGGCATCATCGGGGAAACGCTGGGCGCCGACGATGCGCGGGCCATCGGGCGCGGGTTCGGTACGCTGCTGCGCCGCGACCTGGGAGAGGGCGAGGACGCGCCGATGGTGGCCGTCGGCTACGATGGCCGCGTCAGTTCACCGATGCTGGAACATGCTCTGGTGGAAGGCCTTACCTCCAGTGGCTGCAACGTGCGGCGGATCGGCATGGGACCGACGCCGATGCTCTATTACGCGGAAGCCTCAGCCGAAGATGTACAGGGCGGCATTCAGATAACTGGCAGCCACAATCCCGCCAATTACAATGGCTTCAAGATGGTATTTCGGGGAAGGCCGTTCTTCGGCGCCGATATCGCCCGGCTTGGGGAACTTGGCACCGGGGGCGACTGGCTGGACGGTGCGGGGCGCGTCGAGAGCGTCGACATCCTGGAAGAGTATGTCGAGCGTCTCCTGGCTGCACTCGCGGGGGTGGACACGGCCTCGTTGGCGAGCCTGAAAGTCGGCTGGGACGCCGGCAACGGCGCGGCCGGGCCTGCGCTGGAACTCCTCGCGCAGCGCCTTCCGGGAGAGCACCACCTGCTGTTCACTGACGTCGACGGTAATTTTCCCAATCATCATCCTGATCCCACTGTCGAGGCCAACCTTGCCGACCTCGCGAAGCTTGTCGCCGAGAAGAACCTCGACTTCGGAGTGGCATTCGACGGCGACGGCGACCGGATCGGCGCGATCGACGGCGAAGGCCGGATCATCTGGGGGGATCAACTACTGATGATTTACGCCGAGGACCTCCTCGGAAGACTACCTAGCGCCACGATTATCGCCGATGTAAAGGCCAGCCGCGCGCTGTTCGAGGCCGTGGAAAGGCACGGCGGGAAGCCGCTGATGTGGAAGACCGGGCACTCTCTGATTAAGTCCAAAATGAAAGAAATTTCCTCGCCGCTGGCGGGTGAAATGAGCGGACACGTGTTTTTTGCCGACGATTACTACGGCTTCGACGATGCGCTTTATGCCGGCGTGCGCCTGATCGCAGCAGCGGCAAGGCTGGGCAAGTCGGTGACGCAGCTGCGCGGCGATATGCCGGCCATGCTCAACACGCCCGAATTGCGTTTCCAGGTGGACGAGAGCCGCAAGTTCGCCGCCATCGGCGAGATCGCCGATCGCATTGCCGCCAGCGACGCGGTGGCCGACACCACCGACGGCGTGCGCGTGACCACCGATGACGGCTGGTGGCTGCTGCGCGCCTCCAACACGCAGGACGTGCTGGTCGCCCGCGCCGAGAGCGACAGCGAGGCAGGACTGGAGCGGCTGCTCAGGCAGATCGACGAGCAACTGGCGCTGAGCGGCCTCGAACGCGGCGAGAGCGTGGGGCACTGAGGAAGGAGATGACAGGTATGGTTCGCAAGTCTCTGATCGCGCTTTGCGGCGCTGCCACCATCGCCCTGATGCCTGCCTCCGCCACGGCGCAGCAGGAGCCGGGAGCTGACGAATTTGCCGCCTTTGCCGCCATGTTCGAAGTCGAACCGCTGACGCAGGAGCAGGAGGCCCGCCTGCCGCTCGCCTCACAGATCGTCGCCAGGGTGATGCCCGAAGGCGCGGTGATGGAAGTGATGGGTTCCACCTTCGACAGGATGCTTGGCCCGATCATGGAAATGGCCAATGCCGACACGGGCGCCGCCATGTTTGGCGCGCTTGGCTATTCCGCCGAGGAACTGGCCGTGGACGATGAAGCAAGCGAAGAGATACTCGCCATTGTCGATCCCGCGTGGCGCGAGCGTAACGAGGTTTCGGCCACGATAACGCAGACGATGATGACCGAGATGATGACCGCGATGGAGCCGCTGATGCGCGATGTGATGGCAGAGCTTTACGCGATCCATTTCGACGAGACCGAACTTGCCGATATCGACGCGTTCTTCTCCACCCCCAGCGGCCTTCGCTTTGCGCGCCAGTCCTACGCCATGGCAGGCGATCCCAGGATCATGTCGGTCATGTTCTCCAACCCCGAAGTGGTGTTCGGCGCGATTGGCGAAATGCCCGCCAAGATGGAGCAGGCGCTGGCCGATGTTCCCGCGGCTCGCGGTTTCGACGAACTCTCGTCGGACGAACAGGCGCGGGTGATGGCGCTGACGGGCCTCTCCAAGGCCGAACTGCGCGACGGCATGGCCGCTGCCCCCCAGATGCACGAAGGAGGTATGTAGCAGCGAAACGTATCGCCGGCGCGAGCGATTGTCTGGGGCCCGTCGTTCCCCGACGCAGCCCTCGATGGCTCTTGAACAAAGAGAGTTCCCGCGAATACAGTGCCTTGTGCCTGCGGCTCGACAAGCGATGAAAATAAGTCATACTTTCGCCAGTTCCGGGGGGAATCGATGGCGACAACAGCACCCGCAGGCTTCAGCCTCGTATTGACTGAGAACAAGCTGCTACGGCTGCTAACTCTCCTGCTGTTTTACTTTACGCAGGGCTTTCCCGTCGGACTGTTTTTTTATGCCGTGCCGACCTGGATGGCCGCGAACGGCAGCGGAACGGCGGAGATTGCTTCGGTCGTCGGCATCTCGGCGCTTCCCTGGTCGCTCAAGATTATCAATGGCTTCCTCATCGATCGCTACACCTTTCTGCCGATGGGCAGGCGGCGCGTGTGGATCATCGGAGCGCAAGGCTGCATCGTCCTCGCCTTGCTGGCAGGCGCGGTGGCCTATCCGGAGGCGAGCGATGTCATGCTGCTCTCGGTCCTGGGCTTTGCCGCCAATGCCGCGGTCACGTTCCAGGACGTGGGGATAGACAGCCTCGCCGTAGACATCATGCCGGAGGAGGAGCGGGCCCACGCAGGCGGCGTGATGGGCGGTGCGCAGTTGATCGGTATTGCCGCGACTACGGCAGTGGGCGGCTGGCTGCTTGCCAGCTACGGCATCGCCGTGTGCCTGACGATCGCAGGCATCGTGCCGGGCCTGGTGATGCTTTACGGCGTGGTCATCCGCGAACGCCCGGGAGAGCGCCAACTGCCGTGGACCAGCGGGACAAGCCATCCGCGCAATCTCGACATCCAGGTGGAGGCGTGGTGGCCGCTGCTGAAGAACTCATTTCGCGCCATCGTCATGCCGATCAGCCTGCTGTTCGTGCCGCTGATCCTGGCGCGTGCCGTTCCGTGGGGCGGGTTCGAGGCTTTCCATCCGGTGCTGTTCCAGGAAACCGGCGGCTGGGAACTGACCGAGTACACCAGCTTCATCTCCACCATGGGCTTCATCGCGGGGGTCCTGGGCCTCGTGGCGGGCGGCTGGCTGGTCGAGAAGATCGGGGCGCAGCGGACTGTCGTCTACTGCCTGCTGGTGGGCATGGTGGCCATGACGGCGATGGGCTTTGCGCAAGACCACTGGTCGGATTCGCGCGTGCTTGTCGGCTTCATGGTGGCGATGGAGCTGATGCAGATCTTCTACTTCATCGCCGGCATCACGATGGCCATGCGGCTGTGCAGCCCCGCCGTCGCGGCAACGCAGTTCACCATCTACATGGCGAGCGGGAATTTCGGCCGCCCGATGGGCGCGTGGCTGGCGGCGGAGACCGCGGGGGCAGGCAATCCGCAATGGTTCTACTGGTCGCTGGCGGCAACCTGGGCGGTGGTTCTGGTGATCGCTGTGCTGGTGACGTTCCCGGGAGAGAACCGCGCGCAGCACGAAGTGGCGGAAGGACTGCCGCAGGGTGAGGGACCTGCCCCTCGCGTGAATTAGGCGCGCGTCAACTGGCCGGTTGACGGAACCGGGGCGAAGGGCGAACGCTTTTCCCTGCAGTGACAGACGCGGCCATCCCCCATGAAATCAGCGAATGGTTCGCCAGCCGCGACTGGCGCGTGCGGCGGCACCAGGCGGACATGCTGGCCGCAGCCGACGCGGGCAAGCACGCGATGCTGGTGGCCGATACCGGCGCGGGAAAGACGCTGGCAGGCTTCCTGCCGACGCTTGCCGACTTCTGCCCCTCGCGCATCGGCGATGGAATGCCCCCCGAGGGCCTGCATACGCTTTACGTCTCGCCGCTGAAGGCGCTGGCGCACGACGTGCAGCGCAACCTCGTCATGCCGGTGGAGGAGATGGGCCTCGATGTGCGGATCGAGACGCGCAGCGGAGACACGCCTTCCGATCGCAAGAAACGCCAGCGCACCCGCCCGCCCAATGTCCTGCTGACCACGCCCGAAAGCCTCTCGCTGCTGCTCAGCTACGAGGACAGCTTCACCCTGTTCGCGGGGCTGAAACGCGTGGTGGTGGACGAGATCCACGCCTTCGCCACGCAGAAGCGCGGCGACCTGCTGGCGCTGGCGCTCTCCCGCCTTCAGGCAATAGCGCCGGACATGCAGCGTGCGGCCCTTTCCGCCACCGTGGCCGATCCCGAGGGCTACCGCGCGTGGATCGCCCCTTGGGGTGACATTGACTCCGTGGAGCTTGTGCAAGGCGAAAAAGGCGCGGAGCCGCAGGTGGAAATTCTGCTGCCCGAGGAAGAGCGCGTGCCGTGGGGCGGCCACGCGGCCACGTGGTCCATCCCCCAGCTTTACGAGCGCATTCGCGCCAACAACACCACGCTGGTCTTCACCAACACCCGCTTCCTGGCCGAGTACATCTTCCAGAACCTGTGGGACGCGAACGAGGACAACCTGCCCATCGGTATCCACCACGGCAGCCTTTCGAAAGAGGCGCGGCGAAAGGTGGAAGGGGCCATGGCGCGCGGCGAACTGCGCGCACTGGTGTGTACCGCCAGCCTCGATCTCGGCGTCGACTGGGGCGATATCGACATGGTCGTGCAGATGGGCGCGCCGAAGGGATCCAGCCGTCTCCTCCAGCGCATAGGCCGCGCCAACCACCGGCTCGACCAGCCCAGCCGCGCGCTGCTGGTGCCGGGCAACCGGTTCGAATTCCTCGAGGCGACCGCCGCCATGCAGGCGGTGGACGAAGGCCAGCGCGACGGGGAGGACTTTCGCCCCGGCGGACTCGACGTGCTGGCCCAGCACGTGATGGCCTGCGCCTGCGCCGCCCCGTTCCGGGAGGACGAACTGCTGAACGAGGTCCGCTCCTGCTGGCCCTATGCCATGATCGATGCGGAGCAGTTCGGCCGGGTTCTCGAATTCGTGGCGACGGGGGGATACGCGCTCAAGGCCTACGACAAGTTCAAGCGGATCACGCGCGACAGGGACGGCGTCTGGCGGCTCACCCATCCCGAGCAGGCGTACCGCCACCGCATGAACGCCGGGATCATAGTCGATTCCGAAATGCTCGAAGTGCGCTTTCGCAATGGCCGCTCGCTGGGCAAGGTGGAGGAACGCTTCGCCGCCTCGCTCCGCCCCGGCGACACCTTCCAGTTCGGCGGCGTGAACGTGGAAGTGGAGCAGTTGAAGGACATGGAGCTGATCGTGCGCGGCAGTTCGAAATCCGCAATGATCCCCAGCTATGGCGGTCTGCGCCTGCCGCTCACCACCCACCTTGCGGACAGGGTGCGCGCGCTGCTGGTGGATAGGGCGGGCTGGGCCCGCTTCCCCGACGACGTGCGCGAATGGCTGGAAGTACAGGACTGGCGCAGCCATCTGCCGGGACCGGACAACCTGCTGGTGGAAAGCTTTCCCCACGCGAAGCGGCACTACACCGTCTACTACACCTTCACCGGCTGGAACGCGAACCAGTCGCTCGGCATGCTGATTACGGCGCGGATGGAGGCGATGGGCCTGATGCCGGGCGGCTTCGTGGCGAACGACTATTCGCTGGCGGTCTGGGGCCTGAAGCCGGTCGAAGACCCGCGCCCGCTGCTCTCGCCCGATATCCTGACCGAGGAATTCATCGACTGGGTGCAGGATTCGCACCTGCTGCGCCGCGCTTTCCGCGAAGTGGCGGTGATCGGCGGGCTGGTGGAGCGCCAGCACCCCGGCAAGCGCAAGAGCGGGCGGCAGGTGACTTTCAGCACCGACCTGATCTACGACGTGCTGCGCAAGTACGAGCCCGACCACGTGCTGATCGAGGCCGCATGGGCCGACGCCCGCGCGCGCATGACCGACATCGGCCGCCTCGGCGACCTGCTCGATACCGCGGCCGAACGACTGGACCACGTGAAGCTCGACCGCGTCAGCCCGCTCGCCGTGCCGGTCATGGTGATGATCGGGCGCGAAAGCGTGCCGCAGGGCGCGCAGGACGACGAATTGCTGCTGGAGGCGGAGACGCTGGCGGGCGCGGCGATGCGGGCGGATGGTTTCCCGGAGGGGCTGGAGGATTAGGGCTTTACATGGGAAGCCATTGCAGCGGTTCGGGCAAGTCGTCCGCAGAATAGTCGACCTGAAGAACGCGGCGATGCCCGGATGAATTCGAGCTCTGGGTGGCATGAAGTATCGGGGTTGAATAGCACCATATATCGCCTGCCTTCGCGAGGCAGACGACCCTGCCGCACCGGGCGACTACGTCAGCGATCTGCCTTTCCGGGATAAGGCCGAGCAGATGAGAGCCGGGGGCTACCATCAGCGGGGCATTGTCTTCGCCTACGTCATCGAGATGAAGCCGCAGAGTTACCATGCGCGACAACAGCCGAATTGGCGGTTTGGCGTGTTGGGCACCCAGCTTTTGCACCCGAGAAGAGCTGAAATCCACCGGATCGAAAAGCCGCGTCGTCGTGCATCGGCATGCAGTGCAACAGGCGACGGGAAGGCGCAACCACGACCAGCTGCAGGCCCTCCAGATCGTAGTCCGCGGATTTTGTTCTCGACGGGTATCGCCTAGTCGGCGGCGAATTCGCGGTAGCGTTCGTTGCCGACGAAGGCGAACTTGTCGAGCCGGGCATCGGCGACCGCGTTGATGACACCGACGCTGGCTTCGTAGCTGGCGTTGGCTTCGGGTTCGAAGCGGATGACGGGCATTTCGGGCTGCGATGCGGCGGCGGTGAGGCGGGTGGTCAGCTCGTCCCCGGAGACCGCCTCGCCGTTCCAAAGCACTGCGCCATCCTGCTGCACGACCAGAGCGACGCTTTCGTAGTCGGATGCGGCAGCGGGGCCGGGGCCAGGCAGGTCCACGTCCAGCCGATGCGCGGCGATGGGGATCGAGAGGATCAGCATCACGAGCAGCACGAGCAGGACGTCGATCAGCGGCGTGATGTTGAGCGCGCTCATCGGCTCGGGCTGGCGGTTGAAGCTGCGGTCGAGCAACCTGGAGCGAATGGCCATGGCAATCTCCTCTTCCCCACATTCACGAGAATGAAGGTAATACAATAACATCACACCAGCCCTTATCGGTCAAGTCACGGGACTTCCAGGCACGTTCCCGGCGGATTGCAGGCACAAAAAAGGGGCGGATCGCTCCGCCCCTGATTTGTTCAGATTGCGAGGGAAGGATTACTCCTTGCCGAAGCTGCGATACTTCTCGTTGCCGACGAAGCCGAACTTCGTGACGCCGCTGGCCTTGATGATGTTGAGCACCTTTGCCGACAGGTCATAGCTGGCGTTGGCTTCCGGCTCGAACTGCAGCTCCGGCTCCACCGCGAAGGTGAGCGACTGCTGCAGGTTGCCGACCAGTTCGCCCTGGCTGATGGGCGTGGCGTTCCACAGGATCTGGCCGTTCGGGGTCAGCACGATCTTGTTCTTGATCGGGTCGACGTCCGGCGTGTCCGGGTTATTGGTGGGCGAGGGCAGATCGATGTTGATCGCGTGTGTCGCCACCGGGATGGTGATGATGAACATGATGAGCAGCACGAGCAAGACGTCGATCAACGGCGTCATGTTCATGTCCATCATCGGTTCGCCATCATCGCTGCCGCCTGACATTGCCATGGTAGCTTACTCCTTAAAGTCTATCGTCCGCGTCGTGACCGAGGGCCGGATCAGCCGTTCGGGTCGACGGGGTTGGAAATGAACCCGACGGTGGGATAGCCAGCCGCCTGGACGTTGAAGATCGTGCCGGCAACGCAGCGCCACGGGGCATTCACGTCACCGCGGATGTGCACCTGCGGGATCAGTTCCGGGTTCTGCATGATCGCCTCGGGGCCACCGGCGTTGGTCACGATGGTATCGAGACGCTCGAACGCGCGGTCGTAGAGTTCGCCCGAATCGACCAGCGTGGTGTTGTTGAGGAAGATCCGGCATTCGCCGTCGCGCGTCGCACCCGTGTAAGCGGTGTTCAGCGTGCTCGGCGTGCGGCCTTCCGGGTCGGTGGTGGTCACGGTGATCAGCAGGTTCTCGACCTTGTCATCCGATTCGACCGACTCGAAGATCGGGATCTCGAGCTCTTCGACCGTCTGGATGGCAACCGGAACCGCGATCAGGAAGATGATCAGCAGCACCAGCATGACGTCCACCAACGGCGTGGTGTTGATGTCCGACATGGGCGTTTCGCCGCCGCCGTCTCCCATCGATATGGCCATGTCTCTAGTCCTATCTCAGAATTCGTATCTGGTGGCGGGCGCTCGCATGCGAAAGCGCCCGCCCGGTTCTATGACGTCGCTCGCCTTATGCCTTGGGGGCGTTCGGCGTGGTCGACGTGGCCGTTGCACCTGCCTTGGTGGTGGCGGGCTTGGCAGCGGCCGTCTTCGAGCCAGCGGCCGGAGCCAGCGACGGCTTCACGGCGCCGTTCGAGGTGATGTTCGCCTGCAGATCGGTCGAGAAGCCCGAGAGCATCGACTGGATCTTGCGGTTGCGGCTCATCAGGTAGTTGTAGGCGAACACCGCGGGCACGGCCACGAGCAGACCGATGGCGGTCATGATCAGGGCCTCACCCACCGGGCCTGCAACCTTGTCGATCGAGGCCGAGCCGGACATGCCGATGTTGATGAGAGCGCGGTAGATGCCGATCACGGTGCCGAGCAGGCCCACGAACGGTGCGGTTGCGCCCACGGTGGCGAGGAACGGCAGGCCGCCGTTCAGCTTGGCCATGATGGCGCTTTCCGAACGGGCGAGGGTGCCGTGCAGCCAGTCATGCGATTCCAGGCTGTCGTGCATCTTGGCCGACTCGTCGCCGGCACGGATGCCGTCGTCGACCAGCTGGCGCCATGCGCTGTTCTTGTCGAACTTGGTGGCACCTTCCTTGATGGAACCGGCGCGCCAGAAAGCGGCACGGTTGGTGCGGTATTCCTTCATCACCTTGTTCTGCTCGAAGATCTTGGTGAACAGGATGTAGAACGAACCGACCGACTGGATCACCAGAATCGCCAGGATCGACCAGGCGACGGGGCCGCCCTGTTCCATGGCTTCCATGAAGCCGAACTGCTGGGCTCCAACTTCGGCACCCGTGGGGGCGAGAATTTCGATAAGCATGCGTTTGTGTCCTCTTCCTAGAGAATGTCTGTGTGATCAGTTGATCTGGTAAACAATGTTGGTGGACCAGCTGCCCGTAGTCGGGTTGCCGGCATCGTTCAGGGCCGGATTGAAGCGTGCGTAACGCGTGATGTCGGAACACGCAGCTTCGTCCAGGATCGGATCGGCGGACCGCGTGACGCGGCAGCCCGATACGCGGCCGTCGGGGCCGACAGTCACCGAAACACCGACCGTACCCTCGATTTCGCGGCGAAGGGCACGCGACGGGTAGTTCTCGATGATGCGGCGGGTCCAGCGAGCCTGGCCGTCCGGGGTCGCCGGGCGTGCCTGCGAAGGCGGCGGCGGGGGCGGTGCAGGCGGCGCGGGAGGCGCCGGCGGCGGAACGATCAGCGCAGGCGGCGCGGGCGGCGGAATGTTCGCCTGCGTCCGGATCGGCGGCGGGGCCGGCGCGATGCTGATCGGCGGAGGCGGCGCAACCGGCGGCGGCGGCGCAACTTCCTGTTCGGGCGGCGGTGGCGGTGGCTCCTCCTCCGGCTCCGGCACTTCTTCCTCAATGTCCACGGTGGTCACTCGCTCAGCGATTTCCTTCACCGCCGACATGGCGAGTCCGGAAATGAGCAAATAGCCCACTGCCACGTGGATGAGGGCAACGATGACAATCGAGATAACTCGACTGCCGCTCATTTCTTGGTCAGCGTAAGCCATCCAGTCCCTTCACTCCGTTTCTCAACCGGCCGGATCGAACGATCCAGCCCTCCTGAGACTACCCGGATAGGCTCCGAGCGATCCCGCATGAATGTTTTGCCTATCGCTTGATAACTAGTGACGCGGACCCGGCACAACCAAAAATGTGCCAAAAACGTCACAGCGGGAAATTTTCTATCTTTCTCCCGGACAGACTTGGGCGGCTCTTAACGGGCCATTACGGATGGGGCAAACCCTTTGTTGATTAAGCCCGGATTCAGCGACACCGCGCTGCACTGTTGAAGATGCCGGACCCCTCGCCGGTTCTGGCGCGTTATTGCAATGATCGCCCGCGCGCATATGGCCTGCCCGAGATGGCTCGCCCAAGAAGGAATGACATGCCGACTTCAACCCGCCCCGCCCCTCTACGCGCCTTGCTCGTCGGCCTGCTCGGTACGGCCGCTGCCGCTTGTGCCACCACAGGTCCGGCCATGTCGCAGGACATGCCGGCGGCCGAATTGCCGGCCTCCCAGGCGCCGACCTATGTCGACCTTGTGACGATGGCGATGGCTGCCGATACCGTGGCCATCGTGACGGTGGAGGAGCAGATTCCCTTCCCCCCCGAACGCGCGCCGAACCTCGCACCCTCGAAGGTGCGCCTGTACATCGAGGCGCTGACGCAGAGCCTGCTGGTCGCCCCGCAGGGTGTTGGCGCCGAACTGGTTTACGTGGTGGACCAGGGGCGTGACGACGATGGTGATGCGCCCGACCTGGAAGACCGCACCTTCCTCATCTTCGGGGATCTTTCGCGCAGCCAGCCCGGAGCGATCCAGCTGCTTTCGTCCGATTCCATGCTGCCCGCAGGACCGCAGATCGAATCGCGGGTGCGCCGGGTGCTGACCCAGCTTGCCGCAGCAGACGCGCCGCCGGCGATCACCGGCGTGCGCGACGTGATCTCGGTGCCGGGCAACCTCGCGGGCGAATCGGAAACGCAGATGTTCGTCGAGACCGAGAGCGGCGCGCCCGTATCGCTGTCGGTGATCCGCCGCCCCGGCATGGCACCGGAATGGGGCGTATCGCTGGGCGAGCTGGTGGATGCCTCCGCCACCCCGCCGCAGCCCGAATCGCTCGAATGGTTCCAGTTCGCCTGCTTCCTGCCGCGCGAACTGCCGGCCGATTCGTTCCTGCAGACGGATCGTGCCTCGCAGGAACGCGCGCGCGAGGACTATGCCTTCATCCTCGCCGAACTGGGGCCGTGCGAGCGGCGCTTTACCGGATAGAAGCACGACTGGTCTGGCCAAGCGAGCGCTGCATGCCTAACGGTCCCGCCCCGAACGTAATTGCGAACGTATCAGGACGGGGAATGCAATGGCTGACAATCTGCGAATCGCCTTGGCGGGTCTGGGAACCGTGGGCGCGGGCGTGCTGCGCCTGCTGGCCGAGAACGGCGACCTGATCGCCGCGCGCGCGGGCCGCGCGATCGAGGTGGTGGCGGTCTCCGCGCGCGATCGCGGCAAGGATCGCGGCGTGGACCTGTCGCCCTACGCCTGGGAAGACGACATGACCGCCTTCGCCGCGCGCGACGATGTCGACGTGGTGGTGGAGCTGGTCGGCGGCTCCGATGGCCCTGCGCTGGCCCTGGCACGCAAGGCGCTGGGCGGCGGCAAGGGCCTCGTCACCGCCAACAAGGCGATGGTGGCGCATCACGGGCTGGAACTGGCGCAGCTGGCCGAGGGCAATGATGCGCCGCTGCGCTACGAGGCGGCGGTGGCGGGCGGCATCCCGGTGATCAAAGGACTGGCGGAAGGTGCGGCGGCCAACCGGATCGAGCGCATCTACGGCATCCTCAACGGCACCAGCAATTACATCCTGTCCGAAATGGAGACCACGGGCCGCGATTTCGGCGACGTGCTGAAGGACGCGCAGGCACTGGGCTATGCCGAGGCCGATCCGACATTCGATATCGAGGGCGTGGACGCGGCGCACAAGCTCTCCATCCTCGCCAGCATCGCCTACGGGACTCAGCTGGATTTCGCGGCGGTCGACACCAATGGCATCAGCAAGATCCGCGCGGCCGACATCGCCCAGGCGCGTGCGCTTGGTTACGTCATCCGCCTGATCGGGCTGTCCGATTGCAAGCAGGAGGGCGGCGAGCGCCACCTGTTCCAGCGCGTTGCGCCCTACCTCGTGCCGGTGCGCCACCCGCTTGCCGCCGTGGACGGGCCGACCAACGCCGTGGTGGCGGAAGGCAATCATGTCGGTCGCCTGCTGTTCCAGGGCGCGGGCGCGGGGGATGGCCCGACGGCCAGCGCCGTCGTGGCGGACCTTGTCGACATTGCGCGCGGCACGCGCATGGCGCCGTTCTCGCAGCCGGTGGAGACGCTGGTGGCCAGCACGCCGGCCGATCCCGGCAACCGCCGCAACCGCGCCTACGTGCGCTTCACCGTGGCCGACCGCCCCGGCGTGCTGGCGGAGATCACCGCCGCCATGCGCGATGCGGGCGTCTCCATCGAGAGCATGATCCAGCACGGCCATCCGGACGACGGCAACGAGGAACCGGTGCTGGTGGCGCTCGTCACCCACGAAGGCCCGGAAAGCGGCGTCACCCGTGCGCTGGAATTGCTGGAAGGCTCGCCCGCGCTGGTGGAAGAGCCGCTGGTGATGCGCCTGATCGGTTAGTCTTATTCCGAAAGGTCGATCGGCACGCGCTCGCCGCTCGGCACCGGACTGGTCGGCGTATCGTCAGCCTCGACAGCGGAAACCGCTGCCGCCTCTTCTTCGCTCAGCGGTTCAGGGAAAGCGGACACGTCGATCAGCGGCGGATAGGGCGGGACATAGCCCACGCGCATGCAGGCGAGCGATTCGCCCTGCGTCACCCAGCACGGCGGGTCCGTCAGGCCGGGAACGTGCCGCCTGTCGGACTGCACCGGGCGCGGCAGGGGCGACAGGTAACGCTCCGCCTCGTCCAGTTCGCGGCACACGACGATAGCCCCGTCCTCGCGGACCTCTTCCTCGCAAGGTTTTGCCTCCATCAGCGGCACCGGCTCGTCGCTGTCCGCTTCGCTTTCGAAGTCGCTGGGGCCATAAACCTGCTGCGCCCCGGCGGGCGCGCAGATGGTCAGAGGGGCGAAAAACAGGGCCAGCCGCCTCGACATTGTCATCCCCCCGACCTAAGCGCCCTAGCCAATCATGGTCCGACATTCAGATGGGAGCCTGAATTACCTATGAATTCCGCGAAATCCGCCGACAGCGTGCTCGACCGCGTCCTCGTCATGGAGATGGTGCGCGTCACCGAAGCCGCCGCCATCGCCGCATCGGACCTCGTCGGCCGGGGTGACGAGAAGGCCGCCGATGCCGCCGCCGTCGAGGCAATGCGCAAGAGCTTCGACACGCTCTACATCGACGGCACCGTGGTGATCGGCGAGGGCGAGCGGGACGAGGCGCCCATGCTCTACATCGGCGAAAAGGTGGGTGGAGCGCCGGGCAAAGGTCCCAGGATCGACATCGCATTGGACCCGCTGGAAGGCACCACCATCACCGCCAAGGCCGGGCCCAACGCGCTGGCCGTACTGGCCGCCGCGGAAGAGGGCTGCCTGCTGAACGCGCCCGACGTCTACATGGACAAGATCGCCGTGGGGCCGGGCTATCCCGAGGACGTGATCGACCTTGCAAAAACGCCGACGCAGAACGTGGAGGCCGTGGCCGCCGCGAAGGGTGTGCAGCCCAAGGACATCATCGTCTGCGTGCTCGACCGTCCGCGCCATGCCGAGCTCATCGCGGAACTGCGCGGCATCGGCTGCGGCGTGGTGCTGATCGGTGACGGCGACGTGGCGGGCGTGATCGCCACCACCGACCAGGACACCACCATCGATATGTACATGGGTTCGGGCGGCGCACCCGAAGGCGTGCTGGCCGCCGCCGCCCTGCGCTGCGTGGGCGGGCAGTTCAACGGCCGCCTGCTGTTCCGCAACGACGACGAACGCCGCCGCGCGCACAAGTGGGGCATCGAGGATCTCGACCGCATCTACAAGCTGCACGACCTGGCGAAAGGCGACTGCATCTTCGCCGCCACCGGCGTCACCAGCGGCTCCCTGCTGGACGGCGTGAAGCGCATCAAGCGCCCCAACGGCGAACGCATCATGACGACCGAGAGCGTGGTGATGCGGGCGAGTTCGGGCACCGTGCGCTGGGTGCGGGGCGAACACCGGATCGACTGATGAGCGCACCGCTGCTCCGCGAATTGCCCGGCGCAGCAGGGCAGATGGCGGAAAGGCTGCGCGCGCGATCCCTTTCGGCTGGACGCGCACAATTCCGCCAGAGCGGCACGCTGCGCAATCTGGGCAGCCGGAGATGGATGCGCTTCAGCGCAAGGCAGTGGATGGACCTTGCCGGGTGCAACTTCGATTGGCGCGCGCGGGTCGGTCCGCTCGGCCTCGTACAGGTGCAGGATTCGCTGGTGGAAGGGCACCCCACGGGCGCGGTCAATGTGCTGGGCATCGTGCCGCTCGCCCGGGCCGATGCGTCCGCGCAACTGCTGAAGGGCGAGCTGATGCGCTATCTGGCGGAACTGCCCTGGTGCCCGGACGCCATCCTGTCCAACCCGGCGCTGCAATGGGAGACCGTCGATGACCGCCGCCTCCGCGTGTCGGCATCTCTTGGCGATGCGACGGGCGCAATCGTCGTTACGCACGACGGGGAAGGTTTGCCGCTGGCTATTGCCGGCCAGAGGCCCGCGAAAGAAGGGCAGACCTTCGTGGAGCGTGAATGGCACGGCAGCTTTGCCGACTGGCGCGATTTCGATGGCCGCTGGATCCCGCAATCGGGCCGTGTCTGGTGGATCGTCGATGGAGCGCCATTCGACGTGTGGCGCGGCCGGATCGCGCAATGGCAGGCCCCGCCGGGGTAAACCGGCGGACGCGGAAAAGCCGCCTCCTCACGTTGCAATTCCATGACGCTCCGCTAGGGCGAAGCCATCCGCACCGCCTGAGGGATTCGCATCCATGAAAATCATGTCCGGCAATTCCAACCTGCCGCTCGCCCGTGCCATTGCCGGCTATCTCGAAGTCCCCCTCACCGATGCCAGCGTTCGCCGCTTCGCCGATGAAGAGGTGTTCATCGAGATTCACGAGAACGTGCGCGGGGAGGACGTGTTCATCGTCCAGTCCACCAGCTTCCCGGCGAACGACAACCTGATGGAACTGCTGATCGGGATCGACGCGCTGCGCCGCGCCTCTGCCAAGCGCATCACCGCCGTCGTGCCCTACTTCGGCTATGCCCGGCAGGACCGGAAGCCCGGCCCGCGCACGCCGATCAGTGCCAAGCTGGTCGCCAACCTCATCACCGAGGCAGGGGCCGACCGGGTGCTGGCGGTGGACCTGCACGCGGGCCAGATCCAGGGCTTCTTCGATATCCCGACCGACAACCTCTACGCCGCGCCCACGATGGCCGCCGATATCCAGGCGCGCTACGGCGACAAGGACCTGATGGTCGTCTCCCCTGACGTTGGCGGCGTGGTGCGCGCCCGCGCGCTGGCCAAGCGCCTCGACAACGCGCCGCTGGCCATCGTCGACAAGCGCCGCGATCGCCCTGGCGAGAGCGAGGTGATGAACATCATCGGCGACGTGAAGGGCCGCTGCTGCATCCTGATTGACGATATCATCGATTCGGGCGGCACCTTGTGCAACGCGGCGCAGGCGCTGATGGACCAGGGCGCGAAATCGGTGACGGCCTACATCACCCACGGCGTGCTGTCGGGCGGCGCGGTGGCGCGCATCAACAAGTCCGCGCTGGAAGAACTGGTGATCTCCGATTCCATCCAGCCGACCGATGCCGCCAAGGACTCCGACAATATCCGTATCCTGCCGATAGCGCCCCTGCTGGGCGAGGCGATCCGCCGCATCGCGGACGAAAGCTCGGTCTCGAGCCTGTTCGACTGATGGAAGCGGGGCGGAACGGGTGAACAAGAGAGGGGTTGAGTGCGCATGAACCTCGACGCTGAAATCGCCCTTGCCCACCGCCTTGCCGACGCTGCGCGCAAGGAAATCGTGCCGCTGTTTCGCACAGGCGTGGACAGCGAGGCGAAGGGCGATGCCACGCCCGTCACCATCGCCGACCGCAATGCCGAAGAGGCGATGCGCAGGCTGATCGAGGCGGAGTTTTCCGCCGACGGCATCCACGGCGAGGAGTTCGGGGTGAAGGACGGGGTATCGGGCCGCCAGTGGGTGCTCGATCCGATCGACGGCACCACGGCCTTCCTGGCGGGTCGACCGATCTTCGGCACGTTGATCGCGCTCTTGGTGGAAGGCTTCCCGGTGCTGGGCATGATCGACCAGCCGATTGCGGGCGAACGCTGGCTCGGCATCGCCGGGCAGGGCACCACCTATAATGGCAAGCGCGTGGAGACGCGGCGCTGCCGCGAACTTTCGTCCGCCAGCCTTGCTACCACCGGGCCGCAATACTTCAGCCAGACCGAAGGCGATATCTTCATGATGCTGGCCGCGAAGACCGATCACAAGCGCATGGTGATGGGCGGCGATTGCTACAATTACGCCTGCCTCGCCTCGGGCCACCTCGACATCGTGTGCGAGGCGGGGCTGAAGCTGCACGACTACGCGGCGCTCGTCCCGATCGTCGAAGGCGCGGGCGGGATGATGTGCGACTGGCAGGGCGAGCCGCTTCATGCCGACAGCGACGGCTCCGTGCTGGCGCTGGGCGATCCGGCGCGGCTGGAAGACGTGCTGGAAGCGATGGGCGGCAACTGATGAACCTGTTCGTCTACGGCGTGCTGATCCGCAAGCTGGCGCAGGGCCGCGCCGCCGAACTGGTCGCCGCGCTGGACGACGGTCTGCCCGCCACCACGCGCGGGGCCCTCTACGGCGTGGAAGGCAAGGACGGCGGCTGGTATCCGATCCTGCTGCCCGATCCCGACGGTGACGAAATTCACGGCGTGGTGCACGAGGCAGGCGCAGTCGAATGGCAGGCGATGGACGAATTCGAGGACGCGCATTACGGTCCCGACGCAGAATATCGCCGCGAGACCATCCCGGTCATGCTGCCCAACGCGCTGGTGGTGGACGCACAGGCCTATTGCTATGCCCGCGCCGTTCCCCCCGATGCCGTGCGGATCGAGGGCGGCAGCTTCGCCGCATGGCTGGAGGAGACGGGTCGCAGGCCGATCGCCTCGCGCTAGGCTTTCCTACACAGCCCGGAGCAGGCATGCCCGCCAGTTGCTCTTTCCCGTCACCGGCCCCTTTCGCAGGCAATCACCCCTTCCACCCGGATGTGTTTCATCAACTAACTTGCATTCTTGCGCAGAATCGCTAGATGCGCGCCCTTCACTGACACGTGATTATCTTCCGGTCTGGCTGAAAGGGCTGCCAGGGCTGGTTGGACGTGTTTCTGACAAAGGAGACGAAAATGCCCAAGCTGAAGACCAAGAGCGGCGTGAAGAAGCGCTTCAAGCTCACCGCCACCGGCAAGGTCAAGCATGGTGTCGCCGGCAAGCGCCACCGCCTGATCAGCCACAATGCCAAGTATATCCGCCAGCAGCGCGGCACCAAGGTTCTGGCCAAGGCCGACCAGGCTGCCGTGAAGAAGTGGGCGCCCTACGGCCTCGATTGAGCCGGGTTTACAGGAGATAAGATATGCCTCGCATTAAACGTGGTGTGACCACCCGCCAGAAGCACAAGCGTATTCTCGACCAGGCCAAGGGTTACCGCGGCCGTCGCAAGAACACGATCCGCGTCGCCCGTCAGGCCGTCGAAAAGGCCGGCCAGTACGCCTATCGCGACCGCAAGGTTAAGAAGCGCAACTTCCGCGCCCTGTGGATCCAGCGCATCAACGCCGCCGTGCGTCCCGAAGGCCTGACCTACTCGCAGTTCATGCACGGCGTGAAGCTTGCCGGTATCGAGCTGGACCGCAAGGTGATGGCCGACCTCGCGATGAACGAAGCCGAAGCGTTCGGCCTGATCATCAAGCAGGCCAAGGAAGCGCTGCCCGCCTAAATCGGCAGGCCGCTTCCCGGCACAGCAGAAGGGCGCGGATGGCAATGGCCGTCCGCGCCCTTCGCTTGTGCGGGTCCGGCAAGCGCCAACCGGGATCGCAAACGAGGGCGCCTGCGGGTGTCCCGCTCGGACTATTGCAAGTCCTCGACAGATACCCAGCCGCTGGTCCCGAAATTGTCGGACACCTCGATCCACAGGCCGTCGCGCTGGCCTGAAGGTGTCAGCTGCGTCCCTTCGCGCAGCGACCGGACTTCCGCACTGGCGGCATCGGGCCGTTCTCGCATTACCGTGTCCACGGCCACGACGGCGCCCGGTTCATCGCCCGCTGGCGCGGTAGCGGTCGGCGAGGCTTGCAGCGCCGCACGCTGCTCCACCAGCTGGTTGAACGCGACGATGAAGGCCTCGGTCAGCTTGCGTCCATTGCCGCTCTCGCTGTAGCCGGCGGTATCCGCCAGGCCGCGGTTGTAGGCCCCGTCGGAGCCGCGAAAGCTAAGGCTGGAACGGTTGACAGAGCCGGTGCCTGCAGCCAGCGGCTGTCCCGTAGCCGGGCTTACCACGGTCAATGCGGCAGAAACCGTCGTCCGCCGTCCGCCAAGGCCGCCAAGCATGCCGAGCGCGGCACCGCCGAACGGTACGCGCGAGAGGATGCCCGTCGCCGCGCCGGAGCGCCACAGCGCCTCCTTGGCAACGCCCGTGGCCATGTTGATGCCTTCGTCGACCTCCTCTTGCGATCCGGCAATCGCCGTTACCAGGAAGTTTGCGGCACTGCCATCAGCCCCGGTGTGCGGGGTAAAGCATCCCGACTCCGTGGCCAGCCGGGAGACGAGCATTCGCGGACTGCCGAGGTCCCACTGGCTCCAGCCCGCGGAGGGGCTGTCGACCAGGGCAATCGAGCCGAGGCTCTGCTCGCATCGCACCAGTTCCACGTCATCGTCGTCCGCCAGGGCGGGCGCAGGCGCAAGCGCCACTGCCACTCCCAGAAGCACTGCATTTCTCATAAACGTCATCGGCTTTCCCCCGCTTGTTGCGTCGGGCGTGAGGGAGCCGCAATTGCCGCGCCGAACAAGAGGCAGAACGCAACCTAACAGCGCTTGTCATGTAGCTAACGGCGCTTGTCACGATTTGACCGCCGGATCCCCTGATATTGGTGTCGACCACGCAAGAAACGGTAGCGCTGACTTTGATGCCATTTCGCAACTGGCTTTAAGTGCAGTTGATTTATGGCCAAATCGGATAGAATCGTCCGATCTGGAGTTATTGCCTTGTAGAATGTCGTGAACTTTGGTTTTGGGGCCGCGCTCGCCGGACCTTGCCGGCGAATGGGGGCCAGTATTTCGACAATGCCGGAATTGCACGAAGCGGTTGGAGTTCGGATCTACAGCCTGGGCTCCCGGTTGCAGGATTACTTCACTGCGCTCTATTGCTTCTCCGTCGAGGCCGCCGACGGGGTCGAGGTCGTCGATTGCCATTATCCGGACTGGGCAGCGGTCCATTTCCTCGCCGGAGGTGAGCCGCATCGGGTATCCCTGTGGGGCGAAACGCCGCAGGAGAGGGCCCCTTTCACGGCAAACGGGCCTACCAGCCGCGCTCTCAGCGTCCGCCTGCGCTCGAGCCAGTTCTGGAGCCTCGGGCTCAATCCGGTTGGTTGGTCCCGTTACGCCGAAAGCCCGGCGAGCGGTGTCGCCAACACTATTGTCGATGGCCAGGACCACGCCGCTTTCGCGCGACTGGCACCAATTCTCGAGATCGTTCGCGAAAATCCAGGTGATCCCGACGGCACCGCGCGCCAGATCGAGGACTTCTTGTGCACGGCCCGTTCGACTCGCAGTCCGCACGAGGTGCAGGTCATTGCGCTGCACGAAGCGCTGCGAGACCCGGCAATCGGCGATGTAGAGGGGCTTGTGGACCGCGTCGGCGTCAGCCGCAGGACGCTGGAGCGGCTCGCATCGCGCTATTTCGGCTTCTCGCCAAAGCTGCTGCTGCGCCGCCAGCGTTTCCTGCGCAGCCTCGGCAAGTACACGCGCAGTTCCGATAGCAACTGGAGCACGTCACTCGACGGGCACTACGTCGACCAGGCCCATTTCGTCCGCGATTTTCGCGCCTTCATGGGCATGACGCCGAGCGAATACGTGCAGATGCCACACCCTTTGCTGGAAAGTATTTTCACCCCCCGGCTGGCCGAACAGGGCGCGCACCAGGGCTGACGGAGCACCGTCACGGCGAATTAGGGCTTGGGCACCGGGCGACAGGCGGCTAACAGGCGCGGCCTGACCGTAAGTCATCCCGTCCGTAAATCAAATCGAAGCACCATGTCCGATCACGATCAAACCGCCCGAGAGGCGAGCACCCGCATTGCCGAAGCGGCAGACCTGAACGCGCTGGAAGCGCTGCGCGTCGAATATCTCGGCAAGCAGGGCAGCATTTCCGGCCTGCTGAAGACGCTGGGTAAGATGAGCCCGGAAGAGCGGCAGGAGAAAGCGCCCGCGATCCAGGCGTTGCGCCAGTCGGTTGCCGACGCGCTGGCCGCGCGCAAGGACGAGCTTGAGGCCGCCGAACTCGAAGCGCGCCTCGCCACCGAAACGATCGACCTCACCCTTCCCGCGCCGCAAGCGCCGAAGGGCAGCGTCCATCCGGTCAGCCAGGTGATGGACGAGCTGGCGGAAGTGTTTGCCGACCTCGGCTTCGCTGTCGCCACAGGGCCGGAGATCGAGGACGACTGGTACAACTTCACCGCGCTCAACATGCCCGAAAGTCATCCGGCGCGCGCGATGCACGACACTTTCTATTTCCCGGATACGGCGCCCAAGGGCGGCAAGATGCTGCTGCGCACGCACACCAGCCCGGTGCAGGTGCGCACCATGATGGCGGAAGGCGCCCCGCTGCGCATCATCGCGCCCGGCCGCGTCTATCGGTCGGACAGCGATGCAACGCACACGCCGATGTTCCACCAGATCGAAGGTCTGGTGATCGATAAGGACATCCATCTCGGCCACTTGAAATGGACGCTGGAAACCTTCCTCAAGGCCTTTTTCGAGACGGAGGACATCGTCCTGCGCCTGCGCCCCAGCTACTTCCCCTTCACCGAACCGAGCGTCGAAGTCGACGTCGGCTTCGCTATCGAGAACGGGAAGCGCATCCTTGGCGGCAGCGGCGACGAGCCGGGCCACGGCTGGATGGAACTGCTGGGCAGCGGCATGGTCAATCGCCGTGTGATCGAATTCGCAGGGCTGGACCCCGACGAATGGCAGGGCTTTGCCTTCGGCGTCGGCGTCGATCGCCTCGCCATGCTGAAATACGGGATGGACGACCTGCGCGCCTTCTTCGACGGCGATACCCGCTGGCTGTCGCACTATGGCTTCAGCCCGTTCGACCAGCCCACCCTTTCTGCCGGCGTAGGAGCGAAGGCATGAAGTTCTCGCTCGAATGGCTGACCTATTTCCTCGAGACCGAGGCCAGCGTCGCCGAAATCGCCGCAAAGCTGAATGCCATCGGCATCGAAGTGGAAGATATCGAGGACCCGGCAGAGAAGCTGGAAGGCTTCCGCGTGGCCGAAGTTCTCACCGCCTCGCCGCATCCCGATGCCGACAAGCTGCAGGTTCTCACCGTCTCGACTGGAGAGGGCGATCCGCTCACCGTGGTGTGCGGCGCGCCCAATGCCCGTGCAGGCATGAAGGGCGTGCTGGGCGTGGCAGGCGCCGTGGTGCCCGCCAACGGCATGAAGCTGCGCAAGTCGGAAATTCGCGGCGTCGAATCGAACGGCATGATGTGCTCGGTGCGCGAACTGGAGCTTGGTGACGCGCACGAAGGTATCATCGAACTGCCCGAAGATGCGCCGGTTGGCGAAGACTTCGCCACCTACCACGGGGCATCGCCCGTGTTCGACGTGGCGATCACGCCCAACCGTCCCGATTGCATGGGCGTCTACGGCATTGCCCGCGATCTTGCGGCGGCAGGCATGGGCACGCTGAAGCCACTGCGCGAGCATGACATTGCCGCCACGTTCCCCTGCCCGGTGGAAATCTGCACGGACGATCCCGAGGGCTGCCCTGCGTTCTATGGCCGCGTTATCAAGGGCGTGCCCAATGGCGAAAGTCCTGAATGGATGCAGCAGCGCCTGTTGGCGGCGGGCCAACGCCCGATCAGCGCGCTGGTGGACATCACCAATTACATGATGCTGGCTTTCGGTCGCCCGGCGCACGTCTATGACCTTGCCAAGCTTTCCGGCCCGGTCGTCGCCCGCCGCGCGAAGAATGGCGAGCAGGTGCTGGCGCTGAACGAGAAGACTTACACGCTCGATCCCAGCATGACCGTGATCGCCGACGACAACGGTGTGCACGATATCGCCGGGATCATGGGCGGAGAGCATTCGTCCGTGCAGCCCGAGACAACCGACGTGCTGCTGGAAATTGCGTACTTCGATCCCGAGGCCATCGGCGTGACGGGCCGCAAGCTGGGCCTTGCCACCGATGCCCGGACACGGTTCGAGCGCGGGGTGGACCCGGCCTGGCTGGACGAGGGGCTGGAAAGCCTCACTAGCCTGATCCAGCGTTTCTGCGGCGGCGAGGCGAGCGAGATCGTTCGCGCCGGATCGCCGCCGACCGAGCCGAAGGTGATCGCTTTCGATCCGGCCCTGACCGCGCGCCTTGGCGGTGTCGATGTTCCCGAGGCCGAGCAGAAGCGCATCCTCGAAGCGCTCGACTTCGGTGTTGGCGCGGACTGGAGCGTCACTTGCCCGCTGCGTCGGCATGACATCGAAGGCGCTGCCGATCTCGTCGAGGAAGTGGTGCGTATCCATGGCCTGGATAACGTGGCCAGCGTGGCCCTGCCGCGTGCCGAAGGCGTTGCCAGGCCCACCGCTACGCGGATGCAGGCGCTGGAACGGCGCCTGCGCCGCGGTGCTGCCGCACGCGGCCTGAACGAGGCCGTGACGTGGTCCTTCCTGCCCACCCAGCAGGCAGAGCATTTCGCCGATGGCGAAGCGCTGTGGGTGCTCGACAACCCCATCAGCGAGGACATGAAGGCCATGCGCCCCTCGCTCATCCCCGGCCTGCTGAGTGCGGCCAAGCGCAACGCCGATCGCGGCGCTGCCGCCTCGCGCCTGTTCGAGATCGGTCGCCGTTACCTGCGCGCGAAGGACGGGTCGAGCGACGAACATGCCACTCTCGCTGTCGTACTGGCGGGGGAGAAGACCCCGCGCGGCTGGGCCAATGGCAAGGCTGCGAAGTTCGATGCTTTCGATGCCAAGGCCGAGGCCGAGGCGCTTCTTGCCGAGGCTGGCGCTCCGGTCGACAAGCTGATGGTGATGGGTGGGGCCGGTGGCCAGTTCCACCCCGGCCAGTCCGCCACCCTGCGGCTCGGCCCCAAGAACGTGCTCGCCCGCTTCGGCGCGCTGCATCCCGCAACGCTCGATGCCTTCGATATCGACGGGCCGGTGGTGGCCGTGGAAATCTATCTCGACGCGATCCCTGCCAAGAAGGGCCAAAAGAAAGGTGGGGCCGGGTTCGAGAAGCCGGACTTCGCCCCGCCCGCACTGCAATCGGTGGAGCGCGACTTCGCCTTCCTCGTGCCGCAGGAGCTTGCCGCCGCAGACCTGTTGCGCGCTGTAAGGGGCGCGGACAAGGCGAACATCGTGGATGCCCGTGTGTTCGATGTGTTCGAGGGACAGGGCGTGCCCGAGGGCAAGAAGTCCGTCGCCATCGAAGTGACGCTGCAACCGGGCGAGAAATCGTTCAAGGACGAGGAACTGAAAGCGATCAGCGACAAGGTCGTCGCCGCTGCTGCCAAGCAGGGCGCGGAGCTGCGCGGCTGATCCATGACGTCCAACCGCCGAACTTTCGCGATCATCTCGCACCCCGACGCCGGTAAGACCACGCTGACGGAAAAGCTGCTGCTGCAAGGCGGCGCGATCCATCAGGCAGGGCTTGTGAAGGCGCGCGGTGCCGCGCGGCGGGCGCGGTCGGACTGGATGAAGATCGAGCAGCAGCGCGGCATCTCGGTCACCTCGTCCGTGATGACGTTCGAAAAGGAATACGCCGAACTCAACGGGGGTGAGACCATCACCTTCAACCTGCTCGACACGCCGGGGCACGAGGATTTCTCGGAAGACACCTACCGCACGCTGACCGCAGTCGACTCCGCCATCATGGTGATCGACGCGGCCAAGGGTATCGAGCCGCAGACCCGCAAGCTGTTCGAGGTGTGCCGCCTGCGCTCCGTGCCGATCATCACTTTCGTCAACAAGGTGGACCGCGAAGGTCGCGATCCGTTCGAGACGCTGGACGAAGTGGCCGACATGCTCGCGCTGGACGTGTCTCCGCAGATGTGGCCCATCGGCATGGGCGGCCTGTTCGAGGGGCTGCTGGATTTCAAGACCGGCGAAGTGGCGCGGCCCGAAGGCGATTCGAAGGAATATCTCGGTAAGCGCGAGGCGAATGCCGACATCCCCGAACAGTATGCGGAGGAAGCCGAGCTTGCGCAGGCGGGCTATCCCGAGTTCGACCTCGAAGCCTATCGCAACGGCGACCTGACACCTGTCTACTTCGGCTCCGCGCTGAAGAACTTCGGGGTCGAGGAACTGATAGATGCCATCGCCCATATCGCCCCGCCGCCGCGCCCGCAGCCCGCTGGCGAGACGAAGATCGGCCCGGAGCATGACGAGGTTTCCGGCTTCATCTTCAAGGTGCAGGCGAACATGGACCCCAACCACCGTGACCGCATTGCCTTCATGCGGCAGGTGTCTGGCACCTTCAAACGCGGCATGAAGCTGACCCCCTCGGGCCTCGGCAAGCCCATTGCCGTCCATTCCCCGATCCTGTTCTTCGCGCAGGACCGCGAGATCGCCGACACGGCTGAGCCGGGCGATATCATCGGCATCCCCAACCACGGCACATTGCGCGTGGGCGATACGCTGTCCGAAAAGAACGAGATCCGCTTCACCGGCCTGCCCAATTTCGCGCCGGAAATCCTGCGCCGCGTGCAGTTGAAGGACCCGACCAAGACCAAGCAGTTGCGCAAGGCGCTGGACGACCTTTCGGAAGAGGGCGTGATCCAGGTGTTCTACCCGGAAATCGGCGGCAGCAGCATCGTGGGCGTGGTGGGCCAGTTGCAGTTGGACGTGCTCGTTTCGCGGCTTGGTGCGGAATACAAGGTGGGTGCCGGGCTGGAGGCCTCGCCCTTTGCCACCGCGCGCTGGCTGAAGGGATCGGACGCCGCTCTGCGCGAATTCGAGAGGTTCAATCAGGGCAACCTGGCGCGCGACCGCGACGGTGATCTTGTCTTTATGGCAAAGAGCGCGTGGGACGTGGGCTATCAGGAAGAGAAGAACCCGGACCTGACCTTCTCCGCCACCAAGGAACGGTGACAGGGTGCGGCCTCTCGCGTAGGCTGCCTCTATGTCCGACTTTTTCGACGAGCTGAACTTCAAGCATATCGAGATGATCGAGGACCAGCCGGTCTTCTTCGTCGCGACTGCTGCCGCCGATGCGCGGATCAACCTCTCGCCCAAAGGGCTGCGCGATACCTTCCGCGTGCTCTCTCCCGACCGCGTCGCCTATCTCGATCTTGGTGGATCGGGCAACGAGACGAACGCGCACCTGCTGGCGGACGGGCGGATCACGCTCATGTTCTGCAATTTCCAGCAACCCGCGCTGATCCTGCGCATCTACGGCAAGGGCAAACCCGTGCTGCCGTGGGAAAGCGGCTGGGACGAGATCGCCCAGCACTTCATCCTCCTGCCCGGCACGCGGCAGATCTTCGATATCGAGGTGGAAAGCGTGCAGACAAGCTGCGGCTGGGGCGTGCCCTTCATGGAATACGAGCGGGAGCGCAAGACGCTGCTGAAAGCGCATACCAATGCCGACCCGCAGGAATGGGCAGGCAAGTACAAGCGCCGCCGCGAAAGCATCGACGGCCTGCCGACGCGCACCACGGACCGCTATATCGCCGGGGACGTGCCGCAGGACGGCTGATGCAGCTCACTTTCGCCAGCTACAATATTCACAAGGGCGTGGGGCTGGACCGGCGCCGCGATCCCGATCGCATCCTCTCGGTGATCGAGGAGCTGGATGCCGATGTCATCGCTCTGCAGGAAGTGGACGAGCGGTTCGGCGCCCGGCGCGCCGTGCTCGATCAGGAGGAACTCAGCGAAAACGGCTGGCAGATCGTCGCCCATTCCACCAAGCCTGCCAGCATGGGTTGGCATGGCAACGCCCTGCTGGTGCGCGACAGGCTGGAGGTGCTGGAGGTTGAAGCCGAGACGCTCCCCCAGCTGGAACCGCGCGGAGCGGTGCGGGCGCAATTGCTTTCCCAGGGCCAGCAGATCTGCGTCACCTCGATGCACCTCGACCTCTCCGGCCTCCTGCGCAAGCGACAGTTCGCACACCTGTGCAACAACTCGCGCGCGCCGGGCCTGCCAGCTGTGATGCTGGGCGATTGCAACGAGTGGATACGCCCCATCGGCGGCGAACGCGGCCTGGCAGCACACTGGGACATGGTGGAACCCGGCAAGAGTTTCCCGGCGCGCAGGCCACTGCTGGCGCTGGACCGGCTGATGCACACGCCGCACTGGAAACTGCAAAAGGCCGAGGTCCACGCCAGCCCGCTGGCCCGGCAGGCATCCGACCACTTGCCCATAAAAGTGACATTGAGCCTATCGTAGGCTCGACGCTGCTTAAAAATTAGGCGCGCTGCCTGCGAATTGGGCGCTGGCGGAGCGCCGCATCGCCGAGCATCCCGCCAAGTTCCCGAAAACATTCACGTCCCTCCATTTGGCACGGCTGTTGCAATGCAGCATCTGCGGCCGGGAGCGACCCGGCAAGTCATAGGGGTCAGGGATGAAATTCGTCATCGCCATCATCAAACCATTCAAGCTCGACGAAGTGCGTGAAGCACTCGCCGGCCTGGGCGTCGCCGGCATGACCGTGTCGGAAGTGAAGGGTTTCGGTCGCCAGAAGGGGCAGACCGAGATCTACCGCGGTGCCGAGTACTCGGTGAACATGCTTCCCAAGGTGAAGCTCGAAATCGCTGTCAGCGACGAGCTCATGCCGAAGGTCGTCGAGACCATCCAAGAAACCGCCAGCACGCAAAGCATCGGCGACGGGAAGATCTTCGTGCTCGAACTCGCTTCGACCACGCGCATCCGCACCGGCGAAACCGACGAAACCGCGTTGTGATCAGGGGGTCAGACAAAATGAAATCTGCAATTCTCAAGACTGGCGCCGTCGCTGTGACCGCGCTGCTTGCATCCAGCCCGGCCTTCGCGGCCCCGGCTGCCGATGCCGCCGCCGAAGTGGCGGCCGATGCCGTATCAGGCGGTACGGCCTATATCTTCAACACGCTGCTGTTCCTTATCGGCGGCTTCCTGGTGATGTGGATGGCGGCAGGCTTCGCCATGCTCGAAGCGGGCCTCGTGCGCGCCAAGAACACCTCCACCCAGTGTCTCAAGAACATCGGCCTATATTCCATTGCCGGCCTGATGTTCTGGATTATCGGCTACAACATTGCCTATCCCGGCTTTGCCGAAGGCAGCTCCGGCCTGTTCGGCATGGCTGGCACGGCCTACGGCATGCAGGGCGTGGGCGAGGCGGACCTGGAAACGGGTTACTCGGTTGCCTCCGACTGGTTCTTCCAGATGGTCTTCTGCGCCACCACCGCCTCGATCGTCTCGGGCACGCTGGCCGAACGCATCAAGATCGTTCCGTTCTTCATCTTCGTGACCGTGCTGACCGGCGTCATCTATCCGGTGGTCGTCAGCTGGGAATGGGGCGGCGGCTACCTCGACAGCGCATGGGGCTTCTCCGACTTCGCAGGTTCCACCCTGGTCCACTCGACCGGCGGCTGGGCTGCCCTCGTCGGTGCCATCATTCTCGGCGCGCGCCTCGGCCGCTATACCGATGGCAAGGTCAACGTGTTCCCCGGCACCAACATCCCGCTGGCAACGCTGGGCACCTTCATCCTCTGGCTCGGCTGGTTCGGCTTCAACGGCGCCTCGCAGCTTGCGATGGGCACCGTGGGTGACGTGTCGGACGTGTCGAAGATTTTCGTGAACACCAACATGGCTGCCTGTGGCGGCGTGGTGATCGCGATCATCCTGACGCAGCTTCGCTACAAGAAGGCCGACGTGACGATGGCCATGAACGGCGCGCTGGCCGGCCTCGTGTCGATCACCGCGGAGCCGCTGGCTCCGACCGTAGGTCAGTCGATCCTGATCGGCATGATCGGCGGCGCCATCGTGGTCTTCACCGTTCCGCTGCTCGACAAGTTCAAGATCGACGACGTCGTCGGCGCCATCCCGGTCCACCTGTTTGCCGGTATCTGGGGCACGCTGATCGTGGCCTGGACGGGCGATGCGACCTTCATGGGCCAGCTCGTGGGCGTCCTGCTCACCGCAGTCTGGGTCTCGGTTGCCTCGGCCATCGTGTGGTTCATTCTCAAGGCGACCATGGGCCTGCGTCCCTCCGCCGAGATCGAGACCGCTGGCCTCGATGTCCACGAAACCGGCGTGGAAGCCTATCCGGATCTCGCCCGCCAGGCCTGATCCTTCACCGAATTGGCGGGGGCGGGAACCACCTCTCCTCTCCCACCCGACCCCGCCAACACTCGTTCCTCCTGCGAACGTACAACTTAGCAAGGGCCGGAGCCGTAAAGCTCCGGCCCATTTTTTTGTTGCACGTGGGGGCCGGTGTCCGGTTACAAGGCCGCCGTGTCCCGCCCGGCGTGGCGGGGATCAGAACCTACAGGGGAACCGCGCATGAAAATGGTCGTCGCAGTCATCAAGCCGTTCAAGCTGGAAGAGGTGCGCGAAGCGCTGGCCGTTATCGGCGTCGCGGGCATGACCGTGTGCGAGGCCAAGGGCTTTGGCCGCCAGAAGGGGCAGACGGAGATCTACCGCGGCGCGGAGTATGCCGTGAACATGCTGCCGAAGGTGCGGCTCGAAATCGTCGCCAGCGACGAGATCGCCCCCAAGATCGTCGAGACCATTCGCGAGGCAGCCAACACCGGGTCGATCGGCGACGGCAAGATATTCGTCCTGGAAGTCGGCGATGTAACCCGCATAAGGACCGGTGAAACCGGCGAACTTGCAGTTTGATTTCAAGGGGATTGATCGCTCTGTTGACCGGGGGAGACATGCGGCGAAAAAATTTCACCTCATGTAGTCTTTTTACAACTGCAATCCGCCAACCAAATCTCCTTGCCGCTTAAGCATCTGATAATCGGATGAAATTCCCAGAAGGCGCGCGCGGGCTTCGTTGGCCGGTATGCGAATACTTCGGTTTGCGGGTCGGGATATTTTCGTTTGTTGCTGCATTGGCGCAATCGATGATCTAGTATTGTCAGTCTTACAGCGAGAGGTAGATCAACAAATGAAGAAGCTTCTTATCAGCGCCTCGATGGTAGCGCTTGCCATCCCGGCGACCGCCCATGCTCAGGTATACATCGGTGTCAGTGGGGGTGTTGCCGCCAATGAAAACGCCGAGAACGAGGGTGAGTTCACTGCGACCCTCCCGGCCCAGGGCCCGGTTGCGGCCGTTCCGACCGGGACAGAATATGAATTCGAAACCAATGTCGGCGTGGGCTGGACGGCCGGCGCGCAGCTTGGTTACGCGTTCGACAACGGCTTCCGTGTCGAACTGGACGGCAACTACCAGGCGATGGATATCGAATACCATCGCGGCCTGACTGTCGGCGGCGCCAACATCGATGACAGCGATCTTGGCCGCGTGCTGCTGCGCCAGGAACCCACCAACAGTTCGATCGGCGCCTTCCTTGCCGATGGCACGGGCGACGTGGAAACCTACGGTGTCTTCGCGAACGTCCTGTACGATATCCAGCTGGGCAACATCGAACCATACCTCGGCGTCGGGGCGGGTCTTTTCTGGGTCGATCTCGACTATGCGCCGAGCGGCGTGGAGCTGGTGAACGACAATGACGCGACCTGGGCCTACCAGGGCATCGCTGGTGTTTCGGGCAACATTGCCGACAACGTGCAGCTGTTTGCCGAGTACAAGTATCGCCGGATTTTTGCTGATTCCGACAGCTATGATGTCTCGGTCCTCCCGATTACGCTGACGACCGATTTCGCCCAGCACTCGGGCACGATGGGCCTGCGGTTCATGTTCGGTGGCGAAGAAGCGCCGCCGCCGCCTCCCCCGCCGCCGCCGCCCCCGCCGCCGCCTCCTCCGCCCCCGCCGCCTCCGCCGCCGCCGCCTCCGCCGCCGGCTCCGGTCTGCGAGCAGGGCCCCTACATCGTGTTCTTCGATTGGGACGAGTCCACCATCACTCCGGAAGCAGCCACCGTGCTCAACTCCGCCATCACCGCCTACGGCGATTGCGGCACCGCAGCCATCATGCTAGCCGGCCACACCGACCGTTCCGGCTCGGTGGAATACAACATGGGCCTGGCAGAGCGTCGTAACGCATCGGTCCGCGAATACCTCACCGGTCGCGGCATCCCGGGCGGTCGCATCTCCAGCGAAGCATTCGGCGAAAGCATGCCCCGCGTGCCCACCGCCGACGGCGTGCGCGAACTGCAGAACCGCCGCGTGGAAATCACTTACGGTCCGGGCTCGGGCATGTAAGCGGTTTCACACCGACACATACGAAAAGGGCCGGGAGCAATCCCGGCCCTTTTTGTTTGCCTATTGTCCGTCCCGACCCTCCAGCCAGCGCCGCCTAATCATTTCAGACGTTTCGCGGCTGCCATCGTGACTCCAGCCCGGCTCTCGCCATAGGTAGGAGAGCTTGTGGCGCCACGGCGCTTTCCAGACGTCGCTGGCGATGCCGATCCATTCGTGGAAGACGGCATAGAAGAGGTTGAATGTGCCCAGCTGGCTGACGATGCCATAACGGATACGCTCCTCGTCGTCCTCGGGCGTGAAGGTGCCGAACAGCTTGTCCCACACGATGAAAGTGCCCGCATAATTCCGGTCGAGGTAGCGGGCATTCACGGCATGGTGGACCCGGTGGTGCGACGGCGTGTTCATCACCGCTTCGAACCATCGCGGCAGGCGCTTCACCGTCTCGGTATGGATCCAGAACTGGTAGACGAGGTTCACTCCCGCGCAGACGAGGATCATCCCCGGCTCGAACCCCACCAAGGCGAGCGGCAGGCGAAAGATGAAGGACAGGGCGACGAAGCCAGTCCAGCTCTGTCGCAGCGCGGTGGAGAGGTTGTAGTGCTGGCTGGAGTGATGATTGACGTGGCTCGCCCAGAACCACCGCACCCGGTGGGCGCTGCGATGAAAAACGTAGTACGCCAGGTCATCCAGTATGAAGCACAGCGGCCAGGCCCACCACGCCCACCCGATCGAAAGCGGCGCGAACCCGTGGACCCACCCCAGCAGGGCAGCCGTCAAACCGCCCGTGATTGCGCCTGCCACGGTGCTGCCGAGGCCTATGGCGAGTGACGTGCCGGTATCTCGCCACTCATATGCGCGGGCATCACCGGCAAAGCGCGTCCAGAGCAGCTCGCCAAGAATGAGCGCCACGAATACGGGAATTGCATAGGCGACAGGGTCGAAAGGCATCAGGCGCTATTATCACCACTGTCAGCAGTGGCCCAGACCCCCACGCCTTCGCCGATGGTGATCCGCATTCCTGGCAGGCACGCTATGACTAGCGAATCACCCTTCGCCTCGATTGCTATGCCCGGGGGGAGCAGCCTGAAGACGAACTGGTTGCCATGCGGCATCAATATGGCCAGCCGCCCATCAGCATCGCGGGCAATCGCCGCGCCGCCTTGGGTGTCCAGGGCTAGATCGACCGGCTCGAAACCTCCGGGCGCCAGCCTGAACAGTTCGCGCGCTTCCTTCTCGTCGGAAAGGTGTGCGCCTTGTCGGGAGCCGACGAGCCAGGCGAGGGCGACGATTGCCGCGACGGCTGCCAGAGAGCCGAGGAATTGCAGCAGCGCGGCCGGCACCGGGTCAGTCGTGGCTGTTCGCGGAGAGCATTTCCAGTGTCGGCCTGATGCCGCTGATATCGTATCCGGCGGCAGCGGCTGCGCGCGTCAACGCATCCGGATCCTTGCCCCGATGCGCTTCTGCCAACGCCCAGAGGAATGTCGAACGGGTGCCGGAACGGCAATA
The DNA here is from genome assembly GCF_039542285.1 of Erythrobacter westpacificensis. Lineage (NCBI taxonomy): Bacteria > Pseudomonadati > Pseudomonadota > Alphaproteobacteria > Sphingomonadales > Erythrobacteraceae > Erythrobacter > Erythrobacter westpacificensis. Next base: position 225,079 of record NZ_BAABHV010000001.1, read on the forward strand.
TGCAAGGACCTTTCCATTCGCCTTTTCAATCGCCTGCGCCATGGCTTCGACCTGTGGCTGGCTGAAGCCGGAATGGTCCACGGGGATGGCGGCATAGTCCATCCCCCTGTCGCGCGCCGCCTCCTCTATCGCCTGGCCATCGGGCTGGCCTTCGGATTCGCCGTCCGGCCTGTTGTTGACTATCAGGCCGAATCCCTGCGCGGCCGCCTCGCTTACATCGTCAACACTGAGCTGCGGACTGGCCCACACGGTATCGGTCAGTCGCTTGAATTCGGCCATTGCGTGTCCCTTGCTGGCGAGCGGCACGTGCCGCGTTATCCTCGGGAAGGGAATGCGATAACCTGTGCTGAAGGGCAAGAGCAGGCCGTTGCAGCAGTGTCACAGTGGCGTAATCTTAAATCGTTCGCGTCGGGGCGCTTTCTCCGTTATACATGCACGCAGGAGCGACAGGGCAGGTCCGTCGCACCCGGTCGATGGAAAGTTCGCTCGCGCCATCGGCTGCAATTTTCGACGAGGGCGGGATTGAAGGTTTTACGTATACATGGGTTATGATCGAGGGCGTCGCGGTCGGGGGCGCGACAAGCGGGACAATATCGGCGAAGAAGGTTTCGATCCCTTCATGGACGGACCTCCGCCCATGGAAGGCGGCGGCTGGCGCGATGGCGGGAATGACCGCTTTGGCGGCGGTGGCCGCTTCAACGATGATCGTGGCGGCGGCTACGGCGGCGGAGACCGCGGTGGTTTCGGCGGCGGCAACCGGGGCGGTGGCTTCGGTGGCGGCGGTGGCCGTGGCGGTCCGCGCGGCGGCGGTGGCGGCATGCCCGCCCAGGTCGTCGGCACGGGCCAGGGCAAGGTAAAGTTCTTCAACGCCCAGAAAGGCTTCGGCTTCATCCAGCGCGATGAGGGCGGCGAGGATGTGTTCGTCCACATCAGTCAGGTCGAACGCGCCGGGCTGGAAGGGCTGGCCGAAGGGCAGGAATTGCAGTTCAACCTCGTGGATCGTGGCGGTAAGGTTTCTGCTGCCGATCTCCAGGTGGTTGGCGATGTGATCGAAGTGCAGTCCGCACCCAAGGGCCCGCAGCGCGAGCTGACCGGTGAAAAGGCCGTGGGCACGGTGAAGTTCTTCAACACCATGAAGGGCTTTGGCTTCATTACGCGCGACGATGGCAAGGAAGACGCTTTCGTGCACATCAGCGCGGTAGAACGTTCGGGCCTCCCCGGCATTGCCGAAGGAGGCCGATTCGAATTCGATCTCGAAGTCGATCGACGAGGCAAGTACTCGGCCGTCAACCTGGTGCCGGTGCAGGGCTGAGCCCGCGCCCACCAGCCAAGGTAGTGGCGGCCGTGTATGTTTGACCGGTCGCCACCACCCTCCTAGATGAGAGCTATTGGCGGTCCGGCGAGGCCGCTTTTTTGATTGCACGCTTGCTCAAGGAAAATCCCAATGTCCATCACTCCGCTGATGCCCGTCTATCCACGGTGCGGCGTCCGGCCCGTCGAGGGCGACAATTGCCACCTGATCGACGAAGACGGCACCCGCTACCTCGATTTCGCCGCCGGCATCGCAGTGAACCTGCTCGGCCATTCGCATCCCGGCCTGATCGGGGCGATCCAGCAGCAGGCCGCCAAGCTGATGCACGTTTCGAACCTCTACGGCAGTCCGCAGGGTGAGGAACTGGCGCAAAAGCTGGTCGACACCACCTTCGCCGATACGGTGTTCTTCACAAACTCCGGCGCCGAAGCGGTCGAGTGCGCGATCAAGACAGCGCGCGCCTATCACCAGCATGCGGGGAACGAAGAGAAGTACGAACTGATCACGTTCAAGAACGCCTTCCACGGCCGCACGATGGCCACGATCAGTGCGTCGAACCAGGAGAAGATGCACAAGGGTTTCAACCCGCTTCTGCCCGGTTTCAAGTACGTCGAGTTCAACGATCTGGAAGCTGCAAAGGCGGCAATCGGGCCGCACACGGCAGGCTTCCTGGTCGAGCCTATCCAGGGCGAAGGCGGCATCCGCCCGGCCACGCAGGAATTCATGACCGGCCTGCGCCAGCTGTGCGACGAGCATGACCTGATGCTTGTACTGGACGAAGTCCAGTGCGGTGTGGCGCGCACCGGTACCCTCTATGCTTACGAGCAGTACGGCATCGAGCCGGATGTGCTCGCGACAGCGAAGGGTATCGGCGGCGGCTTCCCGCTTGGTGCGTGCCTCGCCACGGAAAAGGCAGCGCGCGGCATGGTGATCGGCACACATGGTTCCACCTATGGCGGCAATCCGCTGGCCATGGCGGCAGGCAATGCGGTGATGGATACCGTTGCCAACGAGGAATTCCTGGCCGAAGTGCGTGCTAAGGGCGAGCGGCTGCGCAGCAGGCTGGAGCAGTTTATCGGCAACTATCCCGAACTGTTCGAAAGCGTGCGCGGCATGGGTTTGATGCTGGGCATCAAGATGAAGGTAGAGCCGAGACCGTTCATGGTTCACCTGCGTGACAATCACCAGTTGCTTACCGTGGCCGCGGGCGATTCCACGTTGCGGCTGCTGCCGCCCCTCGTGATCGAGGATGCCGAGATCGACGAGTTCTTCGAGAAGCTTTCCGCAGCCGCTGCAGATTTCGAGGTTCCGTCAGACTCATGACCGACAAGCCCCCGCTCGACGTTGCGCCGGTGGTGCGCAATTTTCTCGACCTGTCGGATGCCGGTGGCCACGCCATCGCGGCGATGATCAACGATGCGCAGGATCGCAAGCGCGCCCGGCGTGGCTGGCCCAGAGGCATGCCCGACACGGACCAGCCGCTCGCGGGCCATGTATTGGCGATGGTGTTTGAGAAAAGCTCCACCCGCACGCGGGTCAGCTTCGATATCGCCATGCGTCAGCTTGGCGGTTCGGCCTTGATCCTGGACGCAGGCACGTCGCAACTCGGGCGGGGGGAATCGATTGCCGATACGGCGCGTGTGCTAAGCCGGATGGCCGATGCCATCATGGTTCGCACCGACGATCACGGCAAGATCGAGGAAATGGCGCAATATGCGCATGTGCCGGTCATCAACGGCCTGACGGATCGCTCGCACCCTTGCCAGATTGTCGCCGACCTGCTGACCGTGATCGAGCATCGCAAGGCGCTACCGGGCCTCGAGGTGGCGTGGTTCGGCGATGGCAACAACGTGCTGCATTCGATTCTCGAGGCAGCGGCCTTGATGAAGTTCAACGTGCGGGTGGCAACGCCGGCAGGTTTCGAACCCGAAGCGGAATTCGTGCAGATGGCGCGTTCCGCCGGCTCGAGGGTCACCCTGACGCAGGACGCTGCCGAAGCGGCTTCAGGAGCCGACGTCATCGTCACGGACACGTGGATCTCGATGGGTCAGGCGCACGCCGAGGAAAAGCTGGCGGCAATGGAGCCGTACCGGGTGGATGGGGCATTGATGGCCAGGGCCAAGCGCGATGCCATCTTTCTGCACTGCCTTCCCGCCCACGTCGGCGACGAGGTGAGTGCGGATGTCTTCGAGGGGCCGCAATCCGTTGTCTTCGACGAGGCGGAGAATCGCATCCACGCGCAGAAGTCTGTCTTGCTGTGGTGTTTCGGAAAGCTGGGCTGAGCGCGCTTCACAAAGCCACACCGCGCCCCATATGAGGCGCATGAGCGATACCCAATCCGAGACATTCTCCGACGAACTGCTGGGCTTCTCCATCCCCTCGCGCGATTCGCGCGGGCGGGCTGTGCGGCTTGGCCCCGTCCTGGAAGACGTGCTGTCCGCGCATGATTATCCTCCCGCGCTCAAGCACGTGCTGGCGGAGGCTCTTGTTCTGGTAACATTGATGGGTGGGCTGCTGAAGGACGAGGGCGACCAGCTTACCATGCAGGCGCAAGGCGAGGGCGGTATCGTAAGCCTTTTGGTGTGCGATTACCGCGACGGCCAGATCCGCGGTTACGTGGAGCACGACGAGGAACAGATGGCAGCCGAGGGCGCCAATCCCTCGCTCGAGGCGCTGTTCGGCAAGGCGCATCTTGCCATCACTTTCGATATCGCGAAGACCGGCAAGCGTTACCAGGGCATCGTTCCGCTGGAAGGCAACTCGCTTTCGGCGGCCGTGGAGAGCTATTTCGCCCAGAGCGAGCAAATTCCCACGCTGATCCGCACGGCCATTACTTCCGGTTCAGGACGAACGACTGCGGCAGGATTGCTGGTCCAGCACCTGCCGGAGGGTGAGGAAGGACGCGAACGCCTCCATGTTCGCATGGACGATCCCGAGTGGGAGCACGTGTCCGTGATGGCGGAGAGCCTGCGGCACGAGGAACTGGTCGAGGCCGGTCTGTCGCTCGAGGAAATGATCTGGCGTCTCTATCACGAAGAGGAAAAGGTGTTGATCAGCCCGGGGGCGTCCCTTTCCAAGGGTTGTCGCTGTACCGTCGAGCATTTCGAAGATGTACTGTCGCGGTTCCCCAAGGAAGATCGCCGCGACATGGCCGACGAGGATGGGATAATACTCGTCGATTGTGCGTTCTGCTCGAAAGTCTTCCCAATTCTGGACTAACAGTTCGTCGTAACTGCAGTGCAATTGGTCGTTCATCTAATTCGTGCTACACAGCCTGTTGAAGGAGCAGAATACCGTGTCAGGCATCAAGGGCAGGTTTGGTATTGCGAGCGCGGCAGTGGCGACTGCCATGGCGCTGACCCCTGCCTCTGCCCAGGCGCCCGAACTGGCGATGCTCAATTCCCTCGACAAGGGCGCGTGGGAATTGCGTCTGCGTCCCGAAGGGACAACTCAGCGAATCTGCCTGCGCACTGGCCGGGAATTCATCCAGTTGCGCCATCGCCAGCCGAATTGCGATCGCTTCGTTGTGCAGGATGAGCGGAACGAAGTCACGGTACAGTATACGTGTCGGGGCAACGGGTATGGCCGCACGACCATTCGCCGCGAAGGACCCGACGTGGTGCAGATACGCAGCCAGGGTATCCACGGCGGCGCGCCGTTTTCCATTGAAGGCGAGGCTCGGCACGTCGGCTCCTGTTGACAGGCGGCTTCCGCTTGCCCGCGGCAGCTTGAATGCCTAGCGCGCAGACATGACCGATAACACGAAGATCGCCGTCGTCCTTCTCTCGGGCGGACTGGATTCCATGGTGACGGGCGCTCTGGCCCGTGAGCAGGGCTACCGGCTTCATGCGCTATCGATCGACTATGGCCAGCGCCACCGGCGGGAGCTGGAAAGCGCGAGGGTTATTGCCGAGAAGCTCGGGGTAGAGCGGCACGTGCAGTTGCCGCTGGACCTGCGCCAGTTCGGCGCCTCGGCTCTTACGGACGATATCGATGTTCCCAAGGGCGGCCTGGGAGAGGATATCCCTGTCACCTATGTCCCGGCGCGCAACTTGTTGTTCCTGGCCCTGACAACGGCCTTTGCCGAGAGTTCGGGTTCCAGCGACATCTTCATCGGAGTGAACGCGCTCGACTATTCGGGCTACCCGGATTGCCGACCCGAGTTCATTGCCAGCTTCGCGGAAACCGCGCGTCTGGGTACGAAGCAGGGCGTGGAAGGCCGTCCCTTCGAAATACACGCGCCCCTTCAGCATATGACGAAAGCGGATATCGCCAGCGAATGCGACCGGCTCGGCCTGAACCCGGCATGGAGCTGGTCTTGCTATGATCCCACGCCTGACGGGCAAGCCTGCGGACTTTGCGACAGTTGCCGCCTTCGCCTGAAAGGCTTTGCCGAAGCGGGCGTGCAGGACACGACCCGCTACGCCTCCAAGCCTGATTGAGCGACCTCAGCTGCGGGAGAAGACGCCGCACGCCACGCGGCTGCCCGCTGCGCCTGCCGGGTCGCTCATGTAGTCGTCCGCGCCTTCGTGGACTACCAGGGCGGTGCCATCGGCGTCGAATATCTGCGGGATCACGGTTGCGCTGGAACCGCGCAGTGTCGTGCTGACCGTCCCGATGCCCGCGCTGGAGACTTCGGCGTTGGGCAAGTCGCCAAGGTGCGCGCCTTGCGGGTTCTGCGTACCGTGCTGGTTGCCCATCGGGTTCAGGTGGCCGCCGGCGGATGTGAAATCGCTGGCGCTGCAATCGCCGGTCGTGTGCAGGTGGACGGCGTGGGTACCTTCGGAAAGGCCCTCGAGCGAAACGGACACCATTACCTCGCCATTCTGCGAATAGAGCATGGCCGTGCCGACATCGTTGCCCGAACGATCCTGGATCATGGCGCTGCCGATTTCCGTGGCTTCCTGCTCGTAGGGAGTGGCGCAGGCAGCGGTGGCGAGAACGGCAATTGCGGCGAGGGGGAAGGTATGGCGGTGCATGGCGTTTCCTTTGGACTGTATTCCCCTGTCTTACGCATCAGGCGCCCAAAGTTTCCATTACGAATCGGGCAGGATGCCCAGCGATTCGAGAGCGCCGACAATATCGGCAATTGCTGTACGCGCTTCCGCGTCGATCGTGCTGCCGCCATCGGGAAGGGCGACCGGAGTTGCCCGGTGCCAACCGTCGGCAAAGCGCACCGTGCAGCCGGCGGCCTTGTCGAACAGGGTGAGACCTTCGGAGGGCATGAGGAACAACCAGGTGCCCCCCTGCCGACAGGCGATCGCACCTGCTTGGCCGGACCATTCGCCGGATGGTTCCGCGCCCACGATCCAGCATTCGCCATCTGCGGGAGAGGCGGGCGGCTCGCTCGCCTCGCCTTCGGCGGCGATGTGGAGAAGGGCATCGATGAGGGCGAAGGCCTCGTTCACGGTAAATTCCTTCTGCGCCTGTGCGGCAGGCGTAACCATGTTGCGGACCGCGCAGGCTTTCCGGCTCGCTGGCGGAATAAAGCGTTGCCTGCGCGCCATTGGGCCAGGTCAGTCGCCGCAGCGAGGGCTCGAATTCCGGCCCGTCCGGGTAGAGGTGGCAGGCGAGAATGCCGCTTTCGCCTTCCACCATCACCGCCCGTGCTTCCGCGATGGATCGGGTGACGAGGGCGATGCGGGCATCGGGGTTATCCTCCGCCACGTGGCGCACCCATTCGGCCCCGGCGCGGGTCTTGCCGAAGCCGCGACCGGCACAGATCAGCCACAGCCGCCAGCTATCGGCAGGAGGCATCTGCTCGCGCCGAGCCCACAGGGGCCAGTGGTATTCCAGCAGGTCGCGTTCTGCCGCGTTCAGTTCGTCGAGGAAATCATAGCGTTCCGGGTCTTCCGCCTTGGCGAGCGCTTTGCCGCGCTCAATTTCCTCCATTGGCTCCAACTTCGCTAACACCCTTCACGACGCCATCCTCCTTCAACAGCTTTTCCGCCGCGGCACGGCGTGCGCGCATCCGGTCCAGCTTGGCATTCAGGCTGGCGAGCACGGTGGCCTTGTCGCGCTTGCCCTGCCGGGCCTTTTCCTTGGCCGCTGCCTCGCGGTGAGCGGTCAGCAGGCGCAGGGCATTGGCGATATCGAATTTCGTTTCGCCCGGCGGCGTGCCGAAGCGCAGCCGCTCAAGCGTTTCCATTTCAAGGTGCTCGTAACCCTCCAGCAGCGCCGCGCTCCACTGGGCGCGGAATTCCGGGTTTTCCCGGCGCCACTTGTAGACGTAGGACGTCATGGCTCCGGCCTTCTGCGCTGCCTTCGTGACGTTCGAGGTTTCGGCCAGCTCTTCCAGGAAGACGTGCTTCCAGTTCTGTTTCAGGTTCTGGCCCCGCTGTTCCTTGCGCGGTTTTACGCGTTTCGACATGTGATCCCGCCCTTGTCCTGAGCGATTGCCGAGCGCGGCGTGCGGGCACGAAAAAGGGCGGCTCCCGTAACGGGACCGCCCTTGAAGCGCCTCCTCAATGGGTCGGCGCCGACTCGGTTTATCGCGATGTTCCGTTTCTCTAACCAAACAGTGTGACGATGTCAATATGAAAGTGCCAAATAGGTTATTTTGTTGGAATGTCCTTGCACTTGCGGGGCGGGTGAACCTGCCGTAGATGCCGCGAAACCTTCAGGGATCTTCCATGCTTCGCGGACTGTACAACTGGACGATGGCCAAGGCCGCGCATCCCCACGCGCAGTGGTGGCTGGCGTTCTTCTCGTTCATCGAATCGAGTTTCTTCCCCATTCCGCCGCACCCGCTGCTGGGCCTGATGTGCCTGGCAGAGCCGAAGCGGGCGATCCGGTTCGCGCTGATCTGTACCATTGCCTCGGTGCTGGGCGGCCTGTTCGGCTACCTCATCGGATACTTTCTCTACGAGGCGGTGGGCGAATGGCTGATCGGCGTGCTGGGCCTGACCGACAGCTTCCCCAAGGCCGCCTGCTATATCCGAGAACAGGGCGCGGCCGCGGTGTTCCTGGCGGCAGGCACGCCGATACCGTTCAAGCTGATGACCATCACCGCCGGGTTCATCGAGATGAACCTCGTCACCTTCATCCTCGCCGCGATCGCGGGCCGGGCGCTGATCTTCATGGTGGTGGGCGTGCTGTTCCAGTTCTTCGGCGCGCCGATCAAGGCGATTATCGACAAGTACCTGGGCACCGTCACCACGGTGTTCGTCGTACTGGTGGTGGCCGGTTTCATCGCCATCACCCAGCTGGGCGGCCACGAGGGCGAGGCGGATTCGTCCGATCCATGCGCCAACGTCACGTCGATGGAACAAATTTAATTCGATAGTAGTCGAAATAACGCTTGCGCTGGCGGGCTGATATTTCGATAAGCGTCGAAATGAAGCAGCAAGACGTTATCGCGGCCCTTGGGGCGCTCGCGCAGGATTCGCGGCTGGAGGTGTTCCGCCTGCTCGTGCGCACGGGCAAGGATGGACTGGCCGCAGGCGATATTGCGCAGCGGCTGGGTATCCCTGCATCCTCGCTATCGTTCCACCTTTCACAGTTGCACGAGGCCGGGCTTGTTACACAACGGCGAGAGGGTCGCTCGCTGATCTACAGCGCGGACTACCCACGCATGAACGCGCTGATGGCATTCCTCACAGAGAACTGCTGCGAGGGGGAGGGCTGCGAAGCCAATGACGGCCTTCGCTCTGGCGACCCGCGCACTGCCGGAGCCTGCTGACTCCATGCGCAACGTGCTGTTCCTTTGCACCGCCAACTCGGCCCGCTCGATCCTTGCCGAGGCGATCCTCCGCGATGCCGCACCGGGGCGCTTCGCCGCGTTTTCCGCCGGCAGCACACCGCGCGGCGTGCCCAACCCGCTGGCGCTGGAATTGCTGGCGGCGAAGGGGCACGCGGTGGACGGCCTCTCGTCCAAGAGCTGGGATGTCTTCGCACGACAGGGCGCGCCGGCCATGCACGCCGTCATTACCGTGTGCGACAATGCAAAAGGGGAGAGTTGTCCGGTATGGCCCATGAATCCGGAATTTGGCCATCCGGTGCAGGCACACTGGGGCATCCCCGATCCCGCCAGCGTGGCGGCGGACGGCACGCATATCGACGGTGACTTGTCCGGTTTCGAAACCGCCTATGCGCGCCTCACCCAGCGGGTCGAGGCGATGCTGGCGCTGGACGAAGATTCGATGACGGCGCGCGAATGGCGCGATGCACTGATCGACATCGGCAAGCAAAGCGAGGGGGCGACCTGATGGCATCGTTCGAACGCTACCTGTCCGTCTGGGTCGCACTCGCCATAGCTGCGGGCGTGACGCTCGGCCTGATCGCGCCCGGAGTGGCGGCGGGCCTTGCGGGGCTGGAATATGCCTCGGTCAATCTCGTCGTCGCGGTGCTGATCTGGGCGATGATCTACCCGATGATGGTGGCCGTCGATTTCGGCGCGATCCGCGATGTCGGCACGAAACCCAAGGGACTGATCATCACCTTGGCGGTAAACTGGCTGGTCAAGCCTTTCACGATGGCGGCCCTTGCGGTGCTGTTCTTCGATTACCTGTATTCCGGCCTGATCGCGCAGGACGAGGCGCAGCAGTACATTGCCGGGCTGATCCTGCTGGGAGCCGCGCCGTGCACCGCGATGGTGTTCGTGTGGTCACAGCTCACGAAGGGCGATCCGGCCTATACGCTCGTGCAGGTGTCGGTGAACGACCTGATCATGATCGTCGCTTTCGCGCCTATTGTTGCTCTGCTGCTGGGCGTTACGGACATCGTGGTACCTTGGGATACGCTGCTGCTGTCTGTCGTGCTCTACGTTGCCATACCGCTGCTGGCCGGCTGGCTGACGCGCCGGGCGATCACCGCGCGGGCGAAAGGCGACGCGCACGCTGTCGAGGCATTTACGGCGCGCCTGAAACCGTTCTCGATCCTCGGATTGCTCGCCACCGTCGTGCTGCTGTTCGCCTTCCAGGCAGAGACGATCGTCGGCCAGCCAGTGCTGATCGTGCTGATCGCCATCCCGATCATCATCCAGTCCTACGGCATCTTTGCCGTGGCCTACGCCGCGGCCTGGGCGTGGCGCGTGCCGCACGCCATCGCGGCGCCTTGCGCGCTGATCGGCACGTCGAACTTCTTCGAGCTGGCCGTGGCGGTGGCCATCGGCCTGTTCGGGCTTTCCAGCGGGGCCGCGCTGGCCACGGTGGTCGGCGTGCTGGTGGAGGTTCCGGTGATGCTGTCGCTGGTGGCGCTTGCCAACCGGTCGCGGGACAAGTTTCCCGGCTGACCGATTGGCAAAGCCCGATCAGCCCTCGAACTTCGTCTCCAGGGTAATCTCGGTATCGAGCAGGCGGGAGATCGGGCAGCCTTCCTTGGCCTCCTTCGCCAGTTCCTCGAACTTCGCCTGGTCCAGCCCCGGCACCTTGCCCTTGGCGCTCAGCGCCGACTTCGTCACCTTGAAACCGGCATCGTCCTTTTCCAGCGTGACTTCGGCATGGGTGACGACCGAACCATCGGTATGCCCGGCCTCTGCCAGCTTGAAACTCAGCGCCATGGTGAAGCAGCTGGCATGGGCCGCCGCGATCAGTTCTTCCGGGTTGGTGCCGGGCTCGTCCTCGAACCGGGTCTGGAACCCGTAGGGCTGCGCGGGGAGCGCGCCGGAGCCGGTGGACACGTGACCCTTGCCGCCTTTGCCAAGGCCCTCGTAAGTCGCGCTGCCGGTGTTGGTCGTCTTCATGGGAAAATCTCCTTTCCCGATCAAGACGAGCAGTTCGCGGCACCGTTCCGGATCAGATGATACCCACGGCCTTCCCGGCGCGTTCGAACATGCCGAGAATGGTTTCCACCTCTTCGTCCGAATGTTCGGCGCACAGCGAACAGCGCAGCAGCGTCATGTTGGCGGGCGTGGCCGGCGGGCGGGCGAGGTTGACGTAGAGCCCCTCGGTCAGCAGCGCGCTCCACATGGCCGCGCCCTTTTCCAGGTCCGGCATGATGACCGCGACGATGGCGCTCTGCGGCTCGTCGGTGCCCAGCTTGAAGCCGAGCTCGGTCAAACCGGAGTGCAGCCGCTGCGAGTTCTTCCACAGGTGCTCGCGCTTGTCCTTCGCCGTCATCAGCTTGCGGATCGATGTTGCCGCCGTGGCCACCACGCTGGGCGGCAGGCTGGCGGTGAAGACGTAAGGGCGGCACACCAGGCGCATGATCTCGAACTTTGGATGGTTGGAGACGCAGAAGCCGCCCACCGTGCCCACGCTTTTCGAGAACGTGCCGATGATGAAATCGACATCGTCGATGACGCCTGCCTGCTCCACCACGCCGCGACCGTGTTCGCCGATGAAGCCCATCGAGTGCGCCTCGTCCACCAGCACCATCGCGCCGTTGTCCTTGGCGATCTTCACCATTTCCTTCAGCGGGGCGATGTCGCCCAGCATCGAGTAGACGCCTTCCAGCACCACCAGCTTGCCCGCGCCCTCGGGAATGCGCTTCAGGCGCTTTTCCATCGCGGCAATGTCGTTGTGCTTGAACGGCACGATCTCGGCGTTGCCCATCGCGCAGCCATCCCAGATGGAGGCGTGGCTATCGATGTCGAGCACGACGTAGTCGCCCTTGCCCGCGATAGTGGAAATGATGCCGAGGTTCGCCTGGTAGCCGGTGGAGAAGACCATCGCGTGGTCCATGTCGTAGAACTCGCGCAGCGCGTCCTCGCACTCCTTGTGGCCCTGGTAGGTGCCGTTCAGAACGCGGCTGCCGGTGGTGCCGGAGCCGAAATCGGCCAGCGCCTTCTGCCCGGCGGCCACCACGTCCGGATCGAACGTCATGCCCATGTAGTTGTAGGTGCCCAGCAGGATCGTGTCGCGCCCGTTGCAGATCGCGCGGGTGGGAGAGAGAACTCGCTCCATAACCAGCGAGAACGGGTCTTCCACGCCGCTGGCGAGCAGATCCTCGCGCAGCTTGATGGTGTCGTCGAACTTGCTGAACAGGTCGGGCGTGTCGCCCGTGCGCTCGGGCGGCTGGTCCGCCTGCATGATGCCTTCGCTCATAGTGTCCTCAGCTGCTCACCAGTTCGTGCACGGCATCGACGAGCTGGCCGTACTTCTCGATCTCGGCCTGCTGGTTCATCGAGATGATGATGTCGAATTCGTCCTCGATCTCGGCGACGAAGTCCATCACCGTCAGGCTGTCGAATTCCAGGTCGCCGGCGAAGGTCGTGTCCTCGGTGATGGCGATGCCCTTCTTGTTGAAGGGCTCTATAATCTTGCGAATGCGGGAGTCGACTTCGGCGCGGTCCATGCAGGAAATGTCCTCAAAGGCTACTGTTGTTGCGCCCCCCTATAGGGGAGGCGAACGCCCGCGGCAAAGCTTTCGCGCCGCTGCTTGTCAAGCCGTTTGGCTCTTGGCAGGTTCACGAGGAGCGCCGCAGTTAGGCGGCCGCAATGGCGGGGGCACGATGAACGAGACGAAAACCGGCGAGCCGCGCAAGTTTGCCGCCAATTCGGTGCAGATGTTGCGCACGGTGCAATCGAACACGCTGGCCCTGTCGCAGATGGCGGACCAGAAGGCCTCGATCCTGATGGGTGCGACCTTCGTGGTGTTCTCCATCGCGATTGGCCGCGCGCTGGAAGGGGAGATGCCGTGGTCGCTCACGATCCTCGCCGTCTTCGCGTTCCTCAGCTCGCTGTCGGCAGCGTGGGCGGTGATGCCGTCTATCCTCAGGCCGCCGCAGGTGCCGAACGGGCAGCAGAACCCGCTGTTCTTCGGCCACTTCACCTTTCGCGACGAGGAGGAGTGGGCGGACGAATTCCTCGGCCGGATGCAGGACGAGGAAACGATGTTCCGCATGATGCTGCGCGATCTCTACCAGAACGGGCTGGTGCTGCAGCGGCGCAAGTATCGCTACCTGACCTATGCCTACAGGCTGTTCATCGCCGGGATGGTGCTGACGCTGGCGGTGGCCGCCATCGAATACACTGTCTGACGCAGGCTAGCTGGCAACCGCCTTGGGCGTGCCATCGACGAGGCCCCTTACTGCCGCCATGAAGGGCCCGATGGAGACAGGCTTCGCAAGGTAGCCCTCGGCCCCGGATTCGCGGATGCGCTGCTCATCGCCCTTGCCGGCATAGGCCGTGACCGCCAGCACTGGCACTTCGCACAGGTCGGCATCGTGCTTGAGAATGGATATGAGGTCGAGGCCGGAGACATCCTGCAACTGGATATCCATGACGACCAGGTTGGGCGTGAAAGCGCGGGCGGCCTCGATGGCGAGATTGCCATCGGCCACCGGCTCGACGGAAAAGCCACCTGCCTGCAGCACGTCGCAGAAAAGTTTCCGGTTAAGATCGTTGTCCTCGACAACGAGGATACGCTTCGTCATTTAGCCCCCGAACCCCTCCGACCCGATGGAGGGACAACCAAACACTTATATTTATTTACGGACTGCCAACCATTCTTAACACAGGTGAAGATTACGTAAAGGATGCTTCGGCATTGGCCCTTGCCGCCCTCGGCTGGGTTCTGGCGGACGAGCGCCGGGCGCACCGCTTTCTCGATCTGACTGGCCTTTCCCCCGATGGCCTGCGCGAATCGATCGGCGAGATTTCCACGCACCGCGCCGTGCTCGATTTCCTCAGCCAGCACGAGCCGGACCTGCTGGGCGCGGCAGAGGCGCTGGACGTGCCGCCTGAAACGCTTGTGGCTGCCCGAAAGGACCTGCGCCGATGACCCCACTTTCCAACACTGGTCGCCCCCTCGTCGTCACCGATTGCGATGAAGTGCTGCTGCACATGGTCCGGCATTTCCGCGACTGGCTGGATGCCGAGCATGATATCGAGTTCCAGCTGGAAGGCGATCCCTTCGTCCAGTCCATGCGCCGTCGCGGCAGCGAGCAGGCGATGGAGGAGAAGGAGGTCTGGTCCCTGCTGGGCGGTTTCTTCGATACGCAGATGGACAGGCAGGAGCCAATCGAAGGCTCGATAAACGCGATCCAGGAATTGCAGCGCGAGGCCGACGTGGTGGTGCTCACCAACCTCGTCGACGAACGCAACGAGGCGCGCCGCCGCCAGCTGGAATCGCTCGGCATCACAGCGCCGGTCTACACCAACCAGGGGCCGAAAGGCGGGGCACTGTCGCGCATCGTGGAAGAGCACGGATCGCAGCGGATCGTCTTCGTGGACGATATCGCCAAGCACCACGAATCGGCGATGGAGACGATCCCCCACGTCCATCGCCTGCATTTCGTGGGCGAACCGGCCATTGCCCCGCATGTGCCCTGCGCGCACAAGGCCGGCCACGCCCACGCGCGGATAGACAAGTGGACGGATGCCCTGCCATGGATCATGGAAACCCTGCACGGAGAGAAACAATGAGCATCGAGGCGCGCCTTCAGGAACTCGGTATCGAACTGCCGGAAGTCTCTCCTCCGCTGGCCAGCTACGTGCCGGTGATGGTGCAGGGCGATCTCGCTTTCGTGTCGGGGCAGCTCCCTTTCATCGATGGCGAGGTGGTGACCGGCACGCTGGGCAAGGACGTCGATCTCGACAAGGCAATTGCCGCCGCGCGGGCCTGCGGCCTGATGATCCTGGCGCAGCTTCGCCACGAGATCGGCTCGCTCGACCGGGTGGAGCGGATCGTCAAGCTGGGCGGCTTCGTCGCCTGCACGCCCGATTTCACGGACCAGCACAAGGTGGTGAACGGCGCGTCCGACCTGATGGCCGAGGTTTTCGACGACAAGGGCCGCCACGCCCGCGCCGCCGTGGGCGTACCCAGCCTGCCGGTGGGTGCGGCGGTGGAAGTGGACGCGGTGATCGCCATTGGGCCACGCTGACCTCGAACGGCCTGGCAAACTCGCCGCGCTGCATTCGGGCGCCTACGCCCATCGCGGGCTGCACGATACCGGTGTGCCGGAAAACTCGCTGGCAGCATTCAGGGCGGCCAGCGCGGCGGGCCTCGGCATCGAGTGCGATATCCGCAAGAGCAGCGACGGGCGTGCCATGGTTTTCCACGATGCGGACCTTGCGCGGCTGACGGGGCGGGAAGGGGCCATGGGCGCTCTTCCCGTCGGCGAGCTTACCGCCATAACGCTGACCGGCAGCGAAGAAACCATCCCCACGCTGCGCGACCTGCTGGATCTCGTCGACGGGAAAGTGCCGCTGCTGCTGGAACTCAAGAGCGACGACCGTCGCCCCGTCGCTGCCTTGTGCCGCGCCGTGCGCCGCGATCTCGACGGGTACACGGGCGCGGTAGGCGTGATGAGCTTCGACCCGCGCATCCCGCGCTGGTTCGCCGGCAAGGAGCCGGAAGTGCTGCGCGGGCTGGTGGTGACAGAGCAAAATGCGCGCACGTTGATCGACAGCATCAAGCGCCGCCTGTCGGTGTCCCATGCGAAGCCCGATTTCCTCGCCCTCGACATTCGCGACCTGCCCAGCGGCCTCGCAAAGACGCAAACGCGCAAGGGCCGGGCGCTGTTCACATGGACCGTGCGCAGCGCCGCCCACGTGGAAACCGCCTTGCAGGCAGGGGCGGTGCCCATAGCCGAAGGTCCGGGGGTGGCAGCATGGGAGGCGGGTGCCTAGATTAAGGCCGATGGCCGAATCCTCCCTCACCGCCAGAGTAGCCCCGGCAGTCGGCGACGTTCCCGCCGCCCAGTGGGACGCGCTGGCGGGCAAGGACAACCCCTTCACTAGCCATGCCTTCCTCTCCCTGCTCGAGGAATCGGGCAGCGTCGGTCCCGGCACGGGCTGGCAGGCCGCCCCGCTGCTGCTGGAGGATGCCTCGGGCAAGCTGGTGGGCGCACTTCCCAGCTACCTGAAGGGCCACAGCCAGGGCGAATACGTGTTCGACTACGCCTGGGCCGATGCCTGGCACCGCGCGGGCGGGGAATACTATCCCAAGCTTCAGGTGAGCGTGCCGTTCACGCCCGGCACGGGGCCGCGCCTGCTGCTGGCGGACGATAGCTACGCCCCGCTGCTGCTGGGCGCGGCGGAGCAACTGGTGCAGCAGAACGGCTGGTCGAGCGCGCACGCGACGTTCATCGAGCCTGCCCAGCAACAATTGTTCGAGGATGCCGGCTGGCTGCGGCGCGAGGATATCCAGTTCCACTGGTACAACCGCGATTACGACAGCTTCGAGGCGTTCCTCGCCGATCTCACCAGCCGCAAGCGCAAGGACCTGCGCAAGGAACGGCGCGCCGCGAACGAGGGGCTGGAGGTAAAGGCGCTGACGGGCGACGACATCCGACCCGAGCACTGGGACGCTTTCTGGCTGTTCTACCAGGATACCGGCGCGCGCAAATGGGGCACGCCCTACCTGACGCGCGCGGCGTTCGACCTGATGGGAGAGCGCATGGCGGACCGCCTGCTGCTGCTGCTGGCCTACGAAGACGGCAGGCCCATTGCGGGTGCGCTCAATTTCATTGGCGGGCAGGCGCTCTATGGCCGGTACTGGGGCTGCCTGTCGGACAGGCGCTTCCTGCATTTCGAGCTGTGCTACTACCGCGCCATCGACGCGGCGATAGAACTGGGGCTGGACCGCGTGGAAGCGGGCGCGCAGGGCGGGCACAAGCTGGCCCGCGGGTATGAACCGGTGGCGACGGTGTCGATGCACTACCTCGCCGATCCGGGGTTTCGCGACGCGGTGGAGGATTTCCTTTCCCGCGAGCGCATGGGCGTGGGCATGGACCAGCTTCACCTGGCCCAGCGTACGCCGTTCAAGAAAGGTTAGGCAGCGTCAGCCTCGCCGCGCAGCCACTCGCGCGCACGGCGCTGGGCTTCGGCGATCTCGCGGGCGGTCATCTCGTCCGACACGTCGGCGCGGCACCAGCAGGCAGCTTCGTGCCCCTGCGCCGCGGCAAGGTTGAACCACTTGTGCGCCTCGACCAGATCGCAGTCCACGCCGTGGCTGCCGGTGGAATAGGCCACGCCCAGGTCGTAGTAGACATTGGTATCGCCTTCTGCGGCGGCGGCCAGGCAGCGCGCCACCAGCATGTCGGCTCCCGACACGTCGGCCGGTTCGATCTTTGCAAAAGTCTCGATCTTGGCAAGTTCCATGATCGTTCGTCCCCATGTTGCTGTGCCGGACCAATGCCCGGACAGGGCGATGTTTTGATGAACGTGGTCAAGAAATGGTTAACACGGCGGCAGAATTGTTGATTCTGCCCTTGGCGGTGGGCTTCTCGAGATTGCCGCTTGTGCCGACTTTGCGTGAGCCCTATAGGCGCGCCGGACGACGGCTTCAGCAGCCGGGGGGATAGATCCCGCTTCAAAGACGGGACGGTCGCCGGGTGCAGCAGGGGAAGCTTTCACCAATCCGTTTTTCGGAGTGACTGAATGGCCACCGCCACCCATGACGATATCGACATCCTAGCCAAGGCGAAGCGCGCCCTGCCCGCTGATTACTCGCCCAGCGAAGATGAAGAGTACATGTCGGAAAAGCAGCTGAACTACTTTCGCGTCCTCTTGCTGGAGTGGAAGCGCAGCATCGTGCAGGCATCGGAGGGGACCCTGCAAAGCCTGCAGGACGGCCCCATCCGCGAACCCGACCTCAACGATCGGGCCTCGAGCGAAACCGACTGGGGCATCGAGCTGCGCACGCGCGACCGGCAGCGCAAGCTGATTTCCAAGATCGATGCCGCGCTGCGCCGTATCGACGAGGGCGAATACGGCTGGTGCGACAAGACGGGTGAACCCATCGGCATCAACCGCCTGATCGCGCGTCCTATCGCCACAATGACCGTGGAAGCGCAGCAGGCGCACGAGCGGCGCGAGAAGGTTTCCCGCGACAACTGAGACCCTGACTGTCCCGGATCGGGGCAGGCGGAACCTTGGTTGCAGGTCTTTACAACTCGTTAGGCAATTGCGCTGCATCCCGTGCGCGTCATCCGCTCGAGGGGCCCATGATCGTGTCGCAACGGTAACGAAGAGCAACCAGCCATGAGCAATATCGATACCCGCCAGGTCGATCGCGACAGCCTGTTCCTGCTCGCGCAACTGCGCGTCGACGGGCGCGACGAGATGTACCGTGTTAAGGTGCGCAACCTGTCGGCGGGCGGCATGATGGCGGAAGGCGACGTGAAAGTGATGCGCGGCGCGCTCGTGGAAGTGGAACTGCGCAACATCGGCTGGGTCGATGGCACTGTCGCCTGGAAGCAGGACAACCGCTTCGGCATCGCTTTCGTGGACGAGATCGACCCCAGGCGCGCCCGCGCGTCGGTCAGCGGCTCTACCGTCAATCACGGGGCCGGCCCGAAACAGGTGTTCGGCACCGACGGCAAGCGCGTGCTCAAGCTCTAGGCCTGTTACCAAGCCCGGTTGAAGAGGCCCGCGACCGGGCCTATCGCAGCGGGCATGGTCGCCCGGCGATTCCTCCCTCTTGCAGCACTTTGCGCAGCCCTTGCCGCCTGCGGTTCGGCGGACGATGGCGCCGTGGACGTGGCGCTGATCGGTTCACCGGAAAGCGTGCTGACCACCAGCCTGCGCCTTTCCGCTTCCGCCCAGCACGTGCGGGCCGCCACGCAGTCGGGCCTCGTCGCCCTCAACCCGCAGGGCGAGACCGTGCCCGCGCTGGCGGAACGCTGGATCGTGACCGACGACGGGCGCAGCTTCATCTTCCGCCTCCGCGAGGGCACCTGGCCCGATGGCTCCGAACTCACCGCCGCCAGCGCGCGCGATGCGTTGGAGGATGCGATCGAGGGGCTTGAGGGGACGTCCCTCGCGCAGGACCTCGCTCCTGTGGAGGAAGTGCGCGCCATGGCCGGACGGGTGATCGAACTGCGGCTCTCCACGCCCGAGCCATACCTGTTGCAGATCCTCGCCCAGCCGGAGCTGGCGCTGCGCCAGCCGGGCGGGGAAACCGGTCCCATGACGATGCAGCGCGAAGGCGATGCCATCACGCTGAATTTCAAGCCGCCGCTGGAACGCGGCCTGCCCGACGACGAGGAATGGCAGGAAAGTGTGCGCGAAATCCGCCTGCATCCCCTTCCGGCGGAAGAGGCCATCGCCATGTTCGACAGCGGCGAGGCGGAAACCGTGATCGGCGGCACGCTGGGCAACTTTCCGCTTGTGGAAACGGGCCCGCTGTCATCGGGCACCCTGCGGCTGGACACCACCTACGGCCTGTTCGGCCTGCAGGTGCGCGCCGATGGCGGCCTTTTGTCCAACACCGGGGTGCGCGAGGGGCTGGCGATGGCGATTGATCGCCCGGCGCTGATGGCGCGCTACAACATCAGCGGCTGGGTGCCCACCACGCGGCCCGTTTCCCCCGGCCTGCCGGGCGATCCGGGCTTGGTGAACGAACGCTGGGTGGACCAGCCCATCGAGGAGCGGCGCGAGGAAGCCGCCGCGCGCATTTCCGCCTGGCGCGCCCAGTTCGACGAGGGCGACCTGTCGCAGCCTGCCACGATCAGCCTCGCCATCGGCGATGCTCCCGGCTGGGAGCTGCTCTACCGCGACCTTGCGGCCCAGCTTGCCACAGTGGGCCTGCGGCTGGAGCGGGCGGATGACGCGCGCGATGCGGACCTTGTCCTGGTAGACCGCGTGGCCCGCTATCCCGCGCCGCGCTGGTTCCTCAACCAGTTCCACTGCAGCCTTGGCCGCGGCCTGTGCGACGAGAACGTGGACACCCTGGTGGAGATCGCGCTGGCCGAAACCGATCCCGTCGCCCGCGCCCGCACACTGGCGCAGGCGGAGGCGGAACTGACGCTGGCCAATGTCTATATCCCCATCGGCGCGCCGCTGCGCTGGTCGCTGGTGCGCGGCAGCGTGGATGCCTTCCTGCCCAACCCCTACGCCTTCCATCCCTTGCCGGAGATGGCGCAAATCCCCAGATAGAGGCCAAGGAGATGCCTCTTCATGGCCGACAAGCCGGAAACGAACCTGACTGCCCTGCAGCCCAAGACCGAGGGCGAGCGCGGGCGTGCGCGCCGCATGAACACCATGCAGGACTTGCCCATCGGTAACGATCCCGCCTCCATCCGCCGCCGGATAGAGGCGATGGAAATGGTGCTGGAGCGCAGCTTCGTGATCCCCGGCATCAATCGTCCCGTCGGCCTCGACGCGATCATCGGCCTGGTGCCGGTGGTGGGCGATATCATCGCCATGGGGCTGGGCGCGTGGATCGTGTGGGAAGCGCGCAACCTCGGCCTGCCCAAGTGGAAGCTGTGGCGCATGGCCGGCAACGTGGCGTTCGACAGCGCGGTGGGCGCGGTTCCGGTGGCGGGCGACCTGTTCGACTTCATGTTCCGCTCCAACACGCGCAACCTCAGAATCGTGAAGAAGCACCTCGACAAGCATCACCCCGCGTCGAAGGTGATCGACCAGTAGTTTCTTTCGTGACCGCTTTGGCGTAGGCGAGGGCATGGCCAAGAGCGACGTCACTTACTCATCCTACCTCGATCTCGAGCGTATCCTGTCGGCGCAGCATCCTGCGTCCGATGCGCACGACGAGTTCCTGTTCATCATCGTCCACCAGGCCAGCGAGCTGTGGCTGAAGCTGTGCCTGCACGAGCTGGAGGCCGCCCGCGAACTGGTGATCGCGGACAATCTCGGCCCTGCCTTCAAGATGCTGGCCCGCGTGGCGCAGGCGCAGCGGCAGCTGATCTCCAGCTGGGACGTGCTTTCCACCATGACGCCGCACGACTATTCACTCGTGCGCCCGCACCTCGGCAATTCCAGCGGCTTCCAGTCGGCACAGTACCGGCTGATGGAATTCATCCTCGGCGGCCGCAATCCCGACATGGTGACCATGCACGAGGCGACGCCCGAAGTGGCGGACAAGCTGAAGGCCGAACTAGCACGGCCCAGCCTCTATGGCGAGGTGCTGCGCCTGCTCCAGCGGCGCGGGTTCGACCTACCGGACGATATCTTCGACCGCGACCTGAAAGCTCCGCACGAACCGCTGGACGTCGTGATCGAGACATGGGCCAAGGTCTACCGCGACCCGCAGCAATACTGGGACCTCTACGAACTGGCGGAAAAGCTGGTGGACCTCGAATACCACTTCCAGCGCTGGCGTTTCGGCCACCTGAAGACGGTGGAGCGGGTGATCGGCTTCAAGCGCGGCACCGGCGGCACGGCGGGGGTGCCCTACCTCGAAAGCGTGCTGAAGCTGGGCTTTTTCCCCGAACTGCTGGCCGTGAGGACGCAGATTTGACCCGCTGGCAGGAAGAAGCCGCGCGCCTCGATGCCGCTGATCCGCTGGCCGATTTCCGCGCGCATTTCCTGATCGACGACGATCTTGCTTACCTCGACGGCAATTCGCTGGGCGCCTTGCCCAAGGCGACGCCCGATCGGGTGGCCGAAGTGGTGCGCGCAGAATGGGGCGAGGGGCTGATTTCCAGCTGGAACGCGGCGGGCTGGATAGACCTGCCGCAACGCATCGGGGCGAAGATCGCACCGCTGGTGGGCGCGCAGCCGCACGAGGTGGTCGTGGCGGATTCGGTTTCGGTGAACCTGTTCAAGCTCATCAGCGCGGCGCTGGCCATGCGACCGGGGCGCAAGGTGGTGCTGAGCGAACCCGGCAACTTCCCCACCGATCTCTACATGATCGAGGGGCTGGAGAAGCAGGGCCTTGCCGAGCGGCGGCTGGCGGAGCGGGACGGCATCGAAAGCGCGCTGGGTGGCGACGTTGCACTGCTGCTACTCACACATGTGCATTACAAGACCGGCGAAATGTTCGACATGGCGCGCCTGACGAAGGCGGCGCACGATGCGGGCGCGCTGGTGCTGTGGGACCTGTCGCACTCGGTCGGCGCGGTGCCGGTGGACCTGGATGGCGCGGACGCGGATTTCGCTGTCGGCTGCGGCTACAAGTACCTGAACGGCGGCCCCGGTGCCCCGGCCTTCGCCTTCGTGGCGGAGCGGCATCAGGCAGATTTGCAGCAACCCCTGAGCGGCTGGATGGGCCATGCGAAGCCGTTCGAGTTTTCCGACGATTACGAACCCGCGCCGGGCGTCGACCAGCTGCTGTGCGGCACCCCGCCCATCGTGTCGATGAGCGCGCTGGAAGTGGGCGTCGACCTGATGGCAGGCATCGGGATTGCGGCACTGGTGGCAAAATCGCGCAAGCTTTCCGAATTCACCCGCGCAGCCATGGCGGACATGGTGCCGGAACTGCCGTGCATTTCGCCGGATGATCCGGAAGTGCGCGGCAGCCAGCTCTCCTTTCGTGCGCGAAACGCCTACGAATTGTGCCAGGCCCTGATCGCGCGCCGGGTGGTGGGCGATTTCCGCGCGCCCGATGTGCTGCGCCTTGGCTTCGCACCTGCCTACGTCCGCTTTGCCGATTGCTGGCGCGCGGTGCAGACCCTGCGCGATATTCTCGATAGCGGGGAATGGCGGAAGGCCGAATTCGCCGAGCGTTCGGCAGTTACCTGACGGGTCAGATATCGAAGCCCGGTTGCGGCGTGACCTCGGCAAGGTCGATGCGGATGATGGCGGTGCTCTCGGGATTGAACTCGCGCGTCAGGAACGTGCCCAGCACCGCGGCGCTCGCCACCATCACCAGCAGCATCAGCGCGCACCATGCCCGCCCGGCCATGCCGAGTCCTTCGCGCTCTTCCGGTCCGATGGAGTCCCGATCACCCATGGAGGGAAGCCTAGGAATTGCGGGTTTAGGAGCCGTTAAGACGGATCGGCACCTTTCCTACGCTGGCGAGTTCGCGCCACGTTTCGGGAATGATTGCCAAGGCCCGAACACGACCCGCAAACGAAAGGTTACAGGTCCAGCGCCGGATGCGACTGCAAACCGTTGTCTTTTCTTGTGTAATTGCCCGGCCGAAGTTTTTGAAAACGCCCCTGTCGGCGTTCCACATTACCGTCTTACTCTTCCAGCTCGATGTCCCAGTACAACCAGTCGCGCCAGGTTTCGTGGAGGTAATTGGGCGGAAAGGCCTTGCCGTGCTGCTGCAATTGCCAGCTCGTGGGGCGGATGGGCTTCACGTAAAGCTGCATCCCAGCCTCTTTCGGCGTGCGCCCGCCCTTCTTCATGTTGCACGGCGCGCAGGCGGTTGCGATGTTCTCCCACGTGGTCTTGCCGCCCTGTCGGCGCGGGATCACGTGATCGTAGGTGAGGTGCTGCTGGCTGCCGCAGTACTGGCAGGTGAACTTGTCGCGCAGGAACAGGTTGAAGCGGGTGAAGGCCGGGAACTCGCTGGTCTTCACATATTGCCGCAGCGCGATGACGCTGGGCACCTTCATGTCCAGCGATTGCGAATGCACCGCCCGGTCGTAGCTGGCGACGATATCGACGCGCTCGAGGAACACTGCCTTGATCGCGGTCTGCCAGGGCCAGAGGCTGAGGGGGTAGTAGGAGAGCGGAGTGTAATCCGCATTGAGCACGAGCGCCGGGCAGCTCTCCAGCGTCCGGGTCGGGTCTTCTGCCGCGCTCCGGAATCTCGCGGCCCGTTCGATCAGTTCGGCTTTGAACACGCCTGTGTCCTCCCTGATACGCCTAGAAATGCACTTGCACGCGGATGCGTCAACCCTGTTACAGACAGGCTATCCACAGTGATATTCACAAGGCGCTGCCTAATGTCCTATGCGGATCGCGCATGATCGTTACCCGTTTCGCCCCCAGTCCCAATGGCCCGCTGCACCTCGGCCACGCCTATTCCGCCGTGGTAGCGCACGATCTGGCGCGGGAGCGGGGCGGACGGTTCCTGCTCAGGATCGAGGATATCGACGGGGCCCGGTCCCGCCCCGAGCTGACGGACGACTTTCGCCGGGATCTCGAATGGCTGGGGCTGGAATGGGACGAGGTGCCCGCGCAGTCTACCCGGCTGGACAGCTACGAAGCGGCGGCGCGGCGCCTGATGGACGATGGCCTGCTGTACCGCTGCACCTGCACGCGGGCGGAGATCCAGGCACTGGAACCGCGCATGGGGCCGGAAGGGCTGGTCTATCCCGGCACCTGCAAGGGCCGGCACCTCGACCTTGCGCGTCCTAGCGCCCTGCGGCTGGATATGGACGCCGCCATGGCCCGCGCCGGCGAGATTTTCTGGGAGGACGAGACCGCAGGCCGCATCGCCGCCGATCCGCGCGAACTGGGAGACGTCGTTCTGGTGCGGAAGGATGCGCCCGCCAGCTACCACCTTGCGGCGACGCTCGACGATGCGGCAGACGGCGTCACGCTGGTCACGCGCGGGGCGGACCTTTTCTTCGCCAGCCACATCCATCGCCTGTTGCAGGAACTTCTGTGCCTTCCGGTGCCCACCTGGCACCACCATGCGCTGCTGCTGGAGGAGGACGGGAAGAAGCTGGCGAAAAGCCGCCGGTCGGGCGAGCGCGGACTGGGCCTGAAAGAGATGCGCGAAGCGGGAGAAGACGGCAGCGCGCTTGCCCAAAACCTGCGCATGGGCCAAATGCCGTGTGGCATTGCCCTGTCACGCTTCCCACATGGTGAAACATGAATACATTCCTCATCATCCTTCTCGCCATCTTCGCCATTCTGGCGGTCATCTCGCTGGTGCGCGGCATCGTCGCCTTCCTGCAGACCACCAAGCTGGACCTTGAAAGCGGCGGAGAAAACTCCAAGGAATTGATGGAGCGCCAGAACAAGGCCATGTTCGCGCGCATCAAGTACCAGGCGCTGGCGATCGTCGTCGTCGCGGTGCTGCTGATGGTGAACAGCTGAACGCCTGCGGTTGACCGGAGGCGCGGCAGATCGGCGTGGACTGGGGGGCATGATGGTGAAGTTGAACAAGATCTACACCCGCACGGGTGACGACGGGACAACTGGCCTTGTTGATGGCTCTCGCCTGCCCAAGCATGCGCCGCGGATGCAGGCGGTGGGCGAAGTGGACGAGGCGAACGCCGCGCTCGGTCTCGCCGTGGTCGTCGCCGACGGTTACATAAAATCCGACCTCGTGCGCTTCCAGAACGCCCTGTTCGATCTCGGCGCAGATCTGGCGACGCCGCTTGGCGAAGTTGGCGGTGAAGACTTCGAGCCTTCGGAAATGGTCCTGCGTATCGTCGCCTCGCAGGTCGAACACGTGGAAAACCGTATCGACGGCCTCAACTCGGGTCTTCCGCCACTGACCAGCTTCGTGCTTCCCGGCGGCAGCGAACTCGCCGCGCGGCTGCACCTGGCGCGCACCGTGGCCCGCCGCGCAGAGCGTGCGATGACGGCGCTGGCCGAGGTGGAGCCGGTGAACCCCGCTGCGCTCGCCTTCATCAACCGGCTGTCGGATTACCTGTTCGTCGCCGCCAGGATCGCGAACCACAGCGGCAGGGGCGATGTCCACTGGGTGCCCGGCGCAAATCGCTAGCCAGCGGTTCGGAACCTGCCCCCTTTGCCGCCCGTTATCATGGCAAAGGAGATTTCCATGACCGAGAAGAATTCCGAATCGAAAGAAGAACGCATGGCCGACCTCGCGCCGGAGATGCATAACGACGAGCAGGACGACCATCGCATGCAAGCACAGGAAGTGTCCGAGGAAGCCCGTCGCACCACGGTGACGACGCGGATGCCGACCGAAAGCGAACGCGATCCGAACGGCACCGGCATTTTCGGCAACCCGACGCAGGACACGGTCGATCGGATGCGCGACATGGAAAGCAGCGGCCGCATCGACATGAACGCCTTTGCCGGCGAGGCCAATCACGATGACAACGTCGACAAGTTCGGCAAGGACGCAAAGCCCGATGGCCTGCGCGGTGACGGCACCTGATCGCCTAGCCGATGCCGGAGGCGGTAGCCTCGTCGAGTACCCAGAGGGCAGCGATCAGCAGCCCCGCACCAAAGCTGATGGCGTAAGCGATCAGCTTGATGTGCGGCAGTTTCGGAGTGTCGACGCTGTGTGACGACAATCTCTCAAGCGCACGGGTGGCGCGCCGTTCGGCGCCGATTGCAAAGACGATGGACAGCGCGATGAACCCCGTGGCGATTGCTCGTGCCAGCCACGGTGGTTCGAACTCGCCGAACAAGGCATTGAAACCGATCCCTATGGCGATCGCTGCAAACGAAGTGCGCATCCAGCCGGCAAAGGTCCGCTCCAGCGCCATGATCGTGCGATCTTCGGCCCAGTCGGTGCGGTTCTCGGCCCACTCCGTGCTGGGATCATCCTTATCTTGCGGATCGTCTTGCGCCATTAACGAAGTCTAGGACTCAAATTCTGGCTTGCCAATGCCTTAGCTGTCCCCGGCCTCCCGCTTCAGCTGGTACAGCAGGTCCAGCGCATCGCGTGGCGAGAGGGCGTCAACGTCCGTCTCTCGCAGTTTTTCCCGCAAGGTGTCGCACTGCTCCTCTTCGGCAGCGATGCTGGCGGCGAACAGCGGCAGGTCGCCGAGACCCGCTGCCAAACCGCCCGTTTCGGCGCGTCCCTTCTCCAGCTTGTCGAGCACGCTGCGGGCGCGTTTCACAACGGGCGCAGGCACGCCCGCCAGCTTGGCGACGGCAAGACCATAGGACCGGTCCGCCGCGCCTTCCGCCAGTTCGTGGAGGAGCACGAGATCGCCTTTCCATTCCTTGGCGCGGACGTGATGCAGCGAGAGCGCTTCGCACGTTTCGGCCAATCGCGCCATCTCGTGATAGTGAGTCGCGAACAGGCAGCGGCTGCGGTTGGCTTCGTGGATCGCCTCGGCCACGGCCCAGGCCAGCGCCAGCCCGTCGTAAGTGCTCGTGCCGCGACCGACCTCGTCGAGGATCACGAAGCTTCGCTCTGTCGCCTGGCTGAGTATCGCCGCAGTCTCGACCATTTCGACCATGAAAGTCGAGCGTCCGCGGGCGAGATTGTCCGACGCGCCGACACGGCTGAAAAGCTGGTCGACGAGGCCGATGCGAGCGGCCCGTGCGGGGACGAAGCCGCCAGCCTGCGCCATCAGCACGATCAGCGCATTCTGGCGCAGGAAGGTCGATTTGCCGCCCATGTTCGGCCCGCCGACCAGCCACAGCCTGTCCTCTTCGGCCAAGGCACAGTCGTTGGCCACGAACCGTTCGCCGTTGGCGGCCAGCGCCGCTTCCACCACCGGGTGGCGGCCCGCTTCGATCGCCAGCATCGGCTCGTCGGACATGGCCGGGCGACACCATTCGCCATCGCTCGCCCGTTCGGCCTGCCCCGCCGCCACGTCCAGCCGTGCCAGCGCGGCGGCGGTTGCTGCAATGGCTTCGCGCCGGGCGGCGACGCGCTCGGTCAGTCCCTCAAAATGCGCTTCTTCGGCTGCCAGAGCGCGGCCACCGGCTTCGGCAATGCGGTTGGCTTCCTCATGCAGGGTGAGCGAGTTGAAGCGCACGGCGTTGGCCATCGTCTGGCGATGGGTGAAGCCGCTTTCGGGCGACATCAGCTTGTCGGCGTGCTTGCTCGGCACCTCGATGAAATAGCCGAGCACGCCGTTGTGCCTGATCTTGAGCGATGGCGTGCCGGTCTCTTCCCGGTAGCGCGCTTCCATCGCTGCGATCGCGCGCCGAGCATTGCCCGACACTTCACGCAGATCGTCGAGCGCCGCGTCGTAGCCCTCGGCGATATAGCCGCCCGATTGCCGCTCCGTCGGCGGGGAAGGGACCAGCGCGCGGGCTAAGAGATCGGTCAGTTCACCGTGCCCCCTGAAGTGCGGCAGCAGGGAATCCAGCAGGGGCGGCCGGTCAGCCTTGCCTTGCAGCAGGTCGTGGATACGGCGCGCCTCGGAAAGGCCATCGCGTATCTGGCCCAAGTCGCGCGGTGAGCCGCGTCCGGCAACCAACCGACCAAGCGCACGGCCGATGTCGGGCAGGCTGCGCAGCATGGCGCGCAGGTCCGATCGCAGCAGTGGATCGCGCAGGATGTAGTCGACCAGCGCCAGCCGTGCCTCGATTGCGTGCCGGTCGGCCAGCGGCGCGGAAAGGTCCTCGGCCAGTTGCCGCGCGCCAGCGCCTGTCACGCAGCGATCGATCGCGGCAATGAGGCTGCCGCTGCGCCCGCCCTGCTGGCTGGCGAGGATTTCCAGCGAGGCGCGCGTAGCCTCGTCCATGGCCATATGCTCTCCACTCGCCCGCGCCGTGGGAGGCAGCAGGAGCGGCAAGGTCCCGCGCCCCGCGTGTTCGAGATAGGCCACCATACCGCCCGCTGCTGCCAGCATGGCGCGACTGAACTGGCCGAACCCGTCGAGCGTGGCGACGCCGTGAATCTTCTTCAGCCGCGCCTCGCCATTATCGCTGGAGAAATCACCGCGCGGGCGCATCACGGCATCGAACGGGGCATCGTCCCATCCCTCCGGGGCGACAACCTCGCTCGCGCCGATGCGCGCCAGCACGGCGGGCAGGCGTTCGGGCGCGCAGTCCTCCAGCGTCATCGAGCCGGTCGAAATGTCGCACGCCGCGACGCCGCAGGTGCCGCGCACATCGCACACGGCGGCCAGCATGTTCGCGCGGCGAGGTTCCAGCAGCGCTTCCTCGGTAAGCGTGCCGGCCGTGACGAAGCGCACGATGTCGCGCTTCACCAGCGCTTTCGACACGGGCGATCCTTCGCGCCTGGCGCGCTCCTTGGCCTCGTCCGGGGTTTCCACTTGCTCGGCAATGGCGACGCGGCATCCGGCGCGGATCAGCCTGGCGAGGTAGTTCTCCGCTGAATGCACGGGCACGCCGCACATCGGCACGGGATCGCCGCCGTGTTCCCCGCGTGTGGTCAGCGCGATATCGAGGACTCCCGCCGCCGTCTTCGCATCGTCGAAGAACAGTTCGAAGAAGTCACCCATGCGGTAGAACAGCAGGCAGTCGCCGGCCTCGGCCTTGAGGTCGAAATACTGCTGCATCATCGGGGTTGCTGCGTTGGCCATGAAGCGGCGGGGTTACAGCCACGCGCGCCGATTCGGGAAGAGCGGACGTGCCGCTTTCCCCTATCGCGGAGGACAATCGGCCTCTATGGCGGGGGCCAATAGGGAGAAATCGCTTGGCCGACGAAACGAATACCAGCTTCACCGCCCGAGAGGCGCTGTTCTACCACGAGACGATCCGCCCCGGTAAGATCGAGATCATCGCCTCCAAGCCGATGACGACGCAGCGCGACCTGAGCCTGGCCTACTCGCCCGGCGTCGCCGTGCCGGTAGAGGAGATCGCGCGCGATCCGGCTCTTGCCGCGCGCTACACCGCCCGCTCCAACCTCGTCGCCGTCATCTCCAACGGCACCGCCATCCTTGGCCTCGGCAACCTCGGCGCGCTGGCATCGAAGCCGGTGATGGAAGGCAAGGCCGTGCTGTTCAAGCGCTTCGCCGATGTCGATTCCATCGATATCGAGCTTGATACCGAAGACCCCGATGCCTTTATCGAGGCAGTCGCGCTGATGGAGCCGAGCTTCGGCGGCATCAACCTCGAAGACATCAAGGCGCCCGAATGCTTCATCATCGAGCAGGCCCTGCGCGAACGCATGAACATCCCGATCATGCACGACGACCAGCACGGCACCGCGATCATCGCCGCGGCCGGCCTGATCAACGCCTGCCACCTGACGGGACGCGACCTGAAGGACGTGAAAATGGTGGTGAACGGCGCGGGCGCATCGGCGCTGGCCTGTACCGCGCTGATCAAGTCCGTCGGTGTGCCGCATGAAAACGTGATCGTGTGCGACCGATCCGGCCCGATCTATCCCGGTCGTACCGACGTCGACCAGTGGAAGAGCGCCCATGCCGTTCCCACCGAGGCGCGCAGTCTGGAGGAGGCGCTGGAGGGCGCCGACATCTTCCTCGGCCTGTCCGCCGCAGGTGCGCTGAAGCCGGAATGGGTGGAGAAGATGGCCGACAGTCCGATCATCTTCGCAATGGCGAACCCCGTTCCCGAGATCATGCCGGACGAGGCCAAGAAGGTCCGGCCCGACGCGATCATCGCGACCGGGCGCAGCGATTTTCCCAACCAGGTCAACAACGTGCTGGGCTTCCCCTTCATCTTCCGCGGCGCGCTGGACGTGCGCGCAACCGCGATCAACGAGGAAATGAAGGTCGCTGCCGCCCGCGCCATCGCGGAGCTGGCGCGCGAGCGGGTGCCCGAGGAAGTGGCCGCCGCCTATGGCATGAACCACCAGTTCGGCCGCGAGTACATCATTCCCGCCCCGTTCGATCCGCGCCTGATGGAACGGGTGTCCTGCGCGGTTGCCAAGGCCGCGATGGATTCGGGCGTTGCGCAAGATACGATCGAGGACTTCGACGAATATACCCTGCGCCTGCGCAGCCGCCTGAACCCCACCACGGCAGCGCTCACCCGCGTGTACGAAGATGCCAAGGCCAATCCCAAGCGGATGGTCTTTGCCGAGGGCGAGGAGGACGTGTCGCTGCGCGCCGCGATCCAGTTCCGCGATTTCGGCTACGGCACGCCGATCCTGGTGGGCCGCACCGAGCGGGTGCTCGAGAAGCTGCGCGAACTCAAGGTCGACGACCCCGAAAGCTACGAGATCGCCAACTCGGCGAACTACGACGAGATCGAGCCGATGGTGGACTATCTCTACAAGCGGCTTCAGCGGCGCGGTTATACCGAGCGCGACGTTCGCCGGATGGTGAACCAGGAACGCAACGTCTTCGCCGCCCTGCTGGTGGCGCTGGGCAAGGGCGATGGCATGATCACCGGTCTTACCCGGCCTTTCAGCCAGTCCGCGCGCGACGTTGCCAAGGTGCTCGATGCCAAGGAAGGGGCGACGCCTTTCGGCATCCACATGGTGCTTGGCAAGAACCACACTACGTTCCTCGCCGATACCACGATCAACGAACGCCCGACGTCGGAGCAACTGGCGCACATCGCGAAGGAAACCGCCGCCGTCGCCCGACGCATGGGGCACGAGCCGCGCGTGGCCTTCCTGTCATACTCCACTTTCGGCAACCCGTCGGGCCAGTGGCTGGGCAACATCCGCGATGCCGTGGCCATCCTCGATGCCGACGAAAGCGTGAACTTCGAATACGAAGGCGAGATGGCGCCCGATGCCGCACTTAACTCCAAGGTGATGGCGCTCTATCCCTTCAGCCGCCTGTCTGGCCCTGCCAACGTGCTGATCATGCCGGGCCTGCAATCGGCCAACCTCTCGGCAAAGCTGCTGCGCGAGCTTTCCGGCGACGCGGTTATCGGGCCGATGATGATCGGTTCGGAAAAGCCGGTGCAGATCGCTCCGATGACGTCACTGGCGCCGGACGTCCTGACGCTGGCGGTCCTGGCGAGCGCGGGCATCGTGGGCTGACCATCCGGGGCGGTTCGCCAGTTTGCCGGCCCCTCGTTCGGCGTGCCCGTGCCGGCATGGGGCTGACGGCCTGCGCTTCGGCGGTGGCTTGCCAGTTCAACTGCCGGAACCGCTCGAGGCGCGCCTCGAGTACCGTCGTTCGCGATACGACGACGTTGCCGACAGCGATTTCGGTCACGCAAAAACCGATCAGGTGATCGCGGGCCTCCGCTTCTGGTTCTTGAACATAGGTCTGGGCTGCCTCGCGGTAGGCGGCCCAGCCTATTTCCGCCGGTAGCGGAAGTACCAGACTTCGTGGCCCATCTTGGTCCGGGCCTTGTGCTCGTATCGCGTCTCGCACCAGCCCGACGGACGGTTGCGGAAATCGTCCGGACCTTCTGCCACCCATTCGAACAGGTGTGTAAAGCGGCGCATCACCATTAGCGCGTGACGCACGTAGACCGGGTGATCGGTGCCGAAACGGAACTCGCCGCCCGGTTTCAGCTTGTCGGCGATCATCTGCACCGGCCCGTCGTTCATCATGCGCCGCTTCGCGTGCTTCGCCTTGGGCCACGGATCGGGATGGAGCAGGTAGGCCATCGTCAGCGCGCCATCGGGAATGCGCGCCAGCACCTGCAGCGCATCGCCGTTATGCAGCCGGACATTCTCCAGCGAACCGTCGCGCACGTGCGTCAGCGCCTGGGCCACGCCGTTGAGGAACGGCTCTGCGCCGATGAAGCCGTGGTCCGGCAGCAGGTCCGCGCGGTAGGCAAGGTGCTCCCCGCCGCCGAAGCCGATCTCGAAATGCAGCGGGCGATCGTCGCCAAACAGGCGCTCCGCCGTGACCGGGCCTTCCTCCGGTACAGCGATGCGCGGAAGCAGGGTATCGACCAGCTCCTGCTGGGCCGCGCGCAGGGGTTTGCCGACAGAGCGGCCGTAAAGCCGGTTGAGAGTGGTGGGATCGCCGTCCTTGTATGCCGTCATGGCAGGCTCGCTAGAGCGGCAGGGGGCGGGTTGTCCAGCACCGGCTTTGCGTTTAGGCGCACCCGCCATGGAACAGGCACTCGCTCTTTTCGACGCGCAGCCGGCTTGGGCACAGGCCGCGATCGGCCTTGCCGTGCTGGCGCTGGTGGCGCTGCTGATCAATTTCCTGCTCAAGAAAGTGATCCTGCGGCTTGCCGCGCCCTTCCTCGACACCCGCACGAAGACTGCGGACAAGGCCGCCGCGCGCCTCGCCACGGTTGCCCCGCTGCTGATCGTGGCCAACGGCATCGAACTGGTGCCCCACCTGCCCGAGGCGGTGTGGCTGCTGATCCAGAACATTGCCGAAGCCAGCATCGTGCTGAGCGTAGCCATGGCGATCAGCAAGGCGCTCGATTACGTCGAGGAGCTCTACCGCCGCCGCCCCGATGCCCACATGCGCCCGATCAAGGGCTATGTGCAGGTGCTGAAGATCCTCGTCTACTGCGGCGCGGTCATCCTCGGAATTTCGGCCCTGATAGAGCAATCGCCGCTTCTCCTCCTCTCCGGCCTCGGCGCGATGGCCGCGGTGCTGCTGCTGGTGTTCAAGGACACCATCCTCTCGCTCGTCGCCTCGGTCCAGCTCACCAGCAACGACATGCTGCGCGTCGGCGACTGGATCGAGATGCCATCGATGGACGCCGACGGCGACGTGATCGACATCGCCCTGCACACGGTGAAGGTGCAGAACTTCGACAAGACCATCACCACCATTCCCACGTACAAGCTGATCGCCGAGAGCTATCGCAACTGGCGCGGCATGAACGATGCCGGGGGGCGGCGGATCAAGCGGGCTTTGCCGCTGGACCAGAACTCGGTGCGGTTCCTGGCGAAGGAGGAAGTCGACGACCTGCGCCGCTTCCGATTGCTGACCGACTATCTTGTAGGCAAGGACGAAGAGCTGGCCGAATGGAACGCGCGCGAACTGGCAGGCGATGCGAACCCGGTGAACGCCCGGCGGATCACCAATATCGGCACCTTCCGCGCCTACGTGATCGCCTACCTGAAGGCGCATCCGGAACTGACCGACAAGGGCTTCACCCTGCTGGTGCGCCAGTTGCAGCCGACCCCGCAGGGGCTGCCGCTAGAGGTCTACACCTTCACCAACACCACCGAATGGGCGGAGTATGAGCGTATCCAGGCCGACGTGTTCGATCACCTGATCGCCATCCTGCCCGAGTTCGGCCTGCGCCTGTTCCAGGAGCCGAGCGGGCTGGACCTGCAGGGCCTCAAGCTCGGCTGAAAAGACGACAACGCCCCGGCAGGCGATCCATCCTGCCGGGGCGCTGGTCCCCCCGCTATTGGCGGGTGCGTTCTTACTCTTCCATCAGGCGGCTTCCGTTTCCTCGACTGCATCGGGATCACGCAGCACGTAGCCGCGGCCCCATACCGTCTCGATGTAGTTGTCGCCGCCGCAGGCGCTGGAAAGCTTCTTGCGCAGCTTGCAGATGAACACGTCGATGATCTTGAGTTCGGGTTCGTCCATGCCGCCATAGAGGTGGTTGAGGAACATTTCCTTCGTCAGCGTGGTGCCCTTGCGCAAGCTGAGCAGCTCCAGCATCGCGTATTCCTTGCCCGTCAGGTGGACGCGCGCACCGTCGACTTCAACGGTCTTGGCATCGAGGTTCACCGCCAGCTTGCCGGTGCGGATGACCGACTGGCTGTGCCCCTTCGAACGGCGCACCACGGCGTGGATGCGGGCCACCAGTTCGTCGCGGTGGAAGGGCTTGGTCACGTAGTCGTCCGCGCCGAAGCCGAAGGAGCGGATCTTCGAATCCATCTCGGCAATGCCGGACAGGATCAGCACCGGCGTCTGCACCTTGGCGACGCGCAGCTTCTTCAGCACGTCGTAGCCGTGCATGTCGGGCAGGTTCAGGTCGAGCAGGATGATGTCGTAATCATACAGCTTGCCCAGATCCAGGCCTTCCTCGCCCAGGTCCGTCTGGTAGACGTTGAACCCCTCGGTCGTGAGCATCAGCTCGATCGCCTTGGCGGTCGTCGGCTCGTCTTCGATAAGCA
The DNA here is from genome assembly GCF_039542285.1 of Erythrobacter westpacificensis. NCBI lineage: Bacteria > Pseudomonadati > Pseudomonadota > Alphaproteobacteria > Sphingomonadales > Erythrobacteraceae > Erythrobacter > Erythrobacter westpacificensis. Next base: position 259,467 of record NZ_BAABHV010000001.1, read on the forward strand.
GAACGCGCATCGTATTACCCCTTCGTGTGTCCCCGCAGGCCTGCCCCGTTCGGAGATATGACCCGGTATTAACCACGCAATTTCTCACCGAAAAAGGTTAACAAAGCGTTTCGGGCGTTAAGACTTTCTGGGTGAGTCCTTTGGGTTACAGTGTTTTTTGAGGCCTCAAGCGCCGGCGGTCGCGTCCGCTCCCTTGGCTTTCCTCGCTTCCGGGCAGGCAAGCTGCCCACGCTGCGGGCGGCCGTTCGGCCTTGCACTCGCTTCGCTCGCGTTTGGGGCGACCGGTCGCTTGGGCGCTGCTCGTTAAGAGGTTTGCAGCAAGGTCTTAACATCGTGGTTCCAACTAACCTGGAACACATGGAACAGTGTCCAGGGGCAAAAACCGCGATTGTGTCACCTTGGGCAGGGGAAGTGTGACCTTCGAACGCGAAGTGTGACCTTGCAGGCGGAGAAGTGTCCTTCTCGTAGGGATTGATGGGCAGGTGGTCGGCAGGCTGGGTCATGACGGAGTGAGAGGCACGGAACGGTGCTTGTAGGAAAGGGAGAGAGCCTAGGCGCGCGCCAGGATGGCCCGCCGCTAATCACCACGTCCGCTCAGCCTGAGCTTGTCGAAGGCCACGCGCTGAGGCTGGCCGAACCCGATGAACTTTCACGCCTACCTCCTGCGCTGCTACGACGGCAGCTACTACGCAGGTCACTCTGACAATCTCGAATTCCGCATGGCCCAGCACGCGAGCGGCGCGCTGGGCGGTTATACTGCGCAGCGTCTGCCCGTCGCCCTGGTTTGGTCCGAAAGCTTCCCCCGCGCGACGTGGCTCTCGCCGCCGAACGCCGGATCAAGGGCTGGAGCCGGGCGAAGAAGGAGGCTCTGATTGCGGGCGACTGGGAGCTGGTATCGCGGTCGGCGCGTAACCGTCAGGGGTAGTTGGTGCTTGGGGTTGGCGGGTGTGCGGGCCTTCGACTGGCTCACGCTGAGCGGGGTTTGGATTTTGGCAAAGCTGCCAGTCCGCTTCTAGGCGGGTCGCCCTCCTCCCCAAACGTCTGATTATGGGTGGTTAGCTGCCGTCCTGACTTTCGGACTTATTTTCATCCAGCCGCATTTGAGCGCGCCTGCGATTGCTTCGCCGGGTAACGCGTTCCGAACGAGAAGTAGAGAACGCTCCCAAACCATTCAGCCGACGAAGATGTATCCAGATGATCAAGATTGCGTAGGCAACCAAGCCAACCACAAGCGTCGATACGCCCAGAGCATACGACAACTGTTCTAAAATCATCGCGGGCACAAGCAAGATGAAGACGGGCACAAAGGCGATCAGGTGATGGCGCAGCGTGGGCATTCCTGCCCATCCCACTCTGATCCATTCCTTGTCTATAGCGGCACGAAGACTTTGGATTGGACCTTTCATTTTTCCAACTTGCAGGAGGTTCCCAATGTCCGCAACCGGGTCGTTCGCGGAATGGCAGCTTTTTGATCGTCAACCCGCATAAACAGACGAACCCCGTTCACCCCATGGCCGCCAGCTTCTTCGCTCGCCGCCGCTGCACACTCGATCCGATCCCGATGGCCTCGCGGTATTTCGCCACGGTGCGCCGGGCGAGGTCGAAGCCTTCGGCCTTCAGCAGTTCCACCAGCTTGTCGTCCGAGAGGATTTTCTTCGGGTCTTCGGCATCGGTCAGCGCCTTGATGCGGGCCTTCACCGCTTCCGCGCTCGCGCCCTCGCCGTCCGCGCCCCCGCCGACGCCGCTGGTGAAGAAGTACTTCAGCTCGAACGTACCGCGTTCGCAGTGAAGGAACTTGTTCGATGTGACGCGCGATACCGTCGACTCGTGCATATCGATCGCTTCGGCCACGGTCCTCAGCGTCAGCGGGCGCAGCTCGCTCACGCCCCTTCTGAAAAACCCGTCCTGCTGTTTCACGATCTCGGCGGCGACCTTGAGGATGGTCTTCTGCCGCTGGTCCAGCGCCTTGATCAGCCAGTTGGCATCGGCCAGCTTCTCGCTCAGCCAGCCTTTCGCGTCCTTGCTGGTCGCGCCTGCGCGCAGTTCGACATAGTAGCTGCGGTTCACCACCAGGCGGGGGAGGGTGTCTTCGTTCAGCTGGATATCCCAGCCATTGTCCTTGGCGCGCAGCAGCACGTCGGGTACTACCGCGCCGCTGGGAGAGCCGCCGAATTTCAGGCCCGGCTTTGGATCGTAGCCGCGCAATTCGGACAGCATTTCGGCAAAGTCCTCGTCGTCCACGCGGCAGATGCGCTTGAGGTGCGCGACCGCGCCCTTGGCGACGAGTTCGAGGTTGTCGATCAGCACTTCCATGCACGGATCGTAACGGTCCGCCTCGCGCGCCTGGAGGGCGAGGCATTCGGACAGGGTGCGCGCGCCGACGCCCGTGGGGTCGAGCGACTGGACCACGCCAAGCGCCTCCTCCACCCGCGCCAGTGGCACGCCCAGGCTCACGGCAATGTCGCGCAGGTCCGTGCTGAGGTAGCCCGCCTCGTCGAGCAGGCCGATGATGTGGCGGGCGATGAACTCGGTGACGGCATCGAGCGAGGCCGGGCCGACCTGCGCTTCGAGGTGGTCGGCCAGCGAGAGGTCTTCGTTGCTGCGGTTTTCCAGATCCGGCGCTTCGCCCGCCGCGCCAGCGCCGGAATGTTCGGCGGACCAGTCCCCGGTATCGCGATCGGTATCGAGCGAGCCGGGATCGATATCCAGTGCCTCGTCGCCGCCGCCCGGTGTGGCATCGTGGATTTCCGGCTGGTCGCTTTCCGCCGGTGGATCGCGATCCTCGGCGCGCACTTCGCCCGCTTCCAGCAGCGGGTTGGCTTCCAGCGCCTCGCCCACGAAAGTCTCGATCTCGAGGTTCGACAGCGCCAGCAGCTTGATCGCCTGCTGCAACTGCGGCGTCATCACCAGCGATTGCGATTGCCTGAGGTCTAGTCTTGGCCCCAGAGCCATGTCAGACCTCCCGATACGAATTCCCCCTCCCGAAAAATCATTGTCGGAAAGGCATCACAGTTCGAAACCCTCGCCAAGGTAGAGGCGGCGCACGTTCTCGTCCGCCACCAGTTCCTGCGGGGAGCCTGCAAACAGCACCTGCCCGCCGTAGATGATGCAGGCACGGTCGACGATATCCAGCGTCTCGCGGACATTGTGATCGGTTATCAGCACGCCGATGCCGCGTCGCTTCAGGTCTTTCACGAGGTCGCGGATGTCGCTGATCGAGAGCGGGTCGATCCCGGCGAAGGGTTCGTCCAGCAGCATGATGCTGGGCTTCGCCGCCAGCGCGCGGGCGATTTCGCAGCGGCGCCGTTCACCGCCGGACAGCGCCATCGCCGGGCTGTCGCGCAGGCGGGTGATGTGGAATTCCTCCAGCAGCCGCTCCAGCTCCTGCTGGCGGACTTCCTTGTTGGGCTCCACCATTTCCAGCACGCAGTTGATGTTCTGCTCCACCGTCATGCCGCGGAAAATGCTGGTTTCCTGCGGCAGGTAGCCAAGTCCCAGGATCGCGCGGCGATACATCGGCAGCTTGGTAACATCGACGCCGTCCATCAGGATGCGGCCGCTGTCGGGCTTCACCAGTCCCATGATGGAATAGAAGCACGTGGTCTTGCCCGCGCCGTTGGGGCCGAGCAGGCCCAGCACCTCGCCCTTGGCGACGGTGAGGGAGATATCGGTCAGCACCGCGCGCTTGTCGTAGCTCTTGGCGATGGAGACCACTTCCAACCCGCCGCTTTCCGGCAGGTCGGGCGCGGCGTTGCTCGGCGCATCGGCCATTGCTTCTGCCAGGGCCTCCTCGTCGAGGAATTCGTCGTCCAGCGCGCTCATGCCTGATCCTTCGTCATGCAGGCCATCTAGCACGAAAGTGCGTGGAATGAAGGGTGCTTGGCAAGATTCGTGCATGTGCCCCGTACACGTGCCGTTCGCACCGGCTTGCATCGGGCCGCACGAAGTGGAATACTTCGACTCGGGACTGGAACAGAGAGGGAAGCCTGATGAACAAGGCACTCGAACAGACAGAGCAGGCTCGCGAAGAGACTGCCCGCAAGATCGACTGGCGTCGCCGCATCAGCGATCACGTCGCCTATGGCCTGCTGATCTACACCGGCCTGCACATCTTCCTTACCCTGACGCAACTGAAGTCCGGCAACGGCTCCATGCTGCCTTACCTTGCGCTGGTCGTGCTGGTGGCGGCGATCATTCCCGCCTGCCGCTGGTTCGAAATGCGCTGGAGCGACCTGCCCGATGTGAAGGCGCACGATCCGGCACTTGCACCTGCTTTCCGGCGCGAGGTGGCGCTGATGTGGCTGGCCGTGTTTGGCCTCCCGGTGCTGCTGACACTCGGCTTCAAGGCCGGCTCCACACTCTTCTGACAAGCACCCTGCGCCTGCTTGCCGCGCTGCTGCTGGCACTGTTGCCGGCCTCTGCGCACGCGAGCGCGCTGCTGCCCGAAGCTGCCCCTGCCGAAGGGGCACCTGCGACACCTGCGCCCACCGCCGGTTCGATAGAGATCGACCAGGCCGCCGGGCAGGACGAACGCATCGCCGCGCGCCTGTCCGACATCTTCGCCAACGTGCCCAGCCTCTCGCAGGTGGAGGTCTCCGTTCGCCAGGGCGTCGTCACGCTCACCGGCACCGCGCCCGACGATGCCGCGCTGGCGCGGGCGGAGGCGATTGCGGGCGGCGTGGAAGGCGTCGCCACGGTGGAGAACGATATCGAGCGCGACGTGTCCGTCGATATCGGGGAGGGCATCGGCGGCCTGGGCGACCGGATCGAGCAGATCACCCGGATGCTGCCGCTGGTGGGCCTCGCGCTCCTGGTGGCGCTGGCGATTTCCGCGATCGGCTACCTGCTCGCCTCGTTCACCGGGCTGTGGCGGCGGGTGGCGACCAATACCTTCCTTGCAGAACTGATCGCCAGCGCCCTGCGCTTCGTCTTCGTGATCGCGGGCGTGGTGATCGCGCTCGACATGATCGGGGCCGGCGCGCTGATGGGCGCGGTGCTGGGCGGGGCAGGCGTGATCGGCATCGCGCTGGGCTTTGCCATGCGCGACACGGTGGAGAACTACGTCGCCAGCCTGATGCTGAGCCTGCGCCAGCCCTTCCGCGCCAACGATCACGTGGTGATCGACCAGCACGAGGGCCGGGTGATCCGCCTTACCAGCCGTGCCACCGTGCTGATGACGCTGGAAGGCAACCACCTGCGAATTCCCAATTCCACGGTCTTCAAGGCGGTGATCGTCAATTACACCCGCAACCCGCAGCGCCGCTTCGATTTCGAGCTGGGGGTGGACGCGGACGACGATGCCGAGGCCGCGCGCCAGCTAGGCCGCGACACGCTGGCTTCGCTGGACTTCGTGCTGGACGATCCCGCGCCCGAAGTGCGGATAGACCGGGTGGGCGATTCCAACGTGGTGCTGGTGTTCCTGGGCTGGATCGACCAGCGCGAGGCCGATTTCTTCAAGGCCCGCAGCCGCGCCATCGCCGCCAGCAAGCGGGCGCTGGAAGACGGCGGCTTCGCCCTGCCGGAGCCGATCTATCGCCTGCGTTTCGATCAGCGCACCGTGCCGCTGCCGTTCGAGAATGTGGGGGAAGGCCGCGCTGCTCCCGCGCCATCCGCGCCGCCGGCACCGCCGCGACCTTCGCCGGCGCCTGCTCCGGTCGCCACGGATGCGCAGGACGTCGCACCCGAAGACGAGATTGCGAAGATGGTGGACGAGGAGCGGGCGAACACGCCTGGGCAGGAAAAGGACCTGCTGGATAGCGGACGACCCGTCGAGTGAATCCATAGCCCCCCACATCGGGCGGCTTCAGGCGGGATCCATTCTTTCAGACTTGCGGCGATCGACGCTTGATCGCCTCTCGGACACGCGCCTTTCCGCGCCATCGTAGGACGCCCGGCTGTCGCTTCGCTGATCGGCAATCCTGCGGTCGCTGCCAGAGCGGCGGTTTCCTGCCTCCATCGACCCTCTCCTCCCTGTTCAATCGCGAATGGCGCGCAACCCGCGGATGGGCGGGAGTTCGCGCCCGAACCGATCCCTCGGCACGAAATCCTCCATTCTGCCCGCGACGGGCCTGAAGCCCATCTGCAGCACGACGGCAGGGTGCAGTTCGCTTGAAAACTTGATGCCCGCGTACCGGTCGCTATTCCACACCACTGTCCCTTCGGTGCCTACGCCGTTGAGGAACTTCAGGTAAACCTTCTCTCCGGGAGATATTCGGGCATTGCCGGTGTCGATGCAGCAGCCATCGACGCAGATATCATAGATCTTGAGGGAGATGCTTTCACCCTGCACGAAGCATTCGACCTGCACTTCTACTACGTGCCTTTCGTGCCGTCGCTCGTGGCGTTCGCTATCAACTTCGTGATCCATGACAAATATTTGCCATCGACTCGTGAAAATATAATAAAACTGCGGCCCAGAACCATTGAGACAAGTCGGTCGCAGGCTGGCCGGAGTCGATTGTACGAAGAAGCGTAGTGGCTAGAGGCCGTTGTTCCAGTCGGCCCTGGCGCGGATCATGTCCGGGTTCAGTCCCAGGCTCCGCGCTTCTTCTGCGACTTCGCGGAACTCGGCCACTTCTTCATCGGTCATGCGGTCATCGAACGCCAGGCCGCATTCGTGGCCTTCTCGCCAGACAATGGACGCGAACATGGTCGATCCGCCGATGGTCAGCCGGACGAATTCGCCGATAGGGGGAAGACCGGTGCCGGACACTCTTGCGCCCGCGGCCGAGATGTCCTCGAACACCACGGACTGGCTGTTGAAGGGTGTCGCGAGCTTACCGGGCAGCGACACGTGCGAGCGCGGCCTGCCGCGCTTTCCCGTCCGGATGCCTCGACCGTCATTCCTGCTGGCGGCAAAACGTTTCACTGCGCCTCTCCAATCGTTACCAATAGATATGGCAGGAAATCATAAACACGCGGTTTAGCTATTCGTACGGGTCTTGTTAGGTTCTTGTGAACCCTGATTTGAAACAGCCTTCACAAGAGACTTGTTGTCCGCGGTTCTTTGCTGAACCTTCCCGCTACTGATTTCAGGGGGAGAGAACCGATGGAATTCGTTCAGCAATCGCGGTGCGAGGCGGCCGCCCTGCGCGCCGAGGCAGAGCTCGCGACGGCAGCGGCCGTTCGCCAATCGAAGCTTGTTGCCGCGCGCGAGCTTGAAGCGAGGGCCAGGGAAGTGGAGATCGTCATCGGTCCGAGCGGAGAGTCCGCAATCGGCGACTGGCTCGACTAGGTCAGCCGGGCCGGACGGGCGATTGCCACGGCCCGTTCCCTCCAACCGCAAGAACGCCACACCGGAACTACCACCCAGGAACAAGGCAGGCATGGAACGGCGACACTTCAAGCGTCACGACGCAAGGGCACCCGTAGATGTGCTTGTGCGCGGTGGCAGGGTGAGGGCCGAGATGGACAACCTCTCCGTCAGTGGATGCCGGGTTGCCTATCGGCTGGGCTGGCTCGCGCCGGGAGAGCCGGTTACCGTGCGCCTGTCCGGCAAGGTGAATGTCGACGGGGAGATCGCCTGGATCTTCCGGGATTGCGTGGGGGTGCGTTTCGCAGAGCCCCTGTCGCCGGCAATCGTGCTGGATGCGCGCTTGCCATAGGCTGCGGCTTCCTGGCGACCCGATCCAGACCGGCTGCAAAGGGCGGCGCGACCCGATCAGGCCGCGCCCGGCACCTTACTTATTGTTGACCCTTATTTCTTGTTGGCTTCGTAGCGCTCGATCGCTTCCAGCGTGATGCGCTTGGCTTCCGCCGCATCACCCCAGGCGCCGATACGCACCCACTTTTCCTTCTCCAGGTCCTTGTAGTGGGTGAAGAAGTGCTCGATCTGCTGGAAGATGATCGAGGGCAGGTCCTTCGTTTCGCCCACGTCGGAATAGTAGGGGAAGGTGGTGTCCACCGGCACGCAGACCAGCTTCTCGTCGCCGCCGTGCTCGTCTTCCAGGTTCAGAACGCCGATGGGGCGCGCGCGAACAACGCAGCCGGGGATGAAGGGGGAACGGGCGATCACCAGTGCATCCAGCGGGTCGCCGTCGGGCGACAGCGTGTGCGGCACGAAGCCGTAGTTCGCCGGGTAACGCATGGGCGTGTGCAGGATGCGGTCGACGAACAGCGCGCCGCTTTCCTTGTCGAACTCGTATTTCACCGGCTCCCCGCCGGTGGGAACTTCGATGATGACGTTCAGGCTTTCCGGCGGATTGTCGCCCGTCGGCACATATTCGATACGCATGGATGCTTTATCCTCTTGCGGGTTTGACGCACCCTCTCCCAGAAACTCAGCGGCGCGCCTAGCGCACGTGGCCGCGCTTGCCCAGACCAATTGTCTTTGTTTGCGAACAGGGGCACAGTTCGCGCACCTGACGCAAAGAGAGTCGCGAAAAGGCTCCGACGTGATCGAGAGGAGAGGGACAATGCATGTAGGCTTGGCAAGCGGGTTCGCGCACCAGGGTGGGTATACCGGCACAGATGCGGATTTCGTCCGGCAGGAGGTGGACCTGCTGGTGATGGCGGAGGACCTGGGGTTCGATTCGGTGTGGATCACCGAACACCATTTCTCCGACTATTCGATGTCGAACGATCCGCTGCAATTGCTCACCTACATCGCGGCGAAGACCAGCCACGTGAAGCTGGGCACCCAGTGCATCATCGTGCCGTGGCACAACCCCGTGCGGCTGGCGGAGAAGATCGTCAATCTCGATATCCTGTCGGGCGGGCGCGCGATCCTGGGCTTCGGCGGCGGGCTGGGCGCGCACGAATTTGCCGGTCTGGGCGTGGACCAGTCCGATAGCCGCGCGCTCTATAACGAGGTGCTGGACCTGCTGATCCCGGCGCTGGAAACCGGCGTGATCGAGGGCGAGGGGACATACGGCACAATCGCCCGCAGCGAGCTGCGCCCGCGCCCGGAGCGCAGCTTTGCCGGGCGCAAGTTCTGCGGTTCGCTTTCGGGTTCCTCGATGTATTCCGCCGCGCGGCACGGCTTTGGCAACATGGTGCTGATGCTGCCGCAGCGCGGGGCGGAAGCGCCGCCCAACCAGTACCGCGAGGTATGGCAGGAAGTTCACGGCGACGGCAGCGAGCCGCCCCCGCCCATGCTTTCCGGCAATTTCTATATCCACGAGGATGCCGATTACGCAGCCGAGCAGGGGGAGAAATACCTCGCCCACACGATGCGCGCGGCGGTGAAGAACTACCACCTCGATACGCCCGGCACCTATGCGAACGTCGAGGGCTACGAACAGTACGAGAAGATGATGCTCGATAGCCCCGAGGCGATTGACGACTATTGCACCAAGTTCGGCAAGTCCGCCGTCACCGGCACGCCGCAGATGATCCTGGAGCGGTTGTGGGAGCTGAAGGAAATCTACAACCCGCAGGGATTTTTCCCGCACCTCTACTTCGGCGGGATGCCGCGTGATGATGCCGTGCGGGCGATGCGGCTGTTCGCCAGGGAAGTGCTGCCCGAGCTGAAAAGCTGGGAAGCGGAAACCAGCATCGACGAGCGGTTCCTGGAAGCGGCGGAATAGTTGCGCGCTTGCGGGGCGCGGCCTAAGGGCTGCGTCCCATGAGCAAGACCAAGACTCCGCAGGCGATCCGCGGCACGCAGGACATTTTCGGACCCGACGCGGAAGCCTTCGCTTTCGTCGTCGAAACCTTCGAGCGCGTGCGCAAGCTCTACCGCTTTCGCCGGGTGGAAATGCCCGTGTTCGAGAAGACCGAGGTGTTCAGCCGCGCCATCGGCGAGACGACCGACGTGGTCTCGAAGGAAATGTACTCGTTCGAGGACCGCGGCGGGGAATCGCTGACGCTGCGCCCGGAATTCACCGCCGGGATCGCGCGCGCCTTCCTGACGAACGGCTGGCAGCAGCACGCCCCGCTGAAGGTGGCGACGCACGGCCCGCTGTTCCGCTACGAGCGGCCGCAGAAGGGCCGCTATCGCCAGTTCCATCAGATCGACGCCGAAATCATCGGCGCGGCCGAACCGCAGGCGGACGTGGAACTGCTGGCCATGGCCGACCAGGTTATCCGCGAACTGGGCATCGCGGACGTGACCCTGCATCTCAACACGCTGGGAGACGGCGACAGCCGCGAGGCGTGGCGCGCGGCGCTGATCGAATATTTCGGCGCGGTGCGCGGAGAATTGTCCGAGGATTCGCAGGAGCGGTTGGACAAGAACCCGCTCCGCATCCTCGATTCCAAGGACCCGCGCGATCGCAAGTTCGTAGGAGACGCGCCGAAGATCGACGCTTTCCTCTCGGACGACGCACAGCGGTTCTTCGACGATGTCACCAGCGGGCTGGACGCGGCGGGCGTGAAATGGACCCGCGCCGAAAGCCTCGTGCGCGGGCTGGACTACTACCGCCACACGGCGTTCGAATTCATCCCGGACGAAGGCTCCGCAGCGGCTGGCGCCTTGGGTTCGCAGAGTACGATCCTTGGCGGCGGGCGCTACGACGGGCTGATGGAATCGCTCGGCGGCGCGCCGACGCCTGCCGTTGGCTGGGCTGCGGGGATCGAGCGACTGGCGATGCTGGTGGGCGAGAAGGGCGAGGCCAACGCCGATGTCATTGTCGTGGTCGAGGACGATACTCCCATAGCTCAAACCCATGCTTGGCACGTGCTGAGCGTTCTTCGAGGGGAAGGTTTCAAGGCCGAAATGATTGCGACGGGATCGCCGCGCAAGCGCTATGATAAAGCCGTGAAGCGCGGAGCTGATGCAATCTTCAAATGCGCGGAAAATGGGCACGGTATCAGCGTTGATGGCGCAACTGATTCTGATCTTATCGCATTGTTGGAACGTCTAAGTTGACCATCCCAGCCGAACGCCTTCGCCAGATCGCCAATCGCTTCGCCGAACTGGAAGCCCGCATGGCGTCGGGGCAGCTCGAGGGCGAGGAGTTCGTCCAGGCCAGCCGCGACTATGCCGAGCTCGAGCCGGTGGCGAAGATCGCCGCCGAAGTCTCCGCCATGCGTGAGGAGATCGCAGGGCTGGGCGACATGCTCTCCGATCCCGAAATGCGCGCCATGGCGGAGGAGGAGCTCGCCAGCCTCAAGAAGCAGTTGCCCGAGGCCGAGCGCAAGCTGGCGCTCGCCATGCTGCCGCGCGATGCCGCCGATCAGCGCCCCGCCATGCTGGAAATCCGCGCCGGCACCGGCGGTGACGAGGCGGCGCTGTTCGCAGGCGACCTGTTCCGCATGTACGAGAAATACGCCGCAGAGCAGGGCTGGAAGGTCGAGCCGGTCAGCGTGGCCGCCGCCGAAGTGGGCGGCTACAAGGAGATCGTCGCCAATGTCACCGGCACCGGCGTGTTCGCCAAGCTGAAGTTCGAGAGCGGCGTCCACCGCGTTCAGCGCGTGCCCGTGACCGAGAGCGGCGGGCGCATCCACACCAGTGCGGCGACCGTGGCGGTGCTGCCGGAGCCGACGGAAGTCGACGTCTCCATCGACGAGAACGACCTGCGCATCGACATCTACCGCTCCAGCGGGGCGGGCGGACAGCACGTCAACACCACCGATTCCGCCGTCCGCATTACCCACGTGCCCACCGGCATCGTGGTGGCGATGCAGGACGAGCGCAGCCAGCACAAGAACCGCGACAAGGCGATGAAAGTGCTGCGTGCGCGCCTCTATGAAAAGCGCCGCGAGGAAGCCCACGGGGCCGAGGCCGAGGCGCGCAAGGCGATGGTGGGCAGCGGCGACCGCTCCGAACGCATCCGCACCTACAATTTCCCGCAGGGCCGCGTGACCGATCACCGCATCGGCCTGACCCTGCACAAGCTGCCCGAAGTGCTGGAAGGCACCGGCCTTGGCGAACTGATCGACGCGCTGATTGCCGAGGACGAGGCGAAGCGCCTCGCGGCGATGGATGCGTGACAGTAGCTGAGGCCATCCGCAAGGCGGTGCAGCGCCTTGCCGCCACCAGCGATACAGCGCGGCTGGATGCCGAATTGCTGATGGCCCACGCGCTGGGCTGCTCGCGCTCCGACGTGCTGCTGCGTCACATGCAGGGCGACGCGCCCGCAGCTTTCGCCGCGCTGGTGGATCGCCGGGCCACGCGCGAGCCTGTCGCCTACATCCTCGGCACGCAGGAGTTCTACGGCCTCGATCTCGCCGTTTCGCCCGCCGTGCTGATCCCGCGCGGGGACAGCGAGGCCATCGTGCGCGCCGCCTTGGCTGCCGCGCCGGAAGCGAAGCGCGCGCTGGACCTCGGTACCGGTTCGGGCGCGCTGCTGCTGGCGGTGCTGAGCGAACTGCCCCTGGCGCAGGGAGTCGGCATCGACGCCTCCGCTGCCGCTCTCGAAATCGCGCGCCGGAATGCGGACAGCCTCGGCCTTGCGGACAGGGCGGTGATGCAGGCGGGCGACTGGACCAGGCCCGGCTGGGCGGACGACCTGGGCCTGTTCGACCTCGTGATCGCCAACCCGCCCTATGTCGAGGATGATGCGCGGCTCGACCCCGACGTGCGCGATTACGAACCTGCCAGCGCGCTCTTTTCCGGTCCCGAAGGGCTGGACGATTACCGCATAATCATCCCCCAATTGCCGGGACTGTTGACAGAAACGGGCGTCGCCGTGCTCGAAATCGGCGCCACGCAGGCAAGTGAAGTCACCGAAATCGCACGCGAACACGGCTTTACCGCGACTGCACATCGGGACCTTGGAGGGCGCGACAGGGCGCTGGAATTGCGATTAACACTTGGCAAAGGCGAATCGAGTAGCTAACTCTTGCATCAGGTCGACAGCGCAGGGCGCTGGACCGAACTCCAACATTTGCCATTCCAGCGGGACGGTTCCCGCTCGCAAGCATGCAGATGATGGGACGTAAATGCCTCGTGACGGGGGTGTAACCACGAGGGGTCATATGGCGATGCGGCACGAAGTCGCAGCCAGATTGAGGAAGCGAAGTTCCCTTGAATAGCAATCGAAACAACAATCGTCGTCGCGGCCGCGGTAGCAATCGTGGTGGAGGCGGTGGTGGTGGAAACCAGTCCAACCGGATCGATTCCCGCGCCCGGGGCAATGCCCCGCAGATGCTGGACAAGTACAAGAAGCTGGCTCACGAAGCCTCCTTGAACGACGACCGGGTGCAGACCGAGTACTACCTGCAGTTCGCCGATCACTACTTCCGCGTGATCGCGGATGCCAAGGCGCAGAAGGAAGAGGCCCAGGCCAAGCGCAACGCAGAGCGCGGGCAGGACAATTCCGACGATGACGACGATGACGACAACGACGATCGCGACAACCGTTCGCAGGATCGGCAGAAGGGTCGCCAGGATCGCCGTGGCAAGAGCGGCAGCCGCCGCAACGATTCCGATCCGGAGGAAGGCCACGAAGGCCAGCCGGGCGATCAGGAAGACGACGACAATCCCTTCATCAAGCAGGACAAGCCCAAGAAAGCGCGCAAACCTGCTGCCCGCAAGCGCAAGTCCGACAGCGAAGATGCCGTGAACGACGACGGCGGTCTCGATCCGGACATGCTGCCGCCCGCCATCGCGCGCGGTTCGCACGGCGACGATGATGACGGCGAGGCGGAAGAAAAGCCGCGCCGCAAGACGACGCGTGCGCGCCGCAAGCCTTCGGACGATAGCAATAACGACGGCAGCGAAGACGGCGGGGAAGCGCTCGAAGCGGTCAACTGACCGTTCAAGTACCGGGACGGAATTCTACGCGGCAGGAAGCGACAGCAATGGCCAGCGGGCGTTCCGTCTTGACCCTTATCGAAAATCATCCGCGCCTCGCCGCGCTTGCGCTCGGCCTGCTGGCAGCGACCGGGTTCCAGCCGCTCGGGCTCTGGCCTGTCGCCCTGCTGGCCATCGGGCTGTTCGCCGTTCTTGCCGCCCGCGCCGCCACGCCGCTGCGCGCGCTTGGCCTTGGCTGGCTGTTCGGCTTCACCCATTTCACGCTGGGCAACAACTGGATTGCCTCGGCCTTCACCCACCAGTCGGAAATGCCTGCCATACTCGGCTGGGCGGCCGTGCCGCTGCTGGCGGTGTACCTCGCGGTCTATCCCGCGCTGGCGGCCATGCTGGCGCGGCTGCTGGTGCGAAACGGCGGGGCGTGGGCGTTTGCGCTGATGTTCTCCGGCGCGTGGATCGTGACCGAGTGGATGCGCGGCTGGGTGTTCACCGGCTATTCGTGGAACCCGCTGGGCATGGTGCTGCTCGGCCCGTTCGACCGGCCCGGCATCGCCGCGCTTTCACCCCTCATGGGCACCTATGCCCTGTCCGGCCTCGCCGTGCTGCTGGGATGCGGCATCGTGCTGCTGCTGCGTGAGCGCAACTGGCTGGCGAGCGGCGCGGTGGCCGTGCTGCTGGCGCTGGCGATGTACTGGCCCGCAGGCGCGGCGCGCGAGGGCACCTTGCCCGTCACCATCGCCAAGCCCGATATCCCGCAGGACGCGATCAGCGATCCGCGCTTCTACGAGGCCAATTACGCACGCCTCGCGCAGCTCTCCCCGCGTCTTGACGACAGCAGCGACCCGCGACTGGTGCTGTGGCCCGAATCGGGCATGGCGGACTACCTGCGAGAAGGATATCCGCAGCGATACTACGATCGCACCACGGCGCTGGGCGATCCTCTCTACGCGCGGCGCCGCCTGGGCGCGACCGTGGGCGAGAACAGCGCACTGATGACGGGCGCGGTGGACCTGGAGATCGGCGCCGACGAGACAGGGTTCGTGCGCGCGCTGGGCGCCCGCAACGCGGTGACGGCACTGAGCGCGGAGGGCGAGATCATCGGCAGCTATGCCAAGGCGCACCTCGTGCCTTACGGCGAATACCTGCCCCTGCGCGGCATTCTCGAACCGCTTGGCCTGTCGCGACTGGTGGCGGGCACGATAGACTTCTGGCCCGGCCCCGGCCCGCGCACGCTGGACCTTGGCCGGTTCGGCCGGGCAGGCATCCAGGTCTGCTACGAGATCGCCTTCCCCGGACAGGTGGTGGACCGCGAGGACCGGCCCGAGTTCATCTTCAATCCGTCGAGCGAGGCATGGTTCGGGACTTTCGCGCCGCCGCAGTTCATGGCGCAGTCCCGCATGCGCGCGATCGAGGAAGGGCTGCCCGTCCTTCGCGCCACGAACAGCGGTATCAGCGGGGTGATCGACGCGCGCGGCGTCGTGCGGGAATACCTTGGCCGCGAAGAGCCGGGCCGGATCGATGCCGTGGTGCCTCCGGCAGCGGGCCCCACGCTGTTCGCGCGGCTGGGCAACATGCTGTCGCTTGTCTGGGCCGGTTTGTTTCTTCTCGCCGGTTTTGTTGCAACGCGGCAGCGGGCCAGATAGAGCCGGGTAACAGAAATCCCCTACGAGTTTTTACGAGAAGGCAATCTCCAACATGCGCCAATCCTACCTGTTCACGTCCGAATCCGTCTCCGAAGGCCATCCGGACAAGGTTTCCGACCAGATTTCCGACGCCATTGTCGACCTGTTCCTTTCCAAGGATCCCGAAGCACGTGTCGCCTGCGAAACGCTGACGACGACGCAGCGCGTTGTGCTGGCCGGCGAAATCCGTGGCAAGGGCATCATCGAAGGTGACGAGTGGGCACCGGGTATCGAGCAGGAAATCGAGGACACCGTGCGCGGCGTGGTGAAGGACATCGGTTACGCGCAGGAAGGCTTCCACTGGGAAACGCTGACTTTCGAGAATTTCCTTCACGGCCAGAGCGTCCACATCGCGCAGGGCGTGGATGCCAGCGGCAACAAGGATGAAGGCGCGGGCGACCAGGGCATCATGTTCGGCTTTGCCTGCGACGAGACGCCGGACCTGATGCCGGCGACCATCGATTACAGCCACAAGATCCTCCAGCAGATGGCAACCGACCGCAAGAACGGCACCGCCTCGTTCCTGGAGCCGGACAGCAAAAGCCAGGTCACGCTGCGTTACGAGAACGGCAAGCCCGTTGCATGCACTGCCGTCGTCGTCTCCACCCAGCACGCGCCGGGCTATGACGAGGGCGAGAAGGAAGCCGAGCTGCACGAATACGTGAAGGGCGTTGTCGGCAAGATCCTGCCCGAAGGGTTCATCACGGACGAGACCCAGTGGCACATCAACCCCACCGGCAGCTTCGTGATCGGTGGCCCCGATGGCGACGCCGGCCTCACCGGGCGCAAGATCATCGTCGATACCTATGGCGGCGCGGCACCGCACGGCGGCGGCGCGTTCAGCGGCAAGGACCCGACCAAGGTTGATCGCAGCGCGGCCTACATCACCCGCTACCTGGCGAAGAACGTCGTCGCGGCGGGCCTTGCCACCAAGTGCACGATCCAGATTGCCTACGCCATCGGCGTGTCTCAGCCGCTTTCGCTCTATGTCGACACCCACGGCACCGGCACCGTGGCCGACGACAAGATCGAAGATGCCATTCGCGGGATCGAGAAGCTGGGCGGGCTGACCCCGCGCGGCATCCGCACGCACCTTGGCCTCAACAAGCCGATCTACCGCGGCAGCGCCGCCTACGGCCACTTCGGCCGGACGGCAGAGGGCGACCTGTTCCCGTGGGAACGCACCGACCTTGCCGCCGACCTGAAGGCGGCGCTTTCGTAAGGGCATGACGGCGTGAGCGTTTCGGGCACCGCCCTTACCGCCGCGCCTTCTTCCCGAAAGCGCATTACCGCGCTCGACGCATTGAGAGGCGTGGCGGTCATCGGCATCGTGCCGATGAACGTCATCGCCTTTTCGATGCCCGCCAACGCCTATTTGAACCCGCGCGTCTGGGGCGGCACCGGGGAGTTGGAGGTGGCGCTCTGGGCGATCAGCTCCGTCCTTGTCGAAGACAAGTTCCGTGCGCTGTTCGCGATGATGTTCGGCGCCGGCATCGCGATCCTGCTGGGCAAGAAGAGCGACCACCCGCTGCGCGCGCACACCGCTCGCATGGCGGTGCTGCTCGCCATCGGACTGGCCCACGCAATCGTGCTCGCCAACAACGACGTGCTGCGCATCTATGCGGTGTGCGGCCTGCTGCTGCCGCTGGCGGTGAACTGGCCGGTAAGGCGCTTGCTGTGGGCGGCAGGGCTGCTGATCGCCGGGCAGCTCGCCGTGTCGGGCTATTACGCGTGGGGCTGGCTGGATTACTGGTATCAGCGGGTGAGCGGCCTCACGATCGATCTCGCGCCGTTGGACATGGCGGAACGCACCTACGGCGGCCATCCCGATACCACCGCCGCCTCGCTGGCGCGCGGGCAGGAGGGGCTTTCCGAACGGCTGGTGCGGCGCGTGTCCGATCCGATGCTGCAAGTCCGCTTCATCGTCGCCTCCATTCCATCGGCGCTCGCCTCGATGCTGCTGGGCGTGGCGCTTTGGCGCGGCGGCCTGCTGGCAGGCGAGTGGGAGCCACGCCGCGCCCTGCGGCTGACGCGGGCCTGTGCGCTGGCTGGCATTCCCGTGCTGATCGCGCTCATGGCGTGGTCGATCCTTTCCGGCTTCGACCCCATCGTCACCGCAGCCAACGCGCTGGTGTGGTCCGCCCCGTTCGATATCGTGCTGGGCACCGGCTACGCCGCGCTCGCCATGGCTTTGTTCGGCGGGGCTATGAAAGACCATCGAGCCACTCGCCTGTTCGCCGCCGCCGGGCGAATGGCGCTGACGAACTACCTCGCCAGCAGCGTGATCTTCGCCGCGCTGTTCGCGGGCTGGGGCCTCGGCCTGTTCGGAGAGGTGTCGCGCGGCAAGGCGCTGCTCCTCGCGCTCATTCCCATCGCCGCCATGCTGGCATGGTCGCCACCCTGGCTCGCCCGTTTCCGGCAAGGGCCGGCGGAGTGGGCGTGGCGCAGCCTTTCTGGCCTCAAGCGCCTTCCGCTGCTGCGGGATCGGGGGCGGGAACGGGCACCCTGACCCGTTCCATGTCGCCCGCCAGCTTGCGCGCGGCGAGGAAATAGTGCGCCGAGGCCCAGACGTAGGCGAGGCCGGTGATCGCCATTGCCGTCGCCAGCCCGCGTGCGGGCCCTTGCGTGATGGCGAAGCTGTCGCTCATCCAGCCCAGCAGTAGCGGGCCAAGGCCACCGGCAATGCCGTAGACCACGTTCAGCAGTGCCACCGTGGTGGCGCGCATGCGCGGGTGCATCAGGTTCTGGATGGTGGCGAAGGTGATGCCGAGGTAGCCGAAGTTGAGGAACGTCGCCACGCTCACCAGCGCCAGCAGCAGCGTCAGCCCCTCCTGCCAGATGGCGAGCGCGTAGATCGGTCCGCCCACCAGCAGCATCGCTCCGGGAATGAGGGCGTAGGCGGCAGGATTGCCCGGCCCCCAGCAGTCCCCCATCCAGCCGCAGGCGACGACGGATAGCGCGGCGGGCAGGCTGGCGATCAGTCCGGTGTAGAGCCCGGCCTCTCCCAGCGCGAGATCGAACTCGCGGATCATCAGCGAGGTGAAGAAGTAGTTGAGGCCGAAGCCGAACATGGCCGCCAGCGCCGAGCCGATCACCAGGTTGCGCGCGCTCGGTAATACGAACAGGCGATAGAGCACGGCGGAGATCGGCGGCACGTCGTCGCCCGCGCCCGGATCGTGCTGGCCGCGTCGTGGCTCCGCCACGAACAGGTAGGCGATGACGGAAAGAATGAGGCCTGGCACGGCGGCGATCAGGAAGGTCGTGCGCCAGTTGAACTCCTGCGCGATCCACCCGCCGCCCACGAAGCCGACGAAAGCCCCCACCGGCGGGGCCAGCATCAGCACGGAGAGCGCGAGGCCGCGTTTCGTGGCCGGGAAATAATCCGCCAGCACCGATTGGTTGCCGGGCAGGCCGACGACTTCGCCAAATCCCACGCCCACTCGCGCCACCAGCAATTGCGCCCAGCTTCCCGCCAGCCCGCAGGCGGCGGTGGCGACGGACCAGACCGCGGTGCCGAGCGAGATGAGAGTAAGACGGCGCTTGCGCTCCGCCAGCCGCGCGGCGGCTATGCCCACCCCGATGTACATGAGCGCAAAGGCCATGCCCATCAGCGAGACCTGCGTGTCCGACAGGCCGAACTCGGCCTTCACCGGCTCCACCAGCACGTTCACCACGATGCGGTCGATAAAGCCCACGGTGCTGACCCCGGTCAGGACGACCAGGGCCAGCCACGGCGATGTGCTGCGTGATTTCATGTCCTCTCCCGGCAAAGAGGCATAAACGAAAATGGCGGCCCCGCAATGGAGCCGCCATTTCAACGCGGTGAAGTTTGCCCGTCAGGCGATCTTCGCGCCGTGGTTCTCCCGCACCCAGCGGCCCACCTTGCGGCCGTAGCGGGCGATCATCTGCATGTTGAAGAAGTGCCAGCAGCCCAGCACCAGCACGGCGAGCCCCACCTTGGTGGCGACGAAGCGGATGGCTTCGGCCAGCGTCGTCGGCTCGCTGCCGAGGCTGATCGTCAGCAGGATGAAGCCCACGTTGACGAGGTAGAACCCCACCACCAGAAGGTGATTGGTGCTGCGCGCCAGCACCTCGTCATGGCCGAAGCAATCGACCAGGAACACCTCCCCGTTCACGCTCAACGTGCGCGCCACCCAGCCGGTGGGGGCAATGGCGATGAGGAGGTAGGCGAAATAGCTCAGTTCGGTCATCGTGCTTCTCCTGCTTAGTAAATCATGTCGTGATAGGGGTTGGTTGGGTGTTCGGGATCGGTGGCCTGACGGACCCGTTCTTCGCGATGGGCACCCCAGACTCCGCCAGCAACCGCACCGGCAAACGCGCAAAACAGACCGGGAAACAGGGCGGCGAAAAAGAGGCTGCTATTGAAGCCGCCCATAAGCCAAGCGGAGAACAGCACGCATTCGAGTATGCCCCCGACTATTCCTGCACCGGCATAGATAGAGGCTTCCTCACGCCCGAAGTGGCGCAACAAGAAGGTGACGAGCAGGCCAAAGGCGAGCATCCCCAGAAGGGTGCCCGCCAGAGCTAGACCCAAAGGAAGGAAGGCGACGACCAGCCCGCCGGGTTCGCCATCGCCGATAAGCATCGCCAACCCGATGGGCACGGTAAAGATGAGCAGGAATCCGCCTCCCGCCAATGCGCCCCATCCGATTGCGCGGAAGAACGCTCCGATCATCATTGCAAGCTCTCTGTCAGTCATTTCTGTAAAATCAGAAACCAGTTCGTGTGGATCGGCAGTCATGGCATGTGATCCTTCCTGAGGGTGGTCAGTCCCGTGGGTTGCGGGCGGGGATGAAGCGGGCGACCTTGCTGCCCAGCTTCATCAGCGAGACTAGCGTGCCCTTGGGCAACTTGCGGACATCGTCGAACCAGCCGGTCAGCGTGCCCATGAATTCGTGCATGCGCCCGATGCGCTGGGCGATGTGCGGGGGCACGTCCTTGCGGCCTTCGAGCCTGGCCGACAGGTCCGACAGCACTTGCAGCGTAGGGTCGATCTCGCGCTTCTTGCGCTCCACCGTGATGCGCATCAGCATTTCCCACAGGTCCGTCTCGGCCACGAAGTGATCGCGCCGGTCGCCGATCACGTGCTGGCGGCGCACGATGCCGTAGCCCTGCAATTCCTTCAGCGCGGTGGAGACGTTGGAGCGGGCGAGGCCCAGCGTGTCGCAGATTTCCTCTGCATGGAGCGGCCGATCGCTGAGATAGAGCAGCGCGTGAACCTGGCTGACCGAGCGGTTCACCCCCCAGTGCGAACCCATCTCCCCCCAATGGAGGATGAACTGTTCGGCTTCGGGGATATCGGTGACTTTCACGGCGCTTCCGACTCGCATTCCTCAATTTCTGTAATTTCAGAAATAGCAGCACGAGCGGACGAGTCAAGTCGCCTTGCATTGCCAGCCGTGCGGGTGCGATAGTGTGCGAGGTCGCGCAGCATCAAAGGGGGGAAGCTGGATGACCATTACCGATTTCGCCGGAACCATCGTCACCCGCGAGGACGAGGATTTCGAGACTGCTCGCTTCGGCTGGAACGGCATGATCGACCGCGAGCCGGCGATGATTGCGCGCTGCGCCAGCACGGCGGACGTGGCGGCGGCGGTTCGCCATGCTGCGGAAAACGGTCTGACAGCGGTGGCGCGCTGCGGCGGGCACTCGGTCTCGGGGGCCTCGCTGCCGCAGGGCGGGTTGCTGGTCGACCTCTCCGGCCTCAAGGACATCCACGTAGATCCCGGAACGCGCATGGCCCGCGTCGGCGGCGGTGTGCTGCTGGGCGAACTCGACGCCGCCTTGCAGGCGCATGGCCTGGCGGTGACGGCGGGCGTCGAACCGGAAACCGGCGTGGGCGGCCTGACGCTGGGCGGCGGCATCGGTTTCCTCGCCCGCAAGCTCGGCCTGACCATCGACAGCCTGGTGGGGGCCGAAGTCGTGCTGGCGGACGGCTCCGTGGTCGAAGCCAGCGAGGACAATCACCCCGACCTCTTCTGGGCTCTGCGCGGCGGGGGCGGGCAGTTCGGCATCGTCACCCGCTTCGATTTCCGCGCGACGCCGGTGGGGCCGGAAGTGGTCGTGGCGCAGGCCTTCTATCCGCTGGACAAGGCGCGTGACGTGATGCGTTTCGTGCGCGAGTTCATGCACGATGCGCCGGACGACCTGACCATGGTGCCGGTGTTGATGACGGTGCCGCCCATCGATCCGTTCCCGGCCGAATGGCAGGGCAAGCACACGGTGGCGATCATCGCCTGCCATGCGGGCGAACAGGAGGCCGCCAAGGTGCAGGTGCAGCCGATGCTGGAACTGGGCGACATGATCCTCGGCTTCGTCGCCCCGCAACCCTATGTCGAATTCCAGAAGACCTTCGGTGGGGCATCCCCCCACGGCGGGCGCTATTACTGGAAGTCGGTCTTCGTCGACGACCTGAGCGACGAACTGACCGACGTGCTGGTGGAGGGCCTGAAATCGCTGCCGGGCGAATATTCGCAGATCTTCATGGAATCGCTGGGCGGCGCGGTTTCGCGGGTAGGGGTGGAGGACACCGCCTTCGCCAATCGCAAGGCGCGCTACAACCTCGGCATCTCTGCCGGGTGGTCAGACCCTGCGCGCGATGACGAGATCATGGGCGCGGCGCGGGCGACCTATGACAAGCTCAAGCAGTTCTCCGACGGCACCGTATACCTGAACTATCTCGACCGCGACGAACTGGGGCGCGCAAGGGAAGGCTTCGGCCCCAATTTCGCGCGCCTTCAGCAGATGAAGCAGCGGTACGATCCGGACAACGTGTTCGGCGGTGTGCTTGGCGCAGCAGGCTGAACCCTAGTCGGTGACGTAGTGGGCCGTGGTCTTTTCGGCCACTTCCTCCGCCGTTACGCCGGGAGCCAACTCGACCAGCCTGAACGGGCTGTCGTGGTCCGGACGCTGGAACACGGCGAGGTCGGTGATGATCATGTCGACCACGTTGGTGCCGGTCAGCGGCAGGGTGCATTCCGGGATGAACTTGGGATCGCCGTGCTTGCTGGTGTGCTCCATCACCACGATGATCTTCTTCACGCCCGCGACGAGGTCCATCGCGCCGCCCATTCCCTTCACCATCTTGCCCGGAATCATCCAGTTGGCAATGTCGCCATTCTCGGCCACTTCCATCGCGCCCAGCACGGTAAGGTCGATATGGCCGCCGCGGATCATGGAGAAACTGGTGGCGCTGTCGAAATAGGCGGAGTGCGGCAGTTCGCTGATGGTCTGCTTGCCGGCGTTGATCAGGTCGGCATCCTCCTCGCCCTCGTAGGGGAACGGGCCAATCCCGAGCATGCCGTTCTCGCTCTGCAGCGTCACCTGCATGCCTTCGGGGATGTGGTTCGCCACCAGCGTGGGGATCCCGATGCCGAGATTGACGTAAAAGCCGTCCTCCAGCTCGTTCGCAGCGCGGGCGGCCATTTCGTCGCGGGTCCAGGGCATAAGAGGTGTTCTCCTTGGAGGAATGGGGGTGGGGCGGGGGTTAGCCGCCGACAGGGTTTTCGATCAGGAACCAGCCATTGCCGAGCAGCAGCTCGAGATTGCGGGCATCGCCGGGTTCGCGGATGTAGTTGTAGAGATCGTCGAAGTCCGAACGCTCGTCTCCGGCCAGCGCAATCACGCACTGGGTTTGCGCCAGCGCCGCGCGGCGGGCCTGCTTGGTCTCGCCCGGATAACGCTCGACATAGAGGGAATCCTGCGAGTTCGGGTCGAGGCCGGAGGCAACGAGGCGATCACGCACGGCGCGCGCGTCGATCGGGCCGCGATCGGTGATCCAGGCGATCTGCACGTCGCGCAGGCGAAGGTCCGCCAGGATGCGAGCGAGATCGGTGTTCACCGGCAACGGGCCGACGATCGGCACCACGCCGCCTTGCGGATCGAGATCGATCACCACGGTCGGCGTGTTTTCCTGGCAGTCGCGCCGCACGGGTTGCAGGCTGGTGGGATCGGCCAGCATGGCTGACGGCAGCGGGAGGCCGCCGCCAAGCGTGCGCAGCGCATAACCGCGCAGGCTGTCATAGCCACCGAGGCCGCCACTCGCCTGGGCACTGGCCGTGACGGCAGGCGCTGGCGGTTCGGCCACGGACGGAGCTGCGCTGGCAGAAGCGGCGAGCGCCTCCGTTTCCGGTTCTTCGCTGCGCGCGGGTGCGGCAGGTTCGAGCGCCTCGGGCTGTACCTGCGCAGGCCGGGCGGGTGCGAGGCTGGCGGCCGTTTCCCGGGCCGCTGCCCAGGCATCCGATACCGCGCTGCCTGCGGCCGGTTCCCCGGCGGGTGCTGCCGCCAGAGCCGCATTATCCTGCGGCGGCGTTTGCCGCGAAGCGGTCGGCTCTGCTGCGGGTGTCGCAGCGGCGACGGCTGGCGCAGGGGTCGTGGTCGGCGAGGGGGTTGCAGCCGGCGCAGGAGCAGCGCGGCTGTCGTCCAGTGTGGAAACGATGACGGGTTCTGCAGCGCCCAGCGCCAGTTGCGCCTGTTCCGTAGTGGCGGAAGGAGCGGGCGCTGGAGCTGGAGCGGCGGTGCTCACCAGCTCGGTAGGCCGGGTTGCCGCGAGTGCGGGCGTGGGCGTGGGCGCAGGCGTCGGCGTGGCAGCGGGCGGAGGGATCACCGCCGCCTGTTCGCGCCGGCCCGAGCGGGCATCGTCCGAGACCGTGTCGCGCACCAGCGCCCCGCCCCCTGCCACGATGGGTATCGCCGCAGCGGCGATGCAGCCCTGTAGAGCGATGGAGGAAAGGCCAAGAAGCAATAGGTTACGAGGGGTCATCGGTTCTCAAATCCTGCAACGTTTCCACTGCGTTGGTATTGCCTGTGCGCGGCGAGTCGAGGGTTTTTCCGGAATTTGCATTCCTGCAGGCCCTCGCAGCCTCGCATCAGGCGTTCTCGCGCTGCCGGGTCGTGACGAATTCGATCTTCTTGTCGTAGGGCGCGCCCACCACCATGCGGTTGATGAAGACGCCGGGCAGGTGGATGCAATCGGGATCGAGCGAGCCTGCAGGCACCACCTCTTCCACTTCGGCCACGCAGATCTTGCCGCAAGTGGCGGCGGGCTGGTTGAAATTGCGCGCGGTCTTGCGGAATACTAGGTTGCCGGTCTCGTCGGCCTTCCATGCCTTGATGATGGAAAGGTCGGCGAAGATGCCTTTTTCGAGGATGTAGTCCTCCGGCCCGTCGCCGGTGTCGAACTGCTTCACTTCCTTGCCCTCGGCCACCTGGGTGCCGACGCCGGTCTTGGTGTAGAAGCCGGGAATGCCCGCGCCGCCTGCGCGCATGCGCTCTGCCAAGGTCCCTTGCGGGCAGAATTCCACTTCCAGCTCGCCGGAAAGGTACTGCCTCTCGAACTCCTTGTTCTCGCCCACGTAGCTGGAGATCATCTTCTTCACCTGCTTGGAACGCAGCAGCATGCCGATGCCTTCGTTATCGATCCCGGCGTTGTTGCTGGCGAAGGTGAGGTTCTTCACGCCCGAATCCTGGATAGCCTTCAGCAGTCGCTCGGGAATGCCGCACAGGCCAAAGCCGCCGCTGGCAATCAGCATGTCGTCCCGCAGCACGCCTTCCAGGGCGGCTTCGGCGGAAGGATAAAGTTTCTGCATGGCGGCTCCTCGATTCAGGTTCGGTCGATCTGGTGTCGTTTGAGACTATGGCGTGAGGCATTAGAGCCCCGCGCCCGTGATGTCACCAGCACAGGCTCTATACCGCGTCGCGGGAGAATGCGTCAAAAAAGGTGAATGACCATTCAATTTCGTGAAACGCTGACAAGCGTGTCAGCTAGAAAAGAGCGCAGATTCAGGGTCAAAGCGCCTATGTTGCGTCCAGTGCAACATCCTGTGCTCTTTTCGCACTTGCGAGATAGGGCGGATTCGAACATATCTCTCCCTGCCTTTCAGGCATCCTCTCCCAAAACTTCCAAGGCCCGGTCGGCAACGACCGGGCCTATTTTTTTGCCCGCTCTGCATGCTGCCGCTGCGGTCGCATTTTTCGGCACGTTTCCCCCTCCGGCAGGTTTGCAATAATGGCGGGCGCTTCCTAGTTCCGCTGTACAAGAGGATTCCAAGAGGAAACGACAGGCATGGCCGAAGCGGATGCAGCGAAAGTCGAAGAAGGCACGGTAAGGCTGCAGGTGGCCGCCGCCAGGCAGGAGGAATCGGGACGCGGCGTCGTGCGCATGCCGCGCAGCGCGTTCCAGAAGCTTGGCATTACGGAGGGCGACGCGGTCGAGATCGAAGGCAAGCGATCCACCCTTGCCGTGGCCGTGCCCAGCTATGACGAGGACGAGGCGCTCGACGTGATCCGCCTCGATGGCCTGCAGCGCGGCAATGCCGAGACGTCCAGCGGAGAGCACGTGCTGGTTCGCCGCGCGGAGACCAAGCCTGCCACACGCGTCGTCTTCGCGCCCGCGCGCCGCGAGATGCGCCTGCATGGCCCCAGCGAGGCGCTGAAGCGCGTGTTCTTCAAGCAGCCGCTGACCACGGGCGATCTCGTCGCCACCCACGGCCAGCAGCCGGTGCAGAACGTGCCGCCCGAAGTGCGCCGCATGTTCAACGCGCCCGCCTATGCGCTCACCCAGATCCGCCTGCAGGTCGTCTCCACCAGCCCCAAGGGCTTCGTCCATATCGATGAGAATACGGAAGTGGAGCTGCGCACCGAGTTCGAGGAGCCGCGCGATGCGCGCGGGCTCATCAACTACGACGACGTTGGCGGCATGGAAGAAACCATCAAGGCCCTGCGCGAGATGGTGGAACTGCCGCTGCGCTATCCCGAACTGTTCACCCGCCTCGGCGTCGATCCGCCCAAGGGCGTGCTGCTGCACGGCCCTCCCGGCACCGGCAAGACCCGACTGGCGCAGGCCGTGGCGAACGAATCGGACGCAGAGTTCTTCACCATCAACGGCCCGGAAATCATGGGCAGCGCCTATGGCGAATCGGAAAAGCGCCTGCGCGAGGTGTTCGAGGAAGCCGAGCGCAGCCAGCCTGCCATCGTCTTCATCGACGAGATCGATTCGATCGCTCCCAAGCGTGAGCGGGTGCAGGGCGAGGCGGAGAAGCGGCTCGTCGCCCAATTGCTCACCCTGATGGACGGCCTGCAGGCCCGCTCCAACCTCGTCGTCATCGCCGCCACCAACCGGCCCGACGCCATCGACGAGGCATTGCGCCGCCCCGGCCGGTTCGATCGCGAGATCGTGATCGGCGTGCCGGACGAGAGCGGCAGGCGCGAGATCCTTGCCATCCACACCCGCGGAATGCCGCTGGGCGAAGGCGTGGACCTTGGCGAGCTGTCGCGCTCCACCCACGGTTTCGTCGGCGCGGACATTGCCGCGCTGGCGCGCGAGGCCGCCATCGAGGCGGTGCGCCGCATCATGCCACGGCTCGATCTCGACGCGCGCGAAATCCCCGCCGAAGTGCTGGAGGAACTCTGCGTCGAGAAGCAGGACTTCCGCGAGGCGCTGAAGCGCGTGCAGCCGAGCGCCATGCGCGAGGTGATGGTGCAGGCTCCGACCGTGGGCTGGGAAGACCTGGGCGGCCTTGATGAAGCAATCTCTTCGCTCAAGGAAGGCGTCGAACTGCCGCTGAAGAACCCGCGTGCATTCGAATCACTGGGTATTCGCCCGGCCAAGGGCTTCCTGCTCTACGGCCCTCCCGGCACCGGCAAGACCCTGTTGGCAAAGGCGGTGGCCAAGGAGGCGGAAGCCAACTTCATCTCGATCAAGTCGAGCGACCTTCTTTCGAAGTGGTACGGCGAGAGCGAGCAGCAGATTGCCCGCATGTTCGCCCGCGCCCGCGCGGTGGCACCTTGCGTCATCTTCATCGACGAGATCGACTCGCTGGTCCCCGCGCGCGGTTCGTCCATGAACGAGCCACAGGTAACGGCGCGCGTGGTGAACACCATCCTTGCCGAAATGGACGGGATGGAGGAGCTGTCTTCCATCGTGGTGATCGGCGCGACCAACCGCCCGACGCTGGTCGATCCGGCATTGCTGCGACCAGGGCGGTTCGACGAACTCGTCTATGTCGGCGCGCCCGACCAGGCGGGCCGCGAGCACATCCTCAAGATCCACACTTCCGCCATGCCGATGGCGGCTGACGTGAACCTTGCGGCAGTAGCTAAGGAAGCCGAACGCTTCACCGGCGCGGACCTGGAGGACGTTGTCCGCCGTGCGGGCCTCAACGCCATCCGCCGCACGCAGGGCTCGCCCGACGCAGTGACGAAGGCCGACTTCGAGCAGGCTCTGAAGGATTCGCGACCCACCGTCACCCCGCAGATGGAAACCGAGTACCGGAAGATGAAAGGCGAGCTGAAGAAGCGCGCGCTGGAAGTGAACCCCATCGGCTTCATCACCGAGGGCATGGTGGAATCGACCCGCGACTCCAAACACTAGTCGCGGTTCGAGGTCTTCCCCGGCTCGCCAGCTTCCCAGATCGCTTCGGCTGCCGAAGCCACGCGGCGAACGGCGATCGCTTCGGGCATGTTCTCGCGGATGAAAGCAAGCATGCCCTCGCGGATCTGGCATCTCAGGTCGAACGCGGTGGGCGCATCCTTCGCGCTCATCAGCAGGCGCAGTTCCATCGAATCGAGCGTCGTTTCCGTGACCTGGACGGCCTTCACGCGCTTGTCCCAGTTCTCGTTCGCCTCCACCTGCCGTTCGAACTCCGCGCGCAGGCGGTCCACGTCGGCGAGTGGGTCCAGGTGCAGGAAGACGGTGCCCAGTAATTCGGACCCCTTGCGCGTCCAGTTCTGGAAAGTCTCTTCCAGGAACTTGTTCACCGGCACCACCAGCCGCCGCTCGTCCCAGATGCGGACCACGACATAGGTCGTGCGGATATCCTCGATCTTGCCCCATTCGCCGTCGATGATGACGACGTCGTCGATGCGGATCGGCTCGGTCAGGGCCATTTGCAGGCCGCCGATGAGAGCCTTCAGCGCAGGCTGCGCGGCGGCACCCACCGCCAGCGCGGCGAGGCCGGCGGACGCCATCAGCGTTACCCCGATATCGCGCACGCCGGGGATGGACAGCAGCATCAGGCCAATGGTGATGAACACGATCACGAAAGTGCCGATGCGGCTGAAGATGGCGAGGCGCGTGCGGCGCCGACGGGCGGACAGGTTGTCCGCCACGTCGATATCGGCGCGCAGTTCCATCGCCGCCACCAGCGCGCGCATGATGGCAAGAGCGATCCAGCCGATCAGCGCGGGCATCACGAAGCCTGCGATTTTCTCCCACCCGGCCTCCAGCGCGGGCACCTCCCGCGCGGCAAGGACGATGCCGAGCGCCACCATCGCCCACTTGCTGGGGCGGGCGAGATGCCGCACCACGATGTTGTCGGCATCGTTGTCGCTCGAACTGGCGAGTTTCTTGAGGATGCGAAAGACGATGTGGTGGACGACCAGCGCCACCAGCACGCCGACACCGGCGGCTAGCGCCGCCACGAACCACGTTTCCCAGCCTTCGGGAATGGTCTCGCGCAGCGGGTTCACCCAGTCAGCCATCAGTGCGCCGCGTCCCAGCTTGCCCCGGTGCCGATTTCGATACCCAGCGGCACGCTGAGCTCGACAGCGGGAAGGGCGGCTTCCGCCATGACTTTCTCGATCACCGGAGAGGCAGCCTCCACGTCGCCTTCGGGCAGTTCAAAGACCAATTCGTCATGCACTTGCAGCAGCATCCGCACATCGGGCAGGCCCGCTTCGGCAAGCGCGGGGAGCATCCGGGTCATGGCGCGCTTGATGATGTCGGCGCTGGTGCCCTGGATCGGCGCGTTGATCGCGGCGCGTTCACTGCCCTGTCGCTCCGCCTGGTTCTTCGAATTGATGCGCGGGAACCACGTCTTGCGCCCGAACAGCGTTTCCGAATAGCCCTTGGCGCGCACGGTCTCCAGCGTCTGGTGGATGTAGTTCTGGATGCCGGGGAAGCGCTTGAAATAGGTGTCGATCACTTCCTGCGCCTCGTCCGGTTCCACGCCCAGGCGGCCCGCAAGGCCCCAGCGCGAAATGCCGTAGAGGATGGCGAAGTTGATGGTCTTGGCCTTGGCGCGCGTGTCACGGTCGACTTCGCCGTACATTTCCTTCGCGGTGCGCGCGTGGATGTCCTCGCCCGCTTCGAAGGCCTCTTTCAACTGCGGGACGTCGGCCATGTGCGCGGCAAGGCGCAATTCGATCTGGCTGTAGTCCGCCGCCAGCAGCACGTTGCCATCGTCAGGGACGAAAGCCTTGCGAATCTCGCGCCCGATCTCGGTGCGGATGGGGATGTTCTGCAGGTTGGGATCGGTGGAGGACAGACGCCCGGTTTGCGCGCCGACCAGCGAATAGCTGGTGTGGACGCGGCTGGTGTTGGGATTGATCGCCTGTTGCAGCGCGTCGGTATAGGTGGATTTCAGCTTCGAGAGCTGGCGGTATTCCAGCACCTTGTCGGCAATGGTCGCGCCCTGCTGCGAAAGCTTCTCCAGCACCGACTGGTCGGTGGAATACTGGCCGCTCTTGCCCTTCTTCCCGCCCTTGTAGCCCATCTTCTCGAACAGGACGTCGCCAAGCTGCTTGGGGCTGCCGATGGTGAATTCCTCGCCCGCTTCGGCATGGATTTCCTTTTCGATGCGCGCGGTCGTCTCGGCGAACTGTTCGGACAGGCGCGATAGCGCGGCGCGGTCCACCTTGATGCCTTCGCGCTCGATGCCCGCCACCACCGGGATCAGCGGCCGGTCGACCCGCTCGTAGATGCGCGTCGCGCCTTCCAGCGGCAGGCGGCGGTGGAGGTGCTGGTAGAGCCGCCAGGTCACGTCCGCATCCTCGGCCGCGTATTCGGTGGCCTTGTCCAGCGGCACCTGGCCAAAGGGGATTGCCTTCTTGCCGGTGCCGCAGATGTCTTTGAACTTGAGGCAGGTGTGGCCGAGGTGACGCTCTGCCAGTTCGTCCATCCCGTGGCCGCCGCCGATGCCGCTTTCCTCGCGGCCCGCGTCCATCGCGAAGCTGATGACCATTGTATCGTGAATGGGCGCGACGTGGATGCCGTGGCGGGCCAGCACGTTGAGGTCGTACTTGATGTTCTGGCCGACTTTCAGCACCGCGTCGCTTTCCAGCAGCGGCTTGATCGCGGCGAGCGCGGTCTCCCGCGCGATCTGTTCCGGCTTCTCGTCGAACATGTCGCCGGTGCCGTGGGCGAGCGGCACGTAGCACGCATCGTTCGGACCGAGCGCGAGGCTGAAGCCGACGAGGTCGCACAACATGCAGTCGAGATCGCTCGTCTCGGTATCGAAAGCGACCAGCCGCGCGGCGAAGGCGCGCTCGATCCAGTGCTCCAGCCGTTCCAGAGTCTGCACGCATTCGTAGGTGCTGCGATCGACATCCGGCCATTCGGGCAGCGGCTGGCTGTTGCCGTCGGGCGAGGCGTCGGCCCCCTTGTTGTCGGCCTTGGCGGGATTGAGATCGTTGGGCTTGTCCGGGCTGCCCGTTCCGGCATCGAGGCGGCGCAGCAGGCTGGCGAACCCATGCGTTTCGAGAAACTTTGCCAGCGGTTCGGGCGGTACTCCGTCGAGCCTGAAATCCTCCAGGGGCTGGGGAAGCGCGCAGTCCTCCTTCAGCGTCAACAGCACGCGGCTGAGTTCGGCATCGGCGCGATGCTCGATCAGGCGCTCTTTCAGCTTGGACTTCTTCATGCCCTCCGCCGCGTCGAGTGCGGCGGTCAGGTCGCCGTGTTCGGCAATCAGCTTGCTGGCGGTCTTGGGGCCGACGCCGAAGATGCCGGGGATGTTGTCCACCGAATCGCCCATCAGCGCGAGAACGTCTCCCACCTTTTCCGGCGGGACGCCGAATTTCTCCTCGACCTCGTCGATGTAAATGCGCGCGTTCTTCATCGTGTCGAGCATGTCGATGCGGGCGCCGTCGACTTCGCCCACCAGCTGCATCAGGTCCTTGTCGCTGGAGACGATGGTCACGTCCCACCCCTGCCGCTGCGCGGCGCGGGCATAGGTCGCGATCATGTCGTCCGCCTCCACGTCGGGTTCCTCGATGCAGGGCAGGCTGAAGGCGCGGGTGGCATCGCGAATCAGGGGGAACTGCGGCACCAGGTCTTCCGGCGGATCGGGCCGGTGGGCCTTGTATTCGCTGTAGATCTCGTTGCGGAAGCTCCGGCTCGACTTGTCGAGAATCACGGCAAGGTGCGTGGGGCCTTCCGCCTTGTCGAGATCCTCGGCCAGCTTCCACAGCATCGTGGTATAGCCGTAGACCGCGCCGACCGGGGTCCCTTCAGGGTTGGTAAGCGGCGGCAGGCGATGGTAAGCGCGGAAAATATAGGCCGAACCATCGACCAGGTAGAGATGCTGTTTTTCGGCCATTTGCGCCTGCTAGCACGCCCTTCAGCCGCCTGTAAGCACCAAACATTCTGCCTTATTCTCGCCCTCGCTTCGCCGCATTGTCGCCACAATATGCTTGCGTGGGCCCAAATGTGGCATTATTTAGGCATCAGAGCCGGGGGGAAAACCGGCTTCGGGACAGGCGCCACGCCTTTTCCAACATTATGCAATTCAAGGATTTGTACCTATGCGTAAGATCGCTCTCGTCGCTGCCGCTGCTGCTGGCGCCCTGACCCTGGCCGCTTGCTCGGAAGGCACCGAAGACGCCGCAGAAGCCACCGCTGAAAGCGCTGCAGCCGACACCGAAGCCAACATGGAAGCCATGGGCGAAGCTGCTGAAGACGCCACCATGGAAGCTGAAGCTACCATGGAAGAAGGCATGGCCGAAGCTGGTGAAGAAATGCAGGAAGCCGGCGCCGAAATGGAAGCCGAAGCTGCCGAAGCCGAGTAATCGGTTCAGCCTTCACGGCTTACAGAACAAAGGGCGTGGCCAGCGATGGCTGCGCCCTTTTTCTTTGTCCTTACGGCTATAGGCTAATCAGCGCGCCGCCGCGGCCGACTGGTGCTGTGCGCTGGCATACTGGCGCGCATTCGCACGCTCGGCATAGCCATCGTAAAGCGCGCGGGCGATGGAAGCGATGCGGGCATCGCGCAGGCGGCGTGCCTCGGACTTGTTGGCGTTCTCGTGTGCCTGAGATGCACTTTGACCGGTCACGAAAATTGCCATGGCAATCGCGCGGCCATCGGGCATTTCGACAATGCCGATATCGCCAGCCATGCGATTGAGCGTACCGGTCTTGTGCGACACCGTGACGCCCGCAGGCATCATGCCGCGGATACGATTGCGACCGGTGCGGGTTCGCTCCATCGCATTGAGGATCACGTCGCGGCTTTCCGCGCTCAGCCATTCACCCTGATAGATGCCCGCCAGCAACCGGACCATAGTTTCCGGAGTAGCAGCGTCACGCGGGTCGATATGGTAGGTGGGGTCGAACTCGCCGTCGTCGCGCACCAGCGTGGCGATATCGCGGTCGAGGCTGAAACCGGTGAGGCCGGCACGCCGTGCCCAGTCGTTCACCGCAGACGGGCCGCCCACCGCCGCCAGCAGGGCGTCGGTCGCGGGGTTGGAACTGCGGGTAATCATCAGGTCGATGAGCTGGCTCGCGGGCAGGTATTCGCCTTCGCGAACCGGCGCGACGCGGGTGGAGAAGCGCTGGGAGCGCACGGCCCACAGCAGCGGGAACTCGCTCGTCAGGCTCCAGCGGCCCTGGTCAACGCCTTCCAGGAAAGTCGCGGCAATGGCGATCTTGCTGGTGGAGGCCATGGGGAACAACTGGTCCCCCAGCACCGATACCTGCTCGCCCGTGGCGAGATCGATGGCGGCGACACCGATACGACCGTCGCGGCCATTGGCGATCTGCGCAATCCGCCGTTCCAGCGGGCTGTCCGGGTCGGGAAGGAACTGCTCGGGCTCGCGCACCTCGGTGCCGAATGCGGAGTCGAACGCGCTTTCCAGATCCTGCGCCTGTGCAGGCGCGCTTGCGAAGGGGGCCAGTGCCAGCGCCAGCGGCGCAACAATACGAGTAAGTGCCGATCTGTTCATATGTCTCACGCTGCCAGAAACGTGCTTATTAATTGCTTAATATCACAACTGCTGGCGAATCCCGCGCGATGAATCGCGCGGGATTGACGACGTGATGAGCCTGGATTGCCGATTGCGGCGCAAAAAAGGCGCAAAATCAGGCGTTGGCGAGCACCTTTTCGATGCGGTCGAGCGGTTCGTGCGTCAGGGCCTTGTCCAGTTCACCCACGAGGCGCTTTTCCAGTTCGACGTGATAGTGCCTGCGCATTTCGCCAAGGGTCTTGGGGTCGGCGATCACCACGAGTTCCTCGAATTCGCCCGCAATCGCCTTGCTGTTGAGCCATTCCGCCGCGGCGGCCCCGTGGGCCAGTTCGTTGAGATCGGTGTTGCCGCTCATCTGGCTGCCGCTGTCCTGGTGCTTCACGCCGGCGCTGAAATTGGTGGCGTCGAGGTCCGGCTCGGCGACCTTGGACAGCTTCGGCTCGAAAATCTGTCCGTCGTTGCGCAGCAGCACGAAACGCTCTCCATCGACCAGCGCGACATGGGCCTTGTGCGGAACTTTCATGTGGGTTCTCTCCTGCCAATTGGTGTTCTCTCAAGGGAACGGGCAACAGCCCGTTTGGTGCCGCAAAACCGCTCCTATTCGGGCTTTTTCAGGCGCCAGGCGAACTGGTCCGTCATGCCGCGAATGGAATCGTCGAAGACGTTGGCGGTGCGCGGGTCGTCGGGCCGGGCGTAAAGGTCTGATTCCTCTTCCAGCTCGAAGCCCACGCCGGTCAGGGCGTCGAGCGCCAGCTGGCTGTCCATTCGGTGCACGGTGTTGGCCGCCTCGACCCCGCCGCCTTCGACAGCCCGGTGATCGACCACCACCAGCGTGCCGCCGGGTTTCAGGGAATCGTAAAGCATCTGCACCGCCTCGTCCGCCGTGCCCTCGGGAAAATCGGTCAGGTAAAGGTCGTGGAAGTTCATTACCGTGATGATGGTATCGAGCGGTTCGGGCCAGCCCGGCTGCGCAATCGGGCCGCGCAGGGGGAAGACGTTGACCGGGTTGCCATCGTTATCGGCGTAGGGAGCGACAGCGGCATCCTGCTCCTCCGCGTACTCCGGCCGGAAGGCGATGAATTCCTCCGGCTGGAACGCGTAGACCTTGCCGTTTGCGCCCACGGCTGTCGCCAGCAGGCGGGTGAGGTATCCGCCGCCCATGATGTAGTCGCCGACGACCTCGCCCTTGTCGATCTGCGCGAAGGCCAGCAATTCGGCGGGCTGCCGTGTTTCGTCGAACTCCCTGTCGTCGATGCGCGCAATGTCGTTGACGGCCTGCATGTACTGGCGTGCGGAATAGCTGGCGTTTTCGCTTTCGACAGGCTCCGTCTCGCTGCCGCAGGCCGCAAGGCCGATCAGCAGGGCGCCCGCGATGATGGCGTTGCGCATCATGCAATTCTCCCCTCGTTGCTCCGTGAGGGCAAGCTATCGCCATGCGCCTTGCCCGGCAAGTGGCACCCGCCGCCCTGCATGGGCCAATGTCCACGCTTGACGCGGGCGGAGTTTCCGGTCCCTATAGGTGCGAATGAAACCAGTCCCGGGAATCGCTTTTACATGAATGATCGCAACCGCTTCGCTGCGGGCGTCTCGCTCGCCGCCCTCCTGCTTGCCAGTGCCACCGGCGTCGCCGCGCAGGACGTGTCCATCGTACAGCCCGGCCCCATCGGGGCAGAACCGCGCACGCTGAGCGAGGAGGAGGCGACGCAGCTGGCGCGCAACGGCTATTCCCCGGCGGACGTTGCTTTCATGCAGGGCATGATCGTGCACCACCAGCAGGCGGTCGACATGGCCGCGCTGGTGGCAGACCGCACCAACACGCCGGAAGTGCTGGCCGTCGCCCGGCGCATCGACGCCTCGCAGGAAGACGAGATCGAATTCATGGAAAGCTGGCTTACCGAGCGCGGCGAGCTGGTGGAAATGGCAGGGATGGGCCACGCCGCCCATTCCGGCATGGAAGGCATGGCCACCCCCGAACAGCTCGAGGCGCTGGCCGCCGCGCGCGGCACCAATTTCGACCGCTATTTCCTCGAACTGATGGTGCGCCACCACCAGGGCGCGATCACCATGGTGAACGAACTGCACAACCAGCGGGGCACGGCGGCGGACCCGGTGATGTACGAATTCACCAGTGAAGTGGTGAACGACCAGAATGCCGAGATCGAGCGGATGAACGCTTTTCTCGCCAGCTTG
This sequence comes from Erythrobacter westpacificensis, assembly GCF_039542285.1. NCBI lineage: Bacteria > Pseudomonadati > Pseudomonadota > Alphaproteobacteria > Sphingomonadales > Erythrobacteraceae > Erythrobacter > Erythrobacter westpacificensis. The sequence continues at coordinate 294,951 of NZ_BAABHV010000001.1, forward strand.
TCGGACGATCCGCGCGCCACGCTGGCCGCAGGCGTGTTCGATGCGGGCGAGGCGATCAGCAACCTTCGCCACGTCGCATTCCTGCGCAAGCCTGCCGGTTTCTTCGACCCCGAAAACCCGGCATCCCTGCGCCCGCGCATCGATGCCGAAGAAGAGGAAGCTGAAACCGGCGAAGAAGCCGGCGAAATGGACCATTCCCAGCACGCCGGGCACGCCGGGCATGGGGGCCAAGCGATGGCGTCTGCCGACCCGCGCGATGAAGACGAAGAGGAAGCCGAGCCCCGCTTTGCCGAGCGTGGCGGCCTGCTGGACTTTGCCAACACCGACATTGCCTTCTCCGGCGACCTGATGGTGGCGGGCAACTATCACGGCTTCAACGCCTATCGCCTCGGCGCCGATGGCGTGCCGCAACTGGTCAGCTCCGTGGTGTGCCCCGGCGGCCAGGGCGACGTGTCCATCGCGGGCGACCTGCTGATCATGAGCGTGGAGGAAACGCGGGGCCGCACCGATTGCGGCCTTGAGGGCGTGACCGACCGCGTGAGCGAGGAGCGCTTCCGCGGTCTTCGCATCTTCGACATTTCCGATGTCACCCGCCCGCGCCAGGTCGGCCAGGTGCAGACCTGCCGGGGCAGTCACACCCACTCCATCGTCACCGAGACCGATTCGAGCCTGATCGTCTACAACTCGGGCACCGGCTCCGTGCGCGAGACCGAGGAACTGGAATTCTGCATCGGCGACGTGCCGGGCGACGAGCGCACGGCGCTGTTCAGTATCGACGTGATCGAGATCCCGCTCGCCAATCCGGGCGACGCGCGCATCGTCTCCAGCCCGCGCGTTTTCGCCGATCCGGAAACCGGGCGCCTTGCCGGCCTGTGGCTGGGCGGGGATCACGGCGAGCAGACGCAGGACACCCGCCGCACCGACCAGTGCCACGACATCACCGTGTTCCCGGCGCGCAACATCGCGGCGGGCGCGTGTTCTGGCAACGGCATCATCTTCGACATCTCCGACCCGATGAACCCTGTCCGCATGGACGAGGTGGTCGATCCCGGTTTCGCCTACTGGCACTCGGCCACGTTCAACAACACCGGCGACATCGTGCTGTTCACCGACGAATGGGGCGGCGGCGGTCGTCCGCGCTGCCAGGCCAGCGACCCGCGCGAATGGGGCGCCAACGCCTTCTACGCCATCGAGGACGGCGAGCTGGAATATCGCGGCACCTTCAAGCTGCCCGCACCGCAGGGCGACACCGAGAACTGCGTCGCGCACAATGGCTCGATCATTCCCGTCCCCGGGCGCAATATCTTCGTCCAGGCGTGGTACCAGGGCGGGGTTTCCGTGATCGACTTCACCGATCCGGCGAACCCTTACGAAATCGCCTTTTTCGACCGTGGACCGATCGACAAGGACCAGCTCGTCACCGGCGGTTACTGGTCGGCCTACTGGTACAACGGGCGCATCTACGCGACGGAGATCGCGCGCGGGATCGACGTCTTCGCGCTGGAGCCGAGCGAGCACCTGACCGCTGCCGAGATCGCGGCGGCGGAAGCTGCCAGCTTCCAGGACGGCGTGTTCAACCCGCAGACGCAGTATCCGGTCATCTGGAGCGAGGACGTACTGGAAGCGGTCGAGGAAAGCAGGATGGGCGGGTAACGCCCCCGGCTTGGCTATCTAGAACCAGAAACGCAGGCCAAGCAGCACGGTCACGCCGTCGGGGTCTTCCCCGGCGGCGCGGATGTAGTCCGCCGTCTGCCCGGTCGCCGCTTCGTATTCCACGCCGATGTAGGGGGCGAATTCGGGCAAGAATTCATAGCGCAACCGGGCGCCCACCTCGACCTTCGACAGGCCCGCGCCCACGCCGCGCTCGGGAATGTCCTGCGCAGACAGTTCCGCCTCGATGCGCGGTTGCAGGATCAGCTTCTGCGTGAACTTCATGTCATGCTCGGCCTCGATCCGTGCAGTCAAGTCACCTTCGTCGGACACGAAGGCCGCGGCATCGAAATGGATCATGTAGGGGGCAAGGCCCGCAACGCCCACGGCGAGGTGGGCCGTGGTTTCCGGCTCCACGTCCAAGCGCACCCCGGCCTGCAAATCGATGAACGGGCCGATGGCGTGGCCCCACAACAGCTGCATCTCGGCATCCTCCACGGCGCCGCCGTCAAGTTCCCCTTCCCCTTCGGTCTTGAATACGACCTTGTCGACGGACGTGCCGTACCATGCGCTGACGTCCCACAGGTAGGCGTCGTGCCCGTCAGAAAGCCGCGCTTCCAGCCGTTCGGCCAGCACCGTGCCGGTGGTCATGTTGCCGTGGGAGACGTGGTTGTATGCGCGGGCGGCGGCCATGCGTTCGCGGTCGAAGAACAGTTCGGCGGCGTGGGCAGGCCCCTCGAAAGCGCGCGGCGGAGGCGGTCCTTCGGGGATTTTCATGTCGCCATGGTCCATCTGGGAATGGTCCATCTGCGAATGGTCCATCTCGCCGTGGTCCATCCGGGAGTGATCCATCTCGCCGTGGTTCATGGACGAGTGGTCCATCCCTTCGTGCTGCGAGTGGTCCATTTCGCCGTGCGAGGAATGGTCTTCCTGCGCCGGGACGTCGTGGCCTTCGTGCGCGGAATGGTCCTGCGCGGCGGCGGGTGCGCCGATCAGCGCGGCGGTCGCGAAAAGCAGGGCGCGCATCAGGCGTCTCCCTCTTCGGGGAAGGGGCGTACTGTCACGGTCTGCATCATGCCTGCGTGCATGTGGTAGAGCAGGTGGCAGTGGAAAGCCCAGTCGCCCGGCTCGTTCGCGGTGAGGTCGAACGTCGCCGTACCGCCCGGCTGCACGATCACGGTGTGCTTCAAAGGCTGGTTCATCATGCCGGCACCATTCACCAGTTCGAAGAAGTGTCCGTGCAGGTGAATGGGGTGGGCCATCATGGTGTCGTTCACCAGCTTCACCCGCACCCGCTCGTCAAAACCGAAGCGGATCGGATCGTCGGTGACGGCGCTGAACTGCTTGCCGTCGAACGACCACATGTAGCGTTCCATGTTGCCGGTGAGATGGATTTCAATGCTGCGCGTGGGCATCCGGTGCGGGTTGGCGTTCTTCGCCTTAAGGTCGGTATAGCGCAGCACGCGGTGGTCGACGGCGTTGAGGCCGAGGCCGGGAAAGTCCATCCGGTCTATTGGCATGGGGGCAACCATGTCGACGCCGGGGCCGACCTTTACGTCGGGCGGCAGCAGCGAGGTGTCGCGCATGGAGTGATCCATGCTGCCACCTGAATCGGTCGAGCCGTTGGCCATGCCTTCCATGTTTCCGTGGCCCGAATGGTCCATCCCGCCCATGCCCATGTCGGCCATGGTCAGCGTCACCGGCTCGCGCAGCGGTGGGGCTTCGGCCTTGTGGCCCGCATGCGAGGTGAGGCTGGCGATCCCCATGCCGGAGCGGTCCATCGCCTCTGCCACGAAAGCGTGGCTGCCATCGGTGGGCTCGACAATCACGTCGTATGTCTCGGCAACGCCGATCTGGAACTCGTCCACCGGCACCGGGTCCACCTCCTGCCCGTCGGCGGCGATCACGGTCATTTCCACGCCGGGAATGCGCACGTTGAAGAACGTCATGGCGGACCCGTTGATGATGCGCAGGCGCACGCGCTCGCCCGGCTCGAACAGGAATTCGAGATCGTCAGCGGGGCCGTGTCCGTTGACGAGGAAGGTGTAGGTCGCGCCCGTCACGTCCGAGATATCGCGCGGGTTCATCCGCATTGCGCCCCACATCAGGCGATCCTCAAGGCTCATCTCGCCGCTGCCGACTGTCATCATCTGGCGGTTGAAGTAGTGTTCGCCCACCTGGAGCATCCGCGCGATCTCGTGCGGGTGGCGCGGGGTGAACTCGCTCAGCAGGACAACGTAGTCACGGTCATAGCGCGGGTCCGGCATGTGGTGGGCGTGCTCGCCCTCGATCACGATGGGGCCGTAATGCCCCGCCTGTTCCTGCAGTCCGGAATGGCTATGCCACCAGTAGGTGCCGGTCTGGCGCACGGGAAAGCGGTAGGTGAACGTCTCGCCCGGACGGATGCCAGGAAAGCTGACGCCGGGCACGCCGTCGAACTGGAACGGCAGCAGCAGGCCGTGCCAGTGGATCGAGCTGTCCTCGTCCAGGTTGTTGGTGACGTTCAGCGTCACGTCCTGCCCTTCGCGCAGGCGGATCAGGGGGCTGGGAACCGTGCCGTTGACGGCAATGGCATGGCCGCTTCGCCCGCCGGTGCTGAAGTGGTGGTTGCCGATGGAAAGGTCGATCATGTCGCCCGAAAGCTCGCCGAAACCCTGCCGCGCATGGGTGAGCGACTGTCCGCGCGCCCACGATGGAATGGCGAGACCTGCGGCCGCCAGTGCGCCGGTACCCAGCAGGCCTCGCCGGGAGATGAGGGGCCGGGAAATCAGGGGTTGTTTCATGCGCTTTAACTACATACCCTAGGGGGGTATTTCAAGGGGACGAAAGAACGTGGTCCAGCAAACGAAGTCACTGATAAACCGCCTCGGCCGGATCGAGGGGCAGGTGCGCGGGGTGCGCGCCATGGTGGAGCAGGATCGCTACTGTATCGACATCCTGCACCAGATCCAGGCGGTGAAGGCAGCGCTGGCCAAGGCCGAGGACGAGATCCTCAAGACCCACGCCTCGCACTGCGTGGCAGAGGCCATCGCCTCCGGCGATGAAGAGGAACAGCGCGCCAAGTTCGGGGAGCTGGTGGACCTTTTCGCAAAGGCGAAGCGTTAAGGGCAGCGGAAGGAGGCACAATGCAGAACGAAGGAAACTACAAGCGCTTCATGGCGATGGTGGGCACCTCCACGCTCATCATGCTGGGGCTGATGTATCTCAACACCTACGTGATCGACCATGTTTTCTGGAGCGAGACGCGCTTCTGGATGATGTTCGTGATGGGCGCCGTCATGGCCGTGGTCATGCTGACTTTCATGTGGGGCATGTACAAGAACAAGGTGAAGAACTGGTTCATCATCGGGGTGGCCGTGGTGACATTCGCGCTCTCGCTGTTCCTCGTGCGCAGCCAGACGACGATTGACGACAGCGACTACATGTCGGCCATGATCCCGCACCACTCCATCGCGATTCTTACCAGCGAACGCGCCGGGATCGAAGACGTGCGCGTGCGCAAGCTGGCGAACGACATCATCCGCGCCCAGCGCCGCGAGATCGACGAGATGCGCTGGCTGCTGAACGATATCGACGCAAACGGCATCGCCGCGACGCAGGCCGAGGCCGAAGCGCGCGCCGTTCCCGAGTTCGAAGCCCAGGTGAACCCGGGCACGCCGACGCCGGGCGAATAACGGCCAGCCAGGGAACTGCCGCGATCTGGACCGCGCCCGATGCCACCGCCCGCCAATAATTGACATCTACCGGCTGCACCTTAGGGCGCTTCGCAACGATGCACCGCCAGTTGCCCTTGGTCCTGCAAGTCATGCTCCTTGTCTCGCTCGCTGTCCGGCTGGCGGTCGGTGCGCCGTGCTGCCTTTCGATGGACGAGCGGGTTTCTGCCACTGAGCCTGCGGCAATGGAGCACGGACCGGGAAAGCATCACATGGCGATGGGCGAGGAGGAAGCTCCGTCCGGCCATGACGATCACGAGGGCGACAACACCGCCAATCCATGTTGCAGTGCCTGTGGCCCCACGCTGCCGCAACAGCCGCCCAGTCTGGCGCGCGTTGCCGCCCCGCCTGCGGTCTTCGTCTCCGCTCCGGAGCATCCGGCTCCCTCGCTGGAGGCCATTCGTGCCTATCTCGCCACGGGGCCACCCTCCCGCGTCTGAATTCCATCACATTCAGACAAACGGAGATATTCATGAAAACCTTTACGAAGGCGGCGCTCGGCGCTGCCTGTTCGCTCGTATGCGTGCCGGTAGCGGCCCATGCGAATGAACCGAACGGCGGTGCCGAACAGGACGCGGCGCTGGCCGATCTCATCCTTGTCACGGGCAAGCGGCGAACCACGGAAATGGCCGACGAACTTGCCCCTCCGCCGGGTATTGCCCTGCCAGCAGACACGGCCGCCATTGCCGCCCGAATTCCCGGTGGTGCGCTGGTCGGCAATGGTGCCCTGTCGGGCCAGCTGTCATATCGAGGACTGACCGGGGAGCGCGTGCTGGGCCGCATCAACGGCCAGCGTTTCGCAACAGGCGGACCCAACGCGATGGACCCGCCGCTTCACTATGCGCCCTCCGTGCTGGTGGATCGCGTGCTCGTCGCTCGCGGCGTTGCGCCGGTATCGCAGGGCCCTTCGCTCGCCGGGGCCACGGATGCGCAGCTTGTGCAGGCCCGGTTCGCACAAGGTAGCAGCCTGGAGCCGCAGGCACACTTCGCGGCGCAGTACCGAAGCGTGGACGACAGCTATGCCGTGGGCGCCATGCTTGGCCTCGCGTCAGGCGACTGGCGCTTGGGCGTCATCGGCAGCCGCGAGGAGGGTGAGGACTACGATTTCCCCGGCGGTACGGCGGGTGGCACGTCTTTCGAGCGAGACCTCTATGGCGCGCACGCTGGCTACCGCATCGGCGATGGCGAAGTGTTCCTCGAATACCGGCGCAGCGAGACAGGCCCGACCGGCAATCCGCCCTTCGCCCTCGATATCGTCTATTTCGATACCGACTTTCTGCAAGGCGGATACACCGGCGAGGTTGTCCCGAACGTGACGCTTGACTTGCGCCTCGGGCACGTCGCCGTGCGTCACTTGATGGACAACCAGACGACGCGCCTTCCCGCCGCTCCCGCGATGATGGCACGGGCCACCTTTGCCGATGCCGACACCACGACGGCCGAGGCTTCGCTGCGCTTCGGATCGCAGGCGTCCTATCTGCAGGTCGGCGGAGACGTGGAACTGGTCGAGAAGTTCGTCACGATCACCAACCCGGCAAATGCGGCCTTCTTCATCGAGGCGCAGCCCGATTTGCAGTCCGACAGGTATGGCGCATTCGTGCAATGGCGCGGCTCCGCCGGAGCGGCCCGGTTCGAACTGGGCGCGCGGATCGACAGGACGGAGCAATCGGCGGGCATTCCGCAACTGGGCGCTGCCATACCCATGGGGCCGCGCCCGCTGGCGGCGGCTTTCGCGGCAGCGGACCGGGAGCGCCGGGCCACGACGGTGGACGCGGTGGCGCGCTTCTGGGCTCCCATGGGAGCGATCACGCCGCGCCTGACACTGGCGCGCAAGGAGCGCGTGCCGAGCCTGCTGGAACGCTTCGGCTGGCTGCCGACCGAGGCCAGCTTCGGACTGGCGGACGGCAACATCTATGTCGGCAACCTCGACCTCGAGCCGGAGACCGCCCTCATGGCAGAGGCAGGCTTCGATCTCGCCGCTGACGGATTCTCGATAAGACCGACGGTCTACTATCGGCGCGTCGACAACTTCATCCAGGGCGTGCCTTACGATGATACCGTCGGCGTGGTCGACAGCCCGGTGGAGATGGTTGCCGCGATGAACGGCGATCCCACTCCCCTGCGTTTCGACAACACGGATGCGGAGCTGATCGGGGCCGACCTGGACTTCGCGCTTCGGCCCGCCGATCGGCTGGAGATTGCCGGCACGGCCAGCTTCGTGCGCGCGCGTCGCCGGGATATCGACGACGATCTTTACCGGATTCCTCCTGCGAACCTGCGACTGTCCGCGGTGTGGAGCGAGGATCGCTTCTCCTTCGGTACGGAGTTGCTCGCGGCATCCGGCCAAGGCAGGGTCTCCGTCTCGAACGACGAGCAGCCGAGCGATGGCTACGCGGTCGTCGGCGTGTTCGGGCGGTATCGCCTTGGCGAAGGCGTCATGCTGGTGGCCGGTCTCGAGAACCTGTTCGATGCATACTACCAGCCGCACCTTTCCGGCCGCAGCCGGGTGGGTGCTTCCGATGTGCCTGTCACAGAGCGGTTGCCCGGTCCCGGCCGCGATGCCTGGGTCAGGATGAGCGCGCGGTTCTAGGCTGGCGGGGAATGGCGGAAGGCAAGCCGGTGGTCCCGGCTTGCCTTCCGTATCCTCTTCACACCTGCCGGACGCGGATCGCCTCCACGTCGGTGCCGGATCGGCGAGCCAGCAGGTACGCGATCCCGCCTGCTGCCAGGATGCCGAGCGTCGGCAGGGCGGCGCTCCACGGGACTTGCGCCAGAAGCCACAGGTTGAAGACCAGTGCAGAGGCGACAATTGCCGCCCATCCGGGGCCAAGTTCCCCGGCGATTTCGCCGACATTGCGCTGCCACATGACGGCGAACGCGACGATCGAAGCGACGATCACCAGCGTCTCTGCAGCCACCAGGAGGGTGGCCAGCGACTGGAATGTGCCCGTGAGGGCAAGCAAGGCGACAACCGCGGCGTAAATGGAAATCGCGAACCAGGGCGTCTCGAAACGAGGCGACAGGCGGGCGAAGCGGGCAGGCAGGAGGCCGCGTCGACCCATGCCGTAAAGCAGGCGTGGCATGGTCACGAAATAGCCCAGTTGCCCGGTCCCGATGGAGAAGATGGCGGCGACCGCGATCAGGCTGCCGCCCCACGATCCGAACACGGTTTCCCCCGCCGCCGCCAGCGGCGTGTCGACACTGGCCGCCTCGGGCGCGATGGCGACGTAGGCCAGCAGCACCAGCGCATAGAGCGCGGCGACGATGGCAAGATTGATGTACATCGAGAGAAACACGGTGCGATGCGGGTTCTTCGTCTCCCCCGCCGATATCGTGGCCACGCCCCCACCGGAGAAGGCATAGGCCAGCAGCAGCGCGGTCGCTTCCACTTCGCTGAACTGCGGTGCGACGTAAGTCGACGGCAGCCCGTTCACCAGCAGTCCCGCGAAGCAGAGTAGCAGGATCGGGGTTATCTTCAGCGCGGTGCCTGCCCACAGGGCGCTGATGGATCGCCGGGTGCCCCAGATTGCGAGGGCGGAAAACATGACGATCAGCGCGAGGATCGTCAGCAGCCGCAGCACGGGATCACCGAACACCGGGAAAATCGCGGCGAGGTAGGACGCGATGACATGGAAGTTCGCCGCCCGCGCCGCGATATTCGCGCCCAGCATGCACCATCCGGCCTCGAACCCGGCGAAACGGCCGAAGGCGGTTTCCACGTAAAGCTGCGGGCCGCCAGACTGTTCGAACAGCGTGCTCAGCTTGCCGAAAACGCCCAGCGTGGTCGCGGTCAGCAATGCGAAGGCAAGTATGGCCAGTGGGGCAAGGCTGCCGGCACCGGCATACAGCAGCGCGGGCAGCGCGAAGATCCCGGCTCCCACCACGCCGTTGAGATTCAGCAGCACGGCTCCGCCAAGGCCGATGGCGCGCGGCGGCCTTTTGCCTGTGTCCATGTCCTGTGCCCCCCCCCTGTGTGGCCCCAGAGGACGCGAACGCGGCAGGCTTGTCAAATGCGCAGCCGGAGAGGGCAAAGAAAAGGGCCGGAAGGATTGCTCCTCCCGGCCCCGTTTCTGTTCGTCGGTATGACGGTGGGGGTCAGGCTTAGAAGCCCATGCCGCCCATGCCGCCCATGCCGCCCATGTCGGGCATGCCGCCGCCGCCAGCGGGCTTGTCTTCGGGGATTTCCGAGATAGCCGCTTCGGTGGTGATCAGCAGGCCGGCAACCGAAGCTGCATCCTGCAGGGCAGTGCGCACGACCTTGGTCGGGTCGATCACGCCGGCAGCCACCAGGTTTTCGTAGGTGTCGGTGGCAGCGTTGAAGCCCATGGTCTCGTCATTGCCGTCGATCAGCTTGCCTGCGACGACAGCGCCGTCGTGGCCAGCGTTCTGGGCGATCTGACGGATCGGGGCCTGCAGAGCACGGCGCACGATGTCGACGCCGCGGGTCTGGTCATCGTTCGCGCCCGAAACGCCTTTCAGCGCCTTGGTGGCGTAGAGCAGCGCGGTACCGCCGCCCGGAACGATGCCTTCTTCCACGGCAGCGCGGGTGGCGTGCAGAGCATCGTCCACACGGTCCTTGCGCTCCTTCACTTCGACTTCGGTGGCACCGCCGACCTTGATCACGGCAACGCCGCCAGCAAGCTTGGCGAGGCGTTCCTGCAGCTTTTCCTTGTCGTAGTCGGACGAGGTCGTCTCGATCTGCGCACGGATCTGCTCGACGCGGGCCTTGATGGCTTCGCCGTCACCGGCGCCGTCGACGATCGTCGTGTTGTCCTTGTCGATGGTGACGCTCTTGGCTTCACCCAGCATCGACAGGCCGACGTTCTCCAGCTTGATGCCGAGATCTTCGGAGATCATCTCGCCGTTGGTGAGGATGGCGATGTCCTGCAGCATGGCCTTGCGACGATCGCCGAAGCCCGGTGCCTTCACGGCAGCAACCTTCAGGCCGCCACGCAGCTTGTTCACCACGAGGGTAGCCAGCGCTTCGCCTTCGATGTCTTCGGCGATGATGAGGAGCGGACGCCCGGCCTGCACCACGGCTTCCAGCACGGGCAGCATGGCCTGCAGGTTGGAAAGCTTCTTCTCGTGGATCAGGATGTAGGGGTTTTCCAGCTCGACCGTCATCTTCTCCGGGTTGGTGACGAAGTAGGGCGAGAGGTAGCCGCGGTCGAACTGCATGCCTTCGACGGTTTCGAGCTCGAATTCGAGACCCTTGCTCTCGTCGACGGTGATCACGCCTTCCTTGCCGACCTTGTCCATGGCTTCAGCGATCTTCTCGCCGACTTCACGGTCGCCGTTGGCGGAGATGATGCCGACCTGGGCGATCTCGCCCGAGCCGGACACGTCCTTCGAACGAGCCTTCAGGTCCGCGATGACCTTTTCCACGGCGAGGTCGATGCCGCGCTTCAGGTCCATCGGGTTCATGCCGGCAGCAACCGACTTCATGCCCTCGCGGACGATGGCCTGGCCCAGCACCGTGGCGGTGGTGGTGCCGTCACCGGCGGAATCGTTGGCCTTGCTGGCGACTTCGCGCAGCATCTGCGCGCCCATGTTCTCGAACTTGTCCTTTAGTTCGATGTCCTTGGCGACGGTCACGCCGTCCTTGGTGATGCGCGGTGCGCCGAAGCTCTTGTCGAGCACGACGTTGCGGCCCTTGGGGCCCAGCGTCACCTTCACGGCGTTGGCGAGCGTGTCCACGCCCTTCAGGATGCGCTCGCGCGCATCACGGCCGAACTGTACGTCCTTTGCAGCCATAATAGTTTCTCCTCGAATATCGTTGTGCTGGGAAAGCGGTCGGGGGAGGGGCTATCAGCCCAGCACACCCATGATGTCGCTTTCCTTCATGATGATCAGGTCTTCACCGTCGATCTTCACCTCGGTGCCGGACCACTTGCCGAACAGCACGCGGTCGCCGGCCTTCACGTCGAGGGCGGTGACGGTGCCGTCTTCGGCCTTGGAGCCGTTGCCGACGGCGACGACTTCGCCTTCGCTCGGCTTTTCCTTGGCGCTATCGGGAATGATGATGCCACCGGCCGTCTTTTCTTCGGCTTCGAGGCGGCGGACCAGTACGCGGTCGTGCAGCGGACGGAATGCCATGTCTATGACCTCTTCCTAATATGAGTGTTGTTACGATTGGCACTCTCTTGCGGGGAGTGCCAGCGGCGCGCATTTGGGAGTGCGTTCACACGGAGTCAATGGGCGCGGGGAAGAAAAAGTATGTCTTCGCGGCAGGGCGAGCGGCTGACGCGCTACTTTACTCCGCGCGCGGTGAGGCCGAGGTCCTCGCGCCGATGCCAGCGCCACAGCAGCAGGACCGCGGCAAAGGTAAGGCCCGTGGCGAGCCCGATCCAGACGCCTTTCCCGGCGAGCGGCGTGCCAAGCCCCAAGCCCGCGGCCAGACCGAATCCGGGCACCCAGTAGGAAAACACCGCGATCCACATTGGCACGCGCGTATCCTTCAGCCCGCGCAGCGCGCCAGCCGCCACAGCCTGCACCCCGTCCGACAGCTGGAACGCGGCGGCGATGGCGAGAAAGCCGGTGGCGATCACGATCAGTTGGCCGTTCGCCGGGTCGGTGGGATCAATGTAGAGCGACAGCAGCGCTTCGGGGGCGACGATCATCGCCGTGGCGGTCAGCACCATGAAGCCCGTTCCCATGGCGACGCCCATCCACCCCGCGCGGGCAATCCCCTGCGGATCGCGCGAGCCGAAGAAGTAGCCCACCCGGATGGTCGCAGCCTGTCCCACGCCGAACGGCACCTGGAACGCGAATGCCGCCAGGTTCAGCGCCACGGTGTGCGCGGCCAGCTCCAGTCCGCCCACGCGTCCCATCAGGAAGGCGGCTGCACCGAACACGCCCGCTTCTGCCAGCACGGTGATGGCGATGGGCGTCCCGATGCGCAGGATTTCGACGAAACGCGACCAGTCGGGTCGCCAGAAGAAGCCCATGATCCGGTAGCGGTGCAGGCGCGGGTCGAACCGGATGGCGGCGGCATACATGGCGGCAACCGCGACGGACGTTATGAAAGTGGCGACGGCGGCGCCGGGCAGGCCCATCTCCGGCGCACCCAGATTACCGAAGATAAAGGCATAGTTCCCCAGCGCGTTCACGCCGATGCCGAGGGCGGTAATCACGGTGGCGAAGATCGGTCGCCCCAGCGCGGCGACGAAGTTGCGCTGTACGCCTGCCACGATCATCAGTGGGGCAGACCACACCAGCACGTCCATGTAACCGCTCGCCAGCGCCGCGATGTGCGGCTCCTGCCCGGTCAGCTGCATCAGCGGGCCGATCATCATGCACACGCCCATACCCGCGACCGAGACGATCCCGGCGAGCCAAAGCGCCATGCGCGTTGCCCGCCGCACGGGCCTCAGCGCCGGACCGCGCGCGCCCAGTTCTGCAGCGATGATCGGAGCGACTGCTCCGGTCAGGCTTTGCAGCGACCACAGGACGAGGCCGAACAGCGCCACGGCCAGCGCGGATGCGGCCAGTTCGTCCGGCCCCAGCCGCGCGATGAACATCACGTCGATGGCGTAGGTCAGCATCTGCAGCAGGTTGGCGAGCGCCAGCGGCCCCGCGAGGCGGAGCGTTTCGCGACCCTCGGCTTTCCAGCCGGGCGTGGGGGGATGGGCGACAGGGCGCATATGGTTTCTGCCGAAAGCAGCCGGACCGGATAGGCGCAGCGGCGCAGTCGGGGAAGAGCGAAGCGCGCTCGCCGTCGAATTTGCGAAGCGGGTGCGGCCAAGCGGTAACAAGTCTTGCCGAATGTGATGCTCGGCGACTAAAGGACATTGTCAACGTTTCATGGGAGTGTTCCTTTGCGTATCCATATTGCCCTCGCTACGAGTACCGCGCTCGCCCTCGCGCTTTCCGCTTGCGGTGGCCCGCCCGAGAGTAATGACGCAGGCGATACCGCCGCGACGGAGGAAGAGGTCGAGGTCGAAGTTCCCGAGACCATGCCGGAAGGCGATGCCGACTCCGTCGACGGCGCTGCTGTCGAAGACGAGACAGAGGCCGAAGAGGCCGAGGCGCCCGAGCCTGTCGCCAGCGCCTCGCCCACTCCGACGCCCACGGCCACGCGCACGCCCACACCGACCCCGACACAGGTTGCCGCAGCCACGCCGCCGCAGTCCTTCACCACTTGCGGCGTGTGCCACTCGGTAGAGCCGGGGCAGAACATGATCGGCCCGTCCCTGGCTGGCGTTGTCGGTCGCCGCGCGGGCAGCGTGGCTGGCGCGAATTACAGCCCGGCCATGAAGAGCGCCAACATCACCTGGACCGAGGCGAACCTGCGTCGCTATATCGTGGATCCCAATGCCGTCGTGCCGGGTGGCACGATGCCCGCGCCCGGCGTGAACGCTGCACAGGCGCAGGCCATCGTAAACTACCTGAAGACGCTTTAGGCGATCCGGAATTACTGGCGGGCGATGATCGCGTCCGCCAGCCAATCCAGCACCGCACGGTGGCCCGCAACAGGGTCGCTTTGCGGGAAGACTTCCGCAGGCCAGTGCGGGGCGATCCCCCTGCCTTCGTAAAGGGTGCCGTCGGGCGCGCGGAAAGCCTCGTTCGAAAGCTCCAGATACCAGCCGTTCGGCAGCGGTTTGGGCAACGGCGTCGAGAAAGCGCCGCGCGTCGTCCCGCCGACCTGCACGACATTCGGGTTCTGCCGCAGGGCGAGCGTTGCCAGTTCGCCGCCCGACACGGTCACGTCGCTGGTGAGCAGGTAGACCGGGCCTTCGAACCGCGGCTGGGGCGCGACGTCCACGAAATAGGGGACCGGCTCTCTGCCGCCCCTGTTGGTTACGGTATAGCCGAGATAGGCGCTGCCCGTCAGGCGGGAGGCCAGGCGACGGGCGATCACATCGTACCCACCGCGATTGTTAGACAGGTCGAGGATCAGCGCCTTCACCCCGGCATCCGCGAAACCTGCCAGGATCGTGTCGAAAGCCTGATCGAAGGCGGCGACTTCGGCGTCGGCCCATTCCTGGGTTCCCGGCGCAAAGCTCTCGTCAAAACCACCCATGGTGAAGACCTGCACGTAACCGATGCGTCCGTCCGCCAGCGTTCCCTGCACGATCCGCCCGTTGGCGAGCATCGAGGAGCCGGGATCAAGCACCTCGTCCTGCAATTGCGTGACGAGACCCTGCAGCCATGCGCCTTCGCCGATACCCGCGCGCACCATCGGCAGGGTTGTGCCGAGGCCGCCCTGGGCTCGCTGGCGTTCATCGTCGATTTGCGCGGTGAGCTTGGTGTGCGAATCGCCCAGTGCCTCGATCATCGCGCCCAGCACGTCGAACAGCGCGGCCTCGCCCATTCCGTCGCGGACGCGGGGACGGGCTTCGTCCACCAGCGCTCGCCAGTCGATGCCGCGCTCTTCGAAGAAGCCGTAGTGGCGTTCCATGACCGCGGCGAAGGTTTCAAACGCGTCCGACTCGCCGGCCAGGTCGCTTGCGCCGCAATTCGTCGGAAGCTGATCGAGCCGCTCGAAGCGCATGGGGGTGTCGCCGTCGATATACTGGAAGATGGCTTCATCGCGCCCTAGCGGTGTCATCAGCCGGAATTCGATCTGGCCCATCAGGCCCGCGGCGCCGTCACCCTGGTCTGCGCGGTAGCAGCCGGTCGGAGCGTCCTGCCATCGGGCGATACCGCCTTCATCGATTTCGAGAATCCAGCCATTGGCGCGCGAGTGCCATACGCCGCGCGCTTCAGTTATCACCGCGCCGTCCTGCACGATCAGCAGCGGCTCATCGGGCAGGTCCGCCGACGCGGGAGGGGCAAAGAGCGCGGCCAGCGCAAGAAGTGGCAGTGTGCGAGCGATCATCGGATTCCCTGCAAATCCACATACGAAAAGGGCGGCTCCCTCAATAGAGAACCGCCCTTCGCGAAATCAATCGGTGAGGTGAACCGGAAACCGATCCGCCTCGACAGATTACTTCAGCTCGACCGTGCCGCCAGCGGCTTCGATCTTGCTCTTGATTTCTTCGGCTTCTGCCTTGTTCACGCCTTCCTTGATGGCCTTGGGCGCGCCTTCGACGAGAGCCTTGGCTTCGGTCAGGCCGAGGCCGGTGATGCCGCGGACTTCCTTGATGACCTGGATCTTCTTGCCACCGTCGCCGGTCAGGATGACGTCGAATTCGTCCTTCTCTTCGGCAGCGGCTTCACCAGCGCCACCGCCGGCGGGGCCAGCGACAGCAACAGCAGCAGCGGCGCTAACGCCCCACTCTTCTTCCAGGGCCTTGGCGAGTTCGGCCGCTTCCATGACGGTCAGCGACGACAGTTCTTCAACAAGCTTGGCAATGTCAGCCATGATGTATCACTCCAATTTGGGCGGGGCGGTTCAAAATGCCCCTCTAATGTTTCGTCTCGTGTGTGCGAGAAAGCGTCTGTTACGCCTGATGAAATCAGGCGGCGTCCTTGGCGCCATAGGCACCGAAGACACGGGCAAGCTTGGCTGCCGGCTCGTTGACGACGCGGGCGATCTTCGTCGCCGGCGCGTTGACGAGGCCAACGATCGTGCCGCGCAGTTCGTCGAGGCTGGGCATCGAGGCCAGGGACCTGATACCGGCTTCGTCGAGAACCTGCGTGCCCATCGAACCACCGACGATTTCCAGCTTGTCGTTCGACTTCGCGAAATCGACAGCAACCTTGGCGGCTGCGACCGGGTCTTCCGACCAGGCCAGCGCGGTCGGGCCGACGAGATATTCGTCGATCCCGGTGTAATCGGTGTCCTTCAGGGCGAGCTTGGCCAGACGGTTCTTCGCAACCTTGTAGGACGCTCCAGCTTCACGCATCTTCGTGCGCAGTTCGGTGGACTGGGCCACCGACAGGCCGAGGTTACGGGTGACAACCACCACGCCGACCTCTTTGAAGACGTTGTTCAGCTCGGCGACCGCTTCGGTTTTCTGCGAACGATCCATGCCGTACTCCTTCACTATGGCCGACCGCGTCTTCGTGCGGACGACCGGCTCAAGTTGCCATGCCGCTCATGCGACATGGCATAGGTGTTGCCAGATGCGCTCACCGCGATCTGGCGTGTCCATTGATGGGGAAGGAGGTGCGTGACGCATCACGCTGGAAGCGCGCCGCATGAGCGGAGCGCGAAAACTCTTTTCCCCGTCTAGGCTGGAAATTAAGACCGGCACATTCCGGTCACCAACTGTCTCGGACGGATGACTGCAAAAGCAATCGGGGCGGGCAGATAGCTGCCACGCCCCGAAAGTCAAGCCGAAAGCGCGCGGGTTGGGCGCGCCCGGCAGGAAGAAATGCCGATCAGATTTCGTCGGCGGTTTCTTCGAGCACTTCGGCTTCTGCTTCGAGATCGGCCTCGGCAGCTTCGTCGCCCATTTCGTCGGCCAGTTCGGCTTCGGCTTCGGCAACGCCTGCTTCGGCGTCCATCACTTCGGCTTCCATCTCGGCGATGTCGTCGGCCTGTTCGCCAGCTTCTTCAGCCGGGCCGCCGCAGGCGGTGAGGGCGAAAGCGAGGGGAGCGGCGACGAGCATGATCTTCTTCATAATGATTTCCTGTCCTTGAACCCTGAAATCCGGGCGCCCAGCGATTGCCACACTGTCGCCACAATTCCAAGAGCCTACTTTCCCTCGTAGCCCAGCAGGTCGCCCGGCTGGCACTGCAGTTCCCGGCAGATCGCCTCCAGCGTGGAGAAGCGGATGGCCTTGGCCTTGCCGGTCTTCAGGATGGAGAGGTTGGCAAGCGTGAGGCCCACGCGTTCGGCCAGTTCGGTGAGGGTCATGCGGCGATCGTGCAGCAGGTCGTCCAGCCGGATCACGATCCCGGTTCCTTCGGCATCGGCACCCATCACACGGTTCCTTCCAAGTCTTCGCGCATCGCGGCACCGTGACGGAACACGCGGGCGAGGATGAACAGGATGACGACCAGGAGGATCCCGGTGAGGTCGAACCCGCCATCGACGGTAAAGTTCGCGTCATCCAGTTCGTCGGCGAATTGCGCCAGGCGGATGCCCAGGGCGACGGCCGGGATCAGCGCCAGTTGTACGCCGAGCATGAGCCAGCCCATCAGAGAGAGTCTGTCTGCATTGGCGGGCGCGAAGGGATCGCCCTCGCCAACCGTGCCGATAATTCTCCGCAGCGTTCCGAAGAAGACGAACAGCATGGCGACGATCGCGAGGCCGATCAGCATGACCCCAAGCAGGGTGAAGACCGGGAAGACGGCATTCGGATCGCCCGCCTCTGCCGCATATTCGGCAATGATCGTGCCTCGCCAGAACAGCATTGCGGCAGATGCGACGATAAGCGCAAAGGCCCCGATGGCCATGGCTGCCTGCATGAACAGGCAGAGCACTTTCCCGGCCAGCAGCAAGATATCGTTGGGGCGGTGTAAAGCCTGGGTCATCGCTTGTCCTCCTTTGCGGTGTGCGCCGATCAGGCCAGCGCCGGAGCGGCGATGGCGATACCCTGCTGCGTCGGCACGGTGGTGATGGCGCCCAGCGAACTGATCGCGATGACGATGGCAGCAAATGCAGCGAGCGAATTGTTGAGCAGACGGTTCATTTATCGATCTCCTTGAATGGGGTTATTGAAAATCGATATGGCCGAGTCGGGGCATATTGTCAATCGATAATATCGAAAAACAATATGGCCCTTATCGTTTCCCGTCCAAAGGAAGTGGGAGGGTGCTCGAGCAGGTGTAAGGGCCTGCGGCATCGCCCCCGAGGTTTCGGCCTCCGGGGAGCTTCATTATCGTCATTGCCGAAAGCTCAATGCTCTTCGAGGTAACTACCCATCGCGAGCACG
Source organism: Erythrobacter westpacificensis (assembly GCF_039542285.1). Classification (NCBI taxonomy): domain Bacteria; kingdom Pseudomonadati; phylum Pseudomonadota; class Alphaproteobacteria; order Sphingomonadales; family Erythrobacteraceae; genus Erythrobacter; species Erythrobacter westpacificensis. The sequence goes on from NZ_BAABHV010000001.1 coordinate 313,082, forward strand.
CCCTTGTCGGTGAGACTGAGGAAGGAAACGCGCCTGTCCGAGGGCGATCGCTCCCGGCGGATAAGGTCCAGCCTCTCCAGTTCGTCGATATAGCGCAGCGCGGTGGTGGCCGGGGCGTGCGAGGCATGGCAGAGGCTCTTCACGGAAACCTTGGCGCCGCCGGCATACTGCATGAACAATTCCAGCAGCATGTCCCAGGCCGGTTCGGCAAGCAGAGCGGCTGGAACGAAGTTTCTCCGCTTCTCGCGATTCTGATGAATGCATTTTGCCTTCCACGCGAGGTTCACCGCGTTTCGCTCGATGCGATGCAATCTGTTGGGCCATCTGAAAATGGACTGGCTGTTGGAGCCGTCCCAGCCTTGCTCGATCGAATCGGCAAGGCGAAACAGGGTAGCTGCGAGATCCCTGATTTGTGCGGGTTTCCAATCCTCGGCGAGGGAGTCGAGGATTGTCCGTGTTTCTCTACTCAGGGTGGTCCCCATTCGATTATGCCCTTCTCCGCACGATGCCGACTCTGGTGCTGAGCGGCTCCCGCTCTTTTCGCCCGACAGCATCGCCTGCATTTTGTCAAAATCTGCGAAGGAGATTCCCTATACTCTGAGGTAATGTACAGATAAGACTTGGTTAATCGTGCGAGACAGAGGTATTTATCCTGCATTATCGAGGTAATTTTCCTATTTGCGGTGTTGGTCGGAGCGGCGTGGGCCTGATTTCTCGATGGCGCTGCCCCCATTGACCCGACTCGGAGCCTTACCTATACGGCTGCCATCGCCGGAATGGCTTCGAGCAAGGTGTGCCTTACGCGGGGGCGCATCACAGGACGGAAGCTTCCGGCATCTGCGTGAGACACGGATGAACAAGGCTGCGGTGGCAGAACCCCTCGGGGCGTGCCCTCCTGCGGTCGTTTTTGCGTCTCACGTCCCTCCCGCTTGTGAACATTTCTCGGCGCTCCTCATCCGCAAGAGGGGCGCGCACACGCGAAGATAAGGCCAAGGGCTCTATAATATGGCGAACAAGTCTCTCCCGGCGACTGCTGGCACGAAGAAGAAGCGCATCCGCAAGATTTTCGGCGACATTCACGAAGTCGTGCAGATGCCGAACCTGATCGAGGTGCAGCGCGAAAGCTACGAGCAGTTCCTGCGCTCCGATCCCTCGATCGGCTATGTCTCCGGCCTGGAAAAGACGCTGCGCAGCGTCTTCCCGATCCGCGACTTCGCCGGCACGGCGGAGCTGGACTTCGTTCATTACGAGCTGGAAGAGCCCAAGTACGACACCACCGAGTGCCGCCAGCGCGGCATCACCTATGCCGCCCCGATGAAGGTGACGCTGCGCCTTATCGTGTTCGAGGTGGACCAGGAAACCGAGACCCGCTCCGTGCTCGATATCAAGGAGCAGGACGTCTACATGGGCGACATGCCCCTGATGACGGGCAACGGCACCTTCCTCATCAACGGCACCGAGCGCGTGATCGTGTCGCAGATGCACCGTTCGCCCGGCGTGCTGTTCGACCACGACCGTGGCAAGACGCACTCCAGCGGCAAGTTCCTGTTCGCCGCCCGCGTGATTCCGTACCGCGGCTCGTGGCTGGACTTCGAATTCGACGCCAAGGACATCGTGAACGTGCGTATCGACCGCAAGCGCAAGCTGCCGGTCACCGCGCTGCTCTATGCCCTGGGCCTCGATAGCGAGGACATCCTCGACTACTTCTACGACAAGGTCACCTGGAGGCGTTCGACCGGCAAGTCCGGCGAAGGCTGGGAAATCCCCTTCGTCGCCGAGAACTGGCGCGGTGCAAAGCCCGCCTTCGCCCTGGTTGACGCCAAGACCGGCGAGGAAGTGTTCCCCGCTGGCCAGAAGGTTTCGCCCCGTGCTGCCAACAAGGCGGCCAAGGACGGGCTTGAAACCCTGCTGATCCCGACCGAGGAAATCTTCGGCCGCTATGCCAGCGCCGACCTTATCGACGAGAAGACCGGCCGCATCTATATCGAGGCGGGCGACGAAGTGTCGCCGGAAAACCTCGAGAAGCTGGACGCTGCCGGTATCGACCAGCTCGACCTGCTGGATATCGACCACGTCACCACCGGCCCGTGGATCCGGAACACGATGGAAGCCGACAAGGCCGAAAACCGTGACGAGGGCCTGGAGGCGATCTACAAGGTCATGCGTCCCGGCGAACCGCCGACCAAGGAAACCGCCGAAGCGCTGTTCGAAGGCCTGTTCTTCGACGCCGAGCGTTACGACCTGTCCGCCGTGGGCCGTGTGAAGCTGAACATGCGCCTCGGCCTCGACGCCGAAGACACCGTCACTACCCTGCGCAAGGAAGACATCCTCGCCGTGGTGAAGGAACTTATCGACCTGAAGGATGGCAAGGGCGAAGTCGACGACATCGACAACCTCGGCAACCGCCGCGTGCGTTCGGTGGGCGAACTGCTGGAAAATCAGTACCGCGTCGGCCTGCTGCGCATGGAGCGCGCCGTGAAGGAGCGCATGAGCTCCGTCGACGTCAGCACCGTGATGCCGAACGACCTGATCAACGCCAAGCCCGCCGTGGCTGCCGTGCGCGAGTTCTTCGGCTCCAGCCAGCTGTCGCAGTTCATGGACCAGACCAACCCGCTGTCCGAAGTCACCCACAAGCGCCGCGTTTCGGCGCTTGGGCCGGGCGGCCTCACGCGTGAGCGCGCAGGCTTCGAAGTCCGCGACGTTCACCCGACGCACTATGGCCGTATCTGCCCGATTGAAACGCCGGAAGGCCCGAACATCGGCCTGATCAACTCGCTGTCGACCTTCGCGCGTGTGAACAAGTACGGCTTCATCGAAACGCCCTACCGTTCCGTGAAGGATGGCAAGGTCTCGGGCGAGGTGAACTACCTCTCCGCGATGGAAGAGCAGAAGCACACCGTTGCCCAGGCATCGGCTGCGCTCGATTCAGAAGGCCGCTTCGTGGAAGAGCTGGTCTCGACCCGCGAGAACGGCGAATTCGCGATGAGCCCGAACGAGAACGTCACGCTGATGGACGTCTCGCCCAAGCAGCTCGTCTCGGTCGCCGCATCGCTCATCCCGTTCCTGGAAAACGATGACGCCAACCGCGCACTGATGGGCTCGAACATGCAGCGCCAGGCCGTGCCGCTGGTAAAGGCCGAGGCCCCGTGGGTGGGCACCGGCATGGAAGAAACCGTGGCCCGCGACTCCGGCGCCGCGATTGCCGCCAAGCGTGCCGGCATCGTCGACCAGGTCGACGCTGGCCGTATCGTGATCCGTGCCTCGGGCGAAGTCGACACGACGAACCCGGGCGTCGACATCTACACGCTGCAGAAGTTCCAGCGTTCCAACCAGAACACCTGCGTCAACCAGCGTCCGCTGGTGAAGGTGGGCGAGACCGTGAACGAAGGCGATATCATCGCCGACGGTCCCTCGACCGACCTTGGTGAACTGGCGCTGGGCAAGAACGCGCTCGTCGCCTTCATGCCCTGGAACGGCTACAACTACGAGGACTCCATCCTCATCTCCGAGCGTATCGTGAAGGACGACGTCTTCACCTCGATCCACATCGAGGAATTCGAAGTCATGGCGCGCGACACTAAGCTGGGCCCGGAAGACATCACCCGCGACATTCCCAACGTCGGCGAGGAAGCCCTGCGCAACCTCGACGAGGCGGGCATCGTCTACATCGGTGCAGAAGTGCATCCGGGCGATATCCTGGCCGGCAAGATCACGCCGAAGGGCGAAAGCCCGATGACGCCGGAAGAAAAGCTGCTGCGCGCCATCTTCGGCGAAAAGGCCAGCGACGTGCGTGACACCTCGCTCCGCCTGCCGCCGGGCGTTGCCGGTACCGTTGTCGAGGTGCGTGTGTTCAACCGCCACGGCATCGAGATCGACGACCGTACCCGCGCCATCCAGAACGAGGAAATCGAACGCCTCAAGAAGGATAGCGAGGACGAGCGCGCCATCCTCAACCGTGCCACCTACAACCGCCTGCGCGACATGCTGGTGGGCCAGACCGCTTCGGCAGCGCCCAAGGGCGTGAAGAAGGGCACGGAAATCACCGACGAAGTGCTCGACAACGTCGATCGCAACGACTGGTTCAAGTTTGCCGTCGCCGACGACAACATGCAGAGCCAGCTGGAAGCGGTGAAGGGCCAGTACGACGAGGCCGTGAAGGCCATCAAGGACAAGTTCGAGGACCGCAAGGAGAAGCTCGAACGCGGTGACGAACTGGCACCGGGCGTGCTCAAGATGGTCAAGGTGTTCGTGGCGGTGAAGCGCAAGCTGCAGCCGGGCGACAAGATGGCCGGCCGTCACGGCAACAAGGGCGTGATCTCGCGCATTCTGCCGGAAGAGGACATGCCGTTCCTCGAGGACGGTACGCCGGTCGACATCGTGCTGAACCCGCTGGGCGTGCCTTCGCGCATGAACGTAGGGCAGATCTTCGAGACGCACCTGGGCTTTGCCGCGCGTGGCCTCGGCCACCAGATTGCCGAGCAGCTTGACGAATGGCGGGCGAACAACCCGGACATCACCGCGGGCAAGCCGCCCGAGGCGCTGATGAGCAAGCTGAAGGACGTCTACGGCGAGAACTACTACGACGATCTCGACAGCCGTACGAACGAGGAAGTGGCCGAACTGGCCGAGAACCTGCGTCGCGGCGTTCCGATGGGCACCCCGGTGTTCGACGGTGCGCGTGAAAGCGACGTGACCGATATGCTGCTGAAGGCTGGCTACGACGCATCGGGTCAGTCCACGCTGTATGACGGCCGCACGGGCGAGGCGTTCGACCGCAAGGTGACCGTGGGCATCATATACATGCTGAAGCTGCACCACCTGGTCGACGACAAGATCCACGCCCGTTCGATCGGCCCGTACTCGCTCGTCACCCAGCAGCCGCTGGGCGGCAAGGCGCAGTTCGGCGGACAGCGTTTCGGCGAAATGGAAGTCTGGGCGCTGCAGGCCTACGGCGCGGCCTACACCTTGCAGGAGATGCTGACGGTGAAGTCCGACGACGTGGTCGGCCGCACCAAGGTCTACGAAGCCATCGTCAAGGGCGACGACACCTTCGAGGCCGGCATTCCGGAAAGCTTCAACGTGCTCGTCAAGGAAATGCGCTCGCTGGGCCTCAACGTCGAACTGTCCTCGCTGTCCGACGGCGAAGACGAGGACGAGGACGGCTTCGGCCAGATCGCTGCTGAATAACAGGGGCCGGCGGCCTTCAGCGGGCCGTCTCCCCGCCAACCCCTGTTAATCCCCCCAAGGGAAGTGAAGACATGAACGAACTGACCAAATTCACCAACCAGCTGGCCAAGCCGGAAACCTTCGACCAGATCCAGATCGGCATTGCCTCGCCCGAGCGCATCCGCTCGTGGTCGTTCGGCGAGATCAAGAAGCCGGAAACCATCAACTACCGCACGTTCAAGCCCGAGCGTGACGGCCTGTTCTGCGCCCGCATCTTCGGTCCGGTGAAGGACTACGAGTGCCTGTGCGGCAAGTACAAGCGCATGAAGTACAAGGGCGTCGTCTGCGAAAAGTGCGGCGTCGAAGTCACCGTCACCAAGGTTCGTCGTGAGCGCATGGGCCACATCGAACTGGCCGCGCCCGTCGCGCACATCTGGTTCCTGAAGTCGCTGCCCAGCCGCATCGGCCTGCTGCTCGACATGCAGCTGAAGCAGCTCGAGCGAGTGTTGTACTTCGAAAGCTACATCGTCACCGAGCCGGGCCTCACGCCGCTGGAGAAGTTCCAGCTGCTGACCGAGGACGAACTGCTCGAAGCGCAGGACGAATACGGCGAAGACGCCTTCACCGCCGGCATCGGTGCCGAAGCGGTGAAGATCATGCTGATGGATCTGGACCTCGAACAGGAGCGTGCGGACCTGCTGGAAGAGCTGGAAACCACGAAGTCCAAGCTGAAGCCCGCCAAGATCATCAAGCGCCTGAAGGTCGTCGAAAGCTTCATCGACTCCGGCAACCGCCCGGAATGGATGATCCTCGAAGTCGTGCCGGTCATCCCGCCCGAACTGCGCCCGCTGGTGCCGCTGGACGGTGGCCGCTTCGCGACGTCGGACCTCAACGATCTCTATCGCCGCGTCATCAACCGTAACAACCGCCTGAAGCGCCTGATGGAACTGCGCGCGCCCGACATCATCGTGCGCAACGAAAAGCGCATGCTGCAGGAATCGGTCGATGCGCTGTTCGACAACGGCCGCCGTGGCCGCGTGATCACGGGTGCTAACAAGCGCCCGCTGAAATCGCTGTCCGACATGCTGAAGGGCAAGCAGGGCCGCTTCCGTCAGAACCTGCTCGGCAAGCGCGTCGACTATTCGGGCCGTTCGGTCATCGTGACCGGCCCGGAGCTGAAGCTGCACCAGTGCGGCCTGCCCAAGAAGATGGCGCTCGAACTGTTCAAGCCGTTCATCTACGCCCGTCTCGATGCCAAGGGTCTCTCCATGACTCTGAAGCAGGCGAAGAAGTGGGTGGAGAAGGAGCGCAAGGAAGTCTGGGACATCCTCGACGAAGTGATCCGCGAGCACCCGGTTCTGCTGAACCGCGCGCCGACGCTTCACCGTCTCGGCATCCAGGCGTTCGAGCCGGTCCTCATCGAAGGCAAGGCCATCCAGCTGCACCCGCTCGTCTGCTCGGCCTTCAACGCCGACTTCGACGGTGACCAGATGGCCGTCCACGTGCCGCTTTCGCTGGAAGCCCAGCTGGAAGCGCGCGTGCTGATGATGTCGACCAACAACATCCTCTCGCCCGCAAACGGCAAGCCGATCATCGTGCCCTCGCAGGACATGGTGCTGGGCCTCTACTACCTCTCCATGGACCGCGAAGGCGAGCCGGGCGAGGGCCGCGTGCTGGCCGACATCGACGAGGTGCACCAGGCGCTTCACGTCGGTGCCGTCACCTATCACTCGAAGATCACCACCCGCGTCCCGCAGACGGACGAGGACGGCAACACCTACATGCAGCGCGTGGATACGACGCCCGGCCGCATGCTGATCGCCGAGTGCCTGCCGAAGAGCCACAAGGTGCCCTTCGAGGTGGTGAACCGCCTGCTGACGAAGAAGGACATCGGCGACGTGATCGACGAAGTCTATCGTCACACCGGCCAGAAGGACACGGTGCTGTTCGCCGATGCCATCATGTCGCTCGGTTTCCGTCACGCGTTCAAGGCCGGCATCTCGTTCGGCAAGGACGACATGATCATTCCCGACAGCAAGGAAGGGATGATCGAGGAGACCAAGGCGCTGGTTGCCGATTACGAGCAGCAGTACCAGGATGGCTTCATCACCCAGCAGGAAAAGTACAACAAGGTCATCGACGCTTGGTCGCGTTGCGGTGACCAGGTTGCCGCTGCCATGATGGAAGAGATCAAGGCCACACCCAAGGACGAGAACGGTCGCGAGGCGCAGGTCAACTCGATCTACATGATGAGCCACTCCGGCGCCCGTGGTAGCCCGGCCCAGATGAAGCAGCTGGCCGGTATGCGCGGCCTGATGGCCAAGCCTTCGGGCGAGATCATCGAGACGCCGATCATCTCGAACTTCAAGGAAGGTCTGACCGTTCTTGAATACTTCAACTCCACCCACGGCGCGCGCAAGGGCCTGGCGGATACGGCGCTGAAGACGGCCAACTCGGGTTACCTGACCCGCCGTCTGGTCGACGTGTCGCAGGACTGCACGATCGTGGAGACGGACTGCAAGACCGAGAACGCGCTGGAAATGCGCGCCATCGTTCAGGGCGGTTCGGTCATCGCATCCCTGGGCGAGCGTATCCTGGGCCGCACCGTGGCCGAGGACATCGTGAACGTCTCCACCGACGAGGTGATCGTGAAGGCCGGTGAGATGGTGGACGAGCCTATGGCCGCCGCCATCGAGGCAGCCGAAGTGCAGCAGGCAAAGATCCGCTCTCCGCTGGTCTGCGAAGCCGAACAGGGCGTTTGCGCCACCTGCTACGGCCGCGACCTTGCTCGCGGTACGCCGGTGAACATCGGTGAGGCCGTCGGCGTGATCGCCGCACAGTCCATCGGTGAGCCGGGCACGCAGCTGACCATGCGTACCTTCCACATCGGCGGCGCGGCGCAGGTGAACGAAACCTCGCACCTCGAATCCATCTCGGACGGCAAGGTCGTGTACCGCGACATGCCGACCATCATGGACAAGAAGGGCCGTCGCCTGTCGCTGGCTCGCAACGGCGAAATGGTCGTGGTCGACGCCGAAGGGCGCGAGCGCGCCATCCACCGCGTGCCTTACGGTACGGTCCTCATGTTCGAGGACGGTGCCGAGGTGAAGGAAGGCGATCGTCTGGCCGAGTGGGACCCGTTCACCCTGCCGATCATCACCGAGCAGGCCGGTATCGTGCGTTACCAGGACCTCGCCGAAGGCAAGACCCTGGAAGAGCGCGTGGACGAAGCCACCGGCATCGCGCAGCGCGTTGTCACCGAATATCGTGCCGCGGGCCGTTCGAAGAAGGAAGACCTGCGTCCGCGCATGACTCTCTTTAACGAAGCCGGGGACGAGAGCGAAGCCGCGCGCTACATGCTGGCGCCGGGCACCACGCTCTCGGTCGAGGACGGTCAGGAAGTGCAGGCAGGTGACATCCTTGCCCGTGCTTCGCGTGAAGCCGCCAAGACCCGCGACATCACCGGTGGTCTGCCGCGTGTGGCCGAACTGTTCGAGGCCCGCGTGCCGAAGGACGCTGCCGTGATCGCCAAGATCAGCGGCCGGATGGAATTCATCCGCGACTACAAGGCCAAGCGCAAGATCGCGATCGTTCCGGAAGAGGGCGATCCGGTGGAGTACCTGGTGCCGAAGACCAAGGTGATCGACGTCCAGGAAGGCGACTTCGTCAAGAAGGGCGACACGCTGATCTCGGGCAGCCCCAACCCGCACGACATCCTTGACGTGCTGGGCGTGGAAGCCCTGGCCGAGTACCTCGTGAACGAGATCCAGGAAGTCTATCGACTCCAGGGCGTGAAGATCAACGACAAGCACATCGAGGTGATCGTTCGCCAGATGCTGCAGAAGGTCGAGATCACCGACGGCGGCGACACCACTCTGCTGCCGGGCGAACAGGTCGACCTTGCCGAGATGAACGAAGTGAATGCCAAGCTGTCCAAGGGCAAGGACCCTGCCAAGGGCACTCCGATCCTGCTGGGCATCACCAAGGCATCGCTGCAGACGCGTTCGTTCATCTCTGCCGCTTCGTTCCAGGAAACCACCCGCGTACTGACGCAGGCGGCGGTCGAAGGGAAGAAGGACACGCTCGTTGGCCTGAAGGAAAACGTGATCGTGGGTCGCCTGATCCCGGCGGGCACGGGTGCGGGTATGAACCGCATGCGCGTGACGGCTTCTTCGCGTGATGCTGCGCTGCGTGCACAGTACAAGAAGATGCAGGATGCCCTGGTCGCGGCCGAGGAAGCCAAGGCTGCGGAGAAGGAAGAAGCTGTCGTTGCAGCCGATTCCGCCACCGAGCAGCACGAGGCTGAACTGGCCCGTGATCCGGCAGATGCCGCCACCGGCGATGCCACCATGGCAACCATGGTGGACAGCGGCGAAGGCACCGATGCCGACGCTGGCGAATACAAGCGCGACGACGAAGGCGAAGAGCCCGAAGCCATCGCCAAGAAGGACGATGCCGAGGATTGATCGGTAAAGTCCTGATCGCAATTGAAGAGGCCCCGGCGGAGCGATCCGCCGGGGCTTTTTCGTGTCTTGTGCGTTGTGATGGCATGAGGCTTGCTGCTCTTGTCGTCATGCTGGCGCTCCCAGCCTGCACTCCGGAACCGGAGGGCGAGGGCGAGCAACTGACGACCCTGCCCGCGAAAGAGGGGGTGGAGAATTCCGCACCGCCGCCACCCACCACCGCCATTTCACCTATCGATACGCTTGCCGGAGAATGGCGCGTTGCCGGGATCGACGGGGAGCCCTTCGACGAACCTTACGGGCTGGCGCTGAGCGCAGACGCGGAAGAAATCTGGTGGGAGCCGCGCTGCGCGAACTTCGCTTTCAGCTATCGGATCGAGGGACTTCGCATAACCACCGGTGAGGGCAGGCCGAGCAATCCGGTCGAACCGGGCGCACCGCCGCCGCCGGTCTGCACGGTGGGCATCCCGCCGCGACTGGACGAAGTGGCCCGTGCGCTGGACCTTGCCGATACCGTTGGTCGCCTGCCCTCGAACGGTATCCTGATCGAAGGTGGCGGGCACAGCGTTACCCTGTTCTCCCAGTAGGCGAACAGAAGCGCTAATGCGAATGAGTTGCAATTAGATTGCAGCACGTTAGGCTGGTTCTCGAATCGCCGCCACAAAAGGTCCGCCCATGTCCCGCTCCAACGCTCCCATCGCCGCCGCCCTGCTGCCGAAAACCTCCCGCGCAATGCTGGTCGATGCCTTGCAGCGGCCCGTCGTCGCCAGCCAGTTCCCCGCCCACGCCGTAACCTTGGTACTGAGCGTTCGCCTGCTGGCTGGCAGCATTGCTGCAAAGCGCGATCCGTTGGTGGACCTGTCGCAGCGCCTGAACTCTTTCACGGCTGCGCGCGCCGTGCTGGATTTCTCGCAAGCCTGCTCCCGCGCCTGGCCAGAAAACGCCATGGTCAGCCGGCCCTGCTGTCATGCGCTGACGCCGGACGAGACCGTATTCGCCCAGATGGCCGAAGCGGCGCGCGGCGGCGACCGGCAGGCATTCGCGGCGGTGCTCGACGGGCTGGTTCGCCGCGAACGCCATGAACGCCTCTATGAGATAACCAGCCACGCCGTAGCGGAACTCTCCGCCGCCGACCCGACCATTTGAACCGCGTCGCTAAGCTGGGGGCAGCGTATCGCTTGTGAGCAATCGCCAAGCGGGCTAACCGCCTTGGCCATGACCACGATTACCCGCTTCGCTCCTTCGCCCACGGGCCGGCTGCACGTCGGCAATATCCGCACCGCGCTGCACAACTGGATGCTGGCGCGCAAGGCGGGCGGGCGCTTCGTGCTGCGGATCGACGATACCGATGCCGAGCGTTCCAAAGAGGAATACGTCGAGGCTATCCGCGAGGACCTGGATTGGCTGGACCTCGCCCCCGATGTCGAGGAGCGCCAGTCGGCACGACTTGCCCTTTACGAAGATGCATTCGAAAAACTGCGTGCTGCGGGGCGGATCTACCCGGCATACGAAACGCAGCAGGAGCTGGAGCTCAAGCGCAAGATTCAGCTCGGGCGCGGGTTGCCCCCGATCTACGATCGTGCGGCATTGAAACTGACAGACGATGAACGCGCCGCGAAAGAGGCAGAAGGCATCGCCCCGCACTGGCGCTTCATGCTCGACCATGAGGAAGCCATCACCTGGGAAGACGGCGTGCGCGGCCCGCAGAAGTTCGACTCGAGCCAGCTTTCGGACCCGGTGATCCGCCGCGCCGATGGTTCGTGGCTCTACATGCTGCCGAGCGCCGTGGACGATATCGACATGGGCATCACCGACGTGCTGCGCGGCGAGGACCATGTTTCCAACACGGCCGTGCAAATACAGATGTTTACCGCACTCGGCGCCGCGCCGCCCCGCTTCGCGCACGAGGCGCTGCTGGTGGGCAAGGAAGGCAAGCTCTCGAAGCGTCTCGGCTCTTTGGGATGCGACGCATTCCGCGAGCGCGGCACCGAACCCGAAGCGCTGGTAGCCCTGCTGGCGCGGCTCGGCACCAGCCAGCCGGTGGAGCCAATTGCTGCGCGGGAAACGCTTGTAAACACATTCGATCTTTCCACCTTTGGGCGCGCGCCGGCGAAGTTCGACGATGCCGAGCTGGATCGCATCAACACCGCCATCGTGCACCAGTTTGACTACGCGCGCGTGGCTGACCGCCTGCCTGAAGGCATGGACGAGGCCGCATGGCACGCCATCCGTCCGAACCTGGAGCGGGTCGGCGATGCAGGCGAGTGGTGGTCCATCGTCACCGGCCCGGTCGAGCAACCCGCGTTCGACGACGAGACGCGGGCCTATCTGGCGCAGGCCGCCGAAGCGCTCGAATGGTCCGCGAACCCGTGGGGGGACCTGACTGCGCGCCTGAAGAATGAAACCGGCCGCAAGGGCAAGGCGCTGTTCCTGCCGCTGCGTCAGGCGCTGACCGGCATGAACCACGGCCCCGACATGGGCGAACTGCTCCCGCTGATCGGTGAGACAGAGGCGCGCGCCCGTCTGCAATCCGCCGCGCGCGGCTAACTTCCGGCCTTTTTCGCACTTGCTCACTTGACGTTCAGCGCGCTTTCTCTAGATGCGCGATGTTACATCGTTACCTGAACTGAGAGAATTGCCCAATGATCCGCAAGACCGCCCTGCTTTTGGCAAGTGTTGTTATTCCATCACACGCGCTGGCGCAGGAAGCTCCGCAGCAACCCGCCTCCAGTGAGGTTGAGGCTGTTGACGAGCGCGGCGAAGTGGCGAACGACGACTTTCACGGCGCCATCTATGTCACCGCCAGCGGCGTCGACCGGCTGGACGTGATCGCCGGCACTTCCGTCCTTTCCGGCATGCAGTTGCAGCGCGAAAGCGCGGGGCAGGTGGGCGATATCGTCGCCAGCCTGCCTGGGGTTGAGGCCAGCGGCTTCGCGCCGGGCGCCTCCCGTCCGATCCTGCGCGGCTTCGGCGGGGACCGAGTCCGCGTCCTCCTTAACGGCATCGGCACGATCGATGCCTCAGGCGCATCGGACGACCACGCGGTGGCCGCCGATCCACTGATCGCCGAGAGCATCGAGGTCCTGCGCGGCCCCGCCGTCCTGCTCTACGGCAGCCAGGCCATCGGCGGCGCAGTGAACGTCATCACCAAGCGTATCCCGCCCGGCATCCCCGACGAGCCGTTCCATCTCGACATGCTCGGCGGGGTGGATAGTGCCACGGGCCTCTGGGAAGGCGGCGTCTCGCTCGATACGAGGGTAACGGACAACATCGTATTCCACGTCGACGGTTCCTATCGCAACACCGACGACATCGAGATTCCCGGTTTCGCCGCTTCCGACGCCCTGCGCGCCGACCTGCTGGCCGACGCTGCCGAGGAAGAGGAAGAAGGCGCCTTCGAGGAAGCCGAGGAACTGCGCGAGGCCGCCAATATCTCCGGCACCGTGCCCAACACCTACAGCGAAACATGGTCCGCCGGGACGGGCATCGCCTTCTTCTCCGGCGAGAGCAATTTCGGGGTTTCGTTCGACTATTACGACACCGAATACGGCGTTCCCGGTGCTCCGGGCGTGGGCCACCATCACCACGGCGAGGAAGAGCATGGTGACGAAGACCACGAGGGCGAGGAAGATCACGATCTCGAAGGAGAGGAAGAAGGCGAGGAAGCCGTCTCCATCGGCCTGCGCCGTTACCGCGCCGATTTCCGCGCCAACATCGATCTTGGCGAGGGGTTCTTCGATTCCGTCCAGTCGCGGATCGGCTATTCCGACTACACCCATACCGAGTTCGAAGGTGAGGAAGTTGGCACCGTATTCGAGGTCAAAGGCGTGGAGGGCCGCGTAGAGCTGGTGCAGTCGCGCCGCGGCGGCTGGAGCGGGGCCACAGGCGCGCAGTTCTCGGCGCAGGACTTTGTCGCAACGGGAGCGGAAGCCTACATTCCGCCCAACAACGTCGAGACACTGGCGCTGTTCACCTTGCAGGAATTATACTTCGGCCCCTTCGAACTGGAAGCCGGTGCGCGTTACGAGAACACCGAAATCGAAGCCTCGACGCTGGGTCTGGAGCGTGATTTCGACACCGTCTCTGCCTCGGTCGGCGGCAGCTACGCGTTCTTCAACGATTTCCGCGCAGGGCTGAACGTCTCCCACACGGAACGCGCGCCCACGGCGGCGGAACTCTACGCCGAAGGGCCGCACATCGCCACGCAGCAGTTCGAGATCGGCAACCCCGACCTGAACATCGAGCGCAGCTGGGGCGCGGAAGGCTACGTTCGCGGCGAGATTGGCGAGATCAAGATCAACGCCAGTATCTATCGCAACTGGTTCGACGATTTCATCTACCTTGCCGGCACCGGTGATGAGGAAGACGACCTGCCGGTCTTCGCATTCCTGCAACAGGATGCGGACCAGTGGGGCGCTGAAGCACAGATCACTTTCCCGGTCATCGAAGGCCGCGACTTCTCGCTTCTGGGTGATGTGCGCGGTGCCTACACCAGCGTGGAGTTCGACGATGGAACCAACGCCCCGCGCATCCCGCCGTTGAGCCTCTATGGCGCCTTGGAAGGCCGGTGGGACCACTTCGACCTGCGCGGCGAAGTGGAGTGGTACGACAGCCAGACCGACGTGGCTCCATTCGAGACCGCCACCGACGGGTTCACCATGGTCAACGCCTCGCTGGGTTGGCACCCGTTCGAAGGGCGCGAGAACCTGACGATCATCGCTCAGGTGGACAACATCTTCGATGTCGAAGGCCGTCGCCACACCAGCTTCACCAAGGAGTTCGTGCCGATGACCGGGCGCAACTTCAAGCTGACCGCGCGGGTCAGTTTCTAGTCGATCGGTGTCGCCGCGAGCGCGTTTGCGCGCGTTCGCGGCGAGCCCTCAAACCTCGTCGTAATGGAACGGCGCGATCACCGCCTTGGGGTGCGCTTCGTATTCAAACGTCTGCGGGCGGTCCGGGCTTATGCCCTCGGTCGAGCGAAGGAGGGGAACGCCGCCCTTGTGCCAGCCCTCGTCGTATTCGCAGTAGAAATTGATGATCCCGTGCAGGGACGCGATGCGCCACTTGCCGCGCTCTCGCACGTAGGTGTTCTCGTAGGTCGCCTCGCCCCAGCGGCCGACTTCGGCTTCCATGATCCCCACCATCATCAGCGTGCGCCAGCGGCCCTTCGCGGTGCCTGCCTCGCTGTCGATGTGCAGAACGGGCTGCAACTGCATGTGGTTGAAGATCACGCCGTCGCGGTATTCGGGCAGGCACTTCAGGTATTCGCGAACTCGTTCGCGCCCCACGTAGACACCGCGTCCGGCGATCTCGAGCGTGCCTTCCTCCGCGAACAGGTCCGCCGCCTTGTCCCACAGGCCCTTGTCGACATAGTAGCCGTAGGCGGCCTGCAGGTTCATCAGCACGCGATAATCCTCCGCCGCGGTCGCGCGCGCTTCCAAAGCCTCGATCCGGGCGAGCAGGTCTTCGTTTGTCGGCATCATCTCTCCCTCGATAACTATGCGAACGTATCATCGGTGCGCAAACTGCGGACCACAAGGCCGAACCGCAGCGGGCGCAGCTTGCCTGCGCGTCTAGCGAGGACGAACCCGCGGAGGCGGGTTCGCAGAACAAACTACAGTCTCGGCAGCGTCACCCCGCGCTGGCCCATGTATTTGCCCGCCCGGTCGGCATAGGTGACTTCGGGCCGTTCGTTGCCCTGCAGGAACAGGAACTGGCACGCGCCCTCGTTCGCGTAGATCTTGGCGGGAAGCGGCGTGGTGTTGGAGAATTCCAGGGTCACGTGGCCTTCCCAGCCCGGCTCCAGCGGCGTGACGTTCACGATGATGCCGCAGCGGGCATAGGTGCTCTTGCCGAGGCAGATCACCAGCACGTCTTCGGGAATGCGGAAATATTCCACCGTGCGCGCAAGAGCGAATGAGTTGGGCGGGATGATGCAGACGTCGGTTTCCCGGTCCACCAGGCTGTCGCCATCGAAATTCTTGGGGTCCACCACGGCTGAATTCACGTTGGTGAAAATCTTGAACTCGGGCGCCACCCGCGCGTCGTAGCCGAAGCTGGAAAGGCCGTAGGATATGCACCCGTCGCGCCGCTGGGCCTCCACGAACGGCTCGATCATGCCTTGCGACGTTGCCTGTTCCCGAATCCACTTGTCTGAAAGAATCGCCATGCAAGAGGGATTCCCGAAGAGGCGGGGCGGGGCAAGTGGGGCGCAAGGTTATCCCCCTTAACGACGATCGGTGTGGCAGGAAAAAGCAGGCCGGACAGGGATTTGGCCAGTCTGTTCTTTACCGGATTTCAATCATGCGCGGCGATTTTGGGGGCGGAGGTCTTCCGTGCTGCCCAGAATCGCCAGTCTCGACCAGTCTGCTTTCTCACTCGTCGATCGGCGAAGTGCGAAGCGTCGCACGCTCAAGCTGGGTTTCGACACGGCTGCGCGTCGCGGCAGGGCCCGCGTCCTCATCATGGATATTTCCACCACCGGGATGCGGTTGCAGACGTCCGCCAGCTTCGAGATCGGCGAGCAGATCCAGATTGTCGTGCCAGAGGCGGGGACGGTGACGGCCACGATCGTCCGGGAAAGCTATTCCGATATCGGCTGGGAATTCGGCGCGGCCTTCGACGAACCGATAACGGAGGCCGCGGTCAGCGCCGTCCTGCTGGCCGCGCCCGCCTTTGCGCCGCCCATACCGGAAGAGGAGGCAAAGCAATGGGTGCGCGAGGCACGGGCAAGGTATCCCGAACCCTCCCCGATGCCCGACCTGCTCCTGGCAATGTTCGCAGTCCTGAGCCTGCTGCTCGCAGGCAGCTTCGTCTACGCGCTGGGATTTCTCTCGCCAGCGATCGGCTGACCCTTAACGTTATCCTCCCGCCAGCAGGCTCGCGTTGCCGCCTGCTGCCGTGGTGTCGATCGTCGTCACCCGCTCCGTGGCGAACCGCGTCACATAATGCGGGCCACCCGCCTTGGGACCGGTGCCCGACAGGCCTTCGCCGCCGAACGGCTGGCTGCCCACCACCGCGCCGATCTGGTTGCGGTTGACGTAGAAGTTGCCGACCTTCGCGCGCGCTTCCACGAAGCGGCGGGTCTCGTCGATGCGGCTGTGCAGGCCCAGCGTCAGGCCGTATCCGGTGGAGTTGATGTCATCCAGCACCTTGCCGAGGCTGCCTGCCGGATAGCGGCAGATGTGCAGGATCGGGCCGAACTGCTCTTCGTCGAGGTCGAGAATGGAGCCGATCTCGATGATGGTGGGCGAGAAGAAATTGCCCTGCTCGCACTCTGTCGGCATCGAACGGCGCCACACGGGGAAGCCCGCGTCGATCATTTCCTGCACGTGTTTCTGCAGTTTCTCGCGCGCTTCGGCGTCGATCACCGGGCCGATGTCCGTGCTCAGATTGGCGGGATCGCCGATCACCTGCGCCTTGAACGCGCCCTTGATCATTTCCAGCATCTCGTCCGCCACATCTTCCTGCAGGTACAGAACGCGCAGGGCCGAACAGCGCTGGCCTGCGCTCTGGAAGGCAGACGCAATCACGTCGCGCGTCACCTGTTCGGGCAGGGCGGAGGAATCGACCACCATCGCGTTCATCCCGCCGGTCTCGGCGATCAGCGTACCGATGGCGCCCTCTCGCGCGGCGAGCGAGCGGTTGATGGCGTGGGCCGTCCCCGTGGAACCGGTGAAAGCCACGCCCGTCACGCGTGGATCGGAAGTGAGCGCCGCGCCGACCTTGCCGTCGCCGGGGAGGAGTTGCAGCACGTCCTTGGGGATTCCGGCCTCGTGGCACAGGTCGATGGCGAGCGCGGCGATCAGCGGTGTCTGCTCGGCTGGCTTGGCCACTACCGTATTGCCTGCGGCAAGCGCGGCGGCGGCAGGGCCCATGAAGATCGCCAGCGGGAAGTTCCACGGGCTGATCGTGGCGAACACGCCGCGCCCGTGCAGGCGCAGCAGGTTCTGCTCGCCCGTCGGGCCGGGCAACGGCTGCGGGGCACCGAACAGCATGCGCGCCTCGCAGGCGTAGTAGCGCAGGAAATCCACGGCTTCGCGCACTTCCAGCACGCCGTCCATCATGGTCTTGCCCGCTTCCCGGCGGCACAGGTCCATGAAGCGGGCCATGTTGTCTTCCAGCAGGTCCGACGCCTTGATCAGCAGGTCCGCGCGGGCCTGACCGCCCATCGCATCCCACATCGGCTGTGCTGCCACGGCGCGGGCGAGGGCGAGGTCCACGTCGCGCTCGCTGGCCATCACCTGGTGGCCCACGACCTTGCCCGATTGCGGGGCGCGGACTTCGTGTTTCTCGTGCTCCACGTCTGCCATCAGGGTGGGGCGAGCGACGGGATGATCCTGCCGCCAGTAGGCGAGCTTTTCCTGTAATTCCTCGAACTCGGGCGGATGGGCAAGGTCCACGCCCATCGAGTTGCGCCGGTTGGGATAGATATCGATCGGCAGCGGAATAGCCGGGTTGCGATAGGGGCGCATCGCGGCAAGGTCGCTGATCGGGTTCGTCACCAGTTCCTCGACCGGCACATCGGCATCGGCCATGCGGTTGACGAAACTGGAGTTCGCGCCGTTTTCCAGGAGGCGGCGGACGAGATAGGCCAGCAGTTCCTTGTGCCCGCCGACAGGCGCGTAGATGCGCACCGGCGTTTTCCTGTCGCCCTGCATCTTGGCGAGTGCGCCGTATATTTCCTCGCCCATGCCGTGCAGGCGCTGGAATTCGAACGGGGTATCCCCCGCCATCGCGAGGATCGCGCCGATGGTATAGGCATTGTGCGTGGCGAAGGCGGGATAGATCGAGTCCTCGGCCTTCAGCAGCTCGTTGGCGCAGGCGAGAAAGGATACGTCGGTGCCCACCTTGCGGGTGAACACGGGAAAATCGGTGTGCCCGCCAACCTGGGAAAGCTTGATCTCGGCGTCCCAGTAGGCGCCTTTCACCAACCGCACGAACAGCTTGCGTTCGTGCCTGCGGGCAAGCTTCGCCACCCATTTGCACAGCGGCACGCCGCGCTTCTGGTAAGCCTGGATGGCAAGGCCGAAGCCGGTCCAGCCTTCCTCGGTGCCGTCGTCGAACAGCTCGTCGTCCTTCATCAGGTCTTCGAAGATGTCGAGGCTGAGTTCCAGCCGCTCGGCCTCTTCGGCGTCGATGGTGAAGTGGATGTTCGCCTCGCGCGCCTTGATCGCCAGTTCCTTGACGATGGGCACGATGGCCTTGCGGGCCGCCTCGGCGTGGTAGAAATCGTACTTGGGATAGAGCGCCGACAGCTTCACCGAAATGCCGGGGCCGGTGTGCACGTCGCCAGGTTCCTCGGCGAGCCGCTCGATCGCGTCCCAGTAAGCATTGGCGTACTTCTCGGCATCGTCAAAGGTCATCGCCGCTTCGCCGAGCATGTCGAAGCTGTGTGTCAGTCCGCGCTTCTTCTCCGGCTTGGCGCGGCCCATCGCTTCCTCGATGGTGCGGGCATAGACGAACTGGCCGCCGATGATGCGCATGGCCTGCCAGGTGGCGTTGCGGATAACCGGCTCGCCCATGCGGCCCGTCGCGCGGCGCAGCGCATTGGCGAGGCCCTTCTCCTGGCTCTTGCCGCCGCGCAGCACTTCGCCGGTCAGCATCAGGGAGAAGGTGGCGGCGTTCACGAACACGCTGCCGCTCTCGCCGATGTGCTCGGCCCAGTCCTGCGTCGCCACCTTGTCGCGGATCAGCGCGTCGGCGGTTTCCTCGTCCGGCACGCGCAGCAGCGCCTCGGCAAGGCACATGAGGGCAATGCCCTCGTCCGTGTTCAGGCCATAGCTGTGCAGGAAGGCGTCCAGCCCGCTGCTTTCGCGTTTTCGCGCATCGAGGATCAGCTTGCTGGCGAGACTGGCGGATTTCTCGTGCAGCTGGTTGACGATGGAAGCCTGTTCCATCCGTTCGGCCAGGCAGGTGTCCTCGTCCTGGCGGTAGGCATTGCGAAGCGCGGTTCTATCTAGGGCCATTGGGTGGGACATGGACATGGTTTCCGAAGTTATCAAGCAAAGTCGAGGGTGTAGCGACGCCGTGCGATTGCTAGGGCGTGATTGATGAGAATGGTCCTGAGCCGCAAAGGTTTCGATTCTTCTGCCGGAGGGGGTCCCTCTCCTGTGGTCGATAAGCGCCCGAAAAGTCTTCCGATTCCGGCGAGCGGAGGGCTTTCGCGCACTCGTTACGGCGATCTCGGTCTGGGCGAACTTGCCCGTGCCGCCAGTCGCGGAAAGCTGGGCGCGACGGACCTTTGCCACCACGATCCGATGTTCCTGCACGATGGCCGCGCCATCCTCGGCCAGTGCGGCGCGGCGCAGACTCACCTGGAGCGGCAGGGAGTCGGCGCAGGCGATGTGTTCGTGTTCTTCGGCCTGTTCCGGGAAGAAGGCGGCAAGCCGCACCACCGCATTTTCGCGTACCTGGAAGTGGAGGAGGTGCTGCCGCTGACCGATGCGCCGCCCGCGAGGGTGGAAGAACTAGAGCGACTGGGCGTTCCCCATGCCATTGGTCTGCACGCCGCGAACGACACAGCCTATCTCGGTAACGGCTGCACGGCTGCGCGCGCCAGCGATGCCTTGCGCCTGACGGTGCCGGAGGGGCCGCCCAGCCTGTGGCAGGTGCCCGGCTGGCTGCGCGAGACGGGGCTATCCTATCACGACCGGGCGGATCGCTGGCGGGAGGGCGACCGCCTGCAAAGCGTGGCGCGGGGGCAGGAATTCGTGGCCGATATCGGCGAGCGCGGGGACGCTCGCGAATGGCTGGCCGCCATTATCGCGGAGATCGAGAGCTAGGGCTGCTCCGCGACCTCGGGTGGATTGAGCGCATTCATCGCGGCGTGGGTGCGCGCTTCTATTTCCGCGCGAGGCAGGCCCGGTTCTATCGGTTCGCCGAAGTGATAGGTGATCGTGCCGGGGCGCTTCCACTTGCGGTGGTAGTTCGGCCCGCTGTCCACCGCCACGGGCACCACCGGCAGGCCCAGCAGCTTGTAGAGCGCGGCAAAGCCGGCTCCCAGCTTCGGCTGCGTGCCGTGGCGAACGCGGGTGCCCTCGGGGAAGATCACGATGGGACGGCCCTGGTCGATGAACCGGTTCGCTTCGCGGATCATCGCGCGCAGTGCCTTCGCGCCTTCTTCGCGCGCCACGGGGATCACGCCGTATTCGCGAGCGGCCGTGCCCCATCCGGGAATGTCGAACAGTTCCTGCTTGGCGAACAGGGCCGGGTAATCGAACCCATGCGGCAGGTCGATCGCCTCGAAAAAGCTCTCGTGCTTGATGGCGTAGAAGGCCCGGAAGTCTGGCCGCGTGCCCGTCTCGACCACGCGGATGCCCAGCAGCTTCTCGCACGCCCAGCGGTGCAGGGCGGACCAGTTGTCGCACACCCCGCGCACCTTGCCTGGCGCAATGCGAGCAGCCAGCACAGCCGCCAGCACCATGAAGATGGAGCCGCCGTAGAAGACGATGTAAAAGGCAATGTTGCGCAGGTAGATCATCCCAGGATTTGCAGCGTCCTTACCGCGATCAGCTTGTGATATTCCATGAACAGGGTGGCAAGGCTGGGTTCGGACCGCACCGCATCGCGCAGAACGGTCACGTTATCCGGCAACTGGTCCTCCAGCTCGGCGGCAGCGCGGCGCATGTGCCAGTCTGCAGTGACGAGGCGCAGCGAGTGATAATTGCGCTCGTCCAGCCACTCTGCCGTTTCGCGCGCGTTGCCGCGGGTGTCGAGAGCGGAAAAGCCGAGCGTGACGCAGCAGTCCATCACCCGCTGCGGCACGGCGAACTGCTCCACGAACTCACCCGGCTGCACGCTGGCATCGACGCCCGTCACCAGCATCTGCTCCGCCGCGCCCGCCTGCAACATCTCCAGCCCGCGCTGAATGCGCCCGCCGCTGCCCGTGGGCACCACGATGGCATCGGTGCGCGACTGCGGCGCAGGCTGCGGCAGGGCGACGGTGAACCAGATGAAACCCAGCGCCCACGCGATCAGCGGCACGGCAAGGATGCGGCGAAGAGTCATGGCATCCTCCGAAGCGCGCCGATGACGGTATAGCGCGCGGTCAGCACGGCCAGCGCCACACCGATCACCGGCACGGCGGCAATGGCGAGCCAGTCCTGCCAGTGCAGCGCGCCGCCCGCGACAAGGCCGGAGCCGAGGCCGGTGAACTGCTGTCCCAGCACGAAGATCGCGCCGGTACCCAGCGCCAGCCCTGCCGCGCCGCCAAGGGCCGCGTCCATGCCGATGGAACGCTGGAAGATGCGGGCGATCTGCCCGTCGGTCCCGCCAAGGTGGTGAATCACGTCGATCGTCTCGCGGTTGGAGCCAAGCGCGCTGCGCGCGGCCAGCCATACAGCGGCAATGCTGGTAAAGGCCAGCAGTACGATCAGGCCGATGGCAAGGTATTGCAGCGAACGGATGGCATCGAACACCGGGGCAAGCCAGCCCGCCTGTGCGTCCAGCCGGGCAGCGGGCACTTCGCGCACCAGTTCGGCGCGCAGGTCCTGCAGCCGCCGTGCCGTGACCGGGCCGGACAGGCGCACGTCGATCAGCGCGGGTGTGGGCACGGCCTCGCTGTTGGTGGCCGCCGGTCCCAGCCACGGCTCCAGCAGGACGGCAAGTTCCTCGTCAGGTACGCGGCGAACGGAGGCGACATCCCCGCGGCCCGTCAGGAAAGTGACGGCGCGCCGGGCCTGGCGCTCACGCGCGGCCGGTGCGCCTTCCACCACCTGCACGGTTACACCGCCCGCAATTTCCGCCCGGGCGTTGGACGCGATATTGTTCAAGGCCAGCCCCGCGCCTGTCGCCATGACGGTAAGCGCGATCATGATGGCGATCACCCACGGCATCGGTCCGGCAATGCGCGCCTGCGGCATCATTCGCGCGGAAGACCCGCCGAACCGCGGCGCACCGCGACGTATGACTGCGCCGAGCGCCATCAGGCCCGAACCTCTCGCCTGGGCGGATAGCGCAGCGCGCCCGTGGGATCGGACAGCTTGCCCTTGTCCAGCCGCATGATCAGCGAATCCGGCACCTTGCGCAGGAGGTGTACGTCGTGGGTCGCCACCACCACCGTGGTGCCGAGCCGGTTGAGCGCTTCGAACAGGCGCAGCAGCTTCACCGCCATTTCCGGGTCGACGTTGCCGGTCGGCTCGTCCGCCACCAGTATCTCGGGCCGGGCTATCACTGCGCGGGCGATGGCAACGCGCTGCTGTTCGCCCCCTGACAGCGTGGCCGGGCGCGCGTCGCTGCGGTGGGACAGGCCCACCCATTCCAGCATGTCGGCCACGGGCTTCTGGATCTCGCCTTCCGCCATGCCGGAAATGCGTAAGGGAAGGGCCACGTTATCGAACGCGGTCAGGTGCGGAATCAGCCGGAAATCCTGGAAGACGGTGCCGATGCGCCGCCGGAAAGCGGGCAGCGCCTTGCGCGGCTGGGTGATCAGGTCGTGCCCGAACATGCGGATCGCACCGCGCGTGGGGCGCTGGGCGAGATAGAGCAACTTCAGCATCGAAGTCTTGCCAGCACCACTCGCGCCGGTGAGAAAATAGAAGCTGCCGGGGTATAGCGTGAAGGAGATATCGCTCAGCACCTCGCGATCGGTGCCGTAACGCAGCCCGACATTGTCGAACTGGACGATGGAGTCCCCCCACTCTCTTCCGGCCGCGCTCATGGCCGCTTGCTAGTGCCTTCTCGGGGCGCGGGAAAGAGCGTTGCGGCCATCGGCGCCGGATATATGCGCTGGTGCTTGTGGAAAAAAGGCGCAACCGTGCCCCTGTTGCGACCCCGCACGCTTGCCCGCAGGCGATCGCTGGGCCTAGGGGTTATGTAGTGCAATGATAATTCAGTGCCCCGCCTGCTCGACGCGTTACGTCGTGCCCGATACCGCCGTCGGCGTGGAGGGACGCACCGTGCGCTGCGCGAAGTGCCGCCATAGCTGGTTCCAGGAAGGGCATGACCTGGCAAGGCCCGCCAGCGACGCAGCTTCGCCCGAGCCGGCGCCTCAGCCCGAACAGGCGCCGCCGCCTCCACCCCCGCCGCCGCCAGAGTCGGACGAGCAGACCGAACCCGAACCTCCGGTCGTCGCCCCGCCGGAGCCTGAGCCTGAGCCTGAGCCCGAACCGGAACCGGAACCGGAACCTGAGACAGAGGAGCCCGTGGCCCCGCCTCCCGTGGTGGAGCCCCAGGGTTACGGCGTATTGGCAGATGACGAGGGGCAGTCGCCTTTCGATGCGGAGCCGCCTTTCCGCCCCCGCCGCAACCCGCTGAAGATGTGGACCTGGGCGGCGGCCATCTTCGCCGCCGTCGTCGCCGGCACGATTTTCGCCGTGAGTTATTGGGGCCTGCCCGACTGGGTGCCGGTGGAGCGTCCCACCTTCGCTGCCGACCAGCCCGACCTGCAACTGGACTTCCCACCCGAAGAGCAGGAGCGCCGGACGCTGCCCAACGGCACCGAATTCTTCGGTGCGAGCGGGCGCGTCACCAACATCGGGACCGAGACCCGCACGCTGCCCACCATCCTGATCGTGCTACGCGATGCCCGCGACACCATCGTCTTCAGTTACGAAATCCCGCCGCCGCAGCGTGAACTGGCACCCGGCGAGACGGTAACGATCAACGAAGCCGTGACGGATATCCCGCGCCGCGCGGCCTTCGCCGAATTCGGCTGGAAACCCGAGTAGCCGCAGCCTTTTTCGCGCCGCGTCATTTCGCTGCAAGAGTCTGCTTGCAGCGGGGATGCCTTCTTGCTAGTGGCGCGCTCCTACCACGGCGGGCTGCGGCCCGCCTGTCTGTATCGGTGTGCGGTCGTGGCGGAACTGGTAGACGCGCAACGTTGAGGTCGTTGTGGCCGAAAGGCCGTGGAAGTTCGAGTCTTCTCGACCGCACCAAACAGTCCAAAAATCAGCGAAGAACCAGACCGCGCCGGGATTAGCGTGGCCCAACCGTCGCCGGTCCAGGGTAGCGCGTCGTCGCGCGTGAAAGCGTTCCCGCGATAGGAATTCCTAAACTTGGAACGGGGGCGCTCCGAAACTGCTTCTCGATGGTACTCGAATCATCGAAAGCATTCAGTTTGCACATTATTTCTCTCGCACTGGGAGGGTGTATCAAGGCGCCTCCCGTCCGTTACGGGCTCACCGAGGATACAGGCGGCCACATCGCCTATATCCTTGGCGAGATGGCGGCGCTTGCGGCCCATCCGAAGGTGGAAAAGGCCGAAATCGTCACGCGCCTGTTCGACGATGACAGCCTCGGCGCGGACTATGCCCGGTCGCGTGAAGTCCTGCCCTGCGGACCCTCGATCACCCGCATCGACAGCGGCGATCGCCGATACCTGGCCAAGGAAGCACTGGCCGCGGATCGCGCCGGATTCACCGAGGCTTTCATCGCCGAACTGCAATCGCGCGACCGGTTGCCTGACCTGATCCACGCCCATTTCGCCGATGCTGCCGACGTGGCCTGCGAAGTGCGCAGGCGGCTGGGTATTCCCTACGTCTACACCGCGCACTCGCTTGGGATCGACAAGCTGCGCTCGATGCAGCACGGCGCTGCCGCCGGTTTGCAAGGTCGCATCGCCGAAGAAACGCGCGCTGTCTGCCACGCCGATGCCATTGTGGCGTCGTCGCGCGATGAGTGCGAGCGGCAGTTGCTGCAATACGACGGCTGCGAGCCGACGCGCGTCCACCGCCTGCGACCGGGGACGCTCGCGGCTTCAGCAAAGCCCGATTTCGCCCCAGCCGAGCGCCTTATCGCCCCGTTCCTGCGAGAGCCGGACAAGCCCGTGATCCTCGCGATCGCCCGTCCTGTGGCGAAGAAGAACCTGCACGCGCTGGTCGAGGCATACGGCAGGAGCGAGTCGCTGCAGCGCGCGGCCAACCTCGTGATCCTTGCCGGGCTTCGGTCCGGCCTCTCCAGCGGGGAGAGGGAGCAGCGCGGCGTGATTGCCGGTCTTGTCGACCTGATCGACCGGCATGACCTTTATGGAAAGGTTGCCTATCCCCCCCGCCATACGCAGGAGGATGTCCGCTCGCTCTATGCCCTGGCCAGCGCCTCGGGCGGCGTGTTCGTCAATCCCGCGCTTACCGAGCCATATGGCCTGACCCTGATCGAGGCGGCGGCGCACGGTCTGCCGGTCGTTGCAACCCGTAATGGCGGGCCGAGCGATATTCTTGACGAGCTCGAACATGGAGCGCTGGTCGACCCGACGGATATCGAGGCGATCGGCTCTGCAACGCTGAACCTGCTCACCGACCGCGAGGCCTGGCTGCGGGCCGCGCGCAACGGGCGCGAGAATTGCCGCGACATGAGCTGGGATGTGTATGCCGATGGCTTCGTGCAGCTTGCGGGAGACGTGTTGCAACGCCGCCGATCGTCCCCATCGTCCTGTCCTGCCGAGGAGCTACTCGTCTGCGACATAGACAACACGTTGACCGGCTGTGCAGCAAGCGCGCAGCGCTTTCGCCGGTATGTCGAACGGCGCCGCGACCTGTCCTTTTGCGTTGCGACCGGGCGCAGCCTTGTCGAGGCGCGGCGGATCCTGCGCGAATGGCGGTTACCGCAGCCAGACATCTTCATCACCAGCGTTGGTAGCGAGGTCTACCGGCAGGGCGATAGCGGACTGGAGCTGGATCAGGACTTCGCCAGCTCAATCGGCGCGAACTGGCATCCTGAGGAAATCGACGCCCTGCTCGCCACGGTGCGCGGGCTGACGCCGCAATCGGCTGTCGAGCAGCGCCGTTGGAAGCGATCCTATTTCGCAGACGATCCGGCAGTGGCGGGCCGTGTCCGTCGCTTGCTGGCCGCATCGGGCATCGAGGCAAAGGTGATCTACAGCCACCAGCGCCTGCTCGATGTCCTGCCCGCACGGGCAGGGAAGGGCGCCGCAATGCTGCACGTCGCCCGGCAGACCGAGATCGCACCGCACCGCATCGTGGCGGTCGGTGACAGTGGCAACGATTTCGACATGCTGCAGGAATGCGCTAACGCAGTGCTGGTGGGCAACCACGACAGCGATCTCGACCGACTGGTGTCGGCACCGAACGTCTACGTCGCCCGCCGGTCGCACGCGGGCGGCGTTCTGGAGGGGCACCTGATCCACTCACGGCGGCGGCGATCCATCTCCATGCAGGCGGAGAAAGCAGCATGAGCAAGCGACCCATAGGCTATTTCGTCCACCATCAGGGCCGCGGCCATGCCGAACGAGCCGCGGCCCTTGCAAACGAACTGGTGACGCAGCGGCCGATCACGCTGTTCTGCGCGCGGGACGATATATTTCCCGCGCTGGACGAGCGGGTGCAGGTGACAACCATCCCCTCGCTTTTCGAACCCACGGGCGACGAACCGGCGGCGCTTTCCGATCACCGGACCCCGGAAACGCTGCATTGCGCACCGCTGGGATGGCGTTCCGTCCGTCATGCGACAGCCACCTTGCTGCAATGGTTCGACCAGAACGACGCGGCGCTGTTCGTCACCGATGTTTCTGCCGAACTCGGGCAACTGGCGCGCATAGCCTCGGTGCCGCATGTCGCAGTGCTGCAGCACGGCGAGCGGGACGATATGGGGCACATGGCCTCTTACGAAAGCGCCGTCGGCATCCTTGCGCCCTATGCCGCGAAGCTGGAACAGCCCGGCAGGCCAGCCTGGATGCTGGGCAAGACGCACTATGCACCCGGCCTCGGCATCAGCACCGGCCGGATGCCCTCGCGCGAAGAGGCACGCCGCCGGCTCGACCTGCCGCAGGACAAGCGCATCGTGCTGGTCGTGGCAGGAAGCGGTGGGGGCGGCATGCCCACTGCGCCGCTGACGCTGGGCGCGCGCGACGATTGCGACGCGCTGTGGATCACCATCGGCGAAATCAGCAGCGAGTGGCACGAAACGCCGCCCGGCAACCTTGCCCACAAGGGCTGGGTCGACAACCCGGCAGACTGGATCGCGGCTGCCGATGGCATCGTCTCGAGCTGCGGGAACACCACGGTCCACATGGTCTGCGCGGCCGGGAAGCCGTGGATCGTGGTTCCGGAGTGGCGCTATTTCGACGAGCAACTGTGCAAGGCCGAGGCCCTCACCGATGCCGGACTTGCGGCCGTAACGAAGACCTGGCCCTCCCACACCGGATCATGGCGCAAGCTCTGGGACGCCGCGTCCCGGCTCGACACAGAGGCGCAGCAAGCGCTGATTGACGAGCACGCCGCGAGACGCGCCGCCATCTGGCTGGACGAACTCGCGACACGGATCTGGGCCGGCACGGGGGTGCAGGCCGAGAGGCAAGAGTTGCCGACATGAAGGTATCCGTCTGCACACTGGCCCACGGCCGCGACGAACACCTGCGCAATCTCGTGACTGGGTTATCGAACTCGCGCAGGCCGCCGTGCGAACTGGTGATCGCGGTGATGCAGCACCAATCCTATCGCCTGCCCGAAGCCAGCTTCCCGATCCGCCAGATCGTGCTCGGCAGCGACGGCATACCGCTTGCCGCCGGGCGCAATCGCGCGGCGCGCGAGGCACGCGGCGACCTGCTGGTCTTTCTCGATGTCGATTGCATCCCCCATCCCACGCTGATCGAGGACTATGCCGGTGTGGCCCAGGATCACGACGGGGTGCTGATGGGAGAGGTCGGCTACCTGCCTGCCGCAGCTACCGAAGGCGGGATCGACTACGCCCGGTTCGAACGATTGGCCGAGAAGCATTCCGAACGCGCCGGACCGCCGGAAACCCGCTCAGCCCCCTGCCGCGACTACCGCTGCTTCTGGTCGCTCAATTTTGCCATCGGCGCAGCGGATTTCGAACGCTCCGGCGGGTTCGACGAGTGCTATGACGGCTATGGCGGGGAGGACACCGACTTTGGCCGCGCAGTCCAGACGGCGGGCCTGCCGATCTGGTGGGTGAGGGGCGCCAAGGCCTATCACCAGTATCACCCGCATCACATGCCGCCCGTCCATCACCTGGAAAGCGTCATCGCCAACGCGCAACGTTTCCAGGAGAAATGGGGGCAACCGACCATGCAGCACTGGCTGCGCGCCTTCACGCTGATGGGTTTGATCGAACGGTCGGGGGATGGGTGGCGCGTGCTGCGCCAGCCGGACGAGGCCGATTTCGCCCTGACCCGGCAGCAGGAGATGCAGCCCTATGCCAGCAGCGCCGCCGTTCTGGAGCAGCTGGAGGCAGAGGCTGCCGCACCGGTGGCAGCGGCCCCGATGGCTGCGCGATAGACGCTTTCGTAAGCGGCCACCATCGCTTCGGCGGAAAAGCGGCTGACGGCGCGCTCGCGGCAGGCAGCGCGGTCGAATCCATCGGCGCGCATGATGGCTTGTGTCAGGTCATCAACCGATCCCGCTTCCACCACGACGCCGCACGGACCCACCACCTCGCGCATCGCCCCGCGGTCGAAAGCGAGGACGGGAACGCCGCTGGCCAGCGCCTCTGCCGCGACAAGTCCGAACGGTTCGTCCCACATGGGCGTAACCAGTGCCGCCTTGGCGCGGCGGACGAGCGCGCGCAGTTCCTCGCCGTGGAGTTGCCCGAGGAAACGGATGTCGGCATCCCCGGTGGCCGCCATGCAGGCAGCGAGATATTCTCGATCTTCGGCCTGTCCCGCGATATCCAGCGCGGCGCCTGCCCGGCGCACCGCTTCGACGGCCTCCAGCAAACCCTTGTTCGGCGTGATGCGACCTGTCCAGACCAGGCGCCCCGAGTGCTTCTCTCCCGGGTGCCAGATGCGGCAATCGATACCGTTGTAGACGACGCTGGCATTCGATGGTTTCTGCGCGAACCACAGCGGCACCTGGCTCTCGGAAACGAAGGTGATCCGGGCCGCATCGTCGTTCTCGGCCCGCCGCACGGCTTCCGCCATCCTGGCGAAAGGAGGAACGTGCTGCGTCGTTACCGTGGGAATGCCGTCCCGACGCGCCCAGTCGATCAGCGCCGGGAACAGCGAATTGTTGTGAACCACGTCGAAGCGGCCCGCCCGCACGATTTCGAACGCGGCGGCATAGGCCCGCCTCTGGAAATCTTCGAGTTGCCGGGTGCCGCGATAAATGTCCCACGGCAGTTCCGCTTCGTAGGGAGCTGGGCAGATCGGCGCGAGGCAGGCGTCGTCGCTTTCTCCTGCGGCCAGCAGCGTTACCGCGTGCCCTGCCGCGCGCAGTTCGCGGCATAACAGGTGGGTGTGGGCTTCCATCCCGCCCATGAACGGTTCGGCTACCGCGTGGCGATTGTGGGCGATTACGGCAACATGCACCTACCGCGAACGGGCTGTCAGCCCGCGCGTTCCGCCGGGAACCGATACCGCGCCTGAAAAATTGGTCCGCAGGAAGGAGCGACGAGGGAACACGTTGATGGCACGAGAGAACCAGGCCTATCCGAAGACGGAAGCATTTCTGAAGAACCGCCTTCGCCACCTCATGACGAGCGAGGAAAAGGCCCTGCTGGAGGAGGTCTGCGCAGTCGAGGAGAGTGTCGCCTCCGGCACCGTCGTGCTCGAGGCCGGACGCGTATACGACAAGAGCATGATCCTGATCGAGGGATTCATGCTGCGCACGCTGGAGGCCGAGGGCAGGAAGCACATCGTCGGCCTGCAGGTTCCCGGCGATTTCGTGGACCTGCATTCCTTTGCCCTCAAGCGGCTCGACCACAACATCGAGGCGCTGGGGCCGTGCCGCGTTGCCTACGCGCAGCATACCCACCTTCGGGAGGCGATACAGGGCAATGCTCACTTCGCGCGCGTCCTGTGGTTCGCCACCTTGCTGGACGCCGCCATCCACCGCGAGTGGATCCTCAAGTCGAAACAGTTGCGCGCCGATGCCCGCGCCGCGCACTTCATGGCTGAAACCTGGGCGCGGCTGGACCTCGTCGGCTGCGCGAAGAAGGACGGCTTCACCAGCCCCCTCACACAGGGCCACATCGCCGAGATCTGCGGAACGACGCCGGTTCACCTCAGCCGCTGCATGAGCTCCCTCAACGCGATGGGGCTCGGGGAATTCCGCCGGGGCCGCTTCTACTGCAACGACCGCGCAGGGCTGGAAGCTTTCGGCAAGTTCGACCCGGCCTATCTCTACGGCGATGACACTCTCGGCATGGTCGAGGAATTGCAACCGGGATGACCGCACCGGACTTCCGTCGCTACCTGTTCGTCGGCGGATTGCACCGCACCGGCACCAGCCTGATCGCGAGGTTGCTGGCAGACCATCCGGAGATCGACGCGATCACGGATGCCCCCGTGCCGGAGAACGAAGGCGTCTTCCTGCAAGGCGCCATCCCGCACACCGCACGCCACGGCGTCCCCGGCCATTTCGCGACCGATCCCGCGCAGCACCTTGTCGAGCAGTCGCGCTATGACAGTCTCGAGACTCGCCGCCGTCTCGAACACGACTGGGACCCATGGTTCAGCGAGGGCGGAAGCTGGCGGGTCGAGAAATCACCGGTCAACCTCACGCGGATGCGGCTGTACCAGCAGTTGTTCCCGCTCAGCCAGTACGTCGTCGTCCTCCGCCATCCCGAGGCCATGGCGGCCGCGCTGGCCAAGTGGACGGACCGCCCGGCGTCCGACCTGGTCGACTATGCCCTGTCCGCCTACGAGCTCGCCTACCGCGATCTCGAATACATCCACGCAGCCATGGTGGTGCGGTACGAGGATCTTGTCGCTGACCCGCAAGGCTGGATCGGTAGCGTGGCGCGGTTCTGCGGCCTCGATCCGGTCGAGGTCGGGGCCTCGCTGTACGACGGCAACCGGCATTATGCGGGAGCAACGAAAATGACGGGCGAGCAGGCCGCGCGCGCTGGGTGCTACGGTTATGCGCCGGGTTTGAAAGTCACCCCCGTCGCACCGCGGGTCCAGCATCCGCTACGGTCGATCCGCGACGCGGCGTAGAGCCACTTTGATTTTTGCTAAAGGCGGAACATCCGCCTTGCCGAGGGGCTGTTATCCCAAAGAGTTGGAGAGCCTCATGGTGATGACACAAGACGCCGCGAGCGCTGATAAGCTGTTCGCGCAATACATTCAGAACAAGGGTTTTCCCTGCCTCGGCGCCAAGTCCGCCCTGGCGACGGGCAACCTGCGCGTTGTCAAAGCGCGGGACATGACGAGCGCCTGGAACGACGTGGCCATTCACGAGGCGCTGCTGGAATGGGCCTTTGCCTACAGGAAGGACCCGGAGGGCCTGCGCAGCCTCGCCGTGGTGTTCGAAGGCCCGGAAAACCTTTCGGAAGAAGAGTTCGAAACTTGCCTGTGGGAGCGGCTGCAATCGCTGGCGGACAAGGATCACTGGCGCGGTCAGGAATACGATGCGCGCGTCAGCGCCGATCCCGGCAGCCCGCATTTCAGCCTCAGCTTCGGGGGCGAGGCCTTCTTCGTCGTGGGAATGCATCCGAACGCCTCCCGCCCGGCGCGCCGGTTTCCGAAGCCTGCACTGGTGTTCAACCTTCACGATCAGTTCGAGCGGCTGCGCGAACGCGGTAAGTACGAGCGGATGCGCGAGGCCATTCTCGAACGGGACAGGAAACTGGCAGGCGACCTCAACCCCATGCTCTCCCGCCACGGCGAAGCCAGCGAGGCGCGCCAATACAGCGGGCGAATGGTCGACGACGAATGGAGCCCGCCGTTCGAGGACGTGCGATCATGAGCGGCGATATCGTGAGAATCGAATCGCGCAGCGGAACGGCCTTGAAGCTCAAGCGCGGCCAGCACCTGGAAGTGATCGACCTCGAAGGCGGACAGGTGTCGGACTTGCTTGCCTTTGCCAGCGACGATCCGCGCGAAAGCCTGTCTAACGGGCGAACCTTCGATTACGAGGAGACGATCAGGCTGACCACCGGCAGCACCCTGTGGTCCAACAGGTCGAACCCGATGCTGAAGATCACGCACGACGATGTGGGATCGCATGATTTCCTCCTCACGCCTTGCAGCAAGGACACGTTCCGCCACTTCTACCCTGACAAGCCGGTGCACCGCGGTTGCTTCGGCAACCTCGCCGCCGCACTGGAGCCGCACGGTATCGCGCCCGACGACATCCCTTGCGCGTTCAACGTTTTCATGAACGTTCCCGTCGATGGGGAGACCGGCAAGCTGTCCGTGGAGCCGCCCATTTCAAAGGCGGGTGACGCGCTGAGGCTGGAGGCGCAGATGGACCTGGTGATCGGGCTCACCGCCTGTTCGGCCTACGCGTCGAACGGCGGGACTTTCAAACCCATCGGCTACCGGGTGACATGAACCGAAGCGAGTTTTCCCTGTTCGAGACCAGCTGGGCGCAGCTTGGTGAAGTGGCGCTGGCGGCAGTGCTGGCATACCTGGCGATCATCCTGATCGTACGCGTGAACGGCTCTCGCACCACCAGCCAGCTCAACAGCTTCGACTGGATCATCAACGTGATGATCGGCAGCCTCGCGGCGAGCGGCGTCCTGCTGGAAGACGTATCACTGCTGGCCGCCCTTGTCGCGATCGTCGTGCTCACCGGACTGCAGTTCCTCCTCACGTGGATCACCCGCAAGTCTTCCACTGCCGAAGCCGTGGTGAAGCAGGAGCCTGTCCTGCTGACGCACAAGGGGCAGTTTCTGGAACAGGCGATGACGAAGACGAGAATCAGCAAGGACGAGATCATGACCGCCCTGCGCGGAAACGGCATGACCTCGGTGCGCGATGCCAACTGGGTGGTGCTGGAAACCAATGGCACGCTCAGCGTCATTCCGCGCCAGGACGATCTTTCCATCGAGGATGCCGACGCGGTGAAGGACATGCGGATGGCGCGATCACTGAGGAACGACTGAGACCGCCTTTCCCGGCGGAACCATTGCCGCGTCTTGCCCGTTTAACGGGGCAAAGGAGATTTCACATGATTGGCAAGCTGATAGGCGCCGGGATCGGCGCAAAACTGGGCAACGAAAGCCGCAAGATGGGCGGCACCACCGGCGCCGTCCTTGGTGCGGTTGCCGTACCGCTGGTGCGCCGCCTGCGCCTTCCCACCCTGCTGGCATTGGCCGGCGGTGGCTACCTGGTGAAGCGCCTGGCGGACAAGTCCAAGGAAGAAGCAGCCGCGCCCGCCGCGCCCAGGACACCGAAGACGCCCAAGACGCCTGCGGCCTGATCGCAAGGCACCACAAGACGCGTAGAGGGAGCGGCCCGCAGGGTTCGCTCCCTTTTCTTTTTCGGACAGGAGTTCGTGCCTGTCATCGCCAGCCCGTCGTTGAGAAGGCCGCCGCGTCGCTTGCACCGAATCGGCTCGGTTCCTACCTGACTCGCTCCACAAGCGAATCGAGACAACCATGACCACCCATCGCACCCGCATGCTCATCATCGGCTCCGGCCCCGCCGGCTACTCCGCCGCCATCTACGGCGCGCGCGCCGGGATGGAGCCGATCGTCGTGCAGGGCCTGCAACCCGGCGGCCAGCTGACCATCACCACCGACGTGGAGAACTATCCCGGCTTTGCCGACGTGATCCAGGGCCCTTGGCTGATGGAGCAGATGCAGGCGCAGGCAGAGCACGTTGGCACGCGCATGATGTGGGACACCATCGTGGAAGTGGACCTCGAAGGCGGCTCCCCGTTCAAGGCCATTGGCGATTCGGGCGATGAATACGTGGGCGACGTGCTGGTGATCGCCACCGGCGCGCAGGCCAAGTGGCTGGGCGTGCCGGGAGAGCAGGAACTGGGCGGCAAGGGCGTTTCCGCCTGCGCCACCTGCGACGGGCTCTTCTACCGTGGCAAGAAGGTGGCCGTAATCGGCGGCGGCAACACCGCCGTGGAGGAAGCGCTCTACCTCACCAACCACTCGGACGACGTGACCCTGATCCACCGCCGCGACGAACTGCGCAGCGAGAAGATCCTGCAGGAGCGCCTGTTCAAGTCCGACAAGATCACGCCGATGTGGAACAAGACGGTGGAGCGCTTCGTGGCGGGCGAAAACGGTGCGCTGGCAAAGCTGGAACTGGTCGACACCGTCACCGGCGAGAAGAGCGAACTGGAAGTGGACGGGGCCTTCGTCGCCATCGGCCACGCCCCCGCGACCGAACTGTTCAAGGGCAAGCTGCCGATGGACGACAGCGGTTACCTGCTGGTGGAACCCGGCACGCCAAAGACCGCCATCCCCGGCGTGTTCGCCTGTGGCGATGTGATGGACCATACCTATCGCCAGGCGGTGACGGCGGCGGGCACTGGCTGCATGGCCGCGCTCGATGCCGAACGCTTCCTCGCCACGCTGGAATTCGCCGAGAAGGAAGCGGCGGAGTAAGCCTGCCCTGCCAGACTAGTCGTGATCGTGGCGACCGAAGTCCGGCCGCGCGTCGTCCTGTCCGTGCTCGATGATCCGGCGACGGATGGCGCGGGTCTTGGAGAACTGGTCGAACATCGTCTCACCATCGCCCGCCTTGATCGCCTCGCGCATCATCGCAAGGTCGGTGAGGAACCGGTCGAGCATGTCGAGCACGGCGTCGCGGTTGTTGAGGAAGACGTCGCGCCACATGACAGGGTCGCTGGCAGCGATGCGGGTGAAATCACGAAAGCCCCCGGCGGAGTACTTGATTACTTCGCTGCGGGTTACTTCCTCAAGGTCGCTGGCCGTGCCCACGATGGTGTAGGCGATCAGGTGAGGGATGTGGCTGGTGACGGCCAGCACGCGGTCATGGTGGTCGGCATCCATGATCTCGACCGTGGAACCAAGACCGCGCCAGAACGCCGTCAGCGCCTCCACCTTGTCCGTCGGCGCGCTTTCGGGCGGCGTGATAATGCACCAGCGATGGTGGAACAGGCTGGCAAAGCCCGCGTCCGGTCCCGATTGCTCGGTGCCCGCAACCGGGTGGGCGGGAATGATGACATGCTCCGGCAAGGCGCGCGCAAGGCTTTGCGAGACGCTGATCTTGGAAGAGCCGACATCGCTCACCACTGCGTCCGGCTCGAGCCCCGGCGCAATGGCCGTGGCGGCCGCTTCCATCGCGCCCACGGGCACGCACAGAATGACAAGGTCCGCCCCGCGCACGGCTTCTACCGGATCGTCCGCGATGGTGCCTGCAAGGCCGCGCTCGCGGGCACGCTCGCGGACCAGGGGGTCGGCGTCATAGCCGGTGGTCATGACCTCGGGCAGGTGCTCCTTGACCGCAAGACCGATGGAGCCGCCCAGCAGGCCGAGGCCGATGATGGCGACGTGGTTGAAGCTCATGCGTCGGCCTCGCAAAGCTGGCGTAGAGCGTCCGCTATGTCGGCCATCTGCGCGTCGGTGCCGATGGTGATGCGCAGGGCGTGGGGCAGGCCCTGTCCCGGCAGGTGGCGCACGGCGTAGCCCGCCTCGGCAATGGCGTGGAGCGCGGCTTCGGCTGTCACCGAACCCTCGAACAGCACGAGCACGAAGTTCGCCTCGCTCGGAACGGCGCGCAGGCCGTGATTCCCGAGGCCCTCCACCGCTTCCGTGAACCGCGCGCGGGCGGCGGCGTTGTGCTCGCGGCTGCGGGTGACGAAATCCTGGTCGCCCATGGCCGCGATCCCGGCGCGCTGTCCGCTGGTGGTGACGTTGAACGGCCCGCGAATACGGTTCAGCGCGTCGATCAGGCCCGGCGCGCCGGTGGCCCAGCCGATGCGTTCACCGGCGAGGCCGTAGATCTTGGAAAAGGTGCGCGTCACCAGCACGTTCTCATGGGCGGCCGCCAATTCCATCCCGCCATCGTCCATGTCGGCGGTCACGTACTCGCCATAGGCCTGGTCGATCACCAGCAGCACGTCTGCCGGAAGTCCGGCGTGCAGGCGGGCGATCTCCCCGCGCGGCAGGAAAGTGCCGGTGGGATTGTTGGGATTGGCGATGAATACGACGCGCGTAGCGGGCGTAACGGCCGCCAGCAGCGCATCGACATCGGCGGTGTAATCGCTGTCGTCCACTTCTACCGGAGTGGCGCCGCAGCGGCGCGCGGCGATATCGTAGACGGAGAAGCTGAAGCGACTGAACATCACCTCGTCACCCGGTCCAGCAAAGGCCTGAGCCGCAATATTGAGCAGTTCGTCGGACCCGGTGCCGCATACGATTCTCGCAGGGGCAATCCCGTGCACCTCGCCGATGGCTTCGCGCAGCGCGGTGGAGCCGGGATCGGGATAGGGCGCGGGCGATTGCACCTGTTCCAGCGCTTCCAGTGCCTTTGGCGCGCAGCCCAGCGGGTTCTCGTTCGCGGACAGCTTGACGAGCTCGCGCCCGTCGGCGGATTTCGACTTGCCCGGCACATAGGCGTGGATCGCCTCGACATAGGGCTTCATCCGGGGCTTCGTCTGGGTGCGGGTGTTTTCAGCCATGGCGCGGGTCTCGTCAGTTGCGAAGGCGCGCATAGCCTCCCTTCGCGGCGATTGACAGTGTGCTTTGCCTCCCCCAATTGCGCCAGACCGAGATCATGGCCACGACAACCGCAATCGACTTTCGCAGCCTCACGCTGGATGCGCCGCTCCCGCTGGATAGCGGGCGCGAACTGGCCGGCGTGCAGGTCGCCTACGAAACCTATGGCGAGCTGGCGGCGGACAAGTCCAATGTGGTGCTGATCTTCCACGCGCTGACGGGGGACCAGTTCGTGGCGGGCACCAATCCCGTTACCGGCAAGCCGGGCTGGTGGGAACGCATGGTCGGCCCCGGCAAGCCCATCGATACAAATCGCTTCCACGTGATCTGCGCCAACGTGATCGGCAGCTGCCTTGGCTCCACCGGCCCCTCCAGCACAGGACCGGATGGCAAGGCTTACGGCATGGAATTCCCGGTCATCACCATCCGCGACATGGTGCGCGCGCAGATGGCCATGCTCGACATGCTGGGCATCGAGAAACTGCACGCGGTCGTCGGCGGATCGATGGGCGGGATGCAGGCGTTGTCCTGCGCGGCGAATTTCCCGGAACGCACGGACCGGGTGCTCGCCATCGCCACCACCGCGCGCCACACTGCGCAGAACATCGCCTTTCACGAGATGGGGCGGCAGGCGATCATGGCCGATCCCAACTGGCAGGGCGGCGACTATTACCATGGCGAAGCGCCTGCGAAGGGCCTGGCCGTTGCGCGCATGGCGGCCCACATCACCTACCTGTCGGAAGAAGGGCTGACCGAGAAATTCGGGCGGCGTCTGCAGGACAGGGAAGCCAAGAGCTTCGGCTTCGATGCCGATTTCCAGGTGGAAAGCTACCTGCGCTACCAGGGGCTGAGCTTCACCGACCGGTTCGACGCCAACAGCTATCTCTACATCACCCGCGCGATGGATTATTTCGACCTTGCCGAGGAACACGGCGGCCTGCTGGCCGATGCCTTCCGCGGGGCGAAGGACACGCGCTTCTGTCTCGTCAGCTTCGATACCGACTGGCTCTATACCACCGCCGACATGCGCGAGGTGGTCCACGCGCTCAACGCCGTGGCTGCACCGGTCAGTTTCGTGGAACTGTCCGCGCCATACGGGCACGACAGCTTCCTGCTCGACGTGCCCGCGCTGGACCGTGTGGTGGAAGGCTTCATCGCATGACGCTTCGCGCAGACCTTGCCAAGATCGCTGCCCACGTACCTTCCGGCAGCCGTGTTCTCGATGTCGGATGCGGCGAGGGCGACCTGATGGAGGCGCTGCAATCGCAAAGCGGCTGCGATGCGCGCGGCATGGAAATCGATCCGGAGGCGGTCGCCGCGGCGGTGGCGCGCGGGCTTTCGGTGGTGCAGGGCGATGCCAACCGCGACCTTGCCGATTACCCCGACGGGGCATTCGACGTGGCCATTCTCAGCCAGACCCTGCAAACGGCGCAGCGCCCCGATTGGCTGCTGGAGCAATTGCTGCGCGTCGGGCGCGAGGCTTTCGTCAGCTTTCCCAACTTCGCCTACTGGCGCATGCGCCTGGCGCTGCTGCGCACCGGGCGGATGCCGATTTCGCGCCACCTGCCGGGCAGCTGGTACGAAACCGCCAATATCCACCACCTGACCATCGCCGACTTCCGGGAATTCCTGGCCGAACGCGACGTGAAGGTGGCGGGTAACTGGTTCTTCGCCAACGGGCAGGAGATCGGCAGCCGGAACGCCAACTGGCGCGCCGAGCACGCGGTTTTCCAGCTCAGCCGCTAGGCAGCGGCGCGTTCGGGCAGAGGCTCCCGCCTGGGGGCGGGCCGCGAGGCGTTGCCGATGCAAACGCGGTTACGTCCGGAGTTCTTGGCCTCATAAAGCGCCCGGTCTGCCGCGATCATCGCCTGCGACAGGGGAATGTCCCTGCCGCACGGCGCCACGCCGAAGCTGGCGGTGATCCGGTAATCGTCGGCAAGTTCGATGACCTTGAGCGACATCAGTTCGTGACGAAGCTTCTCGGCGTGCAGTCGCGCGTCCTCGACACTGGTGCGCGGCATCCAGATTGCGAATTCCTCCCCGCCGATGCGGGCTGCCATGCCGCGGCCTTCCAACAGCGAGGCGACGGCGCGGATCACTGCATCGCCCGCGGAATGGCCGAAGCCGTCGTTGATGCGCTTGAAATTATCGATGTCGCAAACCACCAGCGAGCCGGTGCCACGTGTGCGATGCCCGGCGACACTTTCGAACGCGCGGCGGTTGGGCAGGCTGGTGAGGAAATCGTGTTCGGCCCGAAGCCTGTAGGTCTGCAGGGCGTTCGAGATCACGCGCCCGAGCGTCAGGAATACGACAGCTGGCACCAGCACCGCGAAGGCCACGATCAGCATGTCTTGCAGGGTCTGGCGGGGAATTGCGACGATGGGGGATTCGAGGCCCACGAGCACGGGGAAGACCGGCACACGAACGATGTAAATGGCGGTGACGAGAGACAGTGTCACGGCAAGGCCGACATCAATGAAATCGCCCTTGCGCCCGTCCTGGCGCACGACGGCCACGGCCCTGGCCAGCGCG
Organism: Erythrobacter westpacificensis; assembly: GCF_039542285.1. Lineage (NCBI taxonomy): Bacteria > Pseudomonadati > Pseudomonadota > Alphaproteobacteria > Sphingomonadales > Erythrobacteraceae > Erythrobacter > Erythrobacter westpacificensis. Next base: position 352,522 of record NZ_BAABHV010000001.1, read on the forward strand.
GCTGCGCCGACGAGTTGCGCGGGCAGGAATTGCAAGACAGGCGGCAGCGGCGTTAGCAGGAGCAGGAGCGACGCGAGCACCGCTGCGCCGCAAATTGTGAAGCATCGCCATGAGGATTGCGTGCGGCCATAGGCGCTGCGAATGGATTCGCCCACGCAGACATAGGACATCGGTACCGTCGCTGCGGTCAGCCACAAGTCCAGCCGGGAAATGTCGCCATCCTTGAGCGCGAGGCTTTCCAGAACGCCGATCGCCAGCGCAATGGCCATCCAGGCCACGGACGAATTGCGATGCAGAGCGGCGAAGGCAATGGCGCAGACCACGCACAGGCCGGCGACGAGAGCTGTCATTGCGATGATCGCGCTGATTGTCACAGGGAATCTGGCGACATGAGGTGCATGATGCCAAACCTCCTAGGCGCGCCAGGTAAACACTATCCTTATGCCCTGCGGGTTGGACGCTTGCGGCTCAAAAAGCGGCGAGGCCGGTTCCGGCGAGGGCCGAAAGCGAAATCGCAGGGAGCATTCCCAGCATGCTGGCCGCGAGGAAGGCGCGCATGGTCATCGGCGTTGCAGCACACCCGGCTGTCACCACCACGTGCGGCACACCGCCGAGCCTCGCCCCCACCACATAAATCGGGCCGCGCCGGGCCAGATGTCCCTGCACGCCCTGGAGTTTCGCCCCGAAACGGCGCTGCATCCGTTCGCCCAGCCAGCGCCGCGTGGCCAGGAACAGGAGGTGGGTGCCAAGTGCGCACCCCAGCACGACGACGAAGATGCCGCCGACGCCCAGCACAAGGCCGCTCAGGAACGACATCGTATTGACCGCGCCGGGCACCGACATGGCCACGAGCGAGGCGGTGACAGCAGCGATGATCGCGGGAAGGGCGAAGGGCCCGATGGGCATGGCGGCGAGACTGTCGAGCAGTGTCAGTGGCAACAGTGCTGATATCGTCGCGTCCATGTGAAACTAGCGCCGGATGAGAGAACAGGTTCCCTGCTATACGAAAAGTGCTGCCAAATTGTTGCAGCCCTGCCACATGGCTTATGCGGTCGCGGCTCCGTCGTTCACGCACAGCACGCTGTCGTCGCGCGCCAGGCACCACAGGCTGAGCCGCGCCGCACGCGCACGCTCCACCGCCATCGACGTCGGCAGCGATATGGTGACGAGCCGCGTGGCGCCAGCCCGCACGGCCTTCTCCACGATCTCGTAGGAGCAGCGGGCGCTGGAGAGGATGAACCCGTCCGCCGCGTCCTGCCCTGCCAAGGCGAGCGCACCGACGAGCTTGTCCATCGCGTTGTGCCGTCCCACGTCCTCGCGTGCATGCAGGATCGTGCCGTTGGCAGAGCAGAAGGCGGCGGCGTGGGCCGCGCCCGTTGCCTTGGTCAGCGGCTGGTGATCCCGCAGCTTGCCGAGTGCGGCGAAGATGGCTTGCGGATCGAGCGCGTCGTGCGCAGCCACCGCGGGCAGGGGCGTGCTGACCGCTTCGAGGTTCTCGATGCCGCACAGCCCGCAGCTCGACTCCGCCACGCGGGTGCGTACGCGCTCGGTCAGCTTCTCGATGCCGAGGCCGGTCAATTGCGCGCGGGCGATCCAGCCGTGTTCGACTTGGGCCACGGCAATGTCGGTAATGTCGGCGAGGGACTTTGCCAGGCCCTCGGTCAGGGCAAAGCCGCGCGCGAAATCTTCCAGGTCGTGCGGGCTGGCCATCATCACCGCGTAGGACAGCCCATTGTATTCGAGCGCGACCGGGACTTCGGGGACCCAATCGCGCTCGACTGATTTCGTGCTGCCGTCGGCAGCGTGCTGGATCGGCTTATCCGGCATCCGAATTGTGCAATTCGCCCTTCTTGGAGAAGTCCGTTGCGCGGGTCTGCGAACCCGGATTGCCCTTCTTCATAAGGTGCTCGATGGCTTCCGCCGCGATCGGGTCCAGCCCGGAGGGGTCGCCGTTGAAGATGCCCGCCTTCATGCGCGGATCCCAGAAGCTGTCGATATGGTCCGCCGTCGCCAGCACCGCCTTGTCGTGCCCGATGGCGACGAAGTTCTTGGCGATCTGGTTGGCGAACCGGATCAGCGTTTCGTGGGTGGACTTGCTCATTCCGCCGGCTCCATCGAATCCTCACCGGCAATTCGGCGCGACTTCTCGGACCAGCTTTCGTAGCTTTCCTGCCAGTCGGTGGGGCCGTTGCTGGGCGTGACCTGCACCGCCGTCACCTTGTACTCGGGACAGTTGGTGGCCCAGTCGGAGAAGTCGGTGGTGACGACGTTGGCCTGCGTCGCGGGGTGGTGGAACGTGGTGTAGACCACGCCCGGAGCCACCCGGTCCGTCACTTTCACGCGCAGCGTCGTCTCGCCCGTGCGGCTGGCAAGCTTGGCCCAGTCGCCGTCCTTCAGGCCGCGGTTCTCGGCATCGGTGGGGTGCACTTCCAGCAGGTCTTCCGGGTGCCACACGGTGTTGGCCGTGCGCCGCGTCTGCGCGCCGACGTTGTACTGGCTGAGGATGCGGCCCGTGGTCAGCAGCAGCGGGAAGCGCGGGCCGGTCTTTTCGTCGGTGGGCACGTAGTCCGTCACCACGAACAGGCCCTTGCCGCGCACGAAGCCTTCCATGTGCATGACGGGCGAGCCGTCGGGGTGCTTCTCGTTCACCGGCCACTGCACACTGCCGCGCTCGTTCAGCATGTCCCACGAAACGCCGGCAAAGCTGCCGGTGAGGCGGGCGATCTCGTCGAGGATTTCGCTGGGGTGCGTGTAGTTCCACTCCGCACCTAGCGCATTGGCGAGCAGCTGCGTGACTTCCCAGTCCTCGTAACCGTTGGCGGGCGACATCACCTTGCGCACCGGCTGGATGCGGCGCTCGGCATTGGTGAAGGTGCCGTTCTTCTCGAGGAAGGTCGAACCCGGCAGGAAGACGTGCGCGTAGTTGGCGGTCTCGTTGAGGAAGAGATCGTGCACGATCACGCATTCCATCGCCGAGAGGCCATCGGCCACGTGCTGGGTGTTGGGATCGGACTGCAGGATATCCTCGCCCTGGATGTAGATCGCCTTGAAGGTGCCATCCACGGCGGCATCGAGCATGTTGTTGATGCGCAGGCCCGGATTGGGATCGAGCGATACGCCCCAGTCCTTTTCGAACATCGCGCGGGTCTCGCCGTCCGACAAGTGGCGATAGCCCGGCAGTTCGTGCGGGAAACTGCCCATGTCGCAGGCCCCCTGCACGTTGTTCTGGCCGCGCAGCGGGTTCACGCCCACGCCCTTGCGACCGATGTTGCCGGTGCACATGGCAAGGTTGGCAATCGCCATCACGGTGGACGAACCCTGCGAGTGCTCCGTCACGCCGAGGCCATAGTAGATCGCGGCATTGCCGCCGGTGGCGTAGAGGCGCGCGGCTTCGCGCAGGTCTTCGGCCGGAACGCGGGTGACGGGCTCCAGCGTTTCGGGCGAGTGACGCTCGTCGGAAACGAAGCGGGCCCATTCCTCGAAAGCGTCGACTTCGCAGCGCTCCTCGATGAACTTGCGGTTCTCCAGCCCCTCGGTGATGATCACGTGCGCCATCGCGGTCAGCACGGCGACGTTGGTGCCGGGCTGCAAGGGCAGGTGATGCGCCGCCTCCACGTGCGGGCTGCGTACGAGGTCGATGCGGCGCGGATCGATCACGATCAGCTTCGCCCCTTCGCGCAGGCGCTTCTTCAGGCGGCTGGCGAAAACGGGGTGGCCGTCGGTCGGGTTGGCGCCGATTACCAGGGCAACATCGGTGTGCTGCACGGAATCGAAATCCTGCGTGCCGGCGCTGGTGCCGAACGTCGTCTTCAGGCCATAGCCCGTCGGCGAGTGGCACACGCGAGCGCAGGTGTCGGTGTTGTTCGAACCGAAGACGGCACGGATCAGCTTCTGCACGAGGAAGGTTTCCTCGTTTGTGCAGCGGCTGGAGGTGATGCCGCCCAGCGCCATCGCGCCATGCTCTTCCTTCAGCTTCTTCAGCTTGGTGCTGGTGAATTCCAGCGCCTCTTCCCAGGTCACTTCGCGCCACGGATCGGTGATCTTGTCGCGCACCATCGGCGTGGTGATGCGATCCTTGTGGTTGGCGTAGCCATAGGCGAAGCGGCCCTTCACGCAGGAGTGGCCGCGGTTGGCCTTGCCGTCCTTGTAAGGCACCATGCGCACAAGCTGTTCGCCGCGCATTTCGGCGCGGAAGGTGCAGCCAACGCCGCAATAGGCGCAGGTCGTGACGACGGAACGCTCGGGCTTGCCGACTTCGATCACGCTCTTTTCCATCAGCGCGCTGGTGGGGCAGGCCTGCACGCAGGCACCGCACGAAACGCATTCGCTGGAAAGGAAGTTGTCCTCGTCCTGTCCGGCGGAGATGACGCTGGCAAAGCCGCGCCCGTCAACGGTCAGCGCGAAAGTGCCCTGCACCTCGCCGCAGGCGCGCACGCAGCGCGAGCAGACGATGCACTTGTCGGGCTGGAAGGCGAAATAGGGATTGGACGTATCGTCCGCCGTGCCGAGGTGGTTGGCACCTTCATAGCCATAGCGCACGTCGCGCAGGCCCACGGCGGCGGCCTCGTCCTGCAGTTCGCAGTCGTTGTTGGCGGAGCAGGTGAGGCAGTCCAGCGGGTGATCGGAGATGTAGAGTTCCATCACGCCGCGGCGCAGCTTTTCCAGGCGCGGCGTCTGCGTCTTCACCACCATGCCGTCGCTGACGGGGGTGGTGCAGCTGGCAGGCGTGCCGCGCGCGCCCTCGATTTCCACCAGGCACAGGCGGCAGGAGCCGAAGGCCTTCACGTTGTCGGTCGCGCAAAGCTTGGGGATGTGGCCACCGCTTTGTGTGGCCGCGCGCATCACGCTGGTGCCGGCGGGCACCGTCACCTTGCGCCCGTCGATCGTCAGGCTGACCGTTTCGTCCGACTCGACTGCCGGAGTGCCGAAATCCTTGGGGGCTTCGTATCCCATAACTATCGCTCCATCGCCGCAAGATCTGCGGGAGTATTTATATTTGCTGGCACATCGTCGCATTGAACCGGCCGTGCCCTGACGGCCTCTGCGAAAGCGAGCATCGAATGGCGTCCTTCACTCTGGAGGATGGCCGAAACGACGGATGCGTGGTTGCTCTTCCAATGCCCGATAACGGGCTGAGTTTCAAGATATGCCGGGGCTGGTGAAAGAACCGACAAGAGGTTTTCGGGCAGCGCGACCGAATCGACCGCGCAGGTCAGCACGCTGTCGAAACCCTCGGCCTCTGCGCGGCGCAAGGCACCGGCGATGCCGCCCAGCGGACCCATGTGGGGGCGGGGCCAGTCTGGCACGGTCGGGGCGGGCGCTTCGTCCCGGCCCACCACGACCACACGGTCGCAATAGCTGCCAAGCGTATCGACCGCGCGCGCGATCAGCGAACGGCCGCCCAGTTCGGCAAGCGCCTTGTCGCTGCCGAAACGTGAGGACCTGCCGCCCGCAAGGACCGCGCCCAGGATCATTACTCCGCCGCCTCGGGCAGGGGCTGCTTCACCAGTTCGGGGTTGCGCGTGAAATCTTCCGGCCATTGGCGCAGCGCGCTCATCACCGGATAGGGCGTGAACCCGCCCAGCGCGCACAGCGAGCCGAACTTCATCGTTTCGCACAGGTCCGTCAGAAGGCCGATCTCGTCTCCCGCGTCGCGTCCGCTGTCCTTCTTGGTGTTGTGCATCTGCGGGGCCAGCTCGATCACGTCGCGCTCCCGGCCACCGGCCTTGATCCGGTCGAGGATTTCCACGCCGCGCACCGCGCCGATGCGGCAGGGCGTACACTTGCCGCAGCTTTCGACCGAGCAGAACTCCATGGCGAAACGCGCCATTTCCAGCATGTCCGCGCTGTCATCGAACACGGTCACGCCGCCGTGGCCGATCAGGGCCTCTGCCGCGGTGTAGGTCTCGTAATCGAACTCGATATCGAACTGGTCGGGGTGGATATAGGCTCCCAGCGGGCCGCCCACCTGCACTGCCTTGACCGGGCGGCCCGAGGCGGTGCCGCCGCCGATCTTGTTGACGAGATCGTCCAGCGTGATGCCGAAGCCGACTTCGTAGAGACCGCCGTGCTTGATATTGCCCGCCAACTGGATCGGCATGGTGCCGCGCGAGCGGCCGAAGCCTGCGTTCTTGTACTGCTCTGCGCCGCCTTCCATCAGGATGTGCGGCACGGCCTGCAGGCTGAGCACGTTGTTGACCACGGTGGGCTTGCCGAGGAAGCCTTCGAGCGCCGGAAGCGGCGGTTTCGCGCGCACTTCGCCGCGTTTGCCTTCAAGACTGTTGAGCAGGCTCGTTTCCTCGCCGCAGACATAGGCACCCGCGCCGACGCGCACCTCGCACTTGAAGGGGGCGATGATATCCGCGCAAAGCTCCAGCGCGGCGTTCAGCTTGCGGATCGCATCGGGATATTCGCTGCGCAGGTAGATATAGCCCTGGTTCGCGCCCACGGCCTCGCCTGCAATCGCCATGCCTTCGATCAGCGCGAAGGGATCGCCTTCCATCGCCATGCGATCGGCAAAGGTACCGCTGTCGCCTTCGTCGGCGTTGCATACGATGTATTTCTGCGGGCCCGGCGCTTTCATCACGGTGTCCCACTTGATGCCGGTGGGGAAGCCGGCACCGCCGCGACCACGCAGGCCGGAGTGCTTGACCTCTTCCACGATCGCTTCGCTCCCGATCTGGCGTGCGCGCTTCAGGCCCGCCCAGCCGCCGGTCGCCTCGTAGTCTTCCAGGCTGAGCGGACGGGTCTTGCCGGCGCGCTTGAAGGTGATGCGCGTCTGCGTGGCGATGAAGGGGTGGTCTTCGATCGTGCCGATGGACTTGTCCGACTTGCCATCGAGGATGGCATCGACATCGTCGAGCGTCGCGGGGCCGAAGCCCTCACCGTCGATCTCCACCAGCGGCTCCAGCCAGTGCATGCCCCAGCTGGAGGTGCGATGGACTTCGCAGCCCTTCTTCTCGAATGCTGCGGCCAGCTTGTCTGCGCCGCCCGCTCTGGCGAGGGCGTCGTCGGAAATGCGAACGATGGTCATGCGTTTTCTACCAGCTTGGTGATGCCAGCCTCGTCGAGGCGGATGTGCAGGTCGTCACCCGTGCGCGCGGCGGGGCCTGCGCTGCACAGGCCGAGGCAGTAGACCGTCTCGATCTTCACCCGCTCGCCCGCGGCGGCGGTGGCCTTGTCGATGATGCGTTCGACGCCGCGCGCCTTGCACGCCTCTGCGCGGCACACCTGCACCACGGGGCGCGGGTCCGCCTTGGTCTTGTAATCGTGGTAGAAGCTGACCGTGCCGTGCACGTCGGCGCGCGACAGGTTCAGCCCCTTGGCGATCAGCGCCTCGCTTTCCGCATCGACGCAGCCGAGTTCGGCCTGGACGTCGTTGAGGATGGGCAGCAGCGGCCCCTCGCGGTGGTGGTGGCGGGCGATGATCTCGCCCAGGAGTTCGCTCTTGTCGCTCATGCCTTGAGCCTTTCTGCGTGCCATTTGATATGCTCGGCGATGAAGGTGGAGACGAAGAAGTACGAGTGGTCGTATCCTTCCTGCATCGCGATGCTGGCGTTCATGCCGGCCTTGCGCACCGCGTCCTCCAGCAGCCAGGTCTTGAGTTCGTCGTCGAGGAAGTTGTCGGCGCGGCCCTGTTCCACCAGCAGGTGATCGATCCGCGCGCCGTCCTCGATCAGGGCGCATGCGTCGTATTCGCGCCAGGCATCGCGATTGTCGCCGAGATAGCCGGTCAGCGCCTTTTCACCCCACGGGCAGTTCATCGGGCTGACGATGGGGGAGAACGCACTGGTGGAGCGGAAGCGACCGGGATTGCGCAAGGACACGGTCAGCGCGCCATGGCCACCCATGGAATGGCCGGAGATGCCCTGCCGCTCCATGTCGACCGGGAAGTTGTCTGCCACCAGTGCGGGCAGTTCCTCCTCGACATAGCGCCGCATCTGGAAATTCTTCGCCCACGGTTCCTGCGTGGCGTTCACGTAGAAGCCCGCGCCCTGGCCGAAATCGTAGGCCTCGTCATCGGGCACGTCCTCACCGCGCGGGGAAGTGTCCGGGCCGACCAGGATTACGCCGTGTTCGGCGCAGGCCTGGTGGTAGTGGCACTTGATCATCGCGTTTTCGTGCGTGCAGGTGAGGCCCGACAGCCACCAGAGAACCGGCAATTTCTCGCCTTCGCGGTGCTCGGGCACGAACACCTGGAACGTCATGTCGGTGCCGGTGGAACTGCTGGCGTGCTTGTAGACGCCCTGGTTGCCACCGAAGCACTTCGTTTCGCTGACGGTTTCAAGCGTCATCAGGATGCCTCGCGGTGCATGGCGCACAGCTTGTTGCCATCGGGATCGCGCAGGTAAGCGAGGTAGAGGCGGCCGAAGTCGTTCTGGCGCCAGCCGGGCGGATCCTCGATGGAGGTGCCGCCTGCCGCTGCCCCCGCGTCATGCCACTCGTCGGCCTGCTGGGTGCTTTCCATGGCGAAGCCGATGGTGGCGCCGTTGGCGCACGTCGCCGGGTTGCCGTCGATCGGCTTGGTGACAAGGAAGACAGCGCCGTTGTGCAGATAGACGAGCCGGCCCTTGCTATCGATCACGCCTTCCTTGGCACCGAGCACGCCGAACAGCGCGTCGTAGAAGGTCTTGGCTTTATCGAGGTCATTCGACCCCACCATCATGTGGCTGAACATCGGCGCTCTCCCGATCAGGCGTTTTCGTTCGGGCAGAAGACGCAGATCTTGTTGCCGTCCGGATCGCGCAGGTAGGCGCCGTACATCTGGCCGGGACTGTTCTCGCGAACGCCCGGTGCGCCTTCGTCGGTGCCGCCGTTGGCGAGACCGGCCGCGTGCCAGGCGTTAACTTCGTCGTAGTTCTTCGCCTTGAGGCCCAGCGTCGCGCCGTTCGAAACAGTGGCCGCTTCGCCGTTGGCGGGCTTGCCCACGGCAACCGCGCCGCCTTCGTTGGCGTAGATCGTGGCGTGGGGCAGCTCGTTCACCGGCTTCACGCCGATCGCGTCCATGGTGGCATTGTAGAAAGCGCGCGACTTCTCGACATCGTTGGTGCCCAGGAAAACGTGGTTCAGCATGGGTGTTTCGTCCTCTCTTCCAATGGCGCACGGCAACGCATCGCCGAACGCGATTCTCTCATTTCATCACATAGCCGAAATTTTCAGCATTGTGAAAGAATGATTGGCCGGACCGCCCGATTTTTGCAATCTGCCCTTAGGGCGGCCCTGAATGGGGTTGCCTCAGAACACCACGACCGAGCGGATCGACTTGCCCTCGTGCATCAGGTCGAACGCGGTGTTGATCTCTTCCAGGCCCATGACGTGGGTGATCATCGGGTCGATCTCGATCTTGCCCTGCATGTACATGTCCACGATCTTCGGCACGTCGGTGCGGCCCTTGGCGCCGCCGAAGGCCGTGCCGCGCCAGTTGCGGCCCGTCACCAGCTGGAACGGGCGGGTGGAAATTTCCTTGCCCGCCTCGGCCACGCCGATGATGACGCTGGTGCCCCAGCCGCGGTGGCAGGCTTCCAGCGCGGTGCGCATCACTTCGGTGTTGCCGGTGGCATCGAAGGTGTAGTCCGCGCCGCCGTCGGTCATTTCCACGATCTTGGCGACGATCTCCTCGCGGCTCATGCCAGAGGTGTTGAGGAAATCGGTCATGCCGAACTTGCGGCCCCATTCCTCGCGATCGGGGTTGATGTCGACACCGATGATCTGGTTCGCCCCGGCAAGGCGCGCGCCCTGGATCACGTTGAGGCCGATACCACCGAGGCCGAAGACCACCACGTTATCGCCCACCTGCACCTTGGCGGTGTTGGTGACGGCGCCCACGCCCGTCGTCACGCCGCAGCCGATGTAGCAGCTGGTCTGGAACGGTGCGTCCTCGCGGATCTTCGCCACCGCGATTTCGGGCAGCACGGTGAAGTTCGAGAAGGTCGAGCAGCCCATGTAATGGTAGATCGGCTTGCCCTGGTAGGAGAAGCGCGTGGTGCCATCGGGCATCAGGCCCTTGCCCTGCGTTGCGCGGATTGCGGTGCACAGGTTGGTCTTGCCCGAAAGGCACGACTTACACTGGCGGCATTCCGGGGTGTAGAGCGGGATCACGTGGTCGTCCGGCTTCACGCTGGTGACGCCGGGGCCGACCTCGCGCACGATGCCGGCGCCTTCATGGCCCAGGACCGAGGGGAATATCCCCTCCGAATCGTGGCCGTCCAGCGTGTAGGCATCGGTGTGGCAGATGCCGGTCGCCATGATCTCGACCAGCACCTCGCCCTCCTTCGGGCCTTCGAGGTCCAGTTCGACGATCTCGAGCGGCTTCTTGGCTTCGAAAGCTACGGCGGCACGGGTTTTCATTACTGCATTTCCTTTGTCGGGACCTTGTCGGTTGTGATCGGCGCGGCGACCAGGTCGTCACCCTCGCGTTCCGGCAGCAGCAGGAACAGGATCAACGAGACGATCGAGCCCATGGCCATGATGATCGAGACCACCAGCAGTTCATCGTCGCCGAGCCACGCGAACAGCGCACCGGCCAGCAGCGGACTGCCCGCTGCGCCGAGGCGGCCGACGCCCAGCACGAAGCCGGTGCCGGTGGCACGGGCATAGGCGGGGAAGCCGCGAGCGAAGGCGGCGTAGTATCCGCTGATCGCTGCGTTGGTGAAGAAGCCGGTGAGGATCGTTGCCCACTGCCAGCCGTCCAGCGTCTCGCGGCCCATGCCGAAAGAGACGACCATGACGCTGCCGATCAGCAGCATCAGCGCAGTCGGCCACCTGATGCCGAAACGCGCCATGACGAAGCCGAACAGCGCGGAGCCCAGGAAGCCGCCCACGTTTGCCCAGGTCAGCACGGTCGCCGCATCGCTGGGTTCGTAGCCCGGCGGATAGTCGGCCACGATCTGCACGGCGAACTTCAGGATGTAATAGAAGGTGACGGTGTGGAACATGTAGCCGAAGGCCAGCAGCAGCGTGACAGGGCGTAGCTGCGGGTTCGACAGGATATCGGTGACCTTGGGCTTTTCCCGGTCGGCGGCGGCGGCCGGCAGCGAACCGATGGCCGGCTTGCCGAATGCGCCCAGCGTCTTGTTCACGCCTGCAAGGTTGTCCTTGCTGGCGTGATAGGCGGCGGTTTCGGGCACCACCAGCATCACAACAGGGATGAGAGCGGCGGTAACGATGGCACCGAAGTCGAACACGCCGCGCCAGCCGTAGGCGTCGAGCAGCCATTCCGAAGCTGCAATGCCACCCAGGATCGCGCCCAGCGGATAGCCCGCCACGTAAACCGCGATGCAGGCCTTGCGCCACTTGCTGTTGGTGCTTTCCGCCGTCACCGCATTGGTGGCCGTCAGCATGCCGCCGATGCCGATGCCGGTGATGAAGCGATAGACGAACATGTCGCCAACGCCGTTGGCGTGGCCTGCCATCCACATGCCCCCCGCCATCGCGACGAGGCAGGCGATCATGGTGTTCTTGCGCCCGAACTTGTCCGCCGCGCCGCCCAGCAGGACGGAGCCGAAGCCCATGCCCACCAGCTCTGCGGAAAGGACGATGCCCAGCTCGCTGCGGGGAATGCCCCAGTCAGCGGTAATGCCCGGCGCGGCGAACGCGCTGGAAAGCACGTCGAACCCGTCGAGCGCGTTGAGCAGCACCATCAGCACCACGACGGCCCATTGCCGCCAGTGCATTTCGGTATCGTTGATTACGTTGATGGGGTTTGCACCCCCGCCTGACGGTCCGGCCATAATTGACTTTGTCCTCTCCCTGGGAAAGCCCCTATTCGTGGATTCTGCTCAGCATTTCCACCAATTTTTCGACTTCATCGGCTGTGAAGCGGCTTTTCAGCCATGCTTCATGCTCTTCGATGCATTGTTTTGCCTGCTGCAGCGCCTGCTCGCCCTCATCGGTAAGGTGGAGCGATTGCTTGCGTCCATCGCTGCTGCTTTTCTCCCGCCGCAGGTATCCGCGCTCCTGCAGGCGATTGACGATGGTCATGGTCGTGGCCCGGTCCATCCGCAGGCGACTGCCCAGCTCAATCTGCGCCACGCCCGGATTCGCGCCCACCAGCCACAGCACGCTGACCTGTTTCTGGGTCATGCCCAGGGCGGCGAATGTCTCCGTGAAATGGCGGTAGACCGCGCCGTGCGCAAGGCGGATGTGGAAGCCGACGATCCCGTCGAGCTCGCCGAACTCTGGCGCTTCTTCGTCGGGTTTGTTTTTGGTCAATGCGGCTTGGGCCAAGGTCCTGCTCTCGTCTTGCTTGCGATTTTGTTAGTAAAGCATACAATCTTCCGCAAGGAGAGGACTTAAAATGGCGCAATTCCCCGATACCCCGAACTACACTGGCTTCAACACGCCCAGCCGGATCGAGGCCGACATCGAGAACCTGCAGCATACCGGCGAAATCCCGCCGGAACTGGACGGTGCGTTCTTCCGCGTGCAGCCCGATCCGCAGTTCCCGCCGCGACTGGGGGATGACATTTCCTTCAACGGCGATGGCATGATCACCCGGTTCCACTTCCACGACGGCCAGTGCGATTTCCGCCAGCGCTGGGCGCAGACCGACAAGTGGAAGCTGGAGAACGAGGCGGGCAAGGCGCTGTTCGGCGCCTATCGCAACCCGCTTACCGACGACGAAAGCGTGAAAGGCAAGATTCGCGGCACGGCCAACACAAACGCCTGGCTCTACGGCGGAAAGCTGTGGGCGCTGAAAGAGGATTCGCCCGCGCTGGTGATGGACCCGGCGACGATGGAAACGCAGGGTTACGAAAAATTCGGCGGCAAGATGACCGGCGAGACGTTCACCGCGCACCCAAAGATCGACCCCGACACCGGCAACATGGTTGCCATCGGCTATGCCGCCAGCGGCATGCACACCGACGACGTGACCTATTACGAGGTCAGCCCGGAGGGCGAACTGGTGCGCGAGGAATGGTTCAAGGTCCCGTACTACTGCATGATGCACGACTTCGCGATCACGCCCGATTACCTCGTGCTGCACATCGTCCCCAGCATCGGCAGCTGGGAACAGCTGGAGGAAGGCAAGCCCGCCTTCATGTTCGACACGACCAAGCCGGTCTACCTCGGCATCATCCCGCGCCGCGAGGGGCTGAAGGACGAGGACATCCGCTGGTTCAAGCGCGACAACTGCTTTGCCAGCCACACGATGAACGCCTGGCAGGACGGGACGAAGATCCATTTCGTGACGCCGGAATCGAAGAACAACTTCTTCCCCTTCTTCCCCGATATCCACGGCGCTCCGTTCAATCCGCAGGAATCGGTGACGCATCTCACCGAATGGGTGGTGGACCTTGCCAGCAACGGCGACGATTTCGCCGAGATCAACCGGCTGAGCGACACCTTCAGCGAATTCCCGCGGATCGACGATCGTTTTACCGGGCGCAAGAACCGCTACACCTGGGGCCTTGAAATCGACATGGCCCGCCCGCTCAACCTGCCGGGCGGCAGCGCCAGCGGCGCGCCGATGAACTGCCTGTTCCATAAGGACATGGAAACCGGCAAGGAACAGCACTGGTGGGCAGGGGAGACCAGCACCTTGCAGGAGCCCTGCTTCATCCCGCGCAGCAAGGACGCGCCCGAAGGCGACGGTTGGATCGTCATGGTCTGCAACCGTCTGGCCGAACATCGCAGCGACCTGCTGGTGTTCGACGCGCTCGACATCGAGAAAGGCCCGATCGCCACGATCAACGTGCCGATCCGCCTGCGCTTCGGCCTGCACGGCAATTTCGCCCGCAGCGAGGATATCGGACTGAAAGTGCCCGAAGCGGCCTGATCCTGATCAGGGGGGAGGAATGTGATGATCGATTTCAGGCTGTTGTCGTGCGTGGCTGGGCTGGCCCTGGCGGCGACCACGGCGCCAGCCTTTGCGCAGGACGAGGACTGGCAGGCGTGGGACGTGGTCGGGGGTTGCCGGGGCCTCGCTCCGCTCGATAACGTCGAGACCGGGCCCTCGCTGGCCTTTCGTGACCCTTCGCCGGCCACCATCGCCATGCGCCGCGAACTGCTCAACCCGGCGGTCAATTCCTTCACCTTTCGCGAGGCAGGCGAGGTCTTCGCCCACCGCCCGGTAAGCGCCGCCGCAGAGCCGTCCGACCTCAGCGAGGCGGAAGGGTTCCTGATGCCCGGCGACTACGCCGCTTTCGCCCATGCCACCCACACCGATGCCATGCTGGTGATGCGCGACGGGGCGATCGTTTTCGAGGACTATCGCAACCGCTACTCCCCGGACGAGCGCCACATCGGTTTCTCCATGTCGAAGACGATCGTCGCGATGCTGGTGGGGCAGGCCCTGGCGCGAGGCGAAATCGCCTCGCTCGACGATCCGGCGACACGGTACTGGCCTGCGCTGGAAGGCGGCGGCTACGATGGTGTGACGATCCGCAATCTCCTAGAGATGCGCAGCGGCGTCGATATCGAGGAACGTTACGACTTTGGCGAGAACCCCAGCCTAGCCGCGTGCATCCACGATACCGCCATCGTCCTCAACCGCGCCCGCTTCGCCGATTTTGGCATTGCCGCAGGACGGCGGGACGAACCCGGCAACACCTTCAATTACGCAACGCTCGACACCGCCGTGCTGGGCCGCGTTGTAGAGGAGGCGACCGGTCTGCCACTGGAGCGGTTGACTGCCGCGCGTTTGTGGGAGCCGCTGGGCGCTGCGCACGAGGCTTTCTGGCTGGCTGACGGGCCGCAGGGCACCGGACGCGCTCTCGCCGGGATGGGCTTCAACGCCACGCTGCGCGATTTTGCCCGGCTCGGCCAGCTCATGCTGGACGATGGTATCGTGAACGGTGAGCGCGTCCTTCCGGAAGGCTGGGTGGATCGGATGACTGCGATGCGCCCGCTCGATCCGGAAAGCCCGCGCCCCGGCTACGGTTTCCAGACCTGGCAACTCGGACAAGAGCCGGACGCTTACTCGGCCATCGGGCTGGCCGGACAATACATCTACGTCCACCCGCAAAGCCGCACGGTCCTCGTGAAACTGAGCCATTATCCGCCCGGCGCCGAGCTGGACGACGTGGTGGCGGACTATTTCGCGCAGGTGGCGAATACGCCGATGTAGCTTAGCTGCGGGGAGGGCGACGCAGCTAATCTAGGGCGATGTAATCCTGCGTATTCGCGTCCTACTGGAAGGCCGTGCCGATGGGCGAATCCAGCAGGTGGAGCCAACGGTCGTCGGCGTTGAGCACCGAACCAAGGGCAACGTAATGCGGCTTGGCGCCGTCACGCTCGTCCTGCGCGATGCCTTCGTCGGTTCCGCGGATGCGCCACCCGCTGTCGGGATAGCGATCACCCTCCTGCGTCATGTCCGGCTCTTCACGGTAGAGATAGTCGGCATGGCTGCGCCCGCGCAGCACGCAATCGTCGACGAAGCACCGGTCCCAGTACTCTCGCGGCTCGGGCACCGTGGGCCTGGGGTTGTCCTTATGGAAGGTCGTGCCGATCGCATGGGTGAGCGGCACCCGGACGCGGTCGCCTTCGCGGATCAGGCTCATGCCGGCGGGCTGGTTGTCCAGGGTGCCGGTGACCATTCCATCGTCGACGCTTTCGATCAGCACCCACATGCCTTCAGCGGAATATTCCGGCTCGCCTTCCGTCTGGCGAAAGATGATCTGGATACCATCCAGCGGCTTAACCGCCGCCAGTTCGTCCGCATGGGGAAGGAAGAACGTGTAGGGGTTCGCCGCCGCAATCGGGCGCGGGTCGTCAATGGCAATGCCCCTTGGCAAAATCGAAGCGGTCATCGCGATATATTAGCGCACACTGGTTGACGTTTTGGACTGCTGCACGGAACAGGGGGCAGGAAGAGGAGACGCCGATGATCGAACCCGGACTGGAATTTGTCTACGAAGCCAGCGGAGAGCTGGAGGAACCGCGCCAGATCGGCGAGACTTACGATGGCACTCGGCGCATCATCCCGATCCTGTCGGGCGGCTATGTGAAGGGGCCGAAGATATCGGGCAAGCTGATGGGCAATTCCGGCGACTGGCAGCTCACCCGCTCCGACGGGGTGACGGTGGCGGATGCGCTTTATGCCATCGAGACCGACGATGGCGCGCTGATCCAGATCCGCAATCGCGGGCTGCGCCACGGACCGGTGGACGTGATGCGCCGCCTCGTTGCCGGGGAGGATGTCGACCCCAGTGAATACTACTTCCGCACGGTGCCCGAATTCATCGCGCCCGACGGGAAATACGATTGGCTCAACCGCTCCATCTTCATCTGCAGCGGGGCGCGTTATGCCAACTCTATCAAGCTGTGGGTGTGGCGCGTGACCTGAGTTCGCGCTGAGTAGCTGGATGTAAAGAACGGCGCGGGAATGATTCCCGCGCCGTTTCTTGCGCGCATGAAAAAGGGGCGGCCCTCGCGAGCCGCCCCCTCTTACCCGTTCGGGCTATCCGGCGCCTGGCCGGATTTCCTTACCAGGTGACCTGGAAACCGGCGCGCGCGCCGACTTCGCCTTCGTCGAAGCCGATGCCGAAGCCACCGGTGAAGGCCGCATTGTCGTTGATGCGGGCAGCAAAGCTGGCCGAACCGGCAACGCGGTTGTTGTAGTAGCCAAAGCCGCCGGCAACACCGAAGCTATCGGTCGGCATGAGGACCGGCGATTCCATCGACAGCGCTATGGCGACACCTTCGTTCGCTTCCCGTACGCCCTTGGCGTTCTGCGACGTGAGGTCGAGATCGATTCAAAGCCCGTGGCTTCCGAGTTTTCACCGCAAGCCAGTGCGTCTTCGCTGGTGGAGGTCGCACCGTTGTCGGTGTCGGCGGGATCGGCAACCCCGTTGTCGTTGGTGTCGAGAAGACACTCGGCTGCGCTGGCATTTTCAGGGCTCGCACCCACCATCGCGATGGTAGCAAGAGCAAGACCCGACGCGCCCAGCGCCATGGTCGTCATCTTACGGAAAGATTTCGAATCCGAATTTCTCATTTATTCCTCCTGTGTGGTCGAACCGGGCCGCGAAAGGACGGTACGACGGCAGGAGGGAAGAACCCTGACTCTCCATGTGAATACTCCCCCTGTTGCGCGTCGCAGCCCCCCGACTGCGGTGGTTACCCGATTCTGGGCGACGCACAAGCCACGCCATTTTTCACGAATTGCAGCCCCCCAATGCGAAAATTTTCGCAAAATGAAGGGAATACAGGGGATAGGAAAGGTAAGGAGCGCGGTTAACGGCGGGGTAACTTCGTAAACACGGCGCTAACGCCTCAGGCAATGCGCAGGTCGAGCAGCGTCGGCTTGCTGGCGCCGAAACTCCATTCCAGAGCTGCGTCGAGATCCTCGACCGTGTCGACCCGGCGGCCGGCTACGCCGTGTCCCTCGGCAATCTTCACGAAATCGAGGCCGGTAAGGTCGCAGCCGGGCACGTGGTTCATCCCGAATTCGCCGGAAAAGCCCGTAAGCGCGGCGTAGGCCGAGTTGTTCATGATGACGAAACTGATCGGCAGCCTCTCCTGGAACGCGGTGAACATGCCCTGGACCGTGTACATGGCTGCGCCGTCACCCAGCACGGCAATCACCTTGTCATCCTGGGCCATCGCCACACCCAGCGCGCCGGGCAGCGAATAGCCGAGGCCGCCGCTGGCGCAGGAATAGAAGCCGCCCTCTCGCGTGATCGGCAGGGTAACGTGTTCCGGCCCGCGCGCGGTGGGCGATTCCTCGACGATGATCGCATCTTCCGGCCGCAGCGCTGCAATGCGTTTCAGCACATAGGCTGCGGTCATTTCCGCAGGTGGGTCGATCAGCTGGTGGGTGGGGCCGGAATAGGCCCGCTTGTTGGTCCGTTCTGCCAGAAGGGCCAGCCCGTTGTCCACGTCGCCCAGCACGCCGCCCCCGCCGGGAAGGTTGGCGAGGTGTTGCGGATCGTCGGACAGGGCCATCAGCCTGGCATGGGGCGGCCAGTGCGGACCGCTGCCCTCGACGTGATAGGTGAAGACCGGGGCGCCTGCCACGAGGATGGCATCGAACGGATCGAGCGCGTCACGGATCTGGTCCCGCCAGGCGTTGAGGAAGCCTGCAAACTGCGGGTGGTCTTCGGGAAACGTCTCGCGCGCGGCGTAGGGCGCTGCGAACACCGCGCACCCGGCTTTTTCTGCCAGCGCGATGGCGCTTTTCCAGCCACCCGCATTGGCAACGCCGGTGCCCAGCACCAGCGCGGGGCGTTCGGCAGCGTCCAGCATCGCGGAAAGCCGATCGATCCCGGTGGCAGATGGCACGGTGACGGCATCGACATCCGGCAAGCCGGGCATCTCGCACTCCCGTTCCCAGTCGTCCACGGGGATGGACACGAACACCGGACCCATCGGCGGGGTGAGCGCGGTGATGAAGGCGCGGATCAGGGCCAGCGGCACGTCCTCGGCGCGGGCGGGTTCGATCGCGAACTTGACATAGGGACGCGGGAATTCGCTCGGCCGCTCGGCATAGAGGAACGGGTCGAAAGGGAGGATGGAGCGCGCCTGCTGACCCGCCGTCACCACGATGGGCGCATTGTTCTTCCACGCGGTGAACAGGTTACCCAGCGAATGCCCGGTGCCCGCCGCGCTGTGAAGGTTGACGAGAGCGGGCTTGCGGGATGCGCGGGCGTAGCCATCGGCCATGCCCATCACCACCGCTTCGTTGAGGCCCATGACGTAAGGGAACGGCATCCCCTTTAGCATGGGCAATTCGGTAGACCCCGGGTTGCCGAACAGGCGATCCACGCCGAAATGCTCGAACACCGCGAACGAAGCTTCACGCACCGTTGTCATCTTGTTGTCAAACCTCCTCGCCGCCGCGCCGCGCGCGGTCGAGCATGCCTGCTTCGTCCTTCTTGTACCGCGACAGCACGATCAGCAGCAGCACCACGATGAACGGACAGACGAGGTTGAGCGTGATAAGCGCCTGCGCCAGGTCGCCGCCGTTCTGATCCGAAATGATCCCCACGAAATAGGGGCCGAGGCCCTGGCCCAGCAATGTCATGATGACGAGGTAGGTGGAGAAGATGATCCCGCGCATCCGCGGCAGGGCGAGGCCCAGCAGCAAGGTGTAGGTAGGCGGCAGCCACAGCGTGAGGATCAGCGAGTAGATCGTGTAGCGCACGTAAAACTCGGTCAGCGTTTCGGCGCTGTACGTCCAGATGCCGAAGAATGGCGAGATGCCCAGCGACAGGATGACCAGGATGATCATTCCCTTGGCTCCCATTCTTGCATGCAGCCAGTCCGCCAGCGGGCCTGCAACCAGCGCGCCGATTGTTGCGAGCAGGGCAGAAAGCAGACCGAACTGGAGGCCGACGTCGGCCATCGACAGGCCGAACTGGCGGATGAGGATCTGCGGGCTGGCAAACATTACACCGTAGTTGATGGCGGTCTGCAGGCCGCCCAGCACCATGATCATCAGCAGCGAGGGATTGAGCACCACGTTGAACGTCGGCTTGTCGGTAAGACGGAAATTCTGGAACAGGTTGAGCACCACGAATGCGCCGAAGCCGAATACGCCCCACTGGAGCACGTGCGGGCTGAGCGAGACGGCACCGAAATCCAGAGCCGGGCGCGGCGAATAGGTGGAGGTGAGGTTCACCATGAGCGCGCAGAAGCCGAGAATTACGGCCAGCCCAATCAGGTTTATTGCCCACTGCCGCGCCCCCGCATCGCGGCGCCACAGGTTCATCCAGTTGGTGCCCGGCGTGACGGCACCCAGCACCCCTGCACTGGCGCGGAAGGGAGCGGGATCCTTCTTCGTGGTGATGCCGTCCATCGCCCCGCGTTCGGGCTCGCGAAGCTTGTAGATCAGCCATGCCAGCGGGAAGCCGGGCAGGGCGGCGACGATGAAAGCGAACTGCCAGCCGCGAAAGCCCAGCGGCGCGCCGCCATCGGCATAGCGCAGATCCCACCACTCGGCGGCAATCCCGCCCAGCGCCATGGAAAGGCCGAGTCCCAAGGCAAGGCCCACCCCGAGACCGCCCATGGCAAGGCCGCGCCGGCTCTTGGGCAGCGAATCGAACAGGATGGAATTGGCCGCAGGCTGCGTCGCTGCCTCGCCCACGCCCACGCCGAGGCGGGAAATGGCGAGCAGGGTGAACCCCTGGGCAAAGGCGGCGAGCCCTGCGAAGAAACTCCACCCGGCAAGGCAGATTGCCAGCAGCTTCGTGCGTGTCCAGCCGTCTACCAGACGCCCCAGCGGGAGCGAGAACAGGGCATAGAACAGCGCAAAGACAGTGCCGTAGAGCAGCCCCATCTCGGCATCGCCGATGCCCAGGTCGTTGCGGATATCGTTTGCCAGGATGGAGAGGATCTGCCGGTCGAGCAGGCTCATCATCTGGGCGGACGACATCAGGATGATCGCATGCCAGCCATAGCGGCTGATGCGGTTGTCGGCCTTGGCTTCTCCCGGCGCGGCAGGCGAAAGCGGAACGCCGGGGGCCGAACCTGCCGCAGGCGGCGTCGTCGAAGGGCTATCGCTCACAGGCCGAACAGCTTCTCTGCATTGGTCTGGAAGAACTTGACCTTCTGTTCCTGCGAAATGTCCATCGCGTCCAGCAGCCGCACTTCATCGGGCACGTACTGGTAGGGATAGTCCATCGCGTAGAGCACGCGGTCCTCGCCCATCACTTCCATCATCAACTTGATGCTGGCCGGGCTGGGCAGGCCGGAGTTCGTGCCCCAGACGTTGTTACGCAGGTAGTGGTGCAGGCTGTGCTGCAGCGGCTTCAGCCTGTCGTACCGCTGCGAGCGGACGCCGGCGTTGAACATGTAATTGAAGCGGTCGATCCAGAACGGCAGGCCCTCGCAGCCGTGGCCCAGCACCAGCTTCAGAGAAGGATAGCGGTCGAACACGCCCGTCGTCAGGATGCGCAGCGCGTGGTAGCTGGTTTCCATCGCGAAGCCGAAGATCGCGCCTTCCAGCCCTGCGTCCACCATGCCGCCGATCATCTCGTCGGGCGGGCCCTGCGGGTGGATGTAGAGCGGGATGTCCATGTCGGCGCAGGCGCGCAGGATGGGGTCGAACTGCTCTTCGTCGAGGTAATGGCCATGCGTGTGGCTGTTCACCTGCACGCCGACGAAGCCCAGCTCTTCCTTGCCGCGCTTCAGTTCCTGCGCGGACCATTCGGCGTCCTGCGGGCAGATCGCGGTCATGCCGATGAAACGGTCCGGATGGTTCTCGCAGGCGGCGGCGAGGCGATCGTTGGCGCGCGATGCGATACCCTTGCCTTCCTCGGCGTCGTGCAGGGATTGCGTGCCGGGGCTGGTAAGCGCCAGCACGGCCTTGTCGATCCCGGCCTCGTCCATCGCGGCGAGGCGCAGGTCGCCAAGATCAAGCAGCCGCTCACGGATGAAGGTGGTCCGCTCGCTTGGGCTGGTGCCGTAGAAACCCCACAGCGAAACCGTGCCCTTGTCGGCGCGGCCTTCCTTCACCAGCCGCAGGATTGCGTCCATCTGCTCCTCGGTGGCGAATGCCTCCTCGGTCGCAATCCGCAGGTAGCCATGCTGGCCGCCGGTTTTCAGTTCACTCGTCATGCGCCATCCTCTCCCATCAAGCGCGTTTCAGTATTCAGCCCCGGCCGATCAGCCTTCGTGGACCGCTTTCACGACCATGCAGGCCTTCACGCCCTCGGGACCGTCCTCGCTGCCGTGGCCGGACCACTGGACACCCTGGAACGGCGCGTCGGGCCCTGCGATCATGTGCGTGTTGATCCCCATCATGCCGACTTCCACTTCGTCGGCCAGCCGGCGCTGGCGCTTCACGTCGTTGGTCCAGGCATAGCCCGCCAGGCCATAGGGCAGGCGGTTCGCCTCGGCGATCATGTCGTCCTCGGACTTGTAGGGATTGATGAGGGCGAGCGGGCCGAACGGCTCCTCGTTCATCACTTCGGCATCCAGCGGGATTTCGCTCAGCACGGTCGGCTGGAAGAAATAGCCCTGGTTGCCGATGCGTTCGCCGCCGGTGTTGACGCGCGCGCCCTTGTCTTTCGCGTTGGCGACGAATTTTTCCATCGCATCGGGGCGGCGCGGATTGGCCATCGGGCCCATCTGCGTGCCGTCCTTCAGGCCATCGCCGACGACGGTGGCGGCCAGACGCTCCGCCATGCCGTCGCGGAACTTTTCGAACACGTTTTCCTGCACGATGAAGCGCGTGAGGGACACGCACACCTGCCCGGCGTTGCGGGTCTTGCCCGGAGCGGCGGTGGCGAGCACCGTGTCCACGTCGGCATCGTCAAACACCAGCACCGGGCCGTGACCGCCAAGCTCCATGGTGGTGCGGATCATGTTATCCGCCGCCAGCTTGGCGAGATGCTTGCCGACGACCGTAGAGCCGGTGAAGCTGAGCTTCTTGATGATGGGGCTGGCGAGCAGGTGGCTGCTTACCTTGTCGGGCACGCCGAACACGGCCTGCGCCACTTCCTTGGGCAGGCCCGCATCGTAAAGACATTGCAGGATGCCCAGCGCCGAGGCCGGGGTTTCTTCCGCACTTTTCAGGATGATCGAACAACCCGCCGCCACGGCTGCGCCCAGCTTGCGGCTGGGATTGCCGAGGGGGAAGTTCCACGGCGCGAAAGCGGCAATGGGGCCGACCGGCTCCCACCGCACGACGCTGCGCTGACCCACCGGGCGCACCAGTTCGCGGCCGTAGAGGCGCTGGCATTCACCGGCGGCGAAATCGAACCATCCGGCAGAGGCCATGCATTCGATCTTCGTCTCGCCCACCGGCTTGCCCTCTTCCATCGTGGCAATGCGGGCAAGGTCGTCGGCGCGCTGGCGGATCAGGGCCGCCGCACCGTGCAGCACTTTCGCTCGTTCCGCCGCGGGCGTGTAGCGCCAGATCCTGTAGCCGCGCTGCGCGGTTTCCAGCGCACGGTCGAGATCGGCCTTGTCGGCCAGCGGCAGTTCGGCCAGCGTTTCGCCGGTAACGGGGTTTACGACATCGAATGTGCGCCGGCCCCCGCCGGAAACCTTCTCGCCGTCGATCACCATGTGGAGGGCTGGGTACTGTGTCATGGAACTCCTCTCGAGACATCGCCGCGACCCGCTTCCACGGAGGCTGTCGCAAGTCCGTCCTTTTATTATCCGGTCAATTCCGGCTGCCTAGATGCAAAGGCAGCCCTTCGACAAGTGCATAGCAGGCGACAAGGACCGTTGCTCCTCCTGCCTTTCCGCGCTCGTGCCAGTCGGAGTGGCCTCGCGGCTCTCGGACATTCTCGACTCTCCCAAATCGTAAGTTGTGCTTACAATTGTGGGAGCGGGCGGATAGAGTCAACGAGATTGGGGACGCGGCGGCAAATTGGCTGAAGGCGCAGGTTAAGCTTGGACGCGCTAGGAGAGTAACCATGATCCGAACTGTCATCGCCGTCGCGCTTGCAATCACCCCGTCGCTTGCCCTTGCGCAGACGCCGCAGCTCAGCCTCGATCACCGGATGCTGGTGCGCTGCTCCGCCGCCTTCGCCATCGTCGCCAATGGTCAGGCCAACGGCAATGCGGACGCCTTGCGCTATCCCGACCTCTCGCAGCGCGGGCGCGAATTCTTCGTCCGGGCATCGGCGCAGGTGATGGACGAGGCCGGCCTCAGCCGCGAGGAAATCTCCGCCGCGCTTTCCGCCGAGGCGCAGGACCTGTGGGACGAAGGCACGATCGACGAGGTCATGCCCGTGTGCCTCACCCTTTTGCCCGCAGAATAATCGTCGACCATTCGCTCTGGGCGCTGGACCCGAAACGCCTGTTGCGGCATTAGCAACAGGCAAGCATGTGGCAACTCTACTACTTCCCGCTCTGTCCATTCAGCCGCAAGGTACAGCTGGTGCTTTCCGAAAAGAAAGTGCCCTATACTTTGCAGAAGGCCTACCCGTGGGAAGATGACGACGCCTTTCACGCGCTGAACCCGGCGGGCAAGACCCCGGTGCTGCACCATGCCGAACGGCGGCTGGTGCTGATCGACAGCCAGGCGATCTGCGAATATTTTGAGGAAACCGAAAGCAAGAGCCCCCTGATCCCCGGCTCCGCCGCCGCACGCGCCGAAGTGCGCCGCCTGACGGCGCTGTTCGACGACGGCCTCTACGGCGACGTGACCGAGCCGCTGATCTACGAGAAGATGAAGAAGCGCCTGATCCTGCGCCAGTCGCCCGACAGCGGCACCTTGCGCGCGGCCATGCGGCTGACGCACGAGCATCTCGACTACATCGACTGGCTGATCGACAACCGCCGCTGGCTGGCAGGGGCCCAGCTCAGCCTCGCCGACTTTGCCGCCGCCGCACAGCTCTCGGTGATCGACTATCTCGGCGGGATCGACTGGACCGGGCATGACCAGTCCCATGCATGGTACCGCGTGATGAAGAGCCGCCCCAGCTTCGCTCCGCTGCTGAGCCAGAAGATGGAAGGACTTCCCGCACCGCGACACTACGCCGATGTGAATGCGTGATTTGTAGGTCCCTCAAGCGCCGGGCGCAGCGCGTCCGCGCTGCTTGGCTTTCCTCGCATAAGCTCGGGCGGCCGTTCGGCCTTGCGGTTCGCCTTCGGCGAACCGATATTCTTCTTAAACGTTAGAGCCTTTAGCAGTTCGGCCTGCCCCTAGCAGGCCGCAAGGGCGAATGCCCGCCCGCAGCGGGCGCGCAGCGAAGCGGAGCGCATCTAGCGAGGACGCTCCCACGGAGGTGGGAGCGAAAAACAAACACGGAGTATTCCTGATGTCGGACAAACTTAATCTCACCGAAGCCGAATGGCGCGAGAAGCTGACCCCGGAACAGTACCGCGTGCTGCGCGAGGCGGGGACCGAACGGGCCTTCACCGGCAAGTACGAGAAGAACAAGGCCGAGGGCGAATACAAGTGCGCCGGTTGCGGGCAGCCCTTGTTCGAAAGCGAAGCCAAGTATGACAGCGGCTCCGGCTGGCCCAGCTTCACCGCGCCTGCCGACCAGTCGGCGGTGGAGATGAACCAGGATGTCTCGCACGGCATGGTTCGCACCGAAGTGGTGTGCAGCAAGTGCGCCGGACACCTGGGCCACGTTTTCCCCGACGGGCCGGGGCCGGAAGGGCTGCGCTACTGCATCAATTCTGCAGCGCTGCAATTCGAACCGGAGGAAAAACCGGGCGAATGATCGTGCCGGGCGTTCACCCTGCATTACGTTTGCCCTATGCATGGCGGTGCCGAAGCTGAAGGATTGCGCTTGCCAAGCGCGCGATTGCAGGATTTTGACGACTGATGTCGAAGCGTCGGGGCAGCAGCTCCAACAAAAGAGGAACCCGTTCGCGCCGCGCCGCATCGAAGGCGCGTGAGCGGGAAGCTGCCGAGCGTGGTTTCAAGGCGACCTTCTGGCGCTGGACGAAGCGGGCGGCCATCGGCGGCGTGCTGGTGGCACTGCTCGCCGCCATCGGCCTCGCCACGGCAGTGTTCTTCGCCTCGCGCAGCCTGCCGTCCTACGCCTCCCTTCGCGAAAGCCAGAACGGGCAGACCATCCTCGTGCGCGCCCGCGACGGTTCGCAGATCGTGGAACTGGGGCCGAGCTATGGCCAGTGGCTGGAAGCGGACGAAATTCCCGGTGTGATGAAGCAGGCGATGATCTCGGTGGAGGATCACCGCTTCTATTCGCACTTCGGCGTCGACCCGATGGGCCTCGCCCGCGCGGTCTACAACGCCACGATCGAGGATCGGCAGGTTTCGGCCACCTCCACCATCACCCAGCAGCTGGCCCGCAACGTCTTCCTCAATTCCAATCGCACGCTGGACCGCAAGCTGCGCGAAGCGGTGCTGGCGATGGCGCTGGAATGGCGTTTCTCGAAGGAACAAATCCTCGAGCTGTACCTGAACAAGGTCTATTTCGGCGGCGGTGCCTACGGCATCGATTCCGCCAGCCGCAAGTTCTTCAGCCATTCCGCCCGCGACCTTAGCCTGGAAGAAGCCGCGATCATCGCCGGTCTGGTGAAGGCTCCCAGCCGCTATTCCCCCACCGCAGACGTGGAAGCCGCCGTGGGCCGTGCCAACGTGGTGGTTGGGCAGATGGTGCGCTATGGCGACCTCGACCCGGCCGTGGCGCGGCAGGTGAACGTGGATGCGGTGAAGCTGTCCACCACCGAGGGGCAGAACTCGATCCGCTATTTTACCGACTGGGCCCTGCCGCAGCTCGACCTGCTGCTGCCCAGCGGTACGTTCGAGCCGATCGAAGTGTGGACCACGCTGGATGTGGGCATGCAGCGTGCGGCAACCACGGCCATCCAGTCCAACGTGCCGGGGCAGGCTCAGGGCGCGCTTGTCAGCTTGGACCGCGACGGGGCGATCCTCGCGCTGGTGGGCGGCACCGACTACGTCACGTCCAACTACAACCGCGCCACCGATGCGATGCGCCAGCCGGGCTCTGCGTGGAAGCTGTTCGTATACCTCGCCGCGCTGGAAGCGGGCTACACCCCGGACGACCGGGTGCAGGACGTGCCGGTGACGATCAACGACTGGAGCCCGCGCAATTCCGGCGGCACCTATGCCGGCGAGATCGACGTGCGCAGTGCCTTTGCCTATTCGAAGAACACCGTTGCCGCGCAGCTCGGCAACGAAGTGGGCTTTTCCAACGTTGCCAGCATGGCGCGCCGGTTCGGCATCACCACGCCGATCAGCACCTATCCCTCGATGGTGCTGGGCACATCGGAAGTGCGTCTGATCGACATGGTGCGCGCCTTTGCCGCGGTATCCGCGGGCGGGCGCTCCATCGAGCCCTATGGCATCATGCGCGTCACCACCGCCGATGGTGAAGAGCTCTACACCCACAAGGAATCGCGCGCCTACACGTTGGTGCCGGACTATGTCGCGGCCGGGATCACGGACCTGTTGCAGACCTCCGTTGCCACCGGCACCGGACGTGCGGCGCAGATCGGACGCCCCGTCGCAGGCAAGACCGGCACTACCAGTTCGAACCGCGACGGCTATTTTGTCGGCTTTTCCAGCGGCATCACCACCGGCGTGTGGATGGGCATGGACAACAACGATCGCGTGCCGGCGCTGCAGGGCGGTCGCGCCCCGGCGCAGGCCTTTGCCGCCTTCATGCGCTATGCCGTGCGCGACCGCCCGGTGGAGGAATTCGACACCGACCTGCAACTGCCCGAGTGGCAGCTTGAGCCGGACGATGAATTCTACTTCGGCGAGGACGAGGATTATTACTTCTACATCGACGAGCAGGGCAACCTGGTGGATCCGAGCGGGAACCAGGGCCGCTATGGCGAAGGCTTCGATGTCGAAGGCGAGGGCGAGAACGTGGTGCGCGATCCGCTGGATCCGCGCGGCATGGACGTGCGGCCCGGCCAATTACCCGAACCCGCGCCCACGCGCGCGCAGCCCCCGCGCCGCGCCAATCCGCCTCCTGCTGCGAGCGACGATTTCCTGGAGCGCGCGACGGGTCAGGACCTGCCGCGCGACGACCGGCAGCAGAACTATCGCCCGGCGCCCAGCGGGATTATCGAACAGCGGTTCTAGGCTGGCACCCCTCGCGGCGGAAAACTGGCCAGAAACGATGAAGGGGCGGTAGCCTTGCGGCTCCGCCCCTTCGTATTTCATTCCGATACGATGATCGGGCGGCTGCCTGCCTAGTCTTCCATGAAGCGAACCGGAACCGATTGCGTGGTGCCCTGGCGGCTGCGAACGCGCAGCAGCACGGCTTCGCGGCCATCGTTCTGCACGGCGCGCAGCACCGCTTCGAGTTCCTCGACACTGGCGATTTCGCGTCCGTTCGCAGACAGGATCATTACCCCGCGTGCGAGGCCCCGGCGTGCAGCATCGGATGCCGGATCGACCGCGAGGATCGCGAGACCCGTGGTGTCGGCAGGCTGGCCGAGCTGACGAGCGATCTGCGGCGTGATCTCTACCGCCTGAATGCCCAGCACCTCTTCCATCAGGCCGCTGCCGCTTTCCTCCGGTTCGGGCGCGGGCATGCTTTCGTCCTCGCCCTGGAACATGTTCTGCCGCATCAGCTCTTCCTCGCTGGGGCGGCGGCCCACGGTCAGGTTCACGCGGCGTCGCTCGCCATTGCGGATGAAGGTGAGCGGCACGGTGGTGCCCGGTTCGATGTTGGCGACGATGCGCGACAAGGTATTGTCGGGCGTCACTTCCTGGCTGTTGACCGATACCACCACGTCGCCCGGCTGAAGGCCAGCGCCTTCGGCGGCTTCGCCGGGCTGCACGCCCTGAACCAGTTCGCCAACACCTTCCTCGATGCCGAGAGCTTCGGCGATATCCTCGTCCACCGGCTGGATCTGCACGCCCAGATAGCCGCGCTCGATCGCTTCACCCGCGATCAGGGTGCGCACGATGGGTGCTGCGTCCTCTGCGGGGATGGCGAGGCCGATGCCCACGCTGCCGCCCGAAGGCGAGAGGATGGCGTTGTTGATGCCGATGACGTTGCCCTGCATGTCGAACAGCGGGCCGCCGGAGTTGCCGCGGTTGATGGCGGCGTCTGTCTGGATGTAGCGGTCGAACGCGCCGCCCGAGCCAGTGGAACGCTGCACAGCGGAAACGATACCGCTTGTCACCGTCCCCCCAAGGCCGAAGGGATTGCCGATGGCGATCACCCAGTCCCCCACGCGCGCCTGCGCGCTGTCGCCGAAGTTGACGAAGGGGAAGGGTTCGGGACGGCTGATCTTCAGTACGGCAAGGTCGGACGAGGGATCGGTGCCGACCAGTTCGGCTTCGTATTCGGTGCCGTTGGGCAGAGTGACCGTCACCTCTTCCAGCGTTGCGCGCGCATCGGGCGAGACGACGTGGTTGTTGGTGACGACGTAGCCGTCGGCAGAGACGATGAAGCCCGAGCCGAGCGAGGTCGCCTCGCGCCGCTGCGGTCCGCCGCGGCGCTGGTTGAAGAACTGGCCGAAGGGCGTGCCCTCGAACGGGTTCTGCGCCTGCGGGATAGTGATGGACTGGCGGGTGGAGATGTTCACCACCGCCGGTTGCAGCGCCTCCGTCAGGTCCGCGAAGCTGGCAGGCGCACCTGCAACCGGCACGGTGTTCTGCATCTGGATACGGTCGTTCTGTGCGACCTGGGCACCTGCGGGAAAACCCGTCAACAGTGAAATGGCTGCCCCGCCTGCCAGCAGGGCCGATGTGAAAGCGTATGAATAGCGCACTGGCTTCACGTCCTTTGTATCCTCTTGGTCTTCACGCGTCCTCCTGATGCATTCGCATGGGGGCGCAATTGGTTCCGTCCCGAGACGCGCCTTCCACCCGAAACCGGCTGAACGCGCGTTTAACGACAAGTGTAGTCGTCAATCCCGCCCCGGTCAGCGACCGGGATTGCGGAACTGGCGGAGGTATTCGTTATCCGGGCTCAGGATGATCGAGCTTTCGCCTGAGCCGCCCTCGAAAGTGGAGCGATAGGACTGCATGGCCCGGAAGAAGTCGTAGAAGTCGGGGTCCTGGTTGTACGCTTCGGCATAGATCTGCGCGGCGTTGGCTTCCGCCTCCGCCCGGATGATCTGCGCATCGCGGCGGCCACCGGCGCGGATCGTTTCGGCTTCTTCCTGACGATCCGATTCCATGCGGTTGAACGCGGCCTGCAGCGGCGTGCCCTGCGGCAGGTCCGCGCGCTTGATACGCACGTCCAGCACCTGCGCGCCGTACTGCCGGGCCTGCCGGTCCAGCGCTGCGCGAATGTTGCTCATGGCCGTGCCGCGTTCCGGCGTCAGTAGGCTGGCGAAAGTCCGCCGGCCAAGCTCCTGCCGCAGCACCGAGGTGAGGATGGGTTCGAGCTGGTTGACCAGCTGCTCCTCGCTCGATGCGCTCTGCACGAACAGCACGGGATCGAAGATGCGATACCGGGCATAGGCGTTCACTTCGAGACGCTGCTGGTCGTTCGAGAGGACGGTTTCGCCTTCCATGTCGAGATCGAGCACGCGCCGGTCCACCATCTGCACGCGTTCCAGGATCGGAATGCGCCAGGAGAGGCCCGCTCCGGTCTGGCCATAGGGCTCGTCCGGATCGAAGCGATTGATGACCCGGTTGGGTTCACCGGTGCGGATCACGACGCCCTGATGCGTCTCGGGGACGATCACCATCATGGACATGGCCAGCACCGCCAGCACGGCAACGGCGACGATTGCGGTCTTGTAGCGTTCCCACATCTTACTGCCCTCCCTGCTGGCCGGAGACGGTGAGCGACGGACCCTGCGCTTCCTGCGAACGGCGGCGCACTTCGGGCAGCGGCAGGTAGGGGGTCACGCCATCGGCTTCGACAATGGTCTTGTCGGTATCGCGCAAGACACGCTCCATGGTTTCGTAATACAGGCGGCGCCGCGTCACTTCGGGCGCGAGGCGGTACTGCGAGTAGATTTCGTTGAACTCGGCCGCGCTACCCTGGGCAGAAGCGAGCAACTGCTGTTCGTAGCGGCGCGCCTCGTTCAGGTTGCGCTCGGCGTCCTGGCGCGCGGCAAGCACGTCGTTGAACGCCTCGATCACCTGCTGCGGGGCTTCGGTACGGGCGATTTCCACGCCCTGAACGGCAATGCCCGCGCCGTAGGAATCGAGCAGCGTCTGCATCCGTTCGCGCACCCGCGTTTCCACCTGTTCGCGGCCCGCACCCGAGAGCACGGTGTCGAGATCGGTTTCCGCGATGGCGGCGCGCATGGCGCTTTCGGCGGATTCGCGCAGGGTTTCCTGCGGATCGGCCAGCTGGAATTCGTAAAGAACCAGATCCTTGATGTTCCAGCGCACGAGGTAGGAGAGGTCGACGAGGTTCTGGTCCCCTGTAAGGATCAGGTTCTCGGCCCCGTCGCCGATCGTCTCGCGGCGGATTTCGCTCACGTTTTCCACGCTCACCGACTGGATCGGCCAGGGGAAGGTCCATTCCGTGCCGGGGTTGAGCGTGCGCGAATACTTGCCGCCAAGCCACGTGACGGTGGCCTGCTCGCGCGGCTGGATGAAGTGGATGGAGGTGGCCAGGACCCACACGCCGATGATGGCGGCGATTGCCAGTGGGAACCAGCTGCCGCCACCGGGACGCTGCGGGATGCGGAAGTTCGGTCCGCCCGGACCGCCGCCACCGCGACGGCGCGGGCCTTCGGGGCCGCGGTTCTTGAAGATGTCCTCGATATTGGCGCTGCGCCGTCCGCGATCCGAGCCGCCACCAGCGGAGCCGCCGCCGGGCAGCCACGGGTTGCGCGGTCCGCGCGGGGGCGGTGCATCGTTCCCGCCGGCCGGCGCGTCATCCCCGCCATCGCCGCCGGAGCCGCCATCGTCGTTACCACCACCAGAGCCGCCGGGGGGCTTCCCCCAGGGATTGCGCTTTCCAGCCATTGCCAGGCCGAACCTTTCGAAAAACCCACCCAAAGATGTCATGCACCTATCTATAGGTAAGGTTTCGACAAAAAACAGGGGGTCGAAGGTCCAATATTGCTGACCTTGGCCGACGAAGGCGCTAGCAGTCCCCGCCATGAGTAGCGATAAAGACGTCACCGCCGCCATTCCGCCCGAACTTTCCGGCATGGTGAAATCCGCAAAGTTCAGGGACGGGGTGGCCACGATCATCGCCGACGCCGGCGGCCTTGGCCGCAGCGCCGCGGCGCAATTGCAGCGCGAACTGGAAGAAGCCGTGGGCGCGGTCGAAGGCGTGGACGAGGTCCGCGTCGCGTTGATGGCGGACAAGGTGCAGCGCCAGATCATCGCCGTGGGTTCGGGCAAGGGCGGCGTGGGCAAGTCCACGCTCACCACCAACCTTGCCGTGGCGCTCGCCAATCAGGGCGTCAAGGTCGGCGTGGTGGATGCCGATATCTACGGCCCCTCGCAGCCGCTGCTGCTGGGCACCGCGAACGAGAAGGTGCGGGCAGAGGGGCAGACACTCATCCCGACCGAGAGTGAGTTCGGCGTCAAGGTCCTGTCGATGGGCCAGCTGATCGAACCGGGCAAGGCCATTGCCTGGCGCGGCCCTATGGTGGGTCAGGCGCTGGCGCAGCTGATGGACGCAGACTGGGGCGATACCGAACTGCTGATCGTGGACCTGCCGCCCGGCACCGGCGACGTGCAGCTTACGATGCTGCAGAAGTTCAAGCCCGCAGGTGCCGTGGTCGTCTCCACCCCGCAGGATCTCGCCCTGATTGACGCGACGCGCGCCATCGACCTGTTCAAGCAGGCGCAGGTGCCGATCGTCGGCCTGGTGGAGAACATGGCCGGATACCTGTGCCCCGAATGCGGCGCGATCAGCAATCCGTTCGGGCAGGGCGGAACGGAAGCCGCAGCGCAGGCGCTAGGCGTGCCGTTTCTTGGCCGCATCCCGCTCGCCATGGAAATCCGGGTGGCCAGCGACACCGGCCAGCCGCCTGCCGCCAACGATACCGAGCACGGTCCGCATTTCGCGGGTATCGCGGCAGGGCTGGCCGACTATCTCGGCAAGGCGAAAGGCTGACGGCGGGTGAAGGTCTCGCGGCGCGGATTGCTGGCAGGCGCGGCGGTCGGCGGTGGCCTGCTGGTGGCGTGGAGCCTGCTTCCGCGCGAGTTCGAGAACCCGCTCGCACCCGGTGAAAACGAGTTTGCGGTCGACGCCTGGCTGAAGATAGGCGCCGATGGCGTGGTAACGGTTGCCGTGCCGCAACTGGAGATGGGTCAGGGCGTCACCACCCTGCTGCCGCAGATCGTGGCAATGGAACTGGGCGCGGACTGGCGGCAAGTCGCGGCCGAGCCTGCGCCGGTCAGCGGGGCCTATGCTAACCTGCCGCTCGCCGCAGAGTGGGCACCGCTGTGGAAGCCGGTGATCCCGGCGCTGGCGGATGATCCGGACGATGCCCTGCTGCGCAACTGGGCGCAGGACGAACGCTTTACCGTCACCGCCCGCGGCACCACGCTGGCCGCCTACGAGGCCGCTTGCCGCGATGCGGGCGCCGCCGCGCGGGCCATGTTGCAACAGGCGGCGGCAGAGCGATGGGATGTGTCGTGGGAACAGTGCCGGGCGGAAAACGGCGTGGTCTATCACGACGACAAGGCCGCCAGTTTTGCCGAACTGGCGCTGGATGCCGCGCGCTTCGATCCGCCCGACCCGCCGCCGCTCAAGACCGAGGCACCGGTCGATCAGGCGGTGCTGGCGGGCATACAGGATACGGACATCGCGCCTGCCTTTCCCCGCGTAGATCTGCCTTCCAAGGTGGACGGCAGCCACGTCTTTGCGGGCGACGTGCGATTGCCGGGCATGGTCTTTGCCGCCATCCGGCACGGCCCGCACGACAAGGCAGAACTGCTCGATTTCGACGCATCGCTCGCCAGCGGGCAGCGCGGCGTGATCCAGCTGGTGCGCGGCAAGCGGTGGCTGGCCGCCGTGGCGGACAACTGGTGGGCAGCCGAGCAGGCGCTGCAATCCATCGCCCCGCGCTTCGGCATAGATCGCCCGGCGCGAAGCTCTTCCATCAACGAGGCGCTCGGGCGTCACCTGGCCGAGGGGCCGGGCACTGTGTTCGAGAAGCGCGGCGAGGGCATCGAGGGCTACACCCCCACCATGTCGCGCCGCTACGATATTTCGCCCGGTGTCCATGCCACGATCGAGACGACCAGCGCGACCGCGCGGCTGATGGACGGTATCCTCGAACTGTGGCTGCCCACGCAGGCACCGGAGCAGGCGCGCAAGGCTGCCGCCAGGGCGCTGGGCATGAGTGCTGGCAAGGTCGTGCTCTACCCGGTTTCGGCAGGCGGCAGCTTCGACAGGCGGCTCGATAACGAGGTGGCCATCGAAGTCGCCCTGCTGGCGCGCGAAGTGGGCAGGCCGGTGCAGCTGACATGGTCCCGCTGGCAGGAAATGGTCGCCAGCAAGCCGCGCCCGCCCGCCGCTGGCCTCGTCGCCGCGCAGACCGACGACGAAGGCAATATCGCCGCCCTGCGCCTGCGCGTCGCCAGCCCGCCGACCATGCGCGAATTCGGCCGCCGCCTGTTCGAGAACGAGGTGAGCTGGGCCGCGATCGACGCGCTGGAAGGTGAGGCCGATCCCTTTGCAGTCTCGGGACTGGCCGGGCCATACGGCGTGCCCAACCTCTCGGTTGAGCATGTGCCGGTCGTCACCATGCTGCCGAGTGCTCCGATGCGCGGGCAGGCCGATGGCTACAACTGCTTCATGCGCGAATGCTTCATCGACGAACTGGCGCAGGACCATGAGCGCGAGCCGATGAGCTACCGCATCGCCATGCTGGGCGGCGATCCCGCCATGGCGGACGTGCTGCAACGCGCCGCGCGCCTTGCCAGCTGGGACGGCGGGCGGCCCGGCAGCGGGCAGGGCATGGCCTGCCACCGGATGCAACTGGGAGACGCTGTTGGACGCATCGCCGTAGTGGCGGAGGCTGGCGCCGGCGAAGGCGGCCTGCGCGCGCGGCGGCTGTTTGCCTGCGTCGACATCGGCCGGGTGGTGAACCGCGACATCGCCCTGCAGCAGATAGAGGGCGGCATGGTGTTCGGCCTTGCCATGGCGCTGGGCTGTTCCACCGACTATTCCGAGGGCCTGCCAACGCACCAGCGGCTCTCTGCGCTGGCCATGCCCACGCTGGAGGATTGCCCCGAGATCGTGATCGAACTGGTCGCCAGCGACGCGGAGCCGTTCGACCCCGGCGAAATCGGAGTGCCCCCGGTCGCCCCGGCTGTCGCCAACGCCTTTGCCAGCGCAACAGGGGTTCGCCTGCGCCGCCTTCCGCTGCTATCGGCGCTTCCATGACCTGGACCGCGCAACAGCTTCCCCAAGACCATCCACCTGTAAAGTCAGGCCGAATCGGCGTCCTCGTAGTCAACCTGGGCACGCCCGAAGCCCCCGAAACCGGGCCGGTGCGCCGCTACCTGGGTGAATTTCTGTCCGATAGGCGCGTGATCGAGATACCGTCTTTGGTCTGGCAGCCGATCCTGCGCGGCATCATCCTCAACACCCGCCCGAAGAAAAGCGCCGCCGCCTACCGCGAGGTGTGGACCGACAAGGGCTCCCCGCTCGCCGCCATCACCGCCGATCAGGCGGCGGGCCTGCAGGCGCGGCTGGGTGAGGACGTGATGGTGGAAAGGGCCATGCGCTACGGCGAGCCTGCCATTCCGGCCCAGCTTGAAAAGCTGATGGACGCCGGGTGCGACCGCATCCTGCTCGCCCCGCTCTATCCGCAATACTGCGCCGCGACGACGGCAACGGTGGTGGACAAGGCAGCGGACTGGCTGCGCGAAAAACGCTGGCAGGCGAGCCTTCGCACGCTGCCGCCCTATCACGACGATTCCGCCTATATCGAGGCGCTGGCAACGGACCTTGGCCGTCAGCTGGACGCGCTGGATTTCAGGCCCGAAGTGCTGCTGCTGAGCTTTCACGGGATGCCGCAGCGCACGCTGGACCTTGGCGATCCCTATCACTGTCATTGTCGCAAGACAGCGCGGCTGCTGGAAGCGAAAATGGCGCGGCCCGACATCCGCATGATCACCACGTTCCAGAGCCGCTTCGGCCCTGCCAAGTGGCTTGAGCCCGCCACCGATTCCACGCTGATGGCGGAAGGCGAGAAGGGTACGAAACGCCTCGCCATTGCCGCGCCCGGTTTCTCCGCCGATTGCCTGGAGACGCTGGAAGAGTTGGCCATCCAGGGCAAGGAACAGTTCGAGGAAGCGGGCGGCGAGGAGTTCGCCACGCTTTCCTGCCTCAACACCAGCGATGCCGGCATGGCCATGCTGGAGACGATGATCCGGCGCGAGTTGGGCGGGTGGATCTGACTTTCGGCGCCGCATCGGGCGGCGTCACCCAATTCCTGATCCTGTTCGGCGTGGTCTATGCCATCAACCTGCTGCCTGCCTTCGGTCCGCCGACATGGTCTGTCATCGTGCTGTTCGGGCTGAACACAGAAATGCCGGTGCCGGGTATCGTGGGGGTAGGGGCGCTGGCGGCTGCGTCGGGTCGTTTCACCCTGGCTAACGGCTTCCGCCTGCTGGCAAACTACGTGCCGCAGAAGACCAAGCGCAGTCTCGCCGCAGCGCGCGCCGCGTTCGAGCGCAAGAAGCGCAACGGCCTTGCGGCGCTGGCACTTTTCGCAGTGTCTCCCGTGCCATCGGCGCAACTGTTCGCCGCCGTCGGGCTCGCGGGCATTCCCATCGCCGCCTTCACCGCTGCGTTCTTTGCCGGGCGGCTGGTGTCCTATTCGATCTATGCCGGCTCCGCGCAACTGATCGCGCATTCATCGTTGGGCGACGTGTTTCGCGATTCGCTGTCCAGCCCATGGGGCATCGCCTTGCAGGTGCTGCTGCTGATCGGCCTGGTGTTGCTGTTGCGGATCGATTGGGAGAAAGTCTTCGGACCCGCTCCCGAACATCGCGACGAGTCCTAGAAGTCGATCGCGATCCCGTCCTTGACCCAGTCGCCATAGCGGGTGGGGCTGAGTTCCTCGTCCACCTTGCCCTTTTCCGGCGCGGGCGGCGGATCGTTGGTCCAGTGGGCGGGCTTGGTAAAGCCTTCAGGTCTTTTCGTCGCTCTTTTCATAGCGGCCCCTACATGGGCGCTCTGGCGCTGGGGCGCAACTGGCCCTAGGGGCATGTCATGACCAGAACCCCCGGACTGCAACCGCGCCGCGCCGCGCTCAAGATGCTCGATGCCGTGCTGCGCCGGGGCGAAACGCTGGAGCAGGCGGGCGGAGCGGCGAACGGCCTGCCCGCTTTTTCCGACCGCGCACTGGCGAAGGCGCTGGCCGGCGAAGTGCTGCGCTGGCTGGTCGATCTCGATGCGCTGATCGATTCCGCCACGAAGAACCCTCTCCCGGACGATGCCAAGGCGCGCATGGTGCTGCGGTTCATGCTGGCAGGCTGGCTACGGCTGGAAACCCCGCCGCATGCCGTAATCGCCACCGCGCTGCCCCTGCTGGACGGCGGACCGAAGCGGCTCGCGCACGGCGTCTTTGCGACTTTGACCCGGCAGGAGGCAACCCTGCCTGCGGTGCCGACCCTCCCCGAAGCCGTCGCTATGCGCTGGGGCGAGCGGGCGTCTGCCATCGCTTCCGGGATCGCCGCACCTCCGCCGCTCGACCTGCGGCTTAAAGCGCCCGAACTCACCGATGAAATGGCGGCGCGGATGCAGGCCGCCAGCCTCGCGCCCGGCCACCTGCGCCTGCCGCGCGGCACCTCCGTCACCGACCTCCCCGGCTACGAGCAAGGTAGCTGGTGGGTGCAGGACCTGGCGGCGGGCATCCCGGCCAGTTTATTGGGCGCAGGCGAAGGAAAACGCGTGCTTGACATCGCCGCTGCTCCGGGCGGCAAGACCATGCAGCTTGCCGCGAACGGCTGGGACGTTACCGCACTGGATGCTCACCCGAAACGCATGATGCGCCTGCGTGAGAATCTCGCCCGCACCGGGCTGGACGCGTACACCGTGATCGCCGACGCGCTGGATTGGGAGCCGGACGCGCCGTTCGATGCCGTGCTGCTGGATGCGCCCTGCACTGCCACGGGCACCTGCCGTCGCCATCCCGAAGTGGTCCACCGCATCGGGCCGCGCCAGATTGCCGAGATGGCCGAATTGCAAGCGAAGCTGCTGGCCCGCGCGAGCGGGTGGGTGAAGCCGGGCGGGGCACTGGTCTATGCCACCTGCTCGCTGGAGCGCGAGGAAGGCGACGACATTGCTGCCGCCTGCACCCTCACCCCTTATCCCATCCGCGCCGACGAACTGCCTGCCGGATTGCAGCCGACCGAGGCTGGGTACGTTCGCACAGATCCGGGAATGTTGCCGGACGATGGCGGGCTGGACGGCTTTTTCGTCGCCCGCTTCAAGGTATGAAGTGCTTAGCCTCAGGGCGGCAGGGTTAACACAGATAGTTAACCACAGCCGGACGCAGACGGCCCGCGCACCGCGCAGACCCGCCACCGAACTGAAAAAGCAGCATTAACTCGAGCAAGGTTGAGGTGATTCACATTCTGGCCGGACAGGCTGGTAGGTGACACACCTCATGGCCTGCTTCCAACGGTACTCGCCGCTTGTATCGATGCGTCGGGCTGGGCTAGACGGCGTCAGGGAAAAGAGGTGTGTATTATCGTGACCAAGCTTCCATTGATCGTCGCAGCTTCGCTTTTGACTGCCGCCTGCGTGACCGATCGCGAAACGGATAGTCTTACCGAGAGCGAGGCCGAGGGCAGGGCTTTCGCCCAGGCGAACTGTGCCAGCTGCCATGCACTGGATGACGGCGTATCGCCCCACCGGGATGCCCCAAGCCTGCGCCGTGCGGCACATCGCCTGCCGAGTTGGGCTGTCGAGGCTTCGTTCGAGCGCGGCGTGCAGGTCGGCCACTCAATGGAAATGCCGGTCTTCGTTTTCGAAGATGGCGATATCGCGAACCTGCTCGCCTACCTCGACGCGCTTCGGGAACGGGATTGAGGGCAAGGGAGAAAGCGGGGGCGATGCTCCTGCATCTTTCCCCCGCGCAACGCTCTCAGCCCTTCACCTTGTCGGCAAAGCTCTTCCTCAGCTTCATCAGCTTGGGCGGAATCACGGCCATGCAGTAGGGATTGCGCTGACCTTCGCCCTCCCAGTATTCCTGGTGGTAGTCCTCCGCCGGATACCACTCGCCGCTCTCGATGGTGGTCACGGCCTTGCCGTCGTGGCTGTCGTTCCAGCGCGCGATGGCCGCTTCGGCCTCGGCCTTCTGCTCGTCCGACAGCGGGAAGATCGCGCTGCGATATTGCGTGCCCACGTCGTTGCCCTGGCGGTTGAGCTGGCTGGGGTCGTGCGTGCCCATGAACATGTCGTAGATTTCGGGCAGGGTTACGGTCTCGGTATCGAACGTCA
This sequence comes from Erythrobacter westpacificensis, assembly GCF_039542285.1. Taxonomy (NCBI): domain Bacteria; kingdom Pseudomonadati; phylum Pseudomonadota; class Alphaproteobacteria; order Sphingomonadales; family Erythrobacteraceae; genus Erythrobacter; species Erythrobacter westpacificensis. The sequence continues at coordinate 391,212 of NZ_BAABHV010000001.1, forward strand.
CTTTCACCGCCTCGGCATGGCCGGTGCTGCCGGTGCAGACTTCCTTGTAGGTCGGATTCTCGGTGGTGCCGCCGATGTAACCGCTTTCGACGCTTTCCACGCCGATCACGTCCTTGAACACAGCTTCCGTGCACCAGAAGCATCCGCCTGCGATGATTACCGTTTCACTCATCTTGGGTCTCCTTTGGCCTGCCACATGGGGGCCCTAAGTCCGCTTGTCATCCCGCCCATAGGTCCTAAACTGCGAACGGTTATCGTTTTAGGAGAGAATTGCCGTGCGCCTTGCCCCCCTATTCGCAGCTCTTGCCATTTCGGTTTCCGCCCCCGCGCTGGCTGACGACCATGCCGAGGCGCCTTCGCTGGAGGACGTGCTGGCGATGGACGCTCGTGCGCAGGATGCGCCCCGCGACCGGTATCGCAATCCGGCAGAAACCCTCGGGTTCTTCGGTGTCGAGCCGACGATGCGCGTTGTCGAATACGGCCCCGGCGGCGGCTGGTATACCCGCGTTCTGTTGCCGTGGATCGCGCCGCAGGGCACCTACATGGCGATGCAGGCCGACACCGGCGCGCCGGAGGAAGGCACGCCGCCGTGGACGCAGCGCTTCACCACCGCCGCCAGCGGCTGGACCGGTATTCCTGCCGAGGAAATCGCGGCGTTCGAAACCGACGAGATCACCGAGGACATGCACGGCACCGTCGACCGCATCCTCGTGTTCCGCTCGCTCCATGGCCTGCTGAACAACGAAGCCGCCGATACCCAGCTGCGCGCCATGCGCCGCCTGCTGGCCGACGATGGCATGGTAGGCGTGGTGCAGCACCGCGCGCCCGAGGATGCGAGCTACGACGATGCCAACGGGTCGCGCGGATACCTGCGCCAGGCCGACGTGATCCGGCTGTTCGCCGTGCACGGGTTCGACCTTGTCGCTGCCAGCGAGATCAACGCCAATCCGGACGATCCCGCCGACTGGGAGCGCGGTGTCTGGACCCTGCCGCCCGTGCTGGCGGGCGGGGACGAGGACCGTGAGCGCCTGATGGCAATCGGCGAAAGCGACCGAATGACCCTTCTTTTCCGAAAGGCCGACTGATGCGTATTCCTGCAATTCTCGCCGGGGCCGCCGTGGCCCTTTCCAGCCCCGCGCTGGCAGACAACCACCAGTCCGACGACGCGCAGATGGAAAACGCGCTCAACCTCGAAAGCGTGCTGCTCCACCCGCGCCGCGCCGAGGACCGTTCGCGCGACGATGCCCGCAATCCGGCAGAAACGCTCGCCTTCTTCGGTGTCGAACCGGGCATGACCGTGGTCGATTACATGCCCGCTGGTGGCTGGTACTCGCGCGTGTTGATTCCCTACCTCGGGGAGGAGGGCACCTACATCGGCCTCAACCCCGAACTGCACCCATCGCTGACCGGCTACTGGGACATGTACCGCAATGCCACCACGCGCATTCCGTCCGACGCTGCCGAATGGGTAGGGGATGACGGCGCACAGGTGATCGGCCTCAACACCGATGACGATCTTGAAGCCCATGCCGGCACCGCGGACATGGTGCTGGTGTTCCGCGAGATGCACAACATGCGTCGTTTCGGCTGGACGCACGACTCGATGATGGCCTTCCGCACTCTTTTGAAGGACGGCGGCATGGTGGGCGTGGTGCAGCACCGCGCGAAAGAGGATGCGCCGGTCGACTACGCGATGGGCCAGAATGGATACCAGCGGCAGGAAGACGTGATCCGCCTGTTCGCGATCTACGGGTTCGACCTCGTCTCTGCCAGCGAGATCAACGCCAACCCCGCCGACCCCGCCGACTGGGAAGGCGGCGTATGGAGCCTGCCACCCAGCTATCGCGGCGCGCCTGAAGGCAGCGAGGAACGCGCCCGCCGCGCCGAAATCGGCGAGAGCGACCGGATGACGCTGCTGTTCCGCAAGGTCGATTGATGCGCTTCGCTTTCTTTCTCGCAGGCGCGGCGGCGCTGGCTGCCTGCACGCCAGAGCCGGAACCTGTCGAGGCGGCGACCGCCGATAGGGTCGCCGCGCCGCAAGTCTCGGCAATCGAGGCGGTGATGGAGGATAGCGCCGCGGGATGGAACGAGGGCGACATGGATCGCTTCCTCGCCATCTATTCCGATGCGCCGGAAACCAGCTTCGTCGGCTCCGGCGGGCTGATGCGCGGAAAAGCCGCGATGGAAGAACGCTACCGCGAGGCCTACGACTGGTCGCAGCCGGACCCGGCAGAGCGCGGCGTGCTGTCGTTCGAGACCGAGGACTTCCGCCCGCTGGGTGACGGCCACGCGCTTTACATCGGGCGCTACATCCTCACCTACCCCGATGGGCGCGAACCGGCGACGGGGTTCACCAGCCTGATCTTTGCGCGCGAGGATGACGGCTGGAAGATCGTAGCGGACCACAGCTCGTAAACCGCCTTTCCGCCGACCCTCAGGAGGCTGCCCATTCCGAGGCAAGCGACCAACGCGGCGAGAGTGCAAGTGGACTTCGCGACAGTAGGGAAGTAACGCCTTCGCGCATGACCAAATTGACTGTCGCCGCTCTCCAACTCGAACTTTCGCGCGATGACGAGGGCGAGAATATCGCCGCCGTCGCCGACCTCGTGGCAGAGGCTGCGGGCAAGGGCGCGCAGGTCGTCCTGCCGCCGGAACTGTTCTCCGGACCCTACTTCTGCCGCGAGGAAAAGGACGAGTTCTTTGCCCTCGCCCGACCGACGGCGGAGCATCCCTCCGTTATCGCCATGCGCAAGCTGGCGAAGCAACTGGGCGTGGCGATCCCCACCAGCTTCTTCGAACGGGACGAGCACCACTATTACAACACCCTCGCCATGATCGATGCCGAGGGCGAGATCATGGGCACCTACCGCAAAAGCCACATTCCCGACGGGCCGGGCTACGAGGAAAAATTCTATTTCCGCCCCGGCAACGACGGGTTCAAGGTGTGGGACGTGCCAACGACTTCTGGCGTCGCGCGCATCGGCATCGGCGTGTGCTGGGATCAGTGGTATCCCGAAACCGCCCGCTGTCTGGCGCTGAAGGGCGCGCAAGTGCTGTTCTACCCCACCGCCATCGGCAGCGAGCCCAAGGACGCGGACATGGACACCAGCCGCATGTGGCGCCGGGCGATGATCGGCCATGCGGTGAGCAATTGCATGCCCGTGGTCGCCGCCAACCGCATCGGTCACGAGGGCAGCCAGGAAGCGGGCAACACCTTTTACGGCCACAGCTTCATCTGCGACGAATGGGGCGACTACATCGAGGAATTCGGGCGCGAGGAAACCGGCGCGCTCGTCACCACGCTGGACCTGGAAGCGGGCCGCAAGCACCGCGCCAGCTGGGGTTTCTTCCGAGATCGCCGTCCGCAGCTCTACGGCCGTATCGCCGAAGACATTTGAGCCAGCACCGCTATCTGATCGCGCTGGGCAGCAACCAGCGCCACCCGCACTTCGGCATGCCGCGCGAAGTGCTGCGCGTTGCGGCGGAGATACTGGACGAAACGCTTGGCACGGTGGTCGGGCTTTCGCCCATCGTTGAGACAGCGCCTGTCGGCCCCTCGCTGCGCCGTTATGCCAATGCCGCGCTGATGCTGGATTCGCACCTGCCGCCCGCCGGACTGCTCGCCTGTTTGCAGGCTGCCGAGGCGGCGTTCGGACGTCGCCGTCTGGGCCAGCGCTGGCGCTCGCGCGTGCTGGATCTCGATATCGCCCTGTGGAGCGGCGGAACGTTCCAAGCGTCCAACCTCGCCATCCCACACCCGCTGTTCCGGGAACGCGACTTCGTGCTCGGCCCGGCAGCCCGGATCGCCCCCGACTGGCGCGACCCCGAAACCGGCCTTTCGCTGCGCCAGCTTCATGCCCGCTTGACCCGCAACGGCCCCGCCCCTAGGTGAGCGCTCGCAGCGCATCGCGCTGCCATCCCGTGGGGGCCCTTAGCTCAGTCGGTAGAGCAACTGACTTTTAATCAGTAGGTCGCTGGTTCGAACCCAGCAGGGCTCACCACATTTTCCGAAATCACTGAAAACCTTGAAAAACCGTCGCCAGAACGGTCTCAAACGCGCGTTTTCTACACAAACCTTCTACACAATCGCCCCAATGGTGCCCCCGCAAACCCTACGGAATCCTCGGGAAATCATCGATGTGAGCTTCCCGCAAACCTTCTACACAAACGAGGTTTTGGGCTCACCAAGAAGGGTGGGAACTATCATGTCCGCAAGCGTGTCCCGACCGACCTGAAAGCGACCATCGGCAAAGGTGAGGTGTGGCAGTCGCTCAAGACGGATAGTCTTCGGACTGCTCGACGCAGGGCCTTCGTCGCATTGGCCGAAATCGAAGGCCGCTTCGAACAACTACGCGGCCAACTCGGGATGCCGTTCGATCCGACGCTTCAACGACCGTCAGGAGACGGTCCCGGTGGGGTTCCAGCCTACGCTGTGCAGGACGGTGGTCGGACGCTGCCGGGGATGACCCCTGACCCTCCCGTTTCAGTCCTGACTTTCGGGGAAGTCTACGATCGCTTCATGTCCGACCCCACTCAAGATTGGTCGCCACGGACGAGGCTCGCCTATCAGACAACGCAAAGGCTCGCTGTTTCGATCATCGGTGCGGACCTCCCGATGGATCAACTTAATCGCGCTGTTTGCCGGGATTTCTTGGAGACGCTGCGATACCTTCCGAAGCAAGTCAGCCGCGCATTCCCTGATCTGTCGCCCAAGGAGGCTGCTGCAAAAGCCAAATCCGAAGGGCTGACGAACCTGATCAGCGCTGCGAACATCAACATCTATCTGAACAAGCTATGCGTCGTCCTCAACTGGGCGGTGAGGGAAGAGTTTCTGGTCCGGAATCATCTCAAGGGACTGCGCGTCGCGGACCCGGTAAACCAACGGGATAAGCGCCTGCCGTTCGAAGGCTGGCAGCTTGAATCGATCTTCTCCGCCCCGCTATATACGGGCTGCTTGAATGAGGCCGAGGGTTACGCCCGACGCGGCGATCTCCGCCCTCGGGGAACCCGCTTCTGGATTCCACTGCTTGGGCTTTGGCAGGGTCTTCGCCTCAACGAGGCGTGCCAACTCGATGTCACAGATGTGCGCGATCTCGATGGAATCTCGTGCCTCGTGGTTACAGCGGACTCCCTTGTCGGCTCGACGGACAAGCGGTTGAAGACTTCCAGCAGCGAACGGATTGTGCCCCTCCATCCGTTTCTGCACGATCTCGGGTTTTCAGATTTCGTTCGCTGCAAGGCCGATGATGGCAAAACCAAGCTGTTCGACGACATCAATCCGGGTGCCGATGGCATCCGATCAACCTCGTTCAGTAAATGGTTCATCCTTTTCCTCGGTCATGCCAAAGCTGTGAAACCCAAAACCAGTTTCCACTCGTTTCGTCATTGCTTCCGAGATGCGCTTCGAGATGCACGCGTTGATCGGGAGGTCGCGATGGCACTCGGGGGATGGGGAAGTGGTTCGAAATCAGGCTTCGATGTGTCCGACTATTATGGCCGGGGATACGAGCCGAGCTTCCTCCGAGAGGAGATCGCCAAAATCGATTTCCACCGCGTAAAGGCGCTGGCACGCCTTTCGTCACATCGATGATTTCCCGAGGATTCCGTAGGGTTTGCGGGGGCACCATTGGGGCGATTGTGTAGAAGGTTTGTGTAGAAAACGCGCGTTTGAGACCGTTCTGGCGACGGTTTTTCAAGGTTTTCAGTGATTTCGGAAAATGTGGTGAGCCCTGCTGGGTTACCCGAGGGCATGATGATCTCGCCACCATTTTCGTCCGTTTCCAGCGTCTG
>NZ_BAABHV010000002.1:0-2912 GCF_039542285.1 Erythrobacter westpacificensis
ATCCGTCATCGTTCCGTCCGTCCAATCTCCGCCAAGCATGCTCAAGCTTCACGATTTTTGCAACAGAGCCCTATTTACAATCGATTGATTTCATGTGAGTCTAACAATGCTAGATGCCAATTTGCGATGCGGCACAGAAAATCGGTTAAAATCGAGAGGTTTACATGAAAGAATCACGCACCCCGCGCGCCGCGAAGAGCCTGTTCCCGCGGCTGGGCATGATCGCGGGCACGTCGCTCATGGCGCTGGTCCTCCCCGCCACAGCCCTCGCGCAGGCAGAGGAAAAGCCCGACGCCAATCCGGTGCAGATCGATGCCGACGGCACCGTTCACGTGCCCGCCATGAGCGTGCCCGTCTCCAGCTTCCTCACCGACGAAGCCAAGAAATATCTCACCCAGCACCTGCACAACATGCAGGATCGGGAATCCGGGACACTGCCCGAGAATGGCGTGCCCTTCGTCATGAAGCCCTATATGGTTTCGGCCAAGGCCATGTTTCCGCTCGTCCGTGAGGAAGTGACCATCGCTGGCGTTGCAGGCATCAGCTACACGCCGACCCAAGGCATCAAGCCGGAAAACCGCAACCGCATCCTCCTCAACCTGCACGGCGGTGGTTTCGGCGGCTGCTACCCCGGCTGCGCGGAACTGGAGTCGATGCCGATCGCCTCGCTGGGCGGCTACAAGGTCATCACCATCGATTATCGCCAGGCACCCGAACACCGCTTCCCGGCGGCCAGCGAGGATGTCGCCAGCGTCTATCGCGAGCTGCTCAAGACCTACAAGCCGGCCGATATCGGCATCTATGGCTGCTCGGCAGGCGGGATGCTCGTCGGCATGGCCATGGCGTGGTTCGACAAGGAAGGTCTGCCCATGCCGGGCGCTGCCGGAATCTTCTGCGCCGGCATGACGCTTGAGAAAAAATTCCCCGGCTTTGGTGGCGACGCGCATTACATGACTGCTGCCGTCGGGGAGGCGAACCCGCCTGTCGAACCGCCGCCGCCGCTAGGCAAGGGCCCGCCGCCGCTCCAGTATCTGGAGAATGTGGACGTGAAAGATCCGCTGGCGGCACCGGCAAACTCGCCCGAGCTGCTCGCCAAGTTCCCGCCGACGCTGTTCATCACCGGCACGCGCGCCTTCGAGCTCAGTTCGGCGGTCTACTCGCACGGCCAGATGGTCAAGGCTGGCGCCGAGGCCGATCTGCATGTGTGGGACGGACTCTTCCACGGCTTCTTAAACAACCCGGCCGTCCCGGAATCACAGGATGCCTACAAGGTCATCGTCGACTTCTTCGACAAGAAGCTCGGCAAGTAAGACTTAAGGGGGAGCCAGCCGCTCGCGTTCAGAAATGGCGCGGGCGGTTGGGTTTTGGTGCCCCCCAGCCATCCCACTTTCCGTTCGGGCTGAGCCTGTCGAAGCCCTGTTCTTCTTTGGACGTCGCGCACAAGAAGGACAGCCCTTCGACAAGCTCAGGGCGAACGGGGGAAGAATGACCCCTTAGCCCCTCAATACGCTACGGGCGGCGGGCCGGCGTGAATATCGGCGCCAACCCAGTCGAACCGGTCGTCATAGCCCTCCGGGACCGGCGCGGGTGCGAAGCTGCTCGCGGCGTTGATGTCGCCCTTGCCGACATAGCGCGCCTGCACCGGGAAGGGATAGGTCGGCCGCCGCCGCACCGTACCATCCGCCAGGATCGCCGCGCCCTCGACCGCGCCGGGCGCCACCCCGCGCTCCACCCAGTTGACCATCGGCCCCAGCAGATCATGCTGATAGCCGACATAGCCGCCCGCGCAGTGATAAACGCCGGGGAACATGTAGACGCGCATGAACGGATCGGTGCCCGCGAACCCGCCCATCGTATCGCGAACGCGCTGATAATAATCGGGCAGCAGATAGGAGCCGCCGGCATTGTCCGCCTCACCCTGCCACATGATCAGCTTGCCACCGCGCGCCTTGAAGGCCGAGAGATCGGGATTGCTCGCATTGTAATAGCCGCCCTTCTCCATAAGGTCGGCCAGTGCCGCCGCATCCGGCTTCCAGCTGCGCCAGTCGAAATCCTGATCGGTCTCGCCATTGTTGATCATGAACTTGATCTGGTTCGCGGCGAGCTGATAGCCATCGGCCACGAAGCTGCCCGGCCCGGTCCACAACAGCTCGGAGCCATAAGGTTCGCCGCCGAAGAACAGCCGCCTGCCCTGCGCATCGACCGGCCCCTCATAGAGCCGCCGCATCGTCTCGGCCTGCTGCGCCGTCACGCAATCCGCATTGCGCCCCGGCTTGCAGACGAGCGTGCGCGGATCGAACTTGCAGCGGCGGGGATTGTCGATCTGCCCGTCCTTCAGCCCATCGAGGCCATCGCAGGCCGCCATCACGGCCCGGTGCAGCAGCTGGGTCGACTGCGGCGTCAGGATCGGCTGGCCGTCCGCGCCGCGCGCCACTTGCGATTCATGGATGATGCGCACGACGCCCGGCGTGATCCACAGTGCCGGCGCGCCCGCAATGATCCCGTCGAAATCATCCGGGTAGCGCTGCGCCTCCATCATCGCCTCGCGCCCGCCATTGGAGCAGCCCATGAAGTAGGAATAGGCTGGCTTCTGCCCATAGAAGCGCGCGATAATCTCCTTCGCCACGCGCGCCGTCACATGGGACGCACGATAGGCGAAATCGGCACGAAGCTGCGGAGCGTAAGCTGCCCAAAGCGTGTCGCGCGCGTCCGGGCCGACATGGCCGCTGTTGTTGAAGCTCACCGCGAAGGCGCCGCCGAACGCGGTCTCATTGTTGCAGGAGGGCGTGACTGTCTCGTAGATCACGCCGCACGCGCCACCGCAGCCGCCCTGCAGATAACGGCTCTGTTGCAAACTCTGACACGGTTTCCAAGATTGGGCTCATGTACTGTCAAGGTCAGTTGCGATGAAC
>NZ_BAABHV010000003.1:0-9756 GCF_039542285.1 Erythrobacter westpacificensis
CGGATCGTATCGGACATTATCGCCTACACCAGCCAGAACATGCCGCGCTTCAACTCGATCTCGATCAGCGGCTATCACATGCACGAGGCAGGTGCGACGGCGGTGCAGGAACTGGCCTTCACCATTGCCGACGGCAAGGAATACGCCAAGCGCGCGATGGAGACAGGGCTCGACATCGACGCCTTCGCGCCGCGCCTGTCGTTCTTCTGGGGCATCGGCATGAACTTCTTCATGGAGATCGCCAAGATGCGCGCCGCGCGCCTGCTGTGGCACGATGTCATGACCGAGCTGGGTGCGAAGAACGCAAAGTCCAAGATGCTGCGCACCCACTGCCAGACCTCGGGCGTGTCGTTGCAAGAGCAGGACCCCTACAACAACGTGATCCGCACCACGCTGGAAGCGCTGTCCGCCGTGCTGGGCGGCACGCAGTCGCTTCACACCAATGCGCTGGACGAAGCGATCGCGCTGCCGACTGACTTCTCTGCCCGTATCGCGCGCAACACGCAGCTGGTGATCCAGGAAGAGACAGGCATCACCAACGTCGCCGATCCGCTGGGTGGCAGCTACTATATTGAGGCGCTGACCAAGGAGATCGCCGACAAGGCCCGCGAACTGCTGGCCGAAGTGGACGCTGCAGGTGGCATGACCGCCTACGTCGCCAGCGGCGCGCCCAAGGCGGCCATCGAATCCGCCGCTGCCGAGAAGCAGGCCAAGGTCGACAAGGGCGAGACAGTGATCGTCGGCGTCAACAAGTACCGCAAGGCCGAGGAAGACCCGATCGATACGCTGGATATCGACAACCACAAGGTCCGCGCCTCGCAGGTCGCCCGCATCGAGAAGGTCCGCCGCAATCGAGACGAGGAGCAGGTGAAGGTCGCGCTGGCCAACCTGACGCGCGGCGCACAGGTGAACCGGGCAGAAAACGAGGCGCTGCTGAAGGATGGCCGCGACGACAAGGGCGTGCCACTGCCGCCCTCACAGCTCGAGAAGCTGGCCGCCGACAGCGAGACGAACCTGCTGGCTCTCGCCGTGGAAGCTGCGCGTGCCGACGCGACGCTGGGCGAAATCTCCGCCGCGATGGAAAAAGCCTTCGGTCGCTACGATACGATCCCGACACCGGTGAAGGGCGTCTATTCCAGCGCCTACGAAGGCGATGCGCGCTATGCACAAGTGGTGGAAGGGGTGGAGGCCGTGGCCCGCCGCCTCGACCATAAGCCGCGTATCCTCGTCGCCAAGATGGGCCAGGACGGGCACGACCGCGGGGCTAACGTAATCGCATCCGCCTTTGCCGACATGGGGTTCGAGGTGATCAGCGGTCCGCTGTTCCAGACGCCCGAGGAAACGGCGAAGATGGCCTTGGAACATGACGTCGACGCCGTGGGCGCATCATCGCTCGCGGCAGGTCACAAGACGCTGATCCCCGAACTCGTGCAACAACTCAAGGACGCAGGCCGCGCCGATATCAAGGTGGTCGCTGGCGGCGTAATCCCGCCGCAGGACTATGACTTCCTGAAGAAGGCAGGTGTCCAAGGTATCTACGGTCCCGGCACCAACGTTGTGGAAGCGGCCGCCGACGTGCTGCGCCTGCTCGGCCACAACATGCCGCCTGCGGGCGAAGAGATGGAGGCGGCGGAGTAATCATGTTCAAGAAAATCCTCATCGCCAACCGCGGCGAAATCGCGTGCCGGGTCATCAAGACGGCGAAGGCCATGGGTATCGAGACCGTCGCGGTCTATTCCGATGCCGATGCGCGCGCGCCCTTTGTGCAGATGGCGGACGAGGCCGTGCATATCGGCCCGCCGCCCGCCAATGAGAGCTACCTGCTTGCCGACAAGATCATTGCCGCCTGCAAGCAGACCGGCGCCGAGGCGGTGCATCCGGGCTATGGCTTCCTGTCGGAGCGCGCCAGTTTCGTGGAGGCGCTGGAAGCGGAAAACATCGCCTTCATCGGCCCGCCCGCCAGCGCGATTGCCGCCATGGGTGACAAGATCGAGAGCAAGAAACTGGCGAAGGAAGCGGGCGTCAACACCGTGCCCGGCTCCGAGGATGCCATCGACACCACCGAAGAGGCGCTGAAGGTCTCCAACGAGATCGGCTACCCGGTGATGATGAAGGCCAGCGCGGGCGGCGGCGGCAAGGGTATGCGCCTCGCGTGGAACGACAAGGACGTTGAGGAAGGCTTCGAGGCGACCAAGCGTGAGGGCCTCAACTCCTTCGGCGATGACCGCGTGTTCATCGAGAAGTTCATCGAGGACCCGCGCCATATCGAGATCCAGGTGCTGGGCGATAAGCACGGCACGGTGCTTTACCTGAACGAGCGTGAATGCAGCATCCAGCGCCGCCACCAGAAGGTGGTGGAGGAAGCGCCATCTCCCTTCGTGACGCCAGAGATGCGCCGCAAGATGGGCGAACAGGCCGTCGCGCTCAGCAAGGCCGTTGGCTATCATTCGGCAGGCACGGTGGAACTGATCGTCAGCGGGGCGGACCCGACCGGCGAGAGCTTCTACTTCCTCGAAATGAACACCCGCCTGCAGGTGGAGCACCCAGTCACCGAAGCCATCACCGGGATCGACCTTGTCGAATACATGATCCGCGTCGCAGCCGGCGAGAAGCTGCCGATGAGCCAGGACGATATTGGAATCGACGGATGGGCGATCGAGAACCGCATCTACGCCGAAGACCCCTATCGCGGCTTCCTGCCCAGCACCGGGCGACTGGTGCGCTATTCAACCCCGGTCGAACCCTGGGCGGGCGACCTGCGCGGCGTGGACGGTGTGCGCTTCGATTCCGGCGTGCAGGAAGGCGGCGAGGTGTCGATCTTCTACGATCCGATGATCGCCAAGCTGGTGACATGGGGGAAGACGCGCGACGAGGCGGCAGACCTGCAGATCGCGGCGCTGGACGCTGTCGAACTGGAAGGCCTTGGCCACAATGTCGACTTCCTCTCCGCGCTGATGCAGCACCCGCGCTTCCGTTCGGGCGAACTCACCACGGGCTTCATTGCCGAGGAATACCCCGAAGGCTTCGAAGGCGCGGCCACGAACGAGGAACGCCGTCGCGTGATCGCGGCCATCGGGGCGGGCGTCGAGTTCACCCACCATGCGCGCCAGCGGCAGATCAGCGGGCAACTGGACGGCCCCCTGCCTGTCACACCCGCGTGGATCGTGCGCGTCGATGGCGTGGACCATACGGTCACACTGGGTGATGGCCATGCCATGGTCGACGGCCACAAGGTAGAAGGGCACTGCGACTGGCAACCGGGGCAGCGCACCGCTACCGCCACGCAGCCCGATGGTCCGACGCTGGGCCTTAGCGTCACGCGCCAGCGACCGAACTGGGCAATCAACACCCATGGCCGCACCTACACCGTGCGCGCGCTGCCAGCGCGGCTGGCCGAACACGCCGGGCACATGATCGAGAAGCAGCCGCCGGACACGTCGAAGATGCTCCTGTGCCCGATGCCCGGCCTCTTAGTGAAGCTGCACGTGGGCGAGGGGGAACAGGTGGAAACCGGCCAGCCGCTCGCCACCGTGGAAGCCATGAAGATGGAAAACATCCTGCGCGCCGAGAAAAGCGGCACAGTCGCCAGCATCAACGCCGAAGAAGGCGAAACGCTGGTGGTCGATGCGGTGATCCTCGAACTGGAGTAAGGAGGGAAATACCTGCCATGAAAATTCTCGTGCCCGTGAAGCGGGTGATTGATTACAACGTGAAGCCGCGCGTGAAGAGCGACGGTTCCGGCGTAGATCTTGCGAACGTCAAGATGAGCATGAATCCGTTCGACGAGATCGCGGTGGAAGAAGCCCTGCGATTGAAGGAAGCGGGCAAGGCCGAGGAAGTGATCGCTGTCTCCATCGGCCCGGCCAAGGCACAGGAAACGCTGCGCACCGCGCTTGCCATGGGTGCGGACCGCGCGATCCTGGTCGAGACCGATGAGGCTGTCGAGCCGCTCGCGGTTGCCAAGATCCTGAAGGCCATCGCCGCCGATGAAGAGCCGGGCATCGTGATGCTGGGCAAGCAGGCGATCGACGACGACAGCAACCAGACCGGCCAGATGCTCGCCGCGCTGATGGAACGCCCGCAGGGCACTTTCGCCAGCAAGGTGGAGATTGACGGCGACGGTGTGTCCGTCACCCGCGAAGTGGACGGCGGTCTCGAGACGGTGAAGCTGACGCTGCCCGCCATCGTCACCACCGACCTTCGCCTGAACGAGCCGCGCTATGCCTCGCTGCCCAACATCATGAAGGCGAAGAAGAAGCCGCTCGATACCAAGACGCCCGCCGACTACGGCGTCGACGTGGCCCCGCGCCTCACCACCACCAACGTCTCCGAACCGCCGGTCCGCCAGGCTGGCGAGATCGTCGAAGACGTGGACGCGCTGGTCGCGAAGCTCAAAGCCCTGGGAGCCATCTGATGACGACGCTCGTATTTGCTGAACCCCACGGCGACGCTGTTGCCGATGCCACCCTCGCCACCGTTACCGCCGCTGCCGCGCTTGGCGGCCCGGTGCACGTGCTGACCACCGCCGCTGGCGATGCGCACGCTGCCATAGCCGGGGTCGAGAAAGTGCTGGTGGCGGACGACGCCGCCTATGCCAACGGCCTTGCCGAGAACCTCGCCCCGCTGATCGCCGGGCTGATGGCCAAAGATGACACAGGCTACGATGCGGTGCTGGCCCCTGCCACCACCACGGGCAAGAACGTGCTGCCGCGCGTTGCCGCGCTGCTCGACGTGATGCAGGTGAGCGACATCATCAGCGTGGAAGGCCCCAAAACCTTCACTCGCCCGATCTATGCCGGCAACGCCATCGCCACGGTCGAATCGAGCGATCCCAAGCTGGTGATCACCGTGCGCACCACGGCCTTCGACAAGGCCGAGGCCACCGGCGGCAGCGCCGGCACCGAAACTGTGAGCGGCCCCGGCGATGCCGGTCTCTCGCAGTTCGTGAAGCTGGACGCGGTCGAGAGCGAACGTCCCGAACTCACCAGCGCAGGCATCGTCGTATCGGGCGGCCGCGCGCTGAAGGACGGCGAGACGTTCGAGCAGTATATCACTCCGCTGGCGGACAAGCTGGGCGCCGCCATCGGCGCCAGCCGCGCTGCGGTGGACGCAGGCTACGTGCCCAACGATTACCAGGTCGGCCAGACCGGCAAGATCGTGGCGCCTGAAGTCTACATCGCCATCGGCATCTCGGGCGCGATCCAGCACCTTGCCGGGATGAAGGACTCCAAGGTCATCGTCGCCATCAACAAGGACCCCGACGCCCCCATCTTCCAGGTGGCGGACATCGGCCTTGTGGCAGACCTGTTCAACGCCGTGCCCGAGCTGGTGGAGAAACTTTGAGATGAGCAAGACTGATATCTACATCGTTGGTGCGGCACGCACAGCCATCGGTGGCTTCGGTGGCTCGCTTGCCAGCTTGCGTCCGGCGGAGCTGGGCGAGATCGCGATCCGCGAAGCCATCGCGCGCTCGGGCCTCGCGGCTGACCAGGTGCAGCATGTCGTCCTTGGCAACGTGATTCCCAGCCAGCCGTCCGACGCCTATGTTGCGCGTGTCGCCGCGGTGAAGGCGGGCGTGCCGGTGGAGGCACCGGCGATGACGGTGAACCGGCTGTGCGGCTCGGGCCTGCAGGCGATCGTCTCGGCAGCGCAGACGTTGGCACTGGGCGAAGCCGAGGTGGCCGTTGGCGCGGGCGCTGAAAGCATGTCCAACGCGCCGCATCACATGCTGAAGGCTCGCCATGGCCAGAAGCTGGGCGATATCGCCATGCTCGACGCCATGCTAGGCGCGCTGACCGACCCGTTCGACGAAGTGCACATGGGCATCACCGCCGAGAACGTAGCCGAACGCTGCGCGATTAGCCGCGAGGATCAGGATGCACTGGCAGTGGAGAGCCATGCCCGCGCCGCGAAGGCCATCAAGGCTGACTACTTCAAGGACCAGATCGTGCCAGTCGAGATAAGGACCCGCAAGGGGATCACCGTGTTCGACACCGACGAGCACGTGAAGCCGAGCACCAGCATGGAAACGCTCGGCGTTCTGCGTGCCGCCTTCAAGAAGGACGGCTCGGTTACCGCAGGCAATGCTTCAGGCATCAACGATGGTGCTGCCGCCGTCGTGCTTGCAACTGGCAAGGTGGTTAAAGAGACCGGCGCGAAGCCGCTGGCGAAGATCCTTGGCTGGGGCCACGCGGGCGTCGAGCCCGATGTGATGGGTCTTGGACCGGTAAAGGCCGTGCCAATTGCGCTTGATCGGGCCGGGCTGACGCTTGAGCAAATCGATGTGATCGAGAGCAACGAGGCCTTCGCGGCCCAGGCTTGCGGGGTCGCGAAGGAACTGGGCTTCGATCCGACCAAGACCAATCCCAACGGGTCGGGCATATCGCTTGGTCATCCGATTGGCGCCACAGGTACGATTCTAGCCGTCAAATGTGCTTATGAACTCCAGCGGTCGGGCAAGCGCTATGGCCTCATTACCATGTGTATTGGCGGCGGGCAGGGCATAGCCATGGTCATTGATAACTGCGCCTGAGGCGCTTGCAAACATTAGGAATTCAAGTTCATGAACATCCACGAATACCAGGCCAAGGAACTGCTCGCGAAATTCGGTATAGGCGTGCCCACCGGCTATCCGGCCATGAGCGTGGAAGAAGCCGTCGAAGGCGCGAAGAAGCTGCCGGGGCCGCTCTACGTGGTGAAAGCGCAGATCCACGCCGGCGGCCGCGGCAAGGGCAAGTTCTCCGAACTTCCGGCCGATGCCAAGGGCGGCGTCCGGCTGGCGAAGTCCATCGAACATGTCGAGCAGGACGCGAAGGACATGCTCGGCAACACGCTCGTCACCGTGCAGACGGGTGACGCAGGCAAGCAGGTGAACCGTCTTTATGTCACCGACGGCGTGGATATCGCCAAGGAATACTACCTGTCGATGGTGATCGACCGCGAGACGAGCCGCGTTGCCATGATCGTTTCCACCGAAGGCGGCATGGATATCGAGGACGTGGCGCACAACACGCCCGAGAAGATCACCACCATCACCATCGATCCCGCCACCGGCTTCATGCCGCACCATGGCCGTGCCGTGGCCTTCGCACTCAAGCTGGAGGGCGGTCTCGCCAAGGAAGCGCAGAAGCTTTCCAAGAAGCTCTACGAGGCTTTCACGAAGCTCGACTGCGCCATGCTGGAGATCAACCCGCTGGTGGAAACCGAAGGCGGCGAGCTGCTGGTGCTCGACACCAAGATGAGCTTCGATTCGAACGCGCTCTATCGCCACTCCGACGTGGAGGAAATGCGCGACGAGACCGAGGAAGACCCGATGGAGGTCGAGGCGGGCAAGCACGATCTCGCCTACATCAAGCTGGACGGCAATATCGGCTGCATGGTGAATGGCGCGGGCCTGGCCATGGCGACGATGGATATCATCAAGCTGAACGGCGCTTTCCCGGCCAACTTCCTGGATGTCGGCGGCGGTGCCACCACCGAGAAGGTGACCGCCGCTTTCAAGATCATCCTGTCGGACCCGGCTGTCGAGGGCATCCTCGTCAACATTTTCGGCGGCATCATGAAGTGCGACATTATCGCCGATGGCATCGTGGCCGCGGCGAAGGAAGTGAACCTGTCCGTTCCGCTGGTCGTGCGACTGGAAGGCACGAACGTGCAGCAGGGCAAGGACATCCTCGCCAATTCCGGACTGCCGATCATCCCGGCGGACGACCTTGGCGATGCGGCGAAGAAGATCGTTGCCGAAGTGAAGCAAGGGGTGTTCGCATGAGCATTCTCGTCGATAAGAACACCAAGGTCATCACGCAAGGCATGACCGGCAACACCGGCACCTTCCACACGCAGCAGGCGCTGGATTACGGCACCAAGATGGTTGCAGGCGTCACCCCCGGTAAGGGCGGTTCCGAGCACCTCGGCCTGCCGCAATTCGATACCGTGCGCCAGGCGAAGGAAGCCACCGGCGCGACGGCTTCGTGCATCTACGTGCCGCCGCCCTTCGCGGCTGACGCGATCCTCGAAGCGATCGAGGCCGAGATCGAGCTGATCATCACCATCACAGAGGGCGTTCCCGTGATGGACATGGTGACCGTGAAGCGCGCGCTGACCGGCAGCAAGTCGCACCTGATCGGCCCGAACTGCCCCGGCGTACTGACCCCGGAAGAGTGCAAGATCGGCATCATGCCCGGCTCCATCTTCAAGAAGGGCAGCGTCGGCGTCGTCTCGCGCTCGGGCACGCTCACCTATGAAGCCGTGCACCAGACCACCGCAGTCGGCCTTGGCCAGACCACGGCTGTCGGCATCGGCGGCGATCCCGTCAACGGCACCAACTTCATCGACGTGCTGGACATGTTCCTCGACGACGATGACACCAAGTCGATGATCATGATCGGCGAGATCGGCGGCAGCGCCGAGGAAGAAGCCGCCGAGTTCATCAAGCAGGAAGCTGCCAAGGGCCGCCGCAAGCCGATGGTCGGCTTCATCGCCGGTCGCACGGCTCCTCCGGGTCGTCGCATGGGCCACGCTGGCGCTATCGTGTCCGGCGGCAAGGGCGGTGCGGACGACAAGATCGCGGCGATGGAAGACGCGGGGATCCGCGTTGCCTCCTCCCCCAGCGAGCTGGGCACCACGCTCGACGCATTGCTGAAGGAACTGGCGTAGTCAGTGGGCAAATCTGCGATCAGGCATTGCGAAGCGCAAAGCGCGAAAGGAACAAGATGGCAGAACATTATGATGTTGTGATTGTGGGAGCTGGGCACGCCGGCTCCCAAGCTGCGATCAGCCTGCGCCAGAACGGCTTCGAGGGCTCAATCGCGCTCTTCGGCCGCGAGGAGGTTCTTCCTTATGAGCGACCGCCCTTGTCCAAGGAGTACATGGCGCGAGAGAAAGAGTTTGAGCGGATCCAGCTCCGTCCAGCCAAGTTCTGGGCGGAGAAATCGATCGCGTTAGAGCTCGGTTGCGAAGTTGTGAGTGTGAACTCCGTAGCCAAGATTGTCCTGCTCGCCGACGGTGAGGAGGTGTCGTACCAAAAGCTGATCTGGGCTGCAGGAGGGGCCCCGCGTAGACTCAGTTGTCCAGGTGCGGGGCTCCGCGCCATCCATGCGGTAAGAACGAAGAGCGATGTCGACCAGATCATGGCCGAGATCGACGCCGGAACCAGGAAAATCGGGGTCATCGGTGGCGGCTATATCGGTCTCGAGGCTGCCGCTGTTCTGCGCAAGCTAGGCCACGATGTCACACTGGTAGAAGCATTACCAAGGGTCCTCGCGCGCGTTGCCGGCGAAGAAATTTCGGACTTCTATGCCGAGGAGCATCGGAAACACGGTGTCGACGTTCGGCTCGCTACCAGCGTTTCATCGCTTGACGGCAAAGACGGCAGAGTTTCCAGAATCTGCCTCGAAAACGGCGAAGGTTTCGCGTGTGATCTCGCTATCGTCGGAATCGGGATAGTCCCTGATGTCGATGCACTGATCGGGGCAGGTGCGCAGTGTGATAACGGAGTGAAGGTCGATGCCTATTGCCGAACCTCTTTGCCCGGTATCTATGCAATTGGCGATTGTGCCCAGCACAAAAACGCGTTTGCCGACGGAGCAAGCATTCGCCTCGAATCGGTCCAGAATGCGAACGATATGGCAGCAACCGCAGCGAAGCACATTTGCGGCAAGGCTGAACCCTATTCGGCCCTACCGTGTGTCCGTCGTCAGAACATTTGGCACAACTCGCGGCGTAGATCAGCGGAGTGTGGGCCTCGTCTCGGATTGA
>NZ_BAABHV010000004.1:0-64852 GCF_039542285.1 Erythrobacter westpacificensis
CGGATCGTATCGGACATTATCGCCTACACCAGCCAGAACATGCCGCGCTTCAACTCGATCTCGATCAGCGGGTACCACATGCACGAGGCGGGTGCGACGGCGGTGCAGGAGCTCGCCTTCACCATTGCCGATGGCAAGGAATATGCGAAGCGCGCGATGGAAACCGGCCTCGATATCGATGTCTTCGCGCCGCGCCTGTCGTTCTTCTGGGGCATCGGCCTGAACTTCTTCATGGAAATCGCCAAGATGCGCGCCGCGCGCCTGCTGTGGCACGAGGTGATGACCGAGCTTGGCGCGAAGAACGAAAAGTCCAAGATGCTGCGCACGCACTGCCAGACTTCCGGCGTCTCGTTGCAGGAGCAGGACCCCTACAACAACGTGATCCGCACGACGCTGGAGGCGCTGTCCGCCGTGCTCGGCGGTACGCAGTCGCTGCACACCAATGCGCTGGACGAAGCCATCGCGCTGCCGACCGACTTCTCCGCCCGGATCGCGCGCAACACGCAGCTGGTGATCCAGGAGGAGACGGGCATCTGCAACGTCGCCGATCCGCTGGGCGGCAGTTACTATATCGAGGCGCTGACCAAACAGATCGCCGACAAGGCCCGCGAACTGCTGGCCGAAGTCGACGAGGCTGGCGGCATGACCGCCTACGTCGCCAGCGGCGCGCCCAAGGCGGCGATCGAATCCGCCGCTGCGGAGAAGCAGGCCAAGGTCGACAAAGGCGAGACGGTGATCGTCGGCGTCAACAAGTACCGCAAGGCCGAGGAAGACCCGATCGACACGCTGGATATCGACAACCACAAGGTCCGCGCATCGCAGGTTGCCCGCATCGAGAAGGTGCGCCAGAGCCGCGACGAAGCAGCCTGCAAGACAGCGCTCGAAGCGTTGGCCGATGGTGCGCGGAGCGATGCCAACCTGTTGGCGCTGGCCGTGGAAGCCGCCCGCGCCGATGCGACGCTGGGCGAGATCTCCGCCGCTTTGGAGAAGGCCTTCGGTCGCTACGACACCATCCCGACACCGGTGAAGGGCATCTATTCCAGCGCCTACGAAGGCGACGCACGTTACGCGCAGGTGGTGGAAGGGGTGGAGGCCGTGGCCCGCCGCCTTGATCACAAGCCCCGCATCCTCGTCGCCAAGATGGGGCAGGACGGCCACGATCGCGGGGCGAACGTGATTGCCTCGGCCTTTGCCGACATGGGGTTCGACGTGATCTCCGGTCCGCTCTTCCAGACGCCCGAGGAAACCGCGAAGATGGCCTTGGAGCACAAGGTCGATGCCGTGGGCGCATCGTCGCTTGCGGCAGGTCACAAGACGCTGATCCCCGAATTGATCGAGCACCTTAAGGACGCAGGCCGCGCTGACATCAAGGTCGTGGCAGGCGGCGTGATACCGCAGACCGACTACGACTTCCTGAAAGAGGCCGGGGTGCAAGGCATCTACGGCCCAGGCACCAACGTGGTGGAAGCAGCCGCAGACCTGCTGCGCCTGCTCGGCCACAACATGCCGCCTGCGGGCGAAGAAATAGAGGCGGCGGAGTAATCATGTTCAAGAAAATCCTCATCGCCAATCGCGGCGAGATCGCGTGCCGGGTTATCAAGACGGCCAAGGCCATGGGTATCCAGACCGTGGCGGTCTATTCCGATGCCGATGCGCGCGCGCTCTTCGTGCAGATGGCGGACGAGGCCGTGCACATCGGCCCGCCGCCTGCCAACGAGAGCTACCTGCTGGCCGAGAAGATCATCGCTGCCTGCAAGCAAACCGGGGCCGAGGCTGTGCATCCCGGCTATGGCTTCCTCTCAGAGCGTGCCAGCTTCGTCGAGGCGCTGGAGGCGGAGGGCATCGCTTTCATCGGTCCGCCTGCCAGCGCGATTGCGGCGATGGGCGACAAGATCGAATCCAAGAAGCTCGCCAAGGAAGCAGGCGTTAACACCGTGCCCGGCTCCGAGGATGCCATCGACACCACCGAGGAGGCGCTGAAAGTCTCGAACGCAATCGGCTATCCCGTAATGATGAAGGCCAGCGCGGGCGGCGGCGGCAAGGGGATGCGGCTTGCCTACTCCGAAAAGGACGTGCGCGAAGGGTTCGAGGCGACCAAGCGAGAAGGCCTCAATTCCTTCGGCGATGACCGGGTGTTCATCGAGAAATTCATCGAAGACCCGCGCCATATCGAAATTCAGGTGCTGGGCGACAAGCACGGCACCGTCCTCTACCTCAACGAGCGAGAATGCTCCATCCAGCGCCGCCACCAGAAGGTGGTCGAGGAAGCGCCTTCGCCCTTCGTCACGCCCGAGATGCGGCGCAAGATGGGCGAGCAGGCCGTCGCCTTGTCGCAAGCTGTCGGATACCATTCTGCGGGCACCGTGGAACTGATCGTCAGCGGCGCGGACACCACGGGCGAGAGCTTCTACTTCCTCGAAATGAACACCCGCCTGCAAGTGGAACATCCGGTCACGGAGGCAATCACTGGCGTCGACCTTGTCGAACAGATGATCCGCGTGGCTGCTGGCGAAAAGCTGGAAATGACGCAGGACGATGTGAAGATCGACGGCTGGGCCATCGAAAATCGCATCTACGCCGAAGACCCCTATCGCGGCTTCCTGCCCAGCACCGGGCGGCTGGTGCGCTATGCCACGCCGGTCGAACCTTGGGCGGGCGACCTGCGCGGTGTTGACGGCGTGCGGTTCGATTCAGGCGTGGCCGAGGGCGGCGAGGTGTCGATCTACTATGATCCGATGATCGCCAAGCTGGTGACCTGGGGCAAGACGCGCGATGAAGCAGCGGACAAGCAGATCGCTGCGCTCGATACCATCGAGCTCGAAGGGCTGGGCCACAATATCGATTTCCTCTCGGCCCTGATGCAGCATCCGCGCTTTCGCAGCGGCGAATTGACCACGGGCTTCATCGCGGAAGAATACCCGGAAGGCTTCGAGGGCGCGGCGACGATCGAGGAACGCCTGCGCGTGATCGCGGCAATCGGTGCGGGGATAGAGTTCACTCACCAGGCCCGCCAGCGGCAGATCAGCGGGCAACTGGATGGGCGGCCGCCTGTCACGCCCGCGTGGATCGCGCGCGTCGATGGCGTCGATCACACGGTTACGCTGGGCGATGGTCATGCGATAGTCGACGGGCACGAGGTCCAGGGGCACTGCGACTGGATGCCTGGGCAGCGCACGGCCACCGCCACGCAGCCCGACGGCCCCACGCTCGGCCTCAAGATCACGCGCCAGCGACCGAACTGGGCTATCAACACGCATGGCCGCACTTACATCGTGCGCGCCCTTCCCGCGCGCCTGGCCGAGCACGCCAGCCACATGATCGAGAAGGAGCCGCCGGACACGTCGAAGATGCTGCTGTGTCCCATGCCCGGCATGCTGGTGAAACTGCACGTGGGCGAGGGCGAGCAGGTCGAAACCGGCCAGCCGCTTGCTACGGTGGAGGCCATGAAGATGGAAAACATCTTGCGCGCAGAGAAAAGCGGCACAGTCGCCAGCATCAACGCCGAGGAAGGCGAAACGCTGGTGGTCGACGCGGTGATCCTCGAACTGGAATAGAGAGGGAAATACCTGCCATGAAAATTCTCGTGCCCGTGAAGCGGGTGATTGATTACAACGTGAAGCCGCGCGTGAAGAGCGACGGTTCCGGCGTCGATCTTGCGAACGTCAAGATGAGCATGAACCCGTTCGACGAGATCGCGGTGGAAGAGGCCCTGCGGTTGAAGGAAGCGGGCAAGGCCGAGGAAGTGATCGCGGTCTCCATCGGCCCGGCCAAGGCACAGGAAACGCTGCGCACGGCGCTCGCCATGGGTGCGGACCGCGCGATCCTGGTCGAGACCGACGAACAGGTCGAACCGCTCGCCGTCGCCAAGATCCTGAAGGCCATCGCGGCAGAGGAAGAGCCGGGCATCGTGATGCTGGGCAAGCAGGCGATCGACGACGACAGCAACCAGACAGGGCAGATGCTCGCCGCGCTGATGGAGCGCCCTCAGGGCACTTTCGCCAGCAAGGTTGAGATCGACGGCGATGCCGTGTCGGTCACCCGCGAAGTGGACGGCGGCCTCGAGACGGTGAAGCTGACGCTTCCCGCCATCGTTACCACCGACCTTCGCCTGAACGAGCCGCGCTATGCCTCGCTGCCCAACATCATGAAGGCCAAGAAGAAGCCATTGGATACCAAGACGCCTGCCGATTACGGCGTCGACGTGGCCCCGCGCCTCACCACCACCAAGGTCTCCGAGCCGCCGGTCCGCCAGGCTGGCGAGATCGTTGAAGACGTGGACGCGCTGGTCGCGAAGCTCAAAGCCCTGGGAGTTGCCTGATGACGACGCTCGTATTTGCTGAACCCCACGGCGACGCTGTCGCCGATGCCACCCTCGCCACCGTCACCGCCGCTGCCGCGCTTGGCGGCCCGGTGCACGTTCTCACCACCGCCGCTGGCGATGCGCATGCTGCCATTGCCGGTGTCGAGAAGGTGCTGGTGGCGGACGATGCCGCCTATGCCAACGGTCTTGCCGAGAACCTCGCCCCGCTGATTGCTGGGCTGATGGACGGCTATGACGCCGTGCTGGCCCCAGCCACGACCACGGGCAAGAACGTGCTGCCGCGCGTCGCTGCCCTGCTCGACGTAATGCAGGTGTCGGACATCATCAGCGTGGAAGGCCCAAAGACCTTCACGCGCCCGATCTATGCCGGCAACGCCATTGCCACGGTCGAGAGTAGCGATCCCAAGCTGGCGATCACCGTGCGCACCACCGCCTTCGACAAGGCCGAAGCCACCGGTGGCAGCGCCAGCACCGAAGCTGTAAGCGGTTCCGGCGATGCGGGTATCTCGCAGTTCGTGAAGCTGGACGCGGTGAAGAGCGAACGCCCCGAACTCACCAGCGCCGGCATCGTCGTATCGGGCGGCCGCGCGCTGAAGGACGGCGAGACGTTCGAGCAGTATATCACCCCGCTGGCAGACAAGCTGGGCGCCGCCATCGGCGCCAGCCGTGCTGCGGTGGACGCAGGCTACGTGCCCAACGATTACCAGGTCGGCCAGACCGGCAAGATCGTGGCACCCGAAGTCTACATCGCCATCGGCATCTCGGGCGCGATCCAGCACCTTGCAGGGATGAAGGACTCCAAGGTCATCGTGGCCATCAACAAGGACCCCGACGCTCCCATCTTCCAGGTGGCGGACATCGGCCTGGTCGCAGACCTGTTCAACGCCGTGCCGGAACTTACCGAGAAGCTCTGATAAAGAAAATAGTTAATAGGAAGGATCCCGATTATGAAAACCCGCGCTGCCGTCGCATTCGAAGCCAAGAAGCCGCTCGAGATCGTCGAGCTTGACCTCGAAGGCCCGAAGGAGGGCGAGGTGCTGGTCGAGATCATGGCAACCGGCATCTGCCACACCGATGCCTACACGCTGGACGGGCACGATTCGGAAGGCATCTTCCCCTCGGTGCTGGGCCACGAAGGCGCAGGGATCGTGCGCGAGGTCGGCCCCGGCGTCACCAGTGTGAAGCCGGACGATCACGTGATCCCGCTCTACACGCCGGAATGCCGCCAGTGTAAGTCGTGCCTGTCGGGCAAGACCAACCTGTGCACCGCGATCCGCGCAACGCAGGGCAAGGGTCTGATGCCGGACGGCACCAGCCGTTTCAGCTATAAAGGTGAAACGATCTACCACTACATGGGTTGTTCGACGTTCTCGAACTTCACCGTGCTGCCGGAAATCGCCGTTGCCAAGATTCGCGAGGACGCGCCGTTCCAGACCAGCTGTTACATCGGCTGTGGCGTGACCACCGGTGTCGGCGCAGTCACAAACACCGCAAAAGTCCAGGTTGGTGACAACGTGGTGGTGTTCGGCCTCGGCGGTATCGGCCTCAACGTGATCCAGGGTGCCCGCCTTGCCGGCGCCAACCAGATCATAGGCGTCGACATCAACCCCGACCGCGAGGAGTGGGGCAGGAAGTTCGGCATGACCGACTTCCTCAACACACGGGGCATGAGCCGAGAGGACATCGTGGCCAAGATCGTCGAGATGACCGACGGCGGCGCTGACTACACCTTCGATGCCACAGGCAATACCGAAGTGATGCGCACTGCGCTGGAAGCCTGTCACCGCGGCTGGGGCACCAGCATCATCATCGGCGTGGCCGAGGCGGGCAAGGAAATTGCCACCCGTCCGTTCCAGCTGGTGACTGGCCGCAACTGGCGCGGCACGGCATTCGGCGGGGCCAAGGGCCGGACTGACGTCCCCAAGATCGTCGACATGTACATGACCGGCAAGATTGAGATCGACCCGATGATCACCCATGTCATGGGCCTTGAAGAGATCAACACCGCGTTCGACCTGATGCAGGAAGGCAAGTCGATCCGCTCGGTCGTTGTGTTCTGATCGCCCTCTCAGCCGCACGGAAAAAGTAGTCTATTCAGCCTCCTCAAGAATCTCTCCGGGCGATCATTAATTTGATCACTGAAACTGTGAGCTTGATCGTTTTGAGTGTCGTCAAGCGAAAGGAATTCCGATGACCAAACCTGTCAGCTTGGCGCTTCAGGGCGGAGGTTCGCACGGTGCATACACGTGGGGAGTTCTTGAGGTCCTGCTAGAAAGCGGCCTTTTTGAGATCAAGGCTGCGAGTGGCACCAGTGCTGGTGCACTTAATGCTGCCGCACTGGTGCAGGGATTGGAAGAAAATCCCGACTGTCCTGATGCACAGATGGCTTATCTTTGGAGCGAAATTGGGAGACGTTCTCCTCTCGTCCCCTTCGATCTCGGCATGATGGCGGACACTCAAGCTTTTCAACCTTGGCTCGCAACGCTGCGATTAGTAGGACAATTTGCGTCCCCTTATCTGGCAAGCCTAAATTCAGGCGAACTGCTTGAAGCCATTATCCGTAGTTCGATTGATTTTGAGGCCCTAGAAAAGAGCAAGGTGCGTCTTTTTGTCTGTGCGACTGACGTCGCGAACGGCCGTGCCCGAATTTTTCAAGACCTAGAAATTGACACTCGGTCTCTCTTGGCATCAGCTTGTTTGCCGGATCTTTTTCCTGCGGTTAAAATTGAGGGACGGTTTTATTGGGATGGTGGTTACAGTAGTAACCCGCCAATAAGGCCGCTGATAAATGATGCCGATGCCCCTAGAGATATCCTTATTATTCAAGTTACTCCTTTTGTCCGCAACGGAAACCCTTCAACGCCTTTGCAGATCATGAATCGAGCCAGTGAAATAACCTTCAATGCTTCTTTGCTAAGCGCGCTTGAAAATTTTAATAACGAATTTCTACAAAACAGGTTCTCTGACAAGAGCGCAAGTTTGGGCCAGTCGTATACTAGGTTACACATGATTCCTGCACATGGTGCCCTTTCGACCCTGCCCGCAGAAAGCAAACTAGATACTCGCCCTGTTCACCTGGAGGAACTAAGGAATTTAGGGAAAGAAGCGGCGAAACTATGGCTTGAAGCCGGTCACCACATCTTGTTCGGGAAGAATAGTTCGATAGACATCCCTAAGCTCCTCGAAACCAAATTCTAAGCTGCGCGCCACTCTGTGGGGAAAAGTGTGGGTAAGATTATTCAAGGCTGATACTAAAAGATTTAAAACCAATATCGTACACAGAGTTCTGAGAGGACTCCCGCTCCGCCACCGGCCCTTTCAGGGCCATCCAGACTCCACCAGAATTGCGCAAAAACCTTTACAATTGCGGCATTTGCGACTCCAATCCCGTCCAAGCCAATCTACCCCTAGCCAGGTTCATGTGGGGGTAAATTGGGGGTAGCGAAAACTCGGATTGGGGGTATCGGATGCTGACGGACAAGGCGGTGCGCGCAGCAGCAGCAAGGGACAAGGCCTACAAGCTCACCGATAGCCGGGGTCTCTACCTTCACGTATCGGGCAAGGGCCACAAGAGCTGGCGCTACAAATATCGCTTTGAGAAGAAGGAGCGTTTGCTCACTCTGGGCACGTACCCCGAGGTTTCTCTTGCCGAAGCCCGTGAAAAGCGTGACGAGGCGAAGAAGATTCTGCGCGAAGGGCGGGACCCTCGGCATGCGGTGAAACGCGGGCGACTCGTCGGTGAGGAGGGGGCATCGAAGACCTTCGAGGTGGTAGCCCGCGAATGGCATGGGCTTCAACTGGGCCGCTGGAAGCCGGTTCACGCCAACGATGTCATTACCAGCCTCGAACGGGACATCTTTCCAGATCTCGGATCCATGCCCTTAGCCGATATTGACAAACCGCTACTCTTGGCTGTTCTTCGCAAGGTCGAGAACCGAGGTGCTATCGAGACGGCGCGGCGTCTCAAGCAGCGTGTCGCCGCGGTCTATCGCTATGCCAATGCCAAAGGCGCGAAGCTTGAGAACCCTGCTACCGAGATCAACGATGCGCTGAAACCACTGCCGCCTGCGAAGCGCTATCCCGCCTTGCTATCTGTTCCTGCGATCCGAGACCTCATGGCAGATATCGATCGGGCAGGGGCCTCCCCGGTCAATCGCCTGGCAGCACGGGTGCTTGCTCTCACGGCGCAGCGTCCCGGCATGGTGCGGTTTATGGAATGGGCCGACATCACTGGTGTCGACTGGGCTAGTCCCGAGGCTGATAGCAGCGATGCTTTGTGGACGGTCCCTGCAGAAAAGATCAAGCAGGAGCTTCACCTGCGAAGTGATGAAGCCTTCAGCCATCCGATTCCACTATCGCGACAGGCCGTTGAAGCTCTACGGGCCGTGCGCTGGCTTACGGGGCGATCGCCGCTTGTCTTTCCCGGCGCGCGCTCGGGCCTCAAGCCTATCAGCGAGAATGCCATAGGCTATCTCTATAACCGCGAGGGCTATAAGGGTCGGCACGTACCGCATGGCTGGCGTTCCAGCTTCTCGACCATCATGAACGAACAGGCGGAGCGGGAACTCGGCAGCGATGTGCGGCTCTTGGCCGATCGCATGATCATTGACCTGATGCTCGCGCATACCCCTAAGGGAATGTCTGCAAGCGAACTTCGGTACAACCGCGCTGCCTACAAACCGCGCCGCCGCGAACTCGCTCAGCGTTGGGCCGACATGATCATGGAAGGAGCGATGCCGCCAGAGGAGATTGTCGATAGCCCCAGGCGCAAGCGACGCTAGCTTTCGCCGCGCTTTGCTGCCTGTTCGGCGATCCAGGTATGAACTTCGGTCTTCAGCCAGCGTGAACTCGCTCCAATCTTCACCCGCTCGGGGAACTGTCCCTTTTTCTCGTAGTCGTAGATTGAAGATCGGCTACGATTAATTAGCGTGCTGACTTCCTCCACGGTGAGGAATTCGGGACCGACACCGGGCGGAGTGGATGCCACATGCGCATGACCGTCTACCACCCTGTCAGCATTGCCGATCTCGCGATCAACGCTCCGCCTCGCAACAGACCTTGTCGCGCGCAATTGCGGGTCGACGATTTCTTCGATCTGGCGATTGGACAATGGTCCGAGCGGTTTGAGGCGTGCGAGCCAGCTATCGAACTCCTGGCTTTCGACGAAGATACGATGCGTCGGTTCCGCGCTTTCGTCAGCCCAATGGTCCATACTCAACGCCCCTGTTGCGAAGCGGGGCAGCGGATCATCGAGCTCCCAATACTCAGGTGCGATGGCGGTGACCTCACCACCACCTAGTGGGCGTACAAAACTGGCGAGGCGACCGATCACAAACATGCGAGACAGATGCTCGGCTTCGAGCCGGACGAGATCGCGCGCGGCGTCGTTCTCACCGTCATCCTCAGGAGCGGCGAAGATCTCCGGCAACTCGTAGGACTGAAAGCCCTGACGAGAAACGACGAGGTCGGCAAACGCCGATGTAAGCGTTCGCTTTCCACCGGACACTAGAGACGTGCGCCCCTCGTAGGGAGACCATGGGAAGATGGTTGCGGTCATCGAGGAACGGTTAGCAGGCTTTGCCCCAAGAGCAACGGAATGGCCGCATTGCGCCTCCATTTCGGCAATTGCAGCCATATCCGCTTCTTCCCGAAAGCGGCCACACGCACGAGAGGGCCCGAAGTCACCCTTCACGCGGGTGGGGTCGCAAGTTCAGCCCTTTCCGGTCAAGGGTATTTCCGGGGTAGCGAAACGAGCCTCCCTATTCGCCCCATGCCTTCGGCTTCTCGACCGGGACCCGGCGGACATTCGCTGACTTGAACTCCATCACCTTCTCGTTCGCGAGAGCGGCCTGACGGTCGCCTTCCTCCTTGTCTGCCACACCGTCTATCAGACGCTTTTGCAGGCGGACGATGTCGATGTCTCTCCACACCACGTAGCCCATCCGGGCAGAACACAGACCGAGCGCGCCACCCAGCGCCCCGGAGACGATCCGGCGAACCCAAACATTCCACGTGGCCGCCGTCTCGCTCCCGATCACCGAGAGCGACACGATAGCAACGAGCGTCACCGCGATGATGGCGATGATCCAGCCGTACTCCTTCGACAGCCGGACAATGGCGGCCGTGAGGCCCTTCCGGTCGGTAGGCTCGAGGCTCTTCCACTCAAGCGTTGGCATTCCTCGATTGAGGCGGATGAACACGGCGGCGACCATGATGGACAGCGCGACCATGAGCGGCTGGAACGCTCCGAACAGGCGCTCGAGCGGGACCGCCCAGCCGAACAATCCGGCGGCGGCGATAGTCGCAATTATGGTCAGCGCTCTGGCCATCAGGCCTTGATCTTTCCGTCCTTCACGAACCGAGAATATACCTCTTGGAGCTGGTCCGCGACGTTGTCGAACTCCAAAAGATTGCTGCCTTCATGCGGCAGATGGAAGGGCATCCGGGTACGTAGGATGGCATCGCCATCCCTGATCTGGCCGTCCTTGCCCTCGATTTGCACTTGGGCATCCGTCTCGTCCGCAAGGTCGTTCGCAATGCTCTGGAACTTCTTGCGTGATTCTTCGGTGCGGCGGCCCCGGACCTTCACATGGGCCTCGACCGCAAGATACTCTTCCGGGCCGAGGCTTTCAATCAGCGACTCAGCCTCCTTGTCACCGAAGAGCGCCCGAATCATCGGCACGGCCTGCGCCATCTGAGCGAACTTGTCCTTCACCGCGCGGGAGGTGCTAACCTCCTTGGTCTCGGTCTCATGTTCGACCGTGATAACCTGCGGCGCGGATTTCCCGCGCACCCGGAGATTGCGTATCTCGCCAATGTCCCCGGCCGTCATGGTCTTATCGAACTCCGCGTTGAGCTCGAAGCTGAGGCCCGGGTCAGCGACAGCGCCCCGGACCTTCAACAGCCAGTCGAGGTACTGGCGAACGAGGTCAGGAGTCATCGAATGCGTTTTCACGAAAAGCACATGGTCCCCGATAGCAAGCCAGTAGGCGAGACCCCGAATGAACTGTGACCCCGCCGGGGCCTCGCTTTCGTTCAGGTCATAGACCGTCGCAGTGGTGAGGTCGGAGAGCTCGATCTCCGAGGCCTCCATCTTGAGGAGCGCCTGCAGGTCCTTCTCCTGCGCCAAGCACATCTCACCGAATACGGCACTGGACAAGTCAGCGACCTTGTTCAGGAATATCTTGCGCCCGTCGCTATCACCAACATCGAATATCCGGTCATCGGGGCGTGCCCACAGCTTCGATGCGCCGTTCTCCGTGTTGAGAGCTTCGCGGCAAAGGACCTCGAGCGACTTGCCCTTGAGCAATGTCGTGTCCGCAGGCGTGAAGCGGCGATAGTGGACCATGTGATAAGCGTTGGCCATCATTCCCCCAATCAATTGGCGTGGCTTTCGAGGCTGTTATTGCCTGATGCGGAGGAAATGCCAAGTAAACAGGGCGATGGAGCATAGTATTGTCCGCCGTCCTGTCGATCAAACCGCGTAGGGGCTCGTCAATGTTTTATGTCGGCGTTCCGGCGAAGGAGGCGGGCGTGCGCGTTGACGGGGACTTGGCCGCAGCCGAACGGTTTATCACCCTCTTCGCATTGCCTGAGAAAATTGGGTAGCGAGCGTCAATTTTCGGGCCACTCTTGCGACTGGGACCGGCCCTAAAGGTACAGAGAATTATTCGCGGCGGGCTTTTGGCAGCTTCGCGCCCCAATTTCGGACATTCAACTCGACTTCTATTCGACCCGAAAGCGGACAATCTCTTAAGCCACCCATGCTTAGCGGCATTCTTCAAGGCTGCAGGCCGCGTGCGAACTACGAGAGCGCCATGATGCACAGCGCAACGCCCAGAAGGCATCTGGCGGTAAACAGATACCCATCCAGCGCGCCGTCGAAGCCGGTGAGGAACTGCGCCCCGTAGGTCGGTGCCGCAACGGCGGCGAATTTCGATATGAAGCTGGCGCACCCGCCACCGGTCGATCGAA
The DNA here is from genome assembly GCF_039542285.1 of Erythrobacter westpacificensis. Classification (NCBI taxonomy): domain Bacteria; kingdom Pseudomonadati; phylum Pseudomonadota; class Alphaproteobacteria; order Sphingomonadales; family Erythrobacteraceae; genus Erythrobacter; species Erythrobacter westpacificensis. Next base: position 12,296 of record NZ_BAABHV010000004.1, read on the forward strand.
TGGAACTGGCGTAATGGTTGCTGGTGATCGAGATGCGGCATGGCCCGCCCCCACCAGCGTCGCGGAGGCGAACAGCATTGCCGCGACCTCCGTACCACTCGTGAAATAGGCGAAGGCGACCAGCAGGGTGAAGAGAATGGCGACCAGTGGTGCAGCAGCGATCCAGCCGGGTCCGCCCTTTTCAGTGAACGCCAACTTCAAGCCCGCCGAACGTCGACTTCCACTTGTAGAACGTGGCCGAGCTGATCCCGTGACGGCGACACACTTCCGCCGTCGGCATCCCAGCCTCCTGCTCCTTCAATACCGCGGTGATCTGCTCTTCGCTGAACCTGCTTCGCTTCATTGTCGTCCGACTCCCTTGCGTTGTACTCTACCAAATACCGGTCACATTTCAGGGGAGCACATTACGATCCATCAACAATGGTTTAGATCCTTAATTATTCTTCATATTCGCAACCGAATCCCGTGTTCTTCGTTGGCTTTACGAAGTCCAACCAGATCGGAGAATGCGCATGTCGGACGAACTCAACCTGACCAAGGGCGGTGCCCCCCATCAAGAACCCAAGGGTGAAGATGATATCCTGACCACCGCGCAGGGCGCGCCGGTTGCCGATAACCAGAACTGGCTCAGCGCCGGTCCGCGCGGTCCGCAACTCCTGGAAGACCATGTCGCCCGCGAGAAGATCTTTCACTTCGATCACGAACGCATTCCCGAGCGCGTCGTCCACGCTCGCGGCTATGGCATTCACGGCACTTTCGAGCTGAAGAAGGCAATTCCCGAATATTCACACGCCGCGATCTTCAATAATGTCGGTGAGAAGACCCCTACTTTCACCCGTTTCTCCACCGTGGCCGGGAACAAGGGCTCACCCGATCTGGCGCGCGATGTCCGCGGCTTCGCGACGAAGTTCTATACGAAGGAAGGCAATTGGGATCTGGTCGGCAACAACATCCCGGTGTTCTTCATCCAGGATGCGATCAAGTTCCCGGACCTGATCCACGCCGCCAAGCCCGCGCCGGATCGCGGCTTCCCCCAGGCACAGACCGCACATGACAACTTCTGGGATTTCATCAGCCTGAGCCCGGAAAGCATGCACATGGTGATGTGGATTATGTCCGATCGCACCATTCCGCGCAGCTTCCGTTTCATGGAAGGTTTCGGGGTACATACCTTCCGCCTGATCAATGCGAAGGGCGAGGCGAAATTCGTCAAGTTCCACTGGAAGCCCAAGCAGGGTCTGCAATCGGTAATCTGGAACGAGGCGCTGAAGATCAACGGTATGGACCCAGATTTCCATCGCCGTGATATGTGGGATTCGATCGAGGCGGGCGACTTCCCGCAGTGGGATCTGGGCATTCAGGTGTTCGATGAGGAATTCGCCGAGAGTTTCGAATTCGACGTGCTCGACGCGACCAAGATCATTCCCGAGGAACAGGTTCCGGTTGAAATCATCGGCACGCTCACGCTCGATGCCAATGTCGACAATTTCTTTGCGGAAACCGAGCAGGTCGCCTTCTGCACACAGAACATCATGCCCGGGATGGACTTCAGTGAGGATCCGCTGCTCCAGGGCCGCAATTTCTCCTATCTCGACACGCAGCTGAAGCGGCTGGGTGGCCCGAACTTCACGCATATCCCCATCAACGCGCCCAAGTGCCCGGTCCACAATTTCCAGCAGGATGGCCACATGGCTATGACCAACCCCAAGGGGCGGGCGAATTACGAACCTAACAGCTGGTCGGGCGATATGGACGACAACCGCGAACCGCGGGGCCCCCGCGCCAGTGCCGAGCATGGCTTCGCCAGCTACGAAGCGCCGGTTACCGGGCCCAAGGTTCGGGTGCGCAGCGAGACCTTTGCCGATCACTACAGCCAGGCGCGCCAGTTCTACATCTCGCAGACCGCGATCGAGCAGACCCATATGGGCAATGCGCTGGTGTTCGAGCTTTCCAAGGTCGAGCGGATGGACATTCGCAAGCGGATGGTAAGCCATCTGCGCCACATCGACGATGGGCTTGCCAAGGTGGTTGCCGACGGCATCGGTCTGACCGAAATGCCTGAAAAGATCACCGCCGCGCGCAAGCCGATCGACGATCTGCCCGAAAGCCCGGCGCTGTCCATCCTCAAGAACGGACCGGACAGTTTCAAGGGCCGCAAGCTGGGCATCTATATCGCCGAAGGCGGTGATACCGCAGTGGTGAAGGCGTTGAAGGACGCGGCCAAGGGCGCGGGCGCAATGGTCGAGATCATCGCCCCGCATGTGGCGGGTGCGAAACTCTCCGACGGCGAGATAATGGAAGCCGACCAGAAGATCGATGGCGGCCCCTCGGTGGTTTACGACGCCGTGGCGCTGGTGATGGGCGAGAAGGCCGCCGAGAATTTCGGCAAGGACAAGCCCAGCATCGACTTCGTCAACGACGCCTTCGCCCACGCCAAGTTCATTGCCTACGTCCCCGAGACAATGGCGCTGCTCGAAGGCGCCGGTGTGGCAAAGCGGATGGACGACGGCTTCGTCGAACTGGCCAAGCCCGATGCCGCCAAGGATTTCATCAGTCGCTGCGCAAAGCTGCGCTTCTGGGATCGCGAAGAGGTAAAGAAGGATTGAGGACAGACCATGACCAATGACAAGCAACTCGGCCTGGCTGGCACCGTTGCCGGCCTCGGCCTTGCGATCGGGGGGCTGGCTTTCGGCGCCTTCCTGTCGCAACGGCGCAAGGGGGGCGATGACGATGCCCCCTTCTACACCCGCAAAAGCCCCGATAGCGACCATGCGGTGCTCGGGCGCACGGTTACAATCCGCAAGCCGCGCGCCGAACTCTATGCCTTCTGGCGCGATTTCGGCAATCTTCCAAGGTTCATGGAGAATGTCGAGACGATCCGGAAAGAGGGCGACCACCGCGTTTGGGTGATCAAGGCTCCCGCCGGACAGACGGTCGAGATCAAGACTGAGGTCTGCGAGGATGTCGAAGGTAAACGCATCGCCTGGCGCTCGGTCGAAGGCTCGGACATCGAGACGCGCGGCAGCGTTGAATTCGCTGACGCACCGGGCGATCGCGGAACCCGCGTTTCGCTGGTGATGTCCTACAATCCGCCTGCCGGAAACCTCGGCCGTACCATTGCAAAGCTGTTCCAGCGCGAGCCGGAGGTGCAGGCGCGCCACGATCTCAAGCGCTTCAAGGGGCTGATGGAGACCGGCGAGATCGCCACCTCCGCCCACCGCAAGGAAAACACCCGCGCTGCCAAGCAGCAGGAGAAGGAAACATGAGAGCCCTCACCTGGCACGGGACGCACGACGTCCGGGTCGACACCGTCGACGATCCCGAAATCATCAATTCGCGTGATGCGATCATCGAGGTTACCTCCACCGCGATCTGCGGCAGCGACCTCCACCTTTATGACGGGGTTATTCCCGGCGTACTTCCCGGCGACGTGCTGGGCCATGAATTCATGGGCCGCGTGGTCGAAACCGGCAGCGACAGCACGCTCAAGAAGGGCCAGCGCGTCGTGGTGCCCTTCACCATCAGCTGCGGCGGCTGCTTCCATTGCCAGATCCAGCAGTTCTCCGCCTGCGAAAATTCCAATCCGGCAGAAAAGCAGGATATGTCGGCCAAGCTCTACGGTCACTCCATGGCGGCGCTGTTCGGATATTCGCACATGACCGGCGGCTACTCGGGCGGTCAGGCGGAATATGTCCGCGTGCCCTATTCCGATGTTGGGCCGATCGTGGTCTCCGACCATCTTGACGATGACAAAGTGCTGTTCCTTTCCGACATCCTGCCCACCGGGTGGATGGCGGCGGAAAACGCCGAAATCCAGCCCGACGATACCGTCGCGGTCTGGGGCTGTGGCCCCGTCGGCCTGTTCGCGATCCAGTCCGCGATCGTGATGGGCGCCAGCAAGGTGATCGCCATCGACCATTATCCCAACCGCCTCGCGCTGGCCAAACAGCTTGGTGCCGAGTTGATCGACTTCCGCAGGACGAACGTCCGCGAAGCGCTGATGGAAATGTCGGGCGGGATTGGTGTCGACGCGGTGATCGATGCTGTCGGGATGGAAAGCCACGGCTTCGCGGTCGACAACTTGGTTGATGTTGTGAAGCAGAAGGTCGGCATGGGTGCGGATCGCGCCAGTGCGCTGAAGCAGGCGATCCTTGCGGTCCGGCCCGGTGGGCGCGTTTCCATACCCGGCGTCTATGGCGGGATGACCGATAAATTCCCGCTGGGTGCGCTGATGGAGAAAGGCCTCCATATCCGCAGCGGGCAGACCCATGTCCAGCGCTACACCAAGGATCTGCTCGAGAAGATCGAGGACGGCACGCTCGACACCACCTTCCTGATCTCGCATCGCCTCCCGCTTGAGGACGCAGACCGTGGCTACGAATGTTTCCGCACCGAGCAGGACAGCTGGACCAAGGTGGTGCTCAAGCCGGGTATGGACACGCCTGCGACGAACTAGTCGCCGGGCGTCCCCACGAGCAGATCGAGCCGGTAGAACTCCTCGCGCCGCGCCTTGGCCACCTGCCAGGGCGCGGCGTCGAGAAACAGTTTGACCGCGGCATCACCATCGACGGGCAGATCGTTGGGGCCGATCCAGTTGACCAGCAGACACAGCCCGTTCCCGGTCAAGCTTTCATGGGCAAGCTGCGAGACCTGGCGAATTTCCCCGACGCTGAGAAAATAGAGAACTTCTGACAGGATCACCGCGTCGAACTGCCCCGCTGGCCAATAAACGGGCACTTCGGCGACAACGAACTCGACACTGTCGCACCGAGGTAGCCTCCTGGCCGCCAGATCGATCGCCTTTGTCGAGACATCCAGTGCCACTATCGAACTGGCAAGTTCCGCCAGGCGTTCGGTCAGCGCCCCTCCTGCGCATCCCACTTCCAGCATGCGTGCAAAGCGCCGCTTGCCCAGTGCGGCGAGCACAGCCTCCCGCTTGCCGCGTTCATAGTCGCTGGTGTCGATGTCCCAGGGGTCGGGGTTTTTGGCGAACAACTGGTCGAAGCGTGCCTTCCGGTCGCTGGGTGCCTCAGTCACGGTGGAATATCTCCGGATGCGCGGCGAAATGCGCCAGCAGCGGTGCGGGCATCATAAAGGCCTCCGGGTCGTCGATGAGGTCGGTGAATTGCGACCGGTAGGCCGAAAGCGCAAGCCGCTTGCGCTCTGCCAGCGAAGGCGCTTCAAACAGGCGAAGCTCGGTCTCGGGCAGCCGTCGTTCGCCAAAGCGCCCCCAGATCGGCGCGCTCCACAGCGGTGCCCGGTAATGCTGTGCCAGATCGCGCGCGATCGCATGCGCGGTGATGTGATCGCAATGCGGATCGAGATAGGAGGTGGTCCAGATCGCCTGCGGATCGATGATGTTTGCAAAGGCGAACAGCGCCTCTTGGCCCGCGTCGGTGAGATCGCCCTGGCGACTTTGCCTGTCGAGCAGTCCAAGCGCATGAACTGCGGCCGGACGCCGCGGGGCGAGGCTCGATAGCGCTTCCTCCAGCTCGGCGCGGCGCATTGCAACCAGCTTGGCGCGATCGCAGCCGGGGTGCGAACCCTCGCCATTGGTCACCAGCACCACCCCGATCGTTCGCCCCGCATCGGCCGCTGCGGCCAGAGCCTGACCGCAACCAAGCGTCTCGTCGTCGGGATGCGGCATCACCAGCAGCAGCCCGCCGGGCGGCGACAGCTCGTCCAGTTGGATCGCGGCCGCGCCTTCCGCAGCGCGAAGCACGCTGCCTTGCGCGATGACAGGAACGCTCACAGATCTTCTGCCCGCAATCCGCGCCCGGCCAGAGCCCGCGCGGCGCGCTGCCGCTTGGCATCAGGCTGCGCCTGGCACAGGAACAGCCCCAGATCGCGGCGGATCCGTTCGATCGCGGTGCCTTCCTCGTGCGCTGCCATCCCCAGCCCGCGCTCGACCAGCGCCAGCACAGTGCGGCAATTGTCCTCGGTCACCTGCCGCGCCAGTAGCGAGAGGGTGGCGGTGTCGGGCTTCGCATCGCGCGTCTCTACCGCTCTTGCTGCTCGCCACAGCCACAGCCGCATGGTTTCGAGCGCGATAGCGCCAGTCGCGATACGGTCGAGCTGGTGAGGATCCTCGATCCTGCCGCGCTCCTGCAAGGCTTCGCGGAAATGCGCGAACAGCGCCTCGGCACCGCCACAATGTGCAGCGCAATAGCGCCAGATCCCGCCCTCGAAATGCGGCTCGCGCGAATAATCCCCCAGTTCGCCGAGCACGGCATCGTCTGCAAGTTCGCCCCCGGTGAAATCGTAACGCCCAGATCGCGTGGCGCGCATCCCCGAGACGTTCCAGCCGGAAGGATCGCAGCGCGAAGGATCGTTGGCCGGGGCGAGTGCCAGCAAGACGCCCTGCTCTCCATTGATCGCCACCACCACCTGGCGAACGAGGCCGAGGCCCGATGCGAAGCGTTTGGCGCCCCCCAGCACAATGCCTGCGGGTTGGTTCGAGAGTGTCAGCGGGCTGGCTGGATCGTCCGCACCCCATACGCCGAGCAGCTCGCCTGCATGAACACTGTGCGCAAGACGCTGCTGCGTGTCCTCCCGGCCATAAAGCGCCACCAGCTTTACCGCGTTCATATGGCCTTCGAACAACCGCGCGACCGAGAGATTGACCCGTCCAAGATCACGCAAGGCTTCGAATGCCCCCGCCACCCCTTCCGGCGCGCAACCCCAGCCCTGTCCGCCGTGCTCAAGCGGGAGGCAGGAGGCAAGCCACCCAGCATCGTGGAGCGCCGCGACATCGTGGGAGAGGTCACCACCCATCCGGTCACTGGCCGCCGCGCGGGCGGCAATGGCAGCGAGCATTTCCTTACGGGGATCAGGCCGGGGCGCTATCATGCAGCGGCCCGGTATGGACGCATCCATGCAGACGTGCTTTGGCATCGGGGTGCCTGCTCTTCGGCAGCGGACTGGAGGTGCCCGGTCCGCGAAGAGAATATTGCTCGATTGATGCCGGGTCTTGCCAAACGGTCAGTCACGCTCTGACACCCGCTGCGCGAAGCGCGCTCGTTGTGTCATCCAGTGTCGCCTTTCGAGCATTGGACAGGTTGACCATGACCTGGGACATGCGCATCCGGCGATGTTGCAATGCAGGATCGCGCGCTATTGCGTCCTGGAACTGCGCGTATCTCCCCATGCCGAATTGCAAACCATTCCAGACATGCGCAAGGCGTTGCAGCAGGGCGAGCGGCACCAGCTGCTCATCGCAGTAAGGATCGTCGTGCGTGGCACGGTCGCGCAATGCATCGCCCATTCCGCCAGCCGCGCGCCCAAAAAGTCGTCCGGATGTACTGGCTGTCACGTCGCTCGCTACCTTGATGGACCAGTCACGGCGACGGGCGAGACTGGCCAGCGCCTTGTCCTCGGCAACAGGTGGTATCGGCATACCGCCGATCGCACGATAGCGCGCAGTCGGCAGCGCCAGGCTGGCACCCATCGCGGCGATTTGGAAACTCGGCGCATCCCCGCCGGTCCAACGTTGCCACAGATGTTCGAGCTCTGCCGAGTAAGCTGCTTCAACCTCCCCGCAACGCCGAACGGAGTGGGGCAGGCCAGTATATTCTTGCGGGTCGATCGAAACGCTGCCGCACACCAGATCGGTACCATCGCGAATATGCCGAAGGTTCGCCGCCGCCCAATTCGGAGCGACAAGGGTGTCGGCATCGGTTGTGAGTAGCGCGCCATCCGGAACGAGTAGCGCCCCGATATCAAGCGCGATACGCCGTGCGTGCGGTGCATCGGCGACGGCTGGCCGCAGCGAAACCTTGACGAGCAGATAGTTGCATCCCGAAGCCTCGAGCATGCTAGAGGCGACCTGCCAAGAACGGTCTGCGCTGTTGTTGATCAGCAGGACAATTGCCCCTACCGCGCCGCTGCGCTCAACCGTATCGATGAGTGACGCCAGAGAAGCGGGCAGGATATGCTCCTCGTTCCGGGCGGGAACGCAGATAGCGAAATCCACTTTTGCGGGGAGTGACGAGGCAACCGTTCCGACGGCAATCCGGTTCTTGAACGGCAACCCGGCAACCGCTTCCTCAATGATCGACGAGGTGCGAATGCTTCGGCTGCCGACCCACTTGGTCAAGGGGCCAGCACCCATCATCATGTCAGCCCTTGGCTTGGAGGTTGACCGATCGTTCCGCCAGATCGGTCATGTTTTCGTCCGCGCCGTAGATATCGGCCGTAATTGTATCAAGCTTGGCGGCGTGGTCATTCTTGCCGAGCGCTTCGGCAAACGCCTTGGCAGTGCCGAAGCCGCAAATACCGTAATGGCACATGCGTTGATACTGCGACACGATGACGACGTCGCGAACATCATCATCGTCGATATCCGCATCGATGACATGCTTCTTCGCCTCTTTGACGAGGCCTTCCATGCCCTTGCAATGCTCTTTCTCACTCTCGCCGCAATCCTTCAGCAGCTTCTCCAGGGTCGCGGTATGATCCTTGATACCCTCGGCAGCCTTGCTGAGACGTTCCTTGAGCTTGGGATCGCTCGCTTTGTCGGCCAGTTGGCTGACCATTTTCGACATCTGATCATTTGCAGACCAGTTGTCGGCCAGTTCTTCCTTGTAGCAATCTTCGAGGTTTTTCGGTGCAGACACAGTAGGCCTCCTTTTTGATGGCCATGAAAACTCACGGCAGCTTCTGATTGGGTAATCTCTGAGCGGGCCGTTTGGTTTCGAATAATTTAAATCCAAGGAATTAACGGTATAGCCGTAACAATCGATATGCTGGGATGTCTTGGTGATTATCGGCAGACGCCGTTGAACAACGGTTCCTGCGGTCACTTATGAACTGAAATGGTTCGCAAGGAACATGGTTTTCATCTGGCTCGATGTAACGACCGTTTGCGAGATGCATGCAAACAACGTTACGAGCCGCCCGGTCCAACGTCCTTCATCAACTGCGCATTGTCCAAGGATGTATCGTCTCGAGGGATGATCGAAAACTTTCCGTCATTTTCAAGGATTACCCAGTTGGCATCGTCGAGGCTCAGGTGCCCCTTCTGCCTCAAAGCGTTGTAGATTTCGGCTTCGGAGATGCGTTCGGCGCGCATCGCGTCCTTCTGTAGTTCGCCCTTGTGCAACAGCATGCGCGGTTCTGCCTTGATAAGCTTGGAGAAAACATCGCTGCGCAGCACCAGCCAGGACGTCGCCCACTGAAGCGCGAACATGATTGCAATACCCAAGGCAGCGTCGGCTATACTGACATCTTTAAGCAAGATACCCGAGGCCGCGAGACTCCCCACCGCGACGGTCACCATCCAGTCGAAATTGTTCATCTGACTGGTCGTGCGCTTGCCCGTAACGCGGGTCATCGCAACGATCAGGATATAGAACACGACCGCGCCGATAGCGACGCTAGTAAGCCGATCGAAGCTGTTGAACCAGGTATCAATATCGCTGCTCGGTGAAGTCATTTATACGCTCGCAAGGGTTCGGCGGTTGGTCCTCGAATGAATAGCTAAGCACCGACAGGGCAGAGTGCAATCGGCGACACAAGCAGAATGACGGCGTTACGCAACCGTTCTCGCATGGTTCTCACCGAAATCCTGTCGCGATAACGAGGACGAGCACCATGAGAACCGTCAGTACAAGGGCTGTCGCATAATCCGAAGAAAGCCACGCGTTTCGTCTTCGTCATAGGCGACGTTCATGCCGACCATCAGCGTCTTGACGCCTTTCGACGCGCCGTAGATCGCGAAGAGAATGCTGCCGAGCGCAGCCCAACCCAACGTGGTGTTCGCGCCGGCGGCAACCTTGCGGGCTTGGTTCTCCAGTATTTCGGCTGCGTTTTGCGGTAGCCCGCCGGCGAAACTTTCGATCTGCTGTTCGACCACCATCGGATCAACGACTAATCCCGCGATCAGGATGATAGCGGCGATCGCGGGAAAGAGCGCGAGCATGCCGAAGAAGGCGACGCCTGCGGACACGACCGAAACATGGTCGGCTTCGAGCTCGTCCTTCGTTCTCAGAAGAATGTCCTTCCAGCCTTTCGCAGAAATGTGTGAAGGTTTCTTTGCCGTGCGCCCACGTGGTTCGTCAGTCGAAGTCATAGATTGCCAGTCGAATTATCCTAAGGTGATCTAACGCGTCAGACCGGCGAACACCGTTTGATGCCGCCGGCATGATTTCAGACAATTGCCCGATGCATCCGGGCTCAATACCCGTGCGCCAGTCCCGACAGAGATGAAACCTCGTTCGGACTGGCGCAACTGGCGAGCAGGCAATGCGTTACGCCGGCCCTTTTTCTTCCATCTTGCGGTCGGCCTTGGCAACCGCTTCGTCCTTCTTCGCGCGTGCTTCGCGGCCAACCTCGCGGGCTTTCGCCTTGCCTTGGTCCAGTGTCTTGGCACCTTGGGGGCCCAGCTTTTCGCGCTCCGTTTGCGAGGACGGTATCACCGATCCGGCAATGGCGCCGACGAGGGCCGCTGCCAGCCCGCCGACGAGCGGATTGCTGTTATAGGCATCGCGTCCTTTGTCCATCGTGCGCCGACCACGTTTAGCCAGGTCACTTCGCGTTTGGCGCGCGCTATCGGCGAAGCTGTCGCGTTTTTCGCGCATGCGGTTGGTCGCGTCGTCGAGCCGCTGGCGATAGGACTTGTCGTCCTCGTCGTGACCGCGTTCGATCATCAGATAGGTTCCGCGATGTTCGTCGCGACGGCGGCGATAGATCGTGTCGTCTTCGTCGGGCTGCCGCTCGATACGCGACATATGTTCGACATAGCCGCGATGATCAGGGTCGTAATCGTACGCGTTGCTCGAAATGCCATCGCTTCCGGAATTGGACGTGAACGCCGACGGCTTGGCATCGTAATCGCTGACCAGCCAAATGCCACCGGCAGAAATCAGCGCCATGGCGAGCGGATTGCGGCGGGCACCGTCGAGGATGTAGCGCGCGTCGATGCCGTTCTCGTCTGCCTTGTCTAGCAAAGCGTCAAACAGGTTGCGCGGCGACATCTGGTCGCCGATCCGATCGACAGTTTCATTCATGTTTTCCTGTGTGCGGCGGATGTCGGCTTCGATGGCATCGGGGTCGCGCGTTTGGTTCTGGGTCATCGTTTTGCTCCGGAATGGGTAAGGTCGCCGGTGGCCGCATCAGGCGTGCGTTCGACCGTATCGATCGTGCGCTCCGGCTTGAGATTGGTTGCCTTCATTTTGCTTCGGGCGACGCCGTAGAGGATGGCGGCCAGAATGAGGGTTGCAAGGCCGACCAGCAGGGTTGCCAGATCGCGGTCGTCGATGGCGTCGCCGATCAGATAGGCAATGCCCATCAGTGTGACACCGAGACCGGCTATACCGAACACCGCTGCGCCCAGAAGGCTCGCAACCGATTTCTGGATGTCTGCCACGGATTCGCGCATTTCCGCCTGGACGAGATTGACCTGCTGCTGCGCCAGATGTGCACTCTGACTGGTAAGACGGCCGAGCAGGTCGACGACGTTATCGTCGGTTCTGCTGGTCTTCGTCGCGCGGTCGGTTCTGTTGTCGATCTGGCTCACCGCGTTTCTCCCGTTGAACGGGAAGACGCAACGCTGGTGCGCGCCTGTGCCACAGTTTTTTCGCGATCACCCAAACCCGTCGTCGCGGTAGGAGTGGTCGAGGCGGCGGTAGTGGCCGGGGTCGTTTCGGCCATGCCGGTCGAAGCACCATAGGTTCCGCGTGTATGGTAAGCGTCGCTGCGGTCGCTATCGTTCTGGCCGACATCGTAGTCGTCGTGATATTCGGCGCCAGCACGAAGGAAGCGGGCGGCAGCGAACCCGGCGGCAGCCGATGCGGCGAGGAAGGCCGACGGATTGTCGCGGGCGAACCGGCGCGTTTCGTTAGCCAGTTCACGCGGAGACTTGTTCTCCAATCGCGATGCCAGCCCGCCCACTTCGCGTGCCACGCTGCTGAATGCAGAAGCAAGCCAATCGGGTGCCCGGTCGTCTCCCTGCAGTTCGTCGGCAGCGGTTTGCATGGCCGAAGAAGCGGAATGCGCCGCGCGTCCGACCCGATCCCTTTCTTCGGCGGCCTTCGCTTCGCCCTGTCTGGTCGCCGTTTCCTTGAGGTCGCGGGCGTCACCCTTGAGATCATCGGCTACGTCGCCGTGCTGAGAGCTACTTGTTCGGTTTCGTGGGGTGTCCACCATGGTTAATCTCCTAAAAAGATAACACTAGAGCGGTATCGCGCTGAGATTGTTCCGTAATTTGCCCAAGATCAATCGATTTGCAGCGTCCAAAGTCCGCGCATCTTGCCTTCGGGAAATCTGTACCAAAGAAAGGCCCCATGTTCAGAGATCGACACGAGCCATAGATAGTCTGATGGAAGGACTGCTTGCGAAAGGGGGCCAGCAGCACCATAGGGACCGCCTTTGGTCGCGCGTGGAATGTCGGCTTTCGACGCTGCAGCCACCAGATCCGGACAATCCGTTTCCGGCCCATTAGCGGACATCTAGAGCCAATACCGGCCCGAGAGGCTACAGAAAAAATATGCAGGCTGGTCAATTTCGAATTCGACGTAGTTTCCATCAGAGCAGCAGCTATTCCGCGCCTTGAGAACTGTCATTTCTCGCGAGAAATGTTCAAAATCTACGATGTCAGTGATGGGCGAACCAATACAGCTGGCTAGCACGCCATCGGGCAAATGCATCCCGCAAACTCTGACGGATGATCCATCTAATTCCAAGATCGGTTCTGACGGTACCTGCCTGTGAAGCCGGATATGGCAGGCATCTTCCGAATAATAGTGATCACGGCGATCGCTTTGCAACTGCGTACAAGCCCAGTTCCGAAGATTATCCTCCAAAGGCCCCTCTGCCGCGAGCGAACGCATTGCCAGAAGATCGATCTTTCCGTCGGCCCCTTGCGACCTCAGCGCCTTCAGCTTTGCCTCCCGACGTGACAATTGATCGAACAGTTCCTGGAGATTCTCTGCATTGTCGCCGAAGCAATCCAATTCAAATTCCAGCACCGATGGCCGGAGTTCCTCATCCAGGGCGGATATCGAAACGACGTGAGGCACCACGTTCGTATATCGATCCCAGATGCTCCATGTGACCTTGGAGCCTATGAGATGCACCCCTATACCATTTCGATCTGCCCACTCCTGAAAGGTAGCACGGAGAAGCCTCACAGTTTCGTGAACGGCGTCCGCGATCTTGTCGAAATTGCGGCGCCGAAGATCCTGGTATCCGTAATCGAAGAAATTGGCGGCCCATTCTACGTCCTCTATGTCGATGTCGTAGAATATCTCAATCGCGTGCGCTGAATCGTATTCGATTTCGACGGTGAGACCGGTGGGTAGGGTAACGACAAAAATGCAGGCAGAGCAGCGTTCATCGTGCTCATCGACTGTCGCAATGGACTGAATTTGCGTCACCACCTCGCCATAGGATCTGGCCTCGAGCTTAATGCGTTCGAAGACCTTCCTGGTGAAGCTCGTCATCCCAGCCAAGCCATCGCTCGCCTGCCAAGCATTCGTAACCCGCCAGGTGTTCTTGCGTTCTAATTGCATATTGCATCCTTCCCCTCCACCCTACGATCGGGCGAAGAACATTCGGGCCTGGCTTCAGGTTCGTCGGACCTGGAAGTTCGAAACTGCATGTAGAGCTGAACCACCTCCGTTTTCGCGAGGCTCGGCTTGCCTGCAGTGCGCTGCGCCATGGCCTCGAAATCGAGCCTGAGCCTGCACATTGCATCCTCGAGGTCATCGATCTCCGGCGTTGCCCTCACGAAATAGTGCGCGCTGGGTTTCGCCTCCAGATTATGATGTACCTGTCCGGCATCGGCTCCGACGCGCTGGATCGCGAAGTTGGCCTTGTGGGCCTCTCCAGCACGCAGGAATTCGAAGTCTGCGTGCGCCTTGGGAAGAGCGATCTTCTGCCGCCGCACGTCTTTTCTCACCCAGATCTGAAAAACGGCCGGTACGTGCTTGCGTTTTCCCTCAAAGATGAATGCATCCTTCGGCACCGCCATCTCGTCGATCAGGTGAAAGCTGAGATCGAGGCGATTTTGTACCGACACCTTCTGGAAGGTGCGCGGCACGATGAAGGCGATCACATCGGCGGCCCCAGCAGCATGATTGAAGAACTTGATCGCCATGCTGGCGTTCTTGCCGAAAGGTGGGTTGCCGATGACGAGCAGCGGATCGTCCAATGACAAAGGCAGGGCGAGAAAATCGCCCTGACGAATCCCGGACGCTTTCGGGTCAATATCGTAGCCAGCGCTGCCAAACGGGAGCTTCCGCAGGAATGCGCCTGTGCCCGCACTGGGTTCGATTATCCGGGTGCGCTGAAACCGGAGAAGATTGTGTTCAATCCGTTTGACGCGATACCATTCGACGAGGTCTTCGACGACCTCGGTCCGGGTGTAGAACTGGTCGAGCCGTCGGGCCTTGTCTCGCTCTGAAATCGGATTTGCAGGCGTTGTGACCTCGGCCGACAACGGCTTTCCGTCACCCAGCCTGCATGCTGATTGACGGTCTGGTCCGGTGTTGCCTACATCGGCTCGGAGTGGAGAAAGCTGTTTCATTCTCAGCATATATGGCGCAGAAAGCTCAATATGCAACAAAGTCACAGAGCTGCCTCGAGAAAATCATACCGCTATCGATTACCCGGGGGTTACTCGGGGCTCATCGATGGCGTCGGCAGCATCTTGCGCAAAGCCAGGGCGGAATCTTCTGAATACGGAACGATGTCTATGGACGAGTTCGCAGCAGTGCTGGGTATCAAACGAGAGACGCTCAGTCGCATCGATAACGACAGAAAGCTGCCGTCCTACAAAACCCTGCGCAGGTATCTCGACTTGCTCGACATGGACCTCGATGCGGTGGCGCAACAGGGTGTTAGTTCGAAGCCGCCCATTCCTGAGTATCCGGAGGTGTGTCTACAACTTGGCGAAGCGCTTGAAACCGGACGTGAGAAGGAAGGACTGACCCTGCGGCAACTCGAGGAGCATACCGGAATATCCTATTCGCAACTGTCGCGGTTGACGCGGGGGCAGTTCAAGGGCGGGAAACACGTCGAGATAAAGTACCTCGATGGCAATCGAGAGTTCGATGATGACACGCTGGCATGGTTCACGCATCCCATGCTGGATTATCTGTCGGAAGTTGGCGGCTTCAGGCGCGATCTTGGCCGGCGTGGGTATTAGGTCTGCAGATACACGCGCGGCTGCTAATCTTGGCCTACCAGCGAGCTCACCAAGGGCGAATGTGGATGCAAAAAAGGGGCGCCCGTCTAGCGGGCGCCCTCTATCATTCAGCGTCGTCTGTTTCCTGCGCGAAACGCAGCCGCAACAAATGTTCGGTAAGGGCCTGCGCCCCGTCGCGGCGTGCCCGCTCAGCCCAGGTCTCCCACCTGTCGATCCGGTCAACCAGCCAGCGATAGAGCCGGTCGCGTTCGTAGCGGCGCGGAAAATCCATCGACCATAGCGTCCGGGCGAGGGGGACGTTGTTGCCTTCGGGCGGACCAATCAGCTTGATGGCCGGCCGCCCTGCGAGATCGTCTCGGACAAACCGCAGTTCGAGTTTGGCGGCGAAAGCCTCGCATTGGGCCATGACCTGTTCGTGCATAGCCGGGTCATCTCCAAGATCGGGACCTGTCGTTGCCCTGAACACAGGCAGGCCGATCGGGATGCGTGCCGCCTGCCGTGAGCGGGTGCTCGCCAGCATTACCATCACGGCCCGGCCTTCAGGGGTCAGCTCGCCCGAGAGACCGTCATCGGTAAAGCCGATACCTTCGAGCCAATGCCCGACGAATTGGCGGGCGAGCTGCCAGGAGTCTTCGAAGAGGTCGATGACCTTCTCCTCGATGCCGATCACCCTCCGGTCGATAGCGACGAGGATGGAGAGGAGAACTTCGAGCGCATGTTCGCGATCGTGTTCGGATGCGCTCGCCATGCCCAGGCGAGCTGTCCAGAAGTATTCGCGGAGGCTGCGCCATTCATTTCCCTCCTCGTCGAAAAGCGGCGGCCATTCCTCGCCGCTGGTCCGGCACCAGTAGCCCCAGGGGAGGGCGGCATTTCGGCGGCGTTCGTATGGAGTGCGCTCAGTCATGATCGCCTCCCGACTTGCCGAGTTTTGGCACAGGTGTGCCGAGTGCTGGCGGCGCCAGCGAGCCGGTGTGACGATCTTCGAGCGCATCGAGCTGCGAAGCAAGCGTCGTCACCTCCTGAAACATGTAGTCCATGTCGCGGTAGACCTGTCCTTCTTCGCGTTCGAGCGGCCGGTTATGATTGGGGACGTAGTCTGCCGCCTGATCCGCGCTGAATCCGAACCACCAGTTCGTGCGATCGACATCGCCCGATGTGCTGGACCTCTGCGGTGCCGAGCGCCGGGCGGGCCGAGAGCTTCCGATTGTGACGTGGCAGACGCTCGTCTCGGGCGCTCCGCTTTCATCGCAAGGTGCCGCGTAATCGATCGGCCCATGCACGTGGAGTCCGGCGGAAGCCGGAATGGCGTCGGCGCTGAAACCCCAGAGCGGATGGGCGATGCTTACCGCGACAAACCCGGACCAGTGGCCGCCATGCTGACGCAGGAGGATGCAGTCCTTGCCTGTGGACGCATCGATCCAGGCGATCTTGTCGGGCTCGCCGGCCCATGGGCCATCGCGTTCAACCTGGCGTTTGCCGTTGACGAACAACTGCACCGGCCTGATCTCGCGCCCGCCGATGGCGAAGCGTTCGGGCAGGGCGGGAAGGTTGGTGTGAGGATTGGTAGGCACGGCAACGCGGCCTGTCTTTTTCTTGGGAGGCATTCTTATTTCCTTTTCGCATAAAAAGAGCCGCTGTCCGGAGCAGACGAGCGGCTGATAAAAACCTGCAGCATGCAGGTATCGGGGCGGGCGCAATTTGTCGCGAATGCCAGCGCGCCCGGAGCCGGCCATTCGTGTGTCAAGGATCACATCATGCCGGCACTCCTTCGCGAAGGGGCGGCCGTCGTTTTGCCATGCATTCTCCTGCCGGAACCGGAGCGCGATAGACTGTGCCCCGCAAACCCGCTGCGGCCCTTTGGGCGCGTGCCCAGGACGCGAACGTGCGGGCGCAGAAATCCGAGTTCGGAAAGCTGTCCCGCAACCGCTCCGACAGTGCGGTGAGCATAACCGTGCGATCGATGGTCACCTGGCCCATGCTCGCGAGGTGATAGATCGCGATCAGCGTGGTCGTCATCACGTCAGCCAGGACCTGTTCGCCGACCATTGCCCAGTCGCCATTTTCGACCAGCGGCCCGATGTCCTGCGAAGCGGTCGGCTTGCATGGGACCCCGAGCGCTGCGGCGAACTCAGGCAGGTGCACGCTGGCAGCGGCAACCGAGGTCGCCTGGCACAGGTCGAGCCGGTTACGGCTGTGAGGATGGAGGTCTGCCAGCTGGGCAGGCACAATGAGCGAATGCATCATCGTTGCCGTGCGCAGAGCGGCAAAGTCTTTCGCTTCGCCGCCCCAGCTCGTGACAATGGCACCAGGTTCGACGCGGCAGGCATCGAAGAAGGCCTCGACCATCTCCTTCTCGCTCGACGTCTCGGCCGTGAAAACGACTGGTTCATCGAACGCGATCTTACCCTCACCGGGCAGGTATCTTGCCACCAGCCAGCTGGCCGCAGCGATGCGGTGAAAAGGCCAACGGATCTTGCGCTCGGCTGCCTTGCCTTCCGCCATCATGTAGGCCGCGTGGCGATCGCGGTCGTAAAGGTACTCGAAATCGCAGACGATCAGCGTCAGCGTTGCGCTGTTGTCCTCGCTCTGACGCGAGGCGAACAGGCGCGCATCCTCGGCCCACTGGCCAAGGCAGGTTCTGGTATCGGTAGTCATCGTAAAAAATTCCTTTCAGGTCGAACGCAGAAAGGCCCGCACTCTGGCGGGCCTTTCGCGGATCATTGTTGATGGTGATTGTTGGCGTTAGCGGTGCCGCTCATGCGCGCTCATCGGTTCGAGCGTCGGCGCCGGAAGCCCAGAGCGGAAGAACCAGGCTTGCTCGTGCGCGACGAGCGACTGGTCGAGCTCCTTCTGCCAGACGCGGCCCGTGCTGTTCCAGCGGTAGCCGCGCGCTTTGAGCAGGTCCTTCTTGGAGAACGGAGCGCGCGTTGCCTGGACGAGCGTGGTCACCCGGTTTGCCGCTTCGAGAAGCCGCTGGAAATGTGTGCGGCTGTGGCGCTCGCAGCCGCGCCTCGACTCCTGGAGGAGGATGAAGAGCGACCAGACATCATCGGCTGCCCTATGCGCATTCGAGAACCAGCCATGCTGGCCGAGGAGATGCTGCTGCGCGCGGCCATCGCAGCCGGCCTTCAGCCAGTCGATGTCTGCCATCGAACAGGCCCATGCTTTACCGCCAAGTTCCGGGTAACGCTTCTCGAGCCAGCTCACCTCGAACTTTGCATTGTGAGCGCAGAGGAGATCGGCCCGCGAGAGCAGGCCTGCAACGCTCGCATCGTTGATCTTCTTGCCGACGAGGTGCTGGGCAGCGAGGCCTGTCACCATGGTGATCTCGGCAGGGATCGGAACGCCGGGATCTTCGAACCAGTTGAGCGGCCCGAAATGACCAATGACATCGCCCTCATCGGAGAGCCAGACCAGCATCAGCGCCAGTTCGATGATGTGTCCGTCACTGGCATCGAGCGAAGTCGTTTCAAGATCGACCAGCGCGACGCAAAATCCATCGGGCGGAGCGCCGCCTTCGGGCATGTTGGTGAAGCGATCGGGCACGCGTCGCAGCACGCGATAATCATCGCTGCGCTCGAGCACCCTGGCGAGACGCTCGTGTCGTCTCGCCGATCTATCTGACGTATTCATTTGTCGGTTTCCTTCTATGCGAAACCGGCAAGGCGCGGAGACGCGCTTGCCGCATCCCCTTTTCCATTCACCAGCCGGTTTCACCCGGCATCCTCCTTTCAGGAGATTTCACACCAAGACGGCCCGCAGCTGCGAGCGAAGGGTCCGCCCCCCAAGATGTCGGCGACATCGCCCCAGGCCGCGCCAGGCCGCACTCGAAGGAGGCTTGCAAAAGCCGACGTGCGAGCGTCAGCGAGCTCCTTATCGGGCGAACGCGAGTTCGGACGATGTCATCAAAATCGTCCGCTCCACGGGTGCGGATGACTTTGAGGTATTGCGCCTCAAAAACGAGAAAGGGTAAAAACGGCAAGTCAGTCCGTTTACCTTGCGAACCGGTTTCATTTGCGTATGCGCAAATGTTCAAGTCCCGGCGATCTTCGATATCTTAATTGATAGGCGACGGACGGATTGCTAAAGACAGTCCGCTGTCGCATTTTCCAATTGTTGCGACAAAAAAAGTTGTCCGACTGCTTTGGTCTACCGAATCCGCATCCTACAATGCGGATTCATGGACAACTCACCTCTCAATACTTTGATGATCGAATTGCTTCGGCGCGCGACTGCCGCATTCCCGGATCTGCGCGCGCAGCTCGACGCCTATCTGGAGATGAGGGCGAAGACGGAGGAGCGTGACACGGGCGGCAAACTGACGTCGGCTGCCCGCAAGGCTCGCGAGGTTCTGCGCAATAATCTGCTCCTGCAGATGCCCCTCAAGAGAGCGCTGCGGCAGTACGAGAAAGCCGTCCGCAAGCGCAGGGCCAAGGCTCAGAAAGCCGCCGCCGAAGCCATGCTCTCGTTCGTCGAATGGGAGCAGTATCAGATCGAACTGGACATCCTCAGCGAAGAAAGCCCGGCCATCGAAGAGGATGTACCGCCGAGCCGCGAGCGCACCGATCAGGACAAGATCGACGCGATGGTACGCCCTTTCATCGAAAGGCTTATGAGCCGCGGAAATGCGGCGTCGACCATCGGCCGGCTCCCGGTTTTTGCGTCAGATCTGATATCGAAATTGATCTCAGATTGGCGCGACGATCCCGACTTTCAGAACCCTGAGAACCTGTGGGTGCAGATGATGCGGGCAGGCGTTCTCGATGCCTACACGGGCGGTATGACGGCGGAAGAAGCAGCCGCAATCGACTATGCCAGACACACGCTGAAGGATGATGCCGGAGCGGCGGAGTTTGCACGTGCAGCGCGCGAGGATTGCGGTCTGCCGGCAGGGTTTAGCACCTCTTTCCTTGAGGGCCTTTATCATCTGCGCAGCTGTCTCGCCGAAGTCTCTGAAGGCCAGGCACGCGCCTATGCGCGCGCCCAAAGGCTGGTCCATGATCGCGATGTCGATTTCCTCGGAAAAGTGCTCGGATTGACCGAGCAGGGCGATCTCGACCGGCTGCAGGCGCTCGTGCATTTCCTGATCCAGCGCAGGGCCTATGAGGCCCGCGATGCCGGGCTCGAAATCCAGCTTGTCGCTGTCCGAAGCGCGTTCGAACGCCTCGAGGCACACAACCGCTCGACCGATGACTGGGCCCGCGACGTACCGAAGATGATCGAGTCTTTGGCGCAGGATTTTGCCGATACGGTCCCTGGTGCCGAAGCCTTTGAGGTCCTCCTCGCCAGCGGCTTTCGCTTGTCCTCCACCTACGAGGAGGTGGCGCGTCTCGCCGAGCAGCGCCGGGAAGAAGAACGCCGCGAGATGTTTCTCGACGATATTCGCTGGGCGTGCAGCGTGGAGCAGCCCTTCAAGGTCGTAGGGGAGACGGTTCATCTCGAGTGGGACGAGGGCTTCAAAGAGATCGATGCAAAAGTCTGGGACCGGGCGAGCTGGGAGGCCGAGCATGGACCGTTGTTCAGTGATTACGCCAGCGAGGATGAGACGGATGATGAGCTGACCAACGATTGGCCTGAAGCAGGGAAAGGAGACGAATCCGGGACTGTTCTTCCCACCGGTCATCAGGATGACGTTCCGCTTCTGACCGATCAGAAGGACGGTCCGGCGACCAGTACCGACGAGACCGAAAGCTCCTCTCGCGTCAGTGCAAACCTGCCCGTGATTGCCGAGCCGCAGGTCGCCGTAAGCACCTCGCTGTTCGATTTCGAAGAGCGTGAGGAGGCCGGTTATGCAGCGCTTGATAGCGCGCGCCCGCCTCGGACCGAACAGCCATCGGCGGTGCAAAAACCGCGTCCCATGACCCGCAAGACCATCGACAATCTTACCGAAGAGGACTTCAGATGAGCAACGATCTTCTGCCCGGCGACGGGTTCCACGCACGTTTGCAGCATATGCTGCAGGCAAGGCCCGCCAAGGAAAAGCCGGTGCTGCCGGCCTTTTACAACAAGGACACGAACATGGCCCCGACCTTTGTTATCGGAAGGGTCGATGGTGGCGTGGGAGCCAGCATGTTTGCTCTTCTGCTCTCGCATTATCTCAAGGAACAGCCGCTCGTCATCCAGGTGGGCGGTATGAAGAGCTGGGCCTATCGCGAACTGCCCGAGAACCACTTCATCCATGTGAAGCCCATCGACGAAGAAGGGGACAGGGAAGATGTGCTAGCGGCGTCTCTCGACCGCAGGCTGAAACACGGTGAACGCATCGCCATCATCGAATACGAGCAGGCTCTTCCCGCAGAGGCGATTGGTGCGGCAAACTTCATCAGCGAACAGTTGGAGGGCTTCTCCATGCTGTTCCTCATCGCCGACAAGAACGACGAGAAATTCAAGCTGCTCGAGACTGCGATTAATCTCGAAGTTCAGCGCGTCGTCGGTCTGCGCAAGTACGGCCTCGGGCAGCGCCCTGATGATCCGCTCCTGCAGATCCCTGGTGTGCCGAGCTTTATTGCTGCCAGGCTGCAGTCGCAGCCGTCGAGCTTTGCATACCAGCTCAAGGCTTCCGAACAGCCGGTAGCAACCATACGGTTTGAAGGAAGACTCGATGCTTTCTTCGAAGAGATCGCGAGGAGGATGCAGTGAACTCGATCGACGAACTCTGGGAGACGCTGTTTGAGCGCGAAATACTCCCGTCCGAACGCCGCGTTATGGAGAATATCGCACGTTGCTCGAATGGCGATGAGAGTACGCTTATCGCCAGCGCCGTGACGGTTCATTGCCTGTATTCCACCCTGATCATGGATCCGGATAGCCCCGTCAGACTGGTCGCCAGGGTCGGCAAGGCGCTCAAGGAACTCGAGGCTCGGACCGCTCAGATGACACTGCTCGTCGGCAAGGCGATTTCCGTGACTGGCTCTCTCAGGGACGATGCTCTGGAGACGCGCAAGGCATTGGCGGTGGCTGAGGACTTCGCCAGATGGCAGCGCAACAATCGCGTCACGGTGTTCGAGCGAAGCAAGGCGCCTGAAGAAAGAGAGTACTCAGTATCGCTTGATGTCGTTGGCATCTTCATTGCTGCCTGTGTGGCATCTTCCATCTTCGGCGGATTGATCGCCTATGGGATCGGCTTGATGTTCAAAGGAGTGTTGTAACCACTGCGTTTCCTCGCGAATTGCGATGGGCCTAATAGTAGAGGCGAGGCGGACGGTTGATTTGAGAAAGCCGGCCAAAGATGATCGAATTGCTTGTCTTCCTAGATTCGGGGCCGTCCAACCCTCACCAGAATCACGCAAAAACCTTTACAATTGCGGATTTTTGCGACTCCAATCGCGTCCATGCCAATCTACCCCTAGCCGAGTGCATGTGGGAGCAAATTGGGGGTAGCGAAAACTCGGATTGGGGGTATCGGATGCTGACGGACAAGGCGGTGCGCGCAGCGGCAGCAAAGGAAAAGGCCTACAAGCTCACCGATAGCCGAGGTCTCTACCTTTACGTATCCGAGAAGGGACACAAAAGCTGGCGCTACAAGTACCGCTTCGAAAAGAAGGAGCGCTTGCTCACTTTGGGCACCTATCCGGAGGTTTCTCTCGCCGAAGCCCGTGAAAAGCGGGACGAGGCGAAGAAGATACTGCGTGAAGGCCGGGACCCTCGGCTCGTTGTGAGACGTGGGCGACCCTGCTTGTGTATTGGCATCGATATCCGGCGGGTTGATCGCGTTCGGCACGGCCTGCGCTCGTACAGGGCGGCGATGGATGAGCTTGCCAACGCCGAGAAACAGGGAGGGCGGGGATGGGCCAACGACCGGGTAGAGAACAGCTACCTGCTGTTCTGAAGACGGAATGGGCTATGCTCAACTTTCGCCAGATGAAGCGCTTCCAGAGGGGCGCCTCAGTCCAAGCCAATGCCTACAATTACTTCAATCTGACCGCCAGCTAACCGACCGCAGCACCTACAAAATAATCCGCTCGGACGCCCAAGCCGAGTGGCAGAATCTCATGGCCTGAGTTCAAGCTGGGTGAGAGAGTGTTCGGTCAATCGGAGACAGACTGCGTTTAAACTGAGAGCACCATCAGGTATGAGACCGGTTGGCTTTGGACTGCTTCGCGCAGGCCCGAATTCTCGGCTGCAATCCTCAGTCGCCCGGTAATCTCTTATCGGCCAGCGTCACTCTTCGCCCCTATTTTTCAACCATTTCGGCCCCTGAGGAAGGGGCGTGGCACTGTGTAACCCCGCAGGGTGACTTGCTGCTCGCCGCAATGGGACGGACAAATTGCTTCAGAAAAAAGACGAGGGTGAGGCCAGGTCAACGAGTTCTGGACACATAGGGGAAATTCACAAATGAGAAATGCAATCCTGTTAGCGAGCGCATCGGTTTCGGCTCTTGTCGTTTCTCCAGCGGCCGCCCAGGTTACGCCTGGGAACGAAGCCGAAGCCAGTCAGACAGGCACCATCGTCGTGACGGCCACTCGCCGTGCGGAGTCGATCGAGAGAACGCCTGTCAGTGTCGCGGCCTTTGACGAGGAAACACTGGAAGTCGTCGGGGCCAAGCAGATCGACGATCTCGTCAGCCTCACCCCCGGCCTCGAGCTTGGCAGAACCCTGACCGGCTCCAATAACATTTCCATTCGCGGGATCGCTTCTGGCGCAGGCGCCGGCACCACCGGGGTCTATATCGACGATACGCCGATCCAGGTGCGCAATCTTGGATATGGTGCGGGCACCGCATTCCCCGAGATTTTCGACTTGGAGCGAGTCGAGGTGCTGCGCGGTCCGCAAGGAACGCTGTTCGGTGCTGGATCCGAGGGCGGCACGGTGCGCTTCATCCAGACCGCCCCCGATCTCGATTACTATTCGGCCTATGCCCGCGCCGAAGTCTCCACCACGCACAACGGTGACGAATCCTATGAGGCGGGTGCAGCTGTCGGCGGGCCTATCGTGGCGGGCGTGCTAGGCTTTCGCGGTCACCTTTATTACCGCAAAGACGGCGGGTACGTCGACGCCGTTCTGGCTGATGTTTCACCGGCAATCGACCCGGGCACCGGCACCGCGCCGGAGCCGGTTTACCCGTACGGCAACCTCGTCGACTTCACGACCACTGAAGTGCTGAGGAAGGATACCAACAGTTCAGACGCATTGACTGCGCGACTGGCGCTGGAATTCCGGCCGAGCGATGCCATCAGTCTTACCCCGTCGATAAGCTATCAGCGCCTGCGCCGGGACGATGGACTGGGCGCGTTCTGGATCGCAGGATCGGATCTGGCCGATGCCGACTACGTTCGCCGCGTGAATTTTCAGGGAGACCCGGCGTCAAACCCGCTGTTCTATCAGGCCGATATCCCGGATCTTGAATCTTCGAGGGATACCTTCTGGCTCTACTCGCTCGATACAGAAATCGACATTTCGGACAATGTCCAGCTTATCAGCAACACGTCGTACTTCGACCGTCAGAGCACGACGAACCTTGATTTCACGGTTATCGATGCCTTCCAGTTCGCTTTCGAATTCTTCGTCCCCGAAGGTTACAAGTCTATCTCGGCCTATGGAGTTTCTCAGGAAAACTTCGTGCAGGAAGTTCGCCTGCAATCGTCCGACACATCTTCGCCGTTCAGCTGGGTGATCGGCGGGTTCTATTCGCACAACAAGCAGGGCTCCACTCAGGATATCCGCAACAACTTCGTTGCAAATCTGCCGGTGCTGCCGCTGTTCGGCGGCGTGGCCGGAGGCCCGCCGTTCGGGCCGGGCTCTTCCGCGCTGGAAAACGCATTCGGCGCGCCCCTGTTTGCCCCCAACAACAGTTCCTACGTCGAAAACCGCGATCTTACGGAAAAGCAACTGGCGGGTTACGGCCAGGTGGAATACGAGATCGTCCCGGATCTGACGCTTATCGCCGGCCTTCGCGTGGCGAAGAACGATCTGGAACTCGACGCGACGTTCCGCGGACCGCTCAACAACGATAATGCACCCTACGGCGCTCCATGTCCGCCAGGTGAAACCTGCGAGGTGGGAAGCGGAACCTTTGCGCCGGTCTATGTCGACACGACCGGCTTTGAAAATTCGGAAACCTCGGTAACGCCCAAGTTCGGCGTTTCATGGCAGGCAACGCCCGATCACCTCTTGTACGCCACTGTCGCCAAGGGGTTTCGCCCCGCCGGCGTGAATGCCCGGGTTCCGGCACAGTTCTGCGGGCCTGATCTTGCCAATATTGGCTATGTCGACGGCAATGGAGACCCGACGCAGCCTGAAATCTTCGGATCGGATTCGGTATGGAGCTACGAAGTCGGTTCCAAGAACCGCTTGGCCAACGGGCGCGTGAACGTTGATTTCAGCGCCTACCATATCGACTGGTCGAACATTCAGAACAGCGTTTTCCTGCCGACCTGTCTCTATGCCTTTGTCGACAACCTGGGCGACGCGACATCCGAAGGGTTCGATCTCGCGCTGGATTTCGAGCCCATCGACGATCTTCGCGTCGGCGGCACGGTGGGATACAATTCCACCACCTATCAGGATGACGTGGTGACGCCCGATGGCACCATTCTGGGCGCTGCCGGCAGTCCGATCGGTGCCACCCGGCCTTGGCGCTTCTCCCTCTACGGTCAGTACGATCTCGATCGCTTTTATGCCCGTGCAGACCTTTCTCACCTGACTTCGGCGCGTGAATACGGGGAAACCGATCCCGCCTCGCCGCAATTCGATCCTCGCCTGCGTCCGCAGGATGCATACACCACCATCAACCTGCGCGTGGGCGCCGAGTTCGGGGATGTGGACGCCTCGATCTTCGTCGACAACCTGACCAATGCCACGCCGCTCTTCGGTCTCGATGCGCAATTCAACAACGTGGTCTACACGGCCTCGTCGCTGCGCCCGCGTACCGTCGGCCTGACGGTGGCCTATCGTTACTGACATTTCCTGCTCGGGGCGGGGCGTAGCCCTGGCTTGACCCGCCCCAAGCAATCAACCGATGAAACATACCGGAGCGAAAAATTTGCAAGACACCGAAACATCCGTGACCGAGAACACCGGGCCCCGCCTCAACCGCGTGATGGGCACGTTCTCGCTGACGATGTTCGGCCTCGCATATTTGGTGCCACTCACGGTCTTCACCACCTTCGGGCCGGTGATGCAGATTACCGAAGGCCATCTTCCGCTGGCCTATATCATCACGACCGTGGCGATGCTGTTCACCGCGCTTAGCTATGCGGCCCTGGTGCGGAAGATCCCTTCGGCGGGTTCCGCCTTTGCCTTCGTTTCGGCGGCGTTCGGAACCCGTATCGGTTTTGCTACCGGATGGACGCTACTGCTGGACTATCTGCTATTGCCGGCCATCAATTATCTGATCATCGGCATCTATCTGCACGCTCAGTTCCCCGACGTGCCCAGCGGTGTGTTCATCCTCGGCGCGATCGCTCTGGTAACCCTGCTCAACGTCATCGGCGTCGATGTGGTGCGCCGCGCCAGCATGGTGCTGGTGATCGGCCAGATTGTCTTCGCCGTGGCATTCGTTGCCATCGTTTTCCTGCGACCGGAGACGACGCCGGTGGTCGATCCGTTCTATTCACCAGGTATCGAATGGGCAGGACTGCTGGCAGGTGCAGCCATCCTGTGCCTGTCGTTTTTGGGGTTCGACGCGGTATCCACCCTTTCCGAGGAAGCGCGCGAACCCGAGCGTACGGTGCCACGTGCAATCCTGCTGACAGCGCTGCTGGGCGGACTGATCTTCATCGTGCTTTCCTATGCCGGATCACTCGTCATCGGCGACTGGCGGCAGATCCAGTCGGCAGACACGGCGGGGCTGGAGGTGATGGATCCGCTGGGGCCGGTCGTCTCGGCAGCGTTCATCGCCGCCTATCTCGCAGGCTGCGTCGCCTCTGCCATCGCTTCGCAGGCCAGCGTCTCGCGCATCCTGTACGCCATGGGAAGAGAGCGCCAGTTGCCGCGCGCCTGGTTCGGTACGCTGAACGAGCGGTTTCAGACCCCCACCCGCGCTATCCTGACCGTGGCGGTTTTCTCTCTGATCGCACTGGTCATCTCGCTGGAAGCGATCGCCTCGCTCATCAGCTTCGGTGCGCTCTTCGCCTTTTCGATGGTCAACACATCAGTTCCCTTCATTTTCCGATCCGCCCTTGCGCAGCGTACTGCCTATGGCTTGCTGCGGTATCTCGCGTTCCCGCTGGTCGGACTGCTGCTCACCATCTGGCTGTGGTTCAGCCTGTCTTGGATGGCACTAGTTATCGGCTTGCTGTGGCTGGGCGCCGGTCTTATCATCTCGTGGACGCGAAAGCCGTCGACCGCAGCCCTGGCCCAATGAGCCGGGCCGACATGTTCAGGCGTTGAGGAGGAGGAGGCGGTCCATGAAGGCAGGCTGCATGGAGACATGAACGAGCAAGCATCCTCTGCGAGGCAAACCAGGTCGCGCAAGACTGACGATCCTGATCCCGTGCTGGAAAGCATTTCCGCCTGCCTTGCGATCACGATCTCGGCGGTGGGTTCCAACCATTTCGGGGATCGGCTGTCGGACCTGCTGGAGGAGCCCAGCGGCTACACCTCAACGGTGGTCGCTGCATTTTCGTCCGGATCCCAACCGGTTCGCCTGTTCAGCAACCTGAACGACGCTGACGAGAAGATTACGCTCCAGCCATATTTCGATGGCACCTACCTGCTTGATCCCTGGTACAACATGGCCAATTCGGACATAGAGGACGGTGTCTACCGCTTTTCGGATTGCGTGCCCGACGGATTTCGCAAAAGCGAGTATTACCTCACGTTCTACAATGCGACCGGCCTGATCGACGAGTGCGGAATTTTCGTGAGGCTGAGCAAGCAGATCACGCTGGTAACGATGCTGGGCATTCGCGCGCATGACGATACGGAGCGCAAGCGCGGCCAGCTGAAGGAACTGCGCGCGCTTTTTCCGGTTCTGCGCGAACTGATGTATCGTCAGTGGTCCAGCCTATCGACCATTTCCGCCAACTCGACCGAGAATCTGCAAAGCATGTGCAAGGCGAGGGGGCTGGTGGGCCGCGAGGTGGAAGTGACGGGGCACCTTCTGCGCGGGTTTTCGAACAAGATGATCGGACGCGAGCTGGGGATCAGCCACGAGACGGTGAAAGTCTACCGCAAACGCATTAATCGCAAGCTGGGCACGCGCAGTACGCGGGAAATCTACTCGATGTTTTTCCGCAAGAACTTTTAGCGCGCCAAGGCGAGGGCAAGGCGCTTCAGGTGCCCGCCCGCGACAGCAACTGCCCTGACACGTCCTCGATAGCCTGATCCAGCCCGTCGATCAGCGTATCCACCTGCTCTCGCGAGATGATCAGTGGAGGCGAGAGGATGATGGTGTCGCCCACCGGGCGCACGATCACGCCGTGTTCCCGCGCCCGGCGGAAAACCACTTCGGCAGCCGCCAGATCGGGCGGGAAATTGCGCTTCGCTTCGCGGTCCGCCACCAGCTCAATACCGGCCATCAGGTGATCGCCGCGCACGTCGCCCACCACTTCGTGGCGCAGCAGGCCTTGCAGCCGATCCTGCATGTAAGGCCCCGTATCGCGCACGTTGGTGAACACGTCTTCCGCCTCGTAGAGCTCGATGGATTTCAGCGCCGCGGCACAGGCCACCGGATGCCCGGAGTAGGTGAAGCCGTGGCTCAAGGTGCCGCCGGGGCCCTGCGGCTTGCTGATCCCTTCGTAGATCTTTTCCGAGAAGATCGCCGCGCCGATGGGGCAATAGCCGGAACTCAGCCCCTTGGCGGTTATAAGGATATCGGGAACGTGGCCGAAATGGTTTTCCGATGCGAACCAGTGGCCCAGCCGACCGAAGCCAGTCACCACTTCGTCCGCGATATAGAGCATGTCGTTGTCCTTGCAGACCTCGGCCATGCGGCGGTGATAGCCGGCGGGGGCAACCAGCACGCCGCCTGCCCCCATCACCGGCTCGGCGATGAAAGCGGCAATGTTGTCCGCCCCCAGCTGCTCGATCCGGTGGCGCGCCTCGTCGATCAGGAAATCGCAGAACTGCGCCTCGTCCATGCCATCGGGCCGGCGATAGCAATTGGCCGCCGACAGGTGATGGACGATGTCCTGCGAAATCCTGTCGAAGCCGTAGTGAATACCATGAATGCCCGTCAGCGCAGAAGCGAAATAGGTGGACCCATGGTAGCCGTTATTGCGCGAGAGGATCTTCTTCTTGCTCGGCTTGCCCATGCGGTTGAAATAGAAATGCGCCAGCCTGACGGCCGTATCGTTCGCGGTGGAACCGCCAGTGGTAAAGAACACGTGGTTCAGCCCGCCCGGCGCGCGCTCGGCCAGTTGCCGCGCCAGGTTGGCGGCGGGCACGTTGGTAGAGTGGCCAAAGGTGTTGTAATATCCCAGCCGCATGGCCTGATCGGCCATCGCCTGCGCAATTTCCGTTCGGCCATGGCCCAGGTTGACGCACCACAGGCCCGCGATCCCATCAAGGTAGGATTGGCCCTGTTCGTCGGTGACGAACATCGCATCGCCGTGGCTTATTACCTGGCTGCCGGTGTCGTGGAAAGTCGTGAAATCGGTGTAGGGATGAACGAAGTGGTCTCGATCGGCCTGCCAGGCCTCGGATCTTGATAGGGTGTTCATTCATCGCTCCAGAAATTCGCAGTCAGAGATGTTGGAGACAAAACTAATCGGCGCATCGAATGCCGATAGTCCCCCTCACGGGTTATGGCGTTTCGGCGGTGTTCCGGCGGCCAGTACCCTCTCGGGGTAGCTTGAAGCGCGAGCGAATACTGTCTTCTATGGGCGCTTTTCCAGCGCGGCAAAAGAAGGATACGACGAATGATCGATGGTCTCAGGATCGATGGGCAAAGGCTCTGGGCCAGTCTGATGGAGATGGCCGAGATCGGCGCGACGCAGAAAGGCGGCTGCAACAGACAGGCGCTGACCGACCTCGACAAGCAGGGACGCGATCTGTTCGTATCGTGGGCGAAGGCGGCGGGGTGCTCAACTACGGTGGACCGTATTGGCAATATCTTTGCCCGGCTGGACGGTAGCGACGCTACGGCAGACCCGATATTGATGGGAAGCCACCTCGATACCCAGGCGACCGGCGGCAAGTTCGATGGCGTTTACGGCGTGTTGGCCGGGCTGGAAGTGGTGCGCACGCTGGTTGATGCAAAGGTGCAGCTTGCCCGGCCGCTGGAAATCGCCGTGTGGACCAATGAGGAAGGCTGTCGCTTCTCGCCCGCCATGCTGGGATCGGGCGTGGTGAGCGGCACCTATTCGCTGGAGGATGCCTACGGCGCGACGGACAAGGACGGAAAACGCCTTGGCGAAGAGCTGGAGCGGATCGGCTATCGCGGCGATCTGGAAGCCGCGCCCCGGCCCTATGCCGGCATGTTCGAGGCGCATATCGAGCAGGGCCCGATCCTGGAGGCGGAGGAAAAGACCATTGGGATTGTCACCGGCATTCAGGGCGCGAACTGGTTCGACCTGACGGTGAAAGGGGAATCCGCCCACGCTGGCCCCACGCCCATGACCATGCGTAGGGATCCGTGGCGCGCGGTCGCACCAATCGTCTCGCAGGTGCTGGCGCTGGCCGACGAGAATGCGCCGTGGGGCCGGGCGACTATCGGCGACATCACTGCGCAACCGGGCGCGCGCAACACCGTGCCCCACACGCTCTCTCTCAGCATCGATATCCGCCATCCCGATGCGGGCACGCTGGCCGACATGGAGACGCGGATGCGGCAGCTGATCGAGCAGGCGTGCAGCAATGCAGGCGTTTCCTTCACGCTGGAGCAGGTGTGGAAGATGGAGCCGACCGCCTTTGCCCCGCAGCTTGTCGATGCGGTGGAAGAGGCGGCCAAGGCGCTTGGCTATTCGCACATGCGGCTGGTGAGCGGGGCGGGGCACGACAGCCTGCACACCGCGCAGTTCGCGCCCACAGCGATGATCTTCGTCCCCTGCGCCGATGGGCTGAGCCACAACGAACTGGAATCTGCGGAGGCAGACGACCTTGAAGCCGGCGCGAACGTGATGCTGAAGGCCGTTGCCAGGCTGGCGCAAGCCGACGCTGCATAAGCAAATCCCGGCCAGGGACAAAGCAAGCGCCTGGCCGGGGATCGGATAGACTATTGCGCTTCGAACACCGGGCGACCGGCAAAGTATGTGGCAGTAATTCCCATGTCGAAGATTGCCGGGTCCACCGGCTCTGCCACCGTGCCGCCAAGGATCACGAAATCCGCCCACTTGCCAACCGTGATGGAGCCGATCTCTTCGCCCCAGCTGGTGGTTTCGGCAGGGGACAGCGTGTAGGCCTTCAGCGCCTGCGCAAAGGTAAGTGCCTGTTCGGAATGCCACGGCTCGCCTTCGTTGAAGCCCACGTGGTTCGTGCGGTACATGGCATCGCCGATCTGCTTCAGCGGATCGAGGTGGATGGAGGTGGAACCGTCCGCACCGAACATCACCGTGGCGCCGGTATCCAGCAGCGACTGCCAGGTATAGGCGCGGTCTTCGCGGGCCGGTTCGATCCGCTCCTCGATATAGGCGACGGCCTTGGTCATGTGATTTGGCGTCATCGATGCGACCACGTCCAGCTCGGCAAAACGCGGCAGGTCTTCCTTGCTCAGCAGTTCGACATGCTCGATGCGCATCGGCAGGTCCGTCGTGCTGCCGGGGCGGGAGGCCTCGAACGCATCCAGCGATGCGCGCACCGCGCCATCACCGATGGAGTGGATGGCCACCTGGAAGCCGCCCGCTTCCAGCGCGGCGACAGTGGCTGCCAACTCATCGGGCTCCACGAACCAGCCGCCGGTCCAGCCGGGCTGATCGCGATAGGCATCCAGCAGCACCGCGGTGTGGACCGACAGGACGCCGTCGTTGATCAGCTTTACGAAGCCCATTTCGAATAGTGGGCCGACCTCGCTCTCGAAGCCGGTCGCGTCCACCAGTTCGCGCACGCGCTGTTGCTCCGCGCGCAGGCCCGCAACCTTGTCCTCCATGCTGCCGGACTGGCGCATCGGATCATTGGCCGGGTCGAACCCGCCGAAGAAACCGTGCCACATGCGCATGGTCAGCCCGCCCTGCTGCAACACGTGCAGCCAGTCGTCGTAAGCGGTCATGTTGTGCATGCCGGTGATGCCCAGGCTGTTGGCATACTGGATGGCGGCGGGGAGGGAGGCATAGCGTTCCTCGTCCGTCTGGCGCGGAATCAGGGCGCGTACCAGATCGACCGCGCCTTCCTTTAGAATACCGGTTGGCTCGCCGGTTTCGGGGTCCACGACGATCTGCCCGCCGGGGGGGACGGGAGTGTCGGCGGTGATGCCTGCCATGTCGATCACGGCGGAATTCACCCATACGAAATGCCCGTCGATATGGGTCAGCACGGTGGGCCTGTCGCCCACGACTTCGTCGAGAAATTCCTTCGTCGGCAGAACATCGTCGATGATCGTGTGATCCCAGTTACCGCCCAGCAACCAGTCGTCCGCGCCCAGCCGTTGATGTTCTGTACGCAGCAGGTCCGCCCACTCGTCACGCGACTGAACATAGAGGTTGAGCCGCTTGCTGTTGCCGCTGAAGTGCGCGTGGGAATCGATAAAGCCCGGCGTCACTGTCTTGCCATCTGCAGTGATCACCTGGGTATCGCTATCGGCCAGCGCGCGGATTTCCTCGTTGGTGCCGATGGCGGTGAATTTGCCGTCCTCTACCGCGAAAGCTTCGGCCCGCGGATACTCTTCATCGACCGTGTAGACATCGCCGTTCACCACGATCAGATCGGGCCCGGCAACGGCTGGCGTGGTGCATAGAAGGGCCGCGAGCGAGCCGGAGACTGTCCAACAGGCCCTGCCGAAACGGTTACGGGGTGTGCGATTGGCGAGCATGGTGTCTTCTCCTCGGTTCCGGATAGCTGATCTGGCAGAGGTTAAGCCGCTATGGCCGCAGAGTGACATTCACCCCGAAGGGTTACACGAGGGCCGCTGGTTAACACCACGGGGGGACAAGAATGTGCGGGCACCCCGTGCCATGTGCATTGCCTATTCCAACAGGCAACGAGGCGATATGCGGCCATGATTATCGGTACGGTCCGGGAGATTAAGAGTCAGGAAGACAGGGTCGGTCTGGCTCCCGAAAGCGTGGGCGAGCTTACCGCGCGCGGGCACACCGTGCTGGTAGAGGCCGGTGCTGGCACCGGAATCGATGCCGCCGACGAGGCCTATCTGGCTGCCGGGGCGGAAATTCGGGACAGCGCCAGTGCCGTGTTCGACGAGGTCGAGCTGATCGTGAAGGTGAAGGAGCCCCAGCCGCAAGAGCGCGCAATGCTGCGCGATGGCCAAGTGCTTTTCACCTATCTGCACCTCGCCCCCGATCCCGAGCAGACGCGCGACCTGATGCAATCGGGTGCAACCTGCATAGCTTACGAAACCGTCACCGACGATACAGGCGGTTTGCCGCTATTGAAGCCGATGAGCCAGGTGGCAGGGCGCCTGTCGGCCCAGGCTGGCGCGACGGCCTTGCAGAAGGTGCACGGCGGGCGCGGCGTACTGCTGGGCGGCGTGCCGGGCGTGATGCCTGCCAAGGTGACGATCCTGGGCGGCGGCGTTGTAGGCTTTCACGCGGCGCAGATGGCCGTGGGCCTCGGCGCGGAAGTGACCATCGTCGATCGCAGTCCCGCCGTGCTGGAACGGCTCGCTACCCACTTCGAGAACCGGGCCCACACGTCCTTCGCCAGCCAGGCGACGGTGGAGCGGCTGGTGGCGCAATCGGATCTGGTGATCGGCGCGGTGCTGATACCCGGTGCCTCCGCCCCCAAGATGGTGACGCGCGAAATGCTGGGCACGATGCAGAAGGGCGCAGTGCTGGTGGACGTAGCGATCGACCAGGGCGGATGCTTCGAAACGTCGCGCGCAACATCGCATGCAGACCCGACCTACATCGTGGACGACATCGTGCACTATTGCGTTGCCAACATGCCGGGAGGCGTGGCGCGCACTAGCACCTTTGCCCTCAATGCAGTTACCCTGCCGCACGTCATCAACATTGCCGAGCGTGGCTGGGAAGAAGCCTTGCGGGCCGACCGGCACCTGCGCCGGGGACTGAACGTGTGGCGGGGCGAAATCACCTGCGAACCCGTGGCGAAGGAGCTGGGCGAAAGCTGGACTTCGCCAGAAAAAGTGCTCAGCTTGGGAGAAGGCGCATGAACGAGAATCTCAGCCTGCAGCAGCGCCGCGAGCGGGCCGTCCCGCGCGGCGTAGCCTCTGCCACCCAGGTCTTCATCGACCGGGCGGAGAATGCCGAGATGTGGGATGTGGAAGGCAACCGCTACATCGATTTCGCAGGCGGCATCGCTGTCCTCAACACAGGCCATCGAAACCCTGCCGTGATGGATGCGGTACAGCACCAGTTGGATCGCTTCACCCACACTGCATTCCAGGTCTGCCCCTACGAAAGGTATGTGCAGCTGTGCGAACGGCTGAATGCACTCGCCCCCTTCGATGGCGAGGCGAAGACCATCCTGTTCACCACCGGATCCGAAGCGACCGAGAACGCGGTGAAGATCGCCCGCGTGGCGACGGGCCGCTCTGCCGTCATTGCCTTTGGCGGCGGTTTCCACGGGCGTACCCTGCTGGCATCGGCGATGACCGGCAAGGTCAATCCCTACAAGCGCGGCTTTGGCCCCATGCCGGGCGAGGTTTATCATGCCCCGTTCCCCACTGGCCTGAACGGCGCGAGCATCGAGGCTTCGATGGCCGCCATGCAGCAGATGTTCGCTGCCGATCTGGAGCCCGAACGCGTGGCCGCCATCATCGTGGAGCCGGTGCAGGGCGAAGGCGGCTTCCACGTCGCCCCGCCCGAATTCCTGATCGCGCTGCGCAAGCTGTGCGATGACCACGGCATCCTGCTGATCGCGGACGAGGTGCAGAGCGGCTTCGCGCGTACAGGCACGCTGTTCGCCGTGGAGAACAGCGGCGTTCAGCCCGACATGGTGTGCATGGCAAAATCGCTGGCGGGCGGATTTCCCCTGTCTGGCGTGATCGGCCGGGCAGAGGTGATGGATGCAGTGGAGCCCGGCGGCCTTGGCGGCACGTATGCGGGTTCCCCGCTCGGCTGCGCGGCCGCGCTGGCAGTGCTGGACGTGATCGAAAAAGATGGGCTGTGCGCCCGCGCGCTGGCAATCGGCCAGGTGATGAAGGACCGGCTGATCGGCTGGACCAAGGCAGGCATGCCTGTGGCCAACGTGCGCGGCCTTGGCGCGATGATCGGTTTTGACGTGGTTGATGCCAATGGAAAACCCGATGGCGCGCGCTGCAAGGCCGTGACCCGCGCGGCGCTTGAAAAAGGGCTGATCGTGCTATCCTGCGGCACCGGCGGAGAGGCGATCCGCATCCTTGTTCCTCTGACGGCGGACGACGGACTTATCGACGAAGGCTTTGCGATCCTTGCCGATGCGCTGGCTCACCTGTCCGTCAGCGAGGCAGCATGAACCGGCAGGTCGACCTGTGTGAAAGCCTTAGCGGGACAGGCCTCTGGCGCCAGTCAGCCTACATCGGTGGCGAATGGATCGATGGCGATGCGCAGCTGGATGTCGACAATCCCGCCACCGGTGCCATCATAGGCTCCGTGCCGCACCTTGGCGCGGCCGAGGCGGAGCGCGCCGTCCGCTATGCCCAGTCCGCTCTCGATGCGTGGAAAGGCAGGACAGCAAAAGAACGCGGCGCGATCTTGCGGCGCTGGGCTCAGCTGATGCATGAGCATGCCGATGCCCTGGCCACGATCATGACGGCGGAACAGGGCAAGCCGCTGGCCGAGGCGACAGGCGAAGTCGCCTATGCCGCCGCGTTCTTGGAATGGTTTGCCGAAGAAGCACGGCGCGTGATGGGCGAGATGATCACGCCGCACCAGCCGGATCGCCGCCTGCTCGTGTTCCGGCAGGCGGTGGGCGTTGTGGCGGCGATCACGCCGTGGAATTTCCCGCTCGCCATGATCACGCGAAAGGCCGGTCCGGCGCTGGCGGCCGGCTGCACTTTCGTGGTGAAACCCTCGGAGCTCACCCCGTTTTCCGCCCTCGCGCTGGCTGCCTTGGCCGAGGAGGCGGGCGTGCCGCCGGGCGTGTTCAACGTGGTGACCGGCGATGCCGCTGCCATTGGCGACGTGCTGACGACCAGCGAGATGGTGAACAAGTTCACCTTCACGGGGTCGACCGCGGTGGGCAAGATGCTGGCTGCGAAATGCGCAGGCACGGTAAAGCGCGTCTCGCTGGAGCTGGGAGGGAATGCGCCCTTCATCGTCTTCGCCGATGCCGATCTGGAAGAGGCGGTGAAAGGAGCGCTGGCATCCAAATTCCGCAATTCCGGCCAGACCTGCGTTTGCGCCAACAGGTTCCTGGTGGAGGGCCCGATGGTCGAGCCTTTCGCCGCTGCCTTGGGAGAGGCGGTTGCGGCGCTCAATGTCGGCGATGGTTTTGCCGATGGCACAAATCAGGGCCCGCTCATCAACGCCGCGGCGGCCCAGCGCGTGCATCGTCACGTCGCCGAGGCCATGAATGGCGGCGCGGTGCGGCACACGGGCGGCACGGCGCACGATGCGGGTGAGCGCTTCTATACGCCCACTGTGCTGTCGGGCGTTTCTCCCGATGCGCTGTTATGGCGGGAGGAAACTTTCGGTCCGCTCGCCGCCATCACGCGCTTTTCTGACGAA
This sequence comes from Erythrobacter westpacificensis, assembly GCF_039542285.1. Taxonomy (NCBI): domain Bacteria; kingdom Pseudomonadati; phylum Pseudomonadota; class Alphaproteobacteria; order Sphingomonadales; family Erythrobacteraceae; genus Erythrobacter; species Erythrobacter westpacificensis. Next base: position 49,100 of record NZ_BAABHV010000004.1, read on the forward strand.
GCGGAAGCGATAGAGCTTGCCAACCGCAGCCGCGCCGGGCTGGCGGCCTATGTCTACACCCGCGATGCCTCGCGCCAGTGGCGCATGATGGAACAGCTGGAATACGGCATGGTCGGCGTGAACACCGGCCTCATCTCGACAGAGGTTGCCCCCTTCGGCGGCATCAAGGAATCGGGCCTGGGGAGGGAGGGATCGCACCTTGGCATGGACGATTATCTCAACGTGAAACTGGGTTGCCTCGCGGTGTAGATAGGCGGTGCCGTGCCCGCGCATACCCCGATAAGGGTACTTGCCGTGCATAGGATCATGTCGCTCTAGTCTATCCGTACGTGGCAGAAGGATATAATCGTGCTCCATAACCATAATATGCGGATGAGGATGCTGCTTCGCAGCGCTGCCGGTGCGGGTATCCTTGCCGCGTCTCCAGCCCTTGCCGCGTCTCCAGCCTTTGCCGCAGAGCCGATGATCCTGGCCGACACCAATCGCGATGGCATCGTTGATATGGCGGACCGGGAGAGCAGGTCCGTCTGGGCCGACGAGCGCGGGGCCATCCTGCTAGCGAACATCGGCGATATCGCAAATCGCTGTCCCGCCCCTGCGCAGTCCGATCTCAGCGATGACGAACTTGAAGCGTGCAACGACGCGCAAGGGAACGAGGCCCGCGCGCCGGAATACTTTGCCCCCGTGCGCGTAATGCCGATGGCAGGTTTGCCGCAAGGTGCCACGGCGCGCATTGCGGCGACCGGGGCCGGGGCGCAGAACATCCGCATCTTCGTACGGCGCGAAGACGGCTGGCACTACCTTGCGCCGGAAGATCGCCTTTCGGCAGCAGAACTTGCCGCGGGCGTTGAGCTGGGCGTGGACAGCCGTGACGTGGTGCGCGATGCCGCCCTATGGGACGGGCGCAGCGTGTTGGAACTGACTGTCAACGCGGCAGGGGAGACCTTCACCGATAGCGTCGCCATGCGCGTTGCGCCGGTGCTGCTGCACGATCACACGCAGGACGCCACGCGCATATTCGCGCCCAAGAGCGGGCGGGCGCAGGCGCACCAGCAATTCGTGGCAGACCTCTCCCAGACGCTGGGCGATATCGGGCTGGAAGAACCTGTCACCATTATCGATACCTTCGACAACTGGGCGCAGGATTTCGTCGAATTCGGCTACATGGCCATGCCTGCACCCGGCGGCGCGATGAAAGTGATGCGGGTCGCCATCCGGTCGCCGCAGCCAACCCGGTCGGCGGGCCGTGCGCTGTTCGACCTGCGCGGCCCCGGTATGGGCGTGGTGCAGATCGGCGGAGACAATTATCACCAGGCCGATTCCTTCGGCAATCTGGAAACGGTGCCCCCCTACGCGGCGAACGGCAGGCGCTACCCCAGCGGGCGCGTGATCTACGGCGATGCCGGCGACGGCCTTTCGCCGCACCGCGACATGGTGACATTCTTCGAAGCGCAGGAAGCGCAGGACCCGATCGTCCTCGACACGTCCTGGCTGGTGATCGCGCATGTCGACGAATTCGTGCAATTCCTGCCCGCCGACAACGAGCGCGGCTGGGTGATTGCAATCAAGGACGTACCCGCCGGGCTGGAAGTGCTGCGCGATGCCCAGCGGCGCGGCCACGGCAGCCACCCGGCCTTCTCTATCGGCGGCGACCAGCGCGAGCTTTCCATCGACGAGGTGCTGGCAGACGAAGACCTGATGCTGAAGAACGAGATAGCGCGGCGCCGGGTGGAGCTGAACCTGTCGATCCTGATGGCCGAAACCGGCGTGACGCCTGACGAGGTGTTGCGGGTGCCCGGCCTGTTCCACACCGCCGAATTCGCCGCCAGCCTAGAACCGGACGCCGACGAGGAGGCCTCGATGCTGCCGCCCGATCTGGACTGGCCGCGCGAGGAGATCGTCTACGGCCCCGGCAGGCTGATCGCCTATTACCCCGCGGCCGTGAACGGTGTGGTGGTGGACCGGCAAAATTACATTATGCCCTCGCAATGGGGACCGGCGATCGACGGCACCGATCTGATGAGCGAGGCGGTATCCAGCGCCTATGCCAGCATCGGCATCACCACCTGGTCCATCGACGACTGGCACAGCCATCACCTTTTCGGCGGAGAGGTGCACTGCGGCACCAACGCCATGCGCGAAGTGACGCAGGCGTGGTGGCGCTAAGCGCCTAGCTCGGACGGCGCAGCTTTTTACGGGAAACCACTATGACGACCGCAACCAGCCCCAACATCGCGCGCCTCGGCGACGCGGCACGCCAGTTCATCGCGCGCAGCCGCGGCCTTTATATCGACGGTGCCTGGCACCAGCGCGACGAGCGGATCGAGGTGACAGATCCGGCCAACGGTGCGAACATCACCAGCGTGGCGCGCGGCAGGGCAGCCGATGTCGACCTTGCAGTTGCCGCCGCGCGCCGCGCCTTCGACGAAGGCCTGTGGGCCATGATGACGCCGTCCGAACGCGGCAAGCTGGTTTGGCGGCTGGGCGATCTGGTGGAGCGCCACGCCGACGAAATCGCCGAGCTGGAGGCGATCGACAACGGCAAGCCGGTGACGGATGCGCGCTGGGGCGATGTCGCCTTCTCGCACGAATTGCTGCGCTACATGGCGGGGTGGAGCACCAAGCTGACAGGCGAGACGATCCCCCTGTCGCAGCCGTCGCCGTTCCACGCCTACACCCTGCGCCAGTCCGTGGGCGTATGCGCGCAGATCGTGCCGTGGAACTTCTCTTTCATGATGGCTATCTGGAAAGTCGCCCCGGCTCTGGCGACGGGCTGCACCATCGTCCTGAAACCCGCAGAGCAAACTCCGCTCACGGCCCTTCGTCTTGCCGAACTCGTGGAGGAAGCCGGTTTCCCCAAGGGCGTGTTCAACGTCATCACCGGATACGGCGAGGAGGCGGGCGCGGCACTGGCCGGGCACGAAGATGTCGACAAGGTCGCCTTCACCGGATCGACCGAGGTGGGCAAGAAAATTCTCGAAGCGGCAAAAGGCAATCTGAAGAAGGTGTCGCTCGAACTGGGCGGCAAGAGCCCAATGATCGTGCTGGCCGATGCCGATCTGGACGTGGCGATACCCGCCATCGCTTCGGGCATCTTCTACAACATGGGGCAGACCTGCACCGCTGGAAGCCGCCTCTACGTGGAAGACAGCATTGCCGATCAGGTGCACAGCGCGCTTGCGCAGCATGCGAAAGATCTGCGCATCGGGCCAGGGCTGGATCCTGACACGCAGATCGGCCCGCTTGTCTCCGCAGAGCAGCGGGACAAGGTGCTCGGCTACGTCGCATCGGGTATCGCCGAAGGTGCGCGCCTGCTGTGCGGCGGCCAGCGTTCGGGCGGGGAGGGGTACTTCGTGCAGCCCACCATTCTTGCCGATACCACGTCCGATATGGCCGTGGTGCGCGAAGAAATTTTCGGACCCGTACTGGTGACGGCAACTTTCAAGGCGGGCGATGTGGCAAGCGCGGTGAAGGAGGCCAACGATAGCATCTATGGCCTAGCGGGCAGCGTCTTCACACGGGATATCGACAAGGCGCACATGATCGCTGCAAAAATGAAGGCCGGCACGGTGGGCATCAACACGCACCACGTGATCGATCCCGCGCTGCCTTTCGGCGGGTTCGGGCAATCGGGCTGGGGCCGCGAAATGGGCTGGAGCGCGATCGAACTCTACACCGAGCTGAAATCGGTTGGCGTCGCGCTGCGGGCCTAGGGCTGGCGGTTTCAGCGGGGCTACGCGGTAAAGCGCGGCCCCGCCGGTTCACGCGGACTCGTTATCAGTCCTGTTCCGGGTTCCAAGCAGACACCGCATCGAAGAAGGCTAAGGTCTCTTCCTGCGCCGTCATGTTGCCCGGCGGATAATAGCTCAGCTTCACCACCACGGTATCGCGGCGCGGATCGACATAGATGTACTGTCCCTGCAAGCCGATGGCCGAATAGGCACCGTTGCCTAGCGTCCACCACTGCATGGCATAGTCGTGCTGGTCTGGCGTGGCGGCGGCCACAGGCTGGGTGGACAGTTCGATCCAGTCTGAAGGCACGATCTGCCGGCCGTTGGCTAGCCCGCCATTCAACATCATCTGGCCAACGCGCGCGAAATCGCGTGCCGTCGCGCTGTATCCGGCCCCGGTAAACTCGCGCCCCGTGCCGACCGGACCATCCATGATGAAGAAGCCGTCCCGCTCCGCGCCCAGCGGCTGCCACAGGCGTTCGGACATGTAGGAGGCGACCGTGCTGCCTCCGCTCACGCGTTCCAGCAACAGGCCGAGCACGGCCGTATCGATGGTCTTGTAGGCGAAGACCTCGCCTGGTTCGTGCGCCCGCCGAATATTCATTGCCGGTTCCACGAAGCGACTCACGTTTTTCACAAGCGCATTGATGTGATTGGATGCCGCGATGCCGGGGTTGGCGAAATCGTAACGCTCCTCGTAATCTACGCCCGAACGCATCTGCAGGATCTGGCGGATCGTCACCCCTTCGTAACCGCCGCCTGCAAGTTCGGGCAAATAGGTCTCGATGGTATCGTCCAGCGAAGCGATCCGTCCTTCTTCCAGCGCCATGCCAACGAGCAGGGAGGTTAGCGATTTTGTCATCGACCAACCCATGAAACGGGTGTCTGGCCCGCTGTTGTTGCGGTAGTTTTCATAGACGATGGTATCGCCCTTCATCACGATCAGGGCGTTGGTGTAGGTGCGATCCAGGAACTGCTCCGGCGTGTAGGTGCCGCCGTCGTACCGATAGGTGAAATCCAGCGGGTGATCGCGCCGTTGCAGCTGCCACACGTCACCAGACCGGGGCACGGTGCGCGTGGTGAACAGCGTATCCATGCTGCGGAAAGTAAGGGCATTTACATCGGCATCGTTCATCGCCCAGCGCAGGCGCTGAATGGCGATCGGCACGTTAGACTGCTCGCCCTGCAGCAGCGGTTCGGGCAGGCTGTCCTGCGCCAGCGACGCGGCAGGGGCGCTTGCCAGGCCGATGGCGATGGCAAGATGCAGGGATGCGGAAAACGGGTTTTTGGGCATCGGGAAATCAACTCTCTCAACATTCATGTTTTTGTACTGGATGGCCGAGTGTCTCAGGCGCTGGCGGGAATCATCTCCAGCCAGTTGCGTATTTCGGTACGCCGGATGTGGCCATCGATCACGTCTTCATCGACGCCGAGCCGGAAGGCTGCCGGGCTCTGACTGCCGAACGAAGCTGCCTGCCGTAGATCGGCGGCATAGCTGGCAAGGGACGACGCATCGTGAAAATAGCCATTCCTGACCATGCCTTCTGCATAGAATTCGAACAAGTCGGCGGTATGCGGCAGGTCGAACTCGGGATGGTACTGCACCGCCCAGATAACGGATTTTTCCAGCCGGATCTCCGCTGCTTGTACCGGGCAGTGGCTGTTTGCGGCGAGCACCGTTGAATTGGCTGGCATCTGCGTGACATCGTCGTAATGGATACACGGCGCATCGAAGCACGGCGCGCGCCCGGCCAGCAGCGGGTGATCCTGACCTGCCTCGACCTGCCAGATCTTGCGCGCGATGCCCATTTCCGCGCGGTGCTCGTTCCGGGCCACCATGCCGCCTGCCGCCATCACGGCGATCTGCAATCCCCAGCACGATCCGAAAATGGGCAGACCAAGGCGCGCCACCTGCTGCACGAATTCAATCTGCCGCGTCACGGGTTCGGCGAGATCGTAGGCATGCAGCGCAGAGCCGCTGATCACCAGCCCGTCACACTCGGTGATTTCGTTATCGTCCGGCACGGGACAATCGGTATCCGCGCCGTAGACCATGCGGATGTAAGCGCCCGGCACTTCTGCCCGCAGGGCACGCGCGTAGATTTCGCCAGGCGCGGCAACGCCGGCAAGCGCCGAAGCCGCTCTGGCAGCGCGGGTGTTCCCTTCCAGCAATAGCAGACGCATCTTCAGCCCATCTTTTTGTGATCACAAAAGGGAAACAGAATTCTTGACAGATTGCAATCCAAATGTTCCATAAATGTGATCATAAATTTGGAGTGTGTGGATGCATCGTAAATTGTCTCGCCGGTCGGCGATGGGGGCCCTGGGCATTGCTGGCGGGGCGGCCGGGATGGCGGCAAGTTCGCCTGCGCTGGCTCTCCACGCGGCCACAGGATCGGATCCAATAGCGGATACCGGGCTGTTGCCGCCCCTCCAACGTCCGCAAGTGCCCCGTCCGGAATTTTGCTACGATGCCATCGTCTGGCTGTCCGAAACGATTCCCCACGGGGAGTCGCCGCTTGGCCAGCGGTTCCATGTCGGCATCACCGGCGGCGCTGCGAAAGGTCCGGATTTCGCGGCGCGGATCGTGCCTGGTGGCTACGACTGGCAGCTCCTGCGGCGCGACGGCTATTGGGAGCTGGAAGCGGATTACTTCATGGAAACCGACGACGGCACCTATCTCCGCGTGGAAAATCACGGACTGTGGTATTCGGCCAGCGGCGACTGGCCGGCGGATTATGCCGTCACCACGCCCCGCTTCGAAGCGCCTTCAGGACCATACGAATGGATGAACCAACACGTGTTCACCGGCACCGTGGCTGAGGGCGGTGTCGAGGGGCGCGAGGCGGTGCGTATCGCGGTTTACAAGATGGTCTGACCTGGCGGCAGGGCGGCCTACCTGCCGCCCCTGCCGTTGGCATTGCCTTTGCCCTTGCCCGAGGCGGCGTTTCGCGCATCGTCGTTGATCAGCTGGCTGCCGATATGGCTGATACCGTCGCGGATATCGGCCTCTATCGCTATTTTCAGCGCCAACCTGTCCCGATTGCGGATCGCCTGAAGCGCCTCGATGTGCCGGTCGACCGGATAGTGATTGCGGATTTCCACCAACGCGCGGCGCATGAACGGCCCCATTTGTAGCCACACTGATTCGATCAGCGAAACGAAGGCCGATGCCGGACGTGCTTCATAAATGCATGAATGGAAAGCAAGGTTGCGTTCCATCCAGCGGTCATATTCCTTGGCCTTGCTGGCTTGCGTCAATTCTTCGTCGATCTGCTCGAGCAGGGTCAGGCGATCCTTGTCGATGAAATCGAAAGCGCGCATGGCGGCTTCCGTTTCCAGCGTCACGCGGGCGGCCAGCAGATCCTCGAACCGGTCCATCGTCATGGTGGCGATGCGCACGCGGCGATTGTCCTGCATTTCCAGCGCCTGTTCCGAAATCAGGCGGCGCAGGGCTTCGCGCACAGGCATGGCGCTGACCGCGTAGTGCGTGGCGAGCCCCCTGATAGTGAGCGACTCGCCCGGCCCGATCCGGCCCATCATGATATCCGCACGAAGATCCAGGTAGATCTTCTGCGCCAGCGTCTGATGCGCCCCCTCGACGGGGCGCGCCGCCGGTTCGTCACCGTTTTCCGGCTTCGCGCCAGCGCTTGTTCGTGGTGCTTCCTGTGTCACCCCTTGGTGGTACCTAGGGGCCATCGCGTTGACAAGGCTCCAACGCCTAAATATGTGATCACAATATAAGGGTGAAGGATCATGAGCAGTTCCCGGTTCGATATGAAAGAGGTGCGCGAATTTGATCGCATCGAGGCGTTCATCGTCGATTTGAACGGTGTTCCGCGGGGAAAATGGCTCGCGCCCGCGAAGCTGGAAGGAATCGCGGAGCAGGGCATGGCGCTGCCACGATCGCTGTTCGCGCAGGATATCTGGGGCAGCGATGTGGAGGCAGCGGGCCTGGCCTTCGGGACCGGCGACCCGGATGGCCGATGCTTTCCGGTGATGCACAGCTTCGCTCCTGCCACCTGGCATCGCACCCCCACCGCGCAACTGCTGCTGACCATGCGTGATGGCGAGGGTGAAGGCTATTTCGCTGATCCGCGCGCGATCCTGGCAAAGGCTGTCCAAAGTCTCGCCACGGCGGGTCTGCAGGCGGTGGTGGCCGTGGAACTGGAGTTCTACTTGCTGGCGGATGACGTTGGCCAGCCTCGCCCGCTGCGACGCGCAAGGCCGGGTGACAGCGCCGATCCGCAAGCTGCCGGAGACGTGCTGGCGATAGAGGCGCTGGGCGAGCTGGAAGCCTTCTTTGACGACGTGACAAAGGCCGCCGAGGCGCAGCAGCTCCCGGTCGATACGATCCTGCACGAAAATTCTCCCGGACAGTTCGAAATCAATCTGAAGCACCAGGCAGATGCTCTGGTTGCCGCCGATCACGCGATCTTACTGAAGCGGCTGGTAAAGGCCGTTGCGCGCCAGCACGCGATGCGCGCCTGTTTCATGGCCAAACCGTTCGGCGATCTCGCCGGCAACGGGATGCACGTGCACACCAGTGTGCTGGATAAACAGGGCCGTAACATGTTCTGCGACGACAGCCGCGCCCCCAGCGATGCGCTGCGTCACGCGGTGGGCGGTCTGGTGTCGGGAATGGCGGATTCCATGCTGCTGTTCGCGCCCCACGCCAACAGCTATCGCCGCTTTCGCCGCAGCAGCCATGTTCCGCTCAACGCATCGTGGGCGTGGGGCGATCGCACGGCAGCGGTACGCGCCATTCAGGGCGGTCCGTCCGAGATGCGTATCGAGCATCGCCTCGCCGGAGCGGACGCGAACCCCTACCTGGTTATCGCCGCAATCCTGACCGATATCGCCGCCGGTATCGCGCAGAAAACGAGCCCCGGACCGCAGCAGCGCGACGGGCAGGAACCACGCGCCGACACCGCGCTGCCGCTGGATTGGCGATCCGCAATCCTCGCTTTCGAAAGTTCGACCACCAATGCCAGCCGCCTCGGCTCCCAGCGCGCTTGCGATGTCCTCGCCGCATGCAAGTGGCAGGATTACGATGGCTTGCTGAGCTGCATTCCCGAGGCGGAATACGAAGCATACCTGGTGGCGGTCTGATGGCGGGGCCGCTTCGCCAGCAGCCTTATGCGGATATGCCCAGCTACTATGCGGGCACTGCGAACGATGCGCCTGCAAGGCCGCAGCTGACGAATGAGGAGCGCTGCGATGTCTGCGTCGTGGGTGCAGGCTTTACCGGCATGTCCGCCGCGCTGGAACTGGCGGAGCGTGGCTACACGGTTATCGTCGTGGAGGCAGAGCGGGTTGGCTGGGGGGCGTCGGGCCGCAACGGCGGGCAGCTTGTCAACGGATACAGCCGCCGCTTGCGCGAGGTGCGCAAACACTACGGCGAGGAGACGGAGCGCGCTTTTGCCGAAATGGCGCTGGAAGGGCAGGCGATTATCCGCGAGCGGGTGGCGCGGTACGATATCGACTGCGACCTGCGCGTCGGCAACGGTATCGTGGCCATGCACCACTCGCAAATGCGCGAGATCGAGGACCGGGTGAACGAATGGCACCGACACGGCCACGATGCGATGCGCCTGATAGGCGAGGACGAGGTTCGCGATTACGTGAACAGCGACCGCTACGTGGGCGGCATGTTCGATCCGTTGGGCGGGCACATGCATTCACTGAACTACGTGCTGGGCGAGGCCCGCGCGCTGGAACAGCTGGGCGGCCGCATCTTCGAACAATCGCGCGTCGTTTCCATCGATCGCATGGCCAAACCCTGCGTGCATACCGCGGACGGGCTGGTGAAGGCCGAGACGGTGATCGTGTGCGGCAACGCCTATCTGGGCGATGCGGCAAAGGATTTGTCGTCGCGTATCCTGCCGGTTTCCAGCCAGGTGATCGCGACAGAAGTGCTTGGGGAAGACGAGGCCGCGCGCCTGATACCATCGGACTACTGCATCGAGGATATCCGCTACATTCCGGACTATTATCGCCGCACGGCGGACAACCGCCTGCTGTACGGCGGGGGCACGGTTTATGGCGGAAACGATCCCAGCAGCATCGAGGGGAAGATCCTTCCCGAACTGCACAAGACCTTTCCCCACCTGAAAGGCGTGAAGATCGATTTTGCGTGGAGCGGCAATTTCGCCCTGACGATGACACGCTATCCGCAGATGGGCCGGGTTTCGCCCAGTGTTTTCTATTCGCAGGGCGATAGCGGCCACGGGGTTACGACCACGCAAATGCTGGGCCGCAGGCTGGGCGAAGCGATCGATGGCCAGCTGTCAAAATTCGACGTGTTCGAGAAGCTTCCAAATATTCCGTTCGTAGGCGGCAAATTGCTGCGTGTTCCATACTGCGTAGCAGGATCTTGGTACTACGGCCTTCGGGATCGATTGGGATTATAAAAACTAAAAATTAAGAAATGAGGATAGCAATGAAAGTAATCTTATCCATCGGTGTTTCAGCTATCGCGCTAAGCGCGTTGCCCGCGCATGCGCAGGAAGACACGGCAAGTTCCGATCCCAACACCATCATCGTCACCGCGCAAAAGCGTGCGCAGGATGTACAGGATGTGCCCGTAGCCATCACGGCGATCAGCGGAGAAGCTCTGCAGGATCGCAATATCCGCACCACCGATGAAATCGCGCAGACCGTCAGCAACGTGCAAATTTATCAGGATAAGGGCGGCAGTCAGCCCAACTGGACGATCCGCGGCGTGTCGTTGTTTGATTTCAACGTGAACAATAGCCCCTCCACCGCGATCTATATCGATGAAGTTTATCAGCCGTCGCTGGTGATGGGTGCAGGCGGCATCTTCGATCTGGAACGCGTGGAAGTGTTGAAGGGCCCGCAGGCGGGCCTTTACGGGCGCAATGCCATCGGTGGCGCGGTGCAGATCATTTCGAGCACGGCACGGCCCGGCGATAGCGACGGCTACGTGCGAGCCGATTACGACAATTTCGACCGCTACCGGCTGGAAGCCGCGCAGTCCGTCACGCTGACGGATGGCGCCGCCGTTCGCCTCAGCGTGCTGCGCGATGGCGGGATCGGCGATGCCGGCTGGCAGACCTCGCTTGCCGATGGCAGCAAGCACGGCGAGCCTGACCGCACGGCGGTGCGCGCCATCCTGTCCGCCGATGTCGGTAGGCTGGAGACGGACCTGCGCCTCTACTACGCCCGCGACAAGAGCGACACTGCGCTTGCCACGGGCATCGGTGCCTATACGCCGGGCACGCTGAATTTCTGTGATGCCGTTCTTCGCGGGGAGCTGGATCAGGCCAATTGCTCGACCCTGTCGAACCTGGTCGATCCCACGCTGCCCAGCCCTTCCGCGCAAAGCGACGATGGCCGCCGAACGCTGTCTCAGCCGCTGAACCAGCTGGATAACACCGAATATTCGGTGACGCTGAAACTGCTCTACGATCTCGATGCGGTCACGCTCACGTCGATCACCGGCTACACCGATTTCGACTTCGGCTTCATGTTCGATTACGACGCCAGCCCGCTGCGCCTGGGCGGGTGGATCGAGGACGCCAATCTGGAGAATATCAGCCAGGAACTGCGCGTTGCGTCCAGCGACGGTGGACCGCTGCGGTGGCAGGTGGGCGCACAGTACACCAATTATACCTTCGACGAATTCAAGCAGTTCGACTGGCGCGACAACCCGCTGCTGTTTGACACCTTCAATCCCATCTTCGGCATCGCTGCGGACGATCTGCTGCTGGATGTCACTTACGATCAGAAGACCGAATACTGGGGCATCTACGGCCAATTTGATTACGATATCACGCCCGATCTAACCTTCAGCGGATCGCTGCGCTATTCCAACGAAGAGACGACCTATCGCAACGGTCGCACCGGTTTTCGCACCATCGGCGTGGACCTGATCCCGCTGGGCGCGATCGATCGCGATTACGAGCTTGACGATCACTGGACTGGCTCGGGCACGCTCAGCTACCAGCCAAGCGACGCGGTGCTGATCTATGCGACCATTGCCAAGGGCTACAAGTCTGGCGGCATTCCCGGCGGTTTCCCGCAGACGCCGGAAGATACGCTGCCTTACGAGGAAGAGATTGTCATAAACTACGAGGGCGGGTTCAAGTCTGAGTGGGGCGATGGCCTGCTGCAGCTGAACGGTTCGATCTTCTACTACGATCATGACAGCATTCAGGCCTTTGCCACGGTGCCCAGCACGCTGACGCCGGGCCAGTTCGCTTTCCGCCTGATCAACGTGGGCGATGGCTACAATTTCGGCGGCGAACTGGAAGCGACCTTGCGGCCCATGCGCGGGCTCACCTTCGGGACGGCGATCGGTTACCTCGACACGGAGATTACCGATAGCGACAAGGTGCGCTTCAGCTTTGACAACCAGGTCATCCCTTACGAGGGAACGCGACTGGAATTCGCCCCAACTTGGAGCGGCAATGTTTTCGGCAGCTACGACGTAGACCTTTCCAGCAACTTCGCACTGAAGCTGACGGCGGATTACAATTTCCGCACGGCGCAGCGCATCGGCGAAGTGCCGGTGGACGAGGCGCTGCGCGGTATCGACGGATACGGGATCGCCAACGGCAGGATCGAACTGTCTAGCTACGATGGATGGGGCGTTGCGTTGTGGGGCAAGAACTTGCTCGACGAAACCTATTCGACCGATGCGACAAACGACGGGGTAGGCGATTTCTACCGCGTCTATGGCGAACCGCGCAGCGTGGGTGTGTCCCTCTCCTATGAGTGGTAGCATCGGCCAGGATATCGTGACGCCCGGGGCCGGAGGCATCACCGTGGCGGATAGCGCCACGGCGCTGATCTATGGCCTTGCGGGCGTCACGATCCTGACCATTCAGCCGCTGGTCTTCGGGCCGCTGGTGGGGGCGGGCATTCTCACCGAAAGCGGGCTTGCGCTGCTGGCGGCAAGCGAGATGGCGCTGCTGGCCCTCACGTCGGCCATGCTGCCGGGATGGCTAAGCAACGGCCATCTGCGCACGAAGATGGTGGGCCTGGCGCTGCTGATGGTGGGCGCCAACTTCTTGTCAGTAAGCGTGATGGAAACAGACCTCCTGCTGCCCGTTCGCGCCGTGTGCGGTTTTGCAGAAGGGGGCATTCTTGCAGGCGCTGCTACCATCCTGCTCTCGGCCGAGAATCCCGAACGGATGAACGCCTTGTTCCTTGCGGTATCAAACTCCGTCACCGCGGTGATCGCATTCCTTGTACCCACGTGGCTGCTGGTGAATTACGGCCTAACGGCCAGTTTCTACCTGATGGCTGCGATCGGCATCGTTGGTCTGCTGGCGGTGCTGCCACTGCGCTTCGTTCCCGGTCCCATGGAAATGCCCGGGCGGAACTGGCGTATCTGGCCTGCGGCGACCTTTGCCGTGTTGGCGGGCGTAGTGTTTCAGAACGCGGCAGTGATGGCAGGGTGGACTTTCCTCGAATCGACTGCCCGGCGCGAGGGGTTCGATCCCGGCGTACTGGGGCTATCGGCCAGTCTGGGCGTGCTGGCGCAAGTCGCAGGCGCGGCGTGCGTTGCGATGTTCGCCTTCCGGCTGCCGGCGGGAAGGGCGCTGATCTTGGCAAGCCTCGCCATATCGGCATCGGTGTTCTGGCTGGGCCATCCCGGTGCGCCTCTCAGTTTTATCGCGGCGAATGTCGTCATGGGATTCTTCTGGCTGGCCAGCCTGCCGATGAGCATCAAGATCATGCTGGAGATTGAGCGTCGGCGCGAGGCGATCTACCTCGTAGCGGCCGCACAAATGATCGGCATGAGCCTCGGCCCGCTGATCGCATCAGCATTCGTTTCCGAAGGGCAGGTGCGGCCTGCTTACTGGGTGGCCCTTTGTCTGGGGTTGGTGGCGGCAGGGCTATTCCTGATCGCCAAGCAATCACCCGACCGTATCAAGACAACGCACACAAAGGCCTGAGAATGAGCGACACTTGGATGACCCGAGAAACCGCTCTGTTCCGCGGCGGCCCGCAGCAGCGCAATTTTCGCGAGATGGCGATGATCCATCCATCGCGGCGCATTACGCGCTCTGCCCATCCGCGTCCCCTTCCGGTAGCCTCCGGTTTCGAACTGCCGGAGACGTTCGAATTCGAAAACGCATCGGTCGATACCGAGGCATTTCTCGAAAGCGTGCAAACGACAGGGCTGATGGTGGTGCGCGATGGCACGTGCCTGTTCCAGCAGCACATGGAAGGCTATGCGCCGGGCACCCAGACCATCTCCTTTTCGGTTGCCAAGTCCTTCATTTCTACCCTGATCGCCTGCGCCCTGCGCGACGGTCACATCCGCGATATCGAAGATCCGGTGGATCGGTATGCGCCGGCTCTGGCGGGCAGCGGTTACGCCGGGGTTGCCCTGCGCGATGTGTTGCAGATGTCATCGGGCGTGCGCTGGAACGAGGATTACGCCGATCCCAAATCCGACGTCGCGCGGTTTGCCGCCGCGTTCGAGCGGGGCCAGTCGTTTGACGCGGTGGCTGCCTCCCTCCCACGCGAACACGTGCCGGGCACCTTCAACAGGTATAACAGCTGCGACACCCACGTGCTGGGCATGGTGCTGGCAGGTGCGACCGAGGTTTCGGTTTCCGAATATCTCGAGCGCGAGTTGTGGCATCCACTGGGCATGGAAGACGATTGCTTCTTTCTGGTCGACGGCGAAGGCGTTGAAGCTGCGGCGATGGGCATGAACGCCAGCCTTCGCGACTATGCCAAACTGGGCCTGCTGTTTCTGAATGACGGGTTTTGTGGCGAGCGGCAGATACTGCCCGACGGCTGGGTAGAGGCCTGCCGCACCGCAACCTTGCCGCATCTGAAGCCCGGAAAGCGGCCGAATGCCGACTACCCGTTCGGCTATTCCTACCAGTGGTGGCTGCCTGACGAGAGCGGTGCTTTCACCGCGATCGGGGTCTATTATCAATTCATCTGGATCGATCGCGCCAGTGGCTGCGTAATCGCAAAGACAAGCGCGGACGCACGTTTCGGCCGAGACAACCATGAGACCGAGCGCATCGAGCAAATGCACTTCGCTTTGTTTAACGGTATCGCGACAGATGTGTCAGACCATCACATTTGATTGCCGACTGACACGAGAACGGAAACCAAGACAACTTGCTTCTCAATTGACCTGGTGAAGGTCCGCTATGGGAGCAACATTGAAGAGAGACGGGGTATCCGTGGGGGTGTACAATCAAGAAGGCATCCGTTGTTTCTCGAAAAATCAGCCCTGTAGGGGGTAAAATCGAATCCCTCCCGCTCCGCCATTTAGCCGAATGAATCTGGATAGAACTCCGGCTAAAGTCTCGGAAAACACGGCTACAATCTCGCGGCGGAGAGAGAGCGCCGGAGCGTGTTCGCGCTAAATCCTCATGGTGTGCTTCTTGCGGAGAGAGCGGAAGGCGAATGCGTTGGTTGTCTGGCGTGCGAAACGCGCGCTTGCTCGAATCACAAGTTGTCGAAGTTGTCTGCCGCGTTTTTCTGTTCAATAACGGGGGTTTAGCGCCGTTTTGGCTGAATTAGAGACCCAGTCGAAGTTGTCGCAGCAAACCCGATTTTCTTGGTTGTCTCGCGACAACTTTGGCAGCCCTCCCGGAACGCCGGGCGCCTTCGTCAGAACGAAAAGCTGGGGCGAGGATTGCCGGATCGCTGATGGATCGTCGGCTTCAGTTCCGATCTGTGGATAACCAGGCCGGCTCTGGGCCTGTCATTCCGGTCACCATGGCGCACCTCAGGGCCGGATTTCCGAGGTAAGCCTAGGGCTACGAGGATGTTCGTCGTGCCGTTCAGGGCATAAGACTCTACCGCAGAGGTAAAGTTCTGAATTCCAACCCTAATCTTGACGATTCATCGGCCCCATCGTACCCGATGAACCACGTTTGTTCCAGTCCAATCTGCATGTTTTCAAAGGGGGTTCCGCGGCGCCGGAGGGCTGGCCGGCGTCGCACTGCTTCTGGCCAAAAAGGGGGGCAAGAGATGTACGATAATCAAGACGAGGGTTGGGAGATGCTCGACCCGGTGC
>NZ_BAABHV010000005.1:0-32500 GCF_039542285.1 Erythrobacter westpacificensis
GCCGGTCATGATCGGCGCAACGAGACCTGCTGGCCTTTTCCCACAGCTGCTTCCCGACCTAGGACGTTGTCGCTGACGATCATCCCCGGCTTGCCGCGCTCGGCGATGAGATCGGCTAGCTCGCGCACGACGCGGCGACCCGAGATCGAGGTGTCTGGCACCGCCGCCAGGCACTCCCGGGTCACATCATCGACCACGTTAAGCACCCGGAACCGCCTGCCGGAAGCCAGCTGATCATGCACGAAGTCCAGGCTCCAACGCTGGTTCGGTAGGGCGAGAACCGGAGCAGGTGCCCTGGTCCCCACCGCCCTCTTGCGGCTGCGCCGCCGCCTGACTGCCAAGCCTTCCTCACGATAAATACGCTGGGTCTTCTTCCGGTTGATCATCACGCCCTCCCGGCGCAGCAGGATATGCAGACGGCGATAGCCGAACCGGCGACGCTGGTTGGCCAACTCGCGCAGCTTCTCACGCAACCCGGCATCATCGTCCCGCGTGGAACGGTAACGCATGCTCTTGCGATCGGCACCGATGACACGGCACGCCCGCCGCCCACTCATCCCGTGACGAGCCTGGAGATGAGACACAGCTTCCCGCTGCGCAGCGGGCGTCAGAACTAATGAGATGACCCACCCTGTCCTACCACGCATGTTCTGCGGACCGAGAAGGAGGTAATGATGAGCATACGCAACCAACCAAGAGATGCAGCCGTGTTCGGCGTCGACATTGGCAAGACGATCTTTCACGTGGTCGGCCTTGATGCTGCCCACGCGCCGATCCAGAAGGCAACGTTCAGGCGAGAGACCTTGCTGCAGTTCTTCGAGCGCGCTTCCCCAGTGCTGGTCGGGATGGAAGCGTGCCCGGGCTCGCAGTGGCTGGCGCGCAAGCTGCAGGCGATGGGGCATACGGTCCGTATCGTGCCGGCACAGTTCGTGAAGCCTTTCGTGAAGTCGAACAAGAACGATATCATCGATGCAGAGGCCATCGCAGAAGCCGTGACCAGGCCGACCATGCGCTTCGTCGAGATTCGGACTCCTGAGCAGATCGACCTGCAAGCGCTCCACCGGGTTCGAGACCGGATGATCGCCCATCGAACGAGGCTGATCAGCCAGATGCGCGCTTTCTGCCTCGAGTATGGCATCGCGATCCATCAGGGGGCGGGCAAGTTCAAGGCCGAGATACCACGCGTGCTGGCAGATGAGACCAACGAGCTTACTCCTTCGATGCGCCGCATCCTGACAGAGGTTCACGGCGAGATGATGGAGCTCGAACAGCGCATCGCGACGATGAACCACGAGATCGAAGACATCGCAGCACGCAGCGATACCGCACGGCGCCTGATGACAGTGCCGGGCATCGGCCCGCTTGCCTCGACCGCTTTATTGGCGGCAGCCGGTTCCGGGCACCAGTTCGCCAAGGCTCGTGATCTTGCTGCCTGGCTCGGCTTGGTGCCGCGCGAACACTCGACCGGCGGGAAGACCAAGCTGCTCGGCATCAGCAAGCGCGGCAACAAGTATCTGCGAAGGATGATCGTCCATGGCGCTCGATCCTGCGTCACGCATCTTGACCGCAGCCGGGACCGACTGGGACCATGGCTCGATGGACTTGAGAGTCGGATGCACAAAAACAAGGTCACGGTTGCCTTGGCAGCCAAGATCGCTCGCATCGTCTGGGTGATCCTGACCAAGCCGGGTGCTACCTACGAGCGGCGCGTTCCAGCGTTCGGCTGAACGAAGCCGCCACCAACTGCGAGGTTCGTGAGAGTGATGACGAGACAGTGGACCAGCGCATCGTAAGCCCCTGCAAAAAAGCGGGCAGAAAGCCCGAAGCATTTATCTGGGAACGAGGCGCGCGGATCTCATCAAGGCCTGGCCGCAACAGCGGCCCACTCGCGAGAGGCCGGATACATTTGTGCAGACTGGCACCGTCAACACCAATCGACCCTTGCATGGACAGGGCGGGTCATACATTTTTTGCCAGAAGATCCTTCAGCGCAACGTTGTCCAGCATCGTATCGGCCAGCAGCCGCTTGAGCTTCGCGTTCTCGCTCTCAAGATCCTTCAGTCGTCGGGCCTCGGAGACCTCCAGCCCGCCATACTTCGACTTCCAGTTGTAGATCGTCGCTTCGGAAACCCCGTGCCGCCGGGCTAGGTCAGCGGTCTTTGCACCCGCCTCAGCCTCCTTGAGCACCCCGATGATCTGTTCCTCCGTAAACCTCGTTCTCTTCATCTCGTCCATCCTTCTATCAGGGCCAGACTCTAATCGAACTTGGAGGAAAATCAGGGGGTCACGTCACTAACATAGCGACTGCTTCCGTGGTACACTCGACAACCCGGGTGCCGCTACCGTCTGCTATTGGTTGTGATCAATAAGTCCTGAGCCTAGGTATGTGAGGCAAAGGAATTCACCTAAGAATTAATTACTTTGCCGTTCGACCAAAGCGCTGACTAAGTTGAGTGAATGAAGGTGGGCCATTATCATGGACATTATTCCGCTTCTGCACCATTCTTTCAGCTGACTGCCGTCCACGTCTCTCAATCTCTTTTCATCTACAATTAGAAATCCGGCATACCTCGTGGGCTTAGCCGAACCATAACCGTTTTTGATTGTAGCGTTTCCTTCGACTAGCAAATCGAACTTCTGTAATTCTTTCACAAACCTTCGGGTAAAAGCTGCTGATGTGTCGAAGTCCTGACAAAATTTGACGATCTGGTTTGTTCTTTCTGATGGCGAATCGCCTTCAAAAAGAAGAGCTCCATCCTCAAACTTGCCAAGAAGGCCGCACTCCGGATCGAAGCAAAGGGTCAGGTTGTCGGCTTCTGAGCTTAGCTTCGCCAGAATGAATGGATAGCGCCTTACGTAGGCAGGGATATAGAACTTGCCTATCGCCTGGCCTTTATCATCAAAGAAGTCGTTACGCTTGCTCAGACCCATCAATGCTAATGGGGCTGGTTCATTTGCTGACGAAAAAATAATGGGATAGTTACGCTGAGCACTCACGAACTCGGACGCCAGCAGCGGTATCGTGTTATGCCCTACCACCCATGGTGAACTAGCGCTGGAGCGCAGTCTCCAATCGCCGTGCCGTTCACCATCTAGAGGCACGACTTCGTTATAGAACTTTGGCAAACCGAGCGACGGTGCACTGGTCATGAACTTTTCTCCAGATCACATTGGTGTTCTATGCCCCCTTCACGAGGGCCCTCTACACACAAGGAAGTCTGTACACAATGCACCGGGCGCGATGCCTAGGTCGCGTTTTTAGAAGGAGTTCCAATTCCGCTTGGTTCTGATTTTGCCTTGCACAGCTTCGCTTCTAAGACTGGTTTATGCGGAGCAGTCATGTGGCGCGAGAATTGTCAGAGGCGGAATGAGAGCTGATCTGTCCTTTGCTGCCGCCTGAAAAATGTTGATGCACGCGGCCGGCGGGGGATAGCCGAAGTTTCTTCAACGGCGTGCCGCCGTACTGCGCCTCGGTTGCCCCTGGCGCGATATGCATGAGCGCTACGTCAAGTGGAACTCGGTCTATGTCCGGTTCCGGCGCTGGGCCGAACAGCGCGTCCGGGATGCTGGAAACGCGGGGCGATTTGGGTCTCACCGACGACTTGCAGCACATGATCGACAGTACCAGTGCTCGCGGCCACGTCTCGGAAGTGGGCGGAAAAGGGGGTGTGCGAACGCTCTTGGTCCATCACGCGGAGGTTTTACGGGAAAATCCACGCCCTTTGTCGAGCCGTAGGCGTACGAAGCACTCAGGGACTGCCTGTCAGCTTCGTCCTGACCGGCCGCGAGGCTTCCGATTACACCACTGCCGAACCGCTGATGGCGCTGCCATTACCCAAACCCACAGCACTGCTGGCAGACAAGGCTATGATGGGAAGCGCTTCCGTATCTAGAAAATCGGACCAGCCTGACACTGGGCGGCGGCGGATCGTCGTAATCGCTGAGCTGCACCTCGTGTTCTGTAACGCAGTTCGGCTGAATCTGGCTCAGCTATGTTTACTCGGCATGTAAGCTTTGGACTTGAGTGCTCAGGCGAGTAATAACGCAATAAGCACTGCAAGTGCCAACAAGAAAATACCCAGAAGCATAGGTCTTTTGCGAGGCGCTTCCTTCGGCACTTGCGAGAGATAGAAGCCCGGTGATCGGTCGGGCGCGGGCATCGTGTAGCGAACATCGAAACCGCAAGCGCCGCATGGGCTGTCCTCCGGAACTTTATTGCCGCAGTCAGGGCATTGATACCCCTTAGAAGCCGACAGGAAGGGGATGCCGTGCCGGAAGCCAAGCGTTAGCACTTCTCGTGGATGGAGGCGCTGCTCAGCGGCAATTCGTTCACAAAGCTTCATGTTCATCCATCTGTAGCGGAGAAGTTCCCGCTCTGCTGCTTGCTTGCTCATTGTGTTTCCTCGCATCCATGCAGGCTATTTAGCCTTTGGTCAGCATGCCTTTAGCAAATTGAGAAACTGACAAGCGCGTAATCCTATCGTTAACCCGTTAAGGTTACTAAGGCTTTCGGGGCGTCGATGCCCCCAGGTTTTCCTGGCCCCCTTGTTCTTCATCGACGCCCCAACCGTCCGCCAATCGGTAAACCCATTCCCATCTGTTTCGGATAGAAAAACCGTGTTGTCACGACCTATGCAGCGCAGAGCGTACCATGCCGCCCTCCAGCGCATGTTACGGTGCCTGGGGTTGTTTGACGAAAAAGGCTCACAAAGCCCGCAAGAGGTGCTGTCAGTCTAATCGCAACTCGTCTCCGATTGACGAAGCTCTCCCTTCCCCAGCCACGGCTCAGGCCATGAGGTTCTGCCACTTGGCCAGTGCGGCCGAGCGGTTTGCCTTGTAGGTCTGGCGATCGGTAAGGTGGCGGTCGAGATTGAAGTGGTTGTGGACGTTGGCGTGGACCGTGGCAAACTTCTGTAGGCTTTTCATCCGCCGGAACCGCAGCATCGCCCGCTCTCGTCGTCGGAAAGGGAGATGCGAGTTCTCAACCCTGTAATTGGCCCAGCGGCCGATCTCCTGCTTCTCCTGGTTGCCCAGCTCACTCATCGCCGCCTTGTACGAACGCAGCCCATCTGTGGTGATCGCCTCGGGCGAACCGTAGCGCTTCAGCGCTTTCTTCATGAAGGCGAGTGCTGCTTTCTTGTCTCTTGTTTTCGAGACGAAGCTTTCGAGTATCTCGCCCTCCTGGTCGACCGCTCTCCACAGGTAGACCATCTCGCCATTCAGCTTCACGTACATCTCGTCGAGATGCCAGCGCCACTGCCTGAAGCCGCGCATCCGGCTGATCCGCTGCCGCTTGATGTCAGCAGCAAACATCGGCCCGAACCTGTTCCACCAGTGCCGCACGGTCTCGTGGCAGATATCGATGCCGCGCTCCGCCAGCAGATCCTCGACATTGCGCAGGCTCAGTGGAAAGCGGACATACATCATCACCACAAGCCGGATCACCTCCGGCGACGAGTTGAAATAGCGGAATGGGCTGGCTGGCTTCCTGGGTCTGGGCATCGCATCGCCCTACCCTCACAGCCTCAGCCGTCAATCAGGTGCATTTGCTCTGACAGGGCCCTCCGAGCTCATGCGCGCGGGGACCATCGACCCAGACTGGGAACGGTAGGCGGAGCAATTGTTGGCAAGCTAGAGCTTATGGCCGCCCTTCTCCCACGGACGCACCTCCCACCAATCAGGCCAGTTGACCTTGCGCCGACAGCTCGTGCTGCGCATCACCTCCTTCTGCTCTTCGATCGTCAACTGACGGTTCCCCAGCCGGGAAAGGGCGAGTTCTATGAGCCAGGGACGGAACAGGTAACGCGACGAGGTCCCCCGGCTGATGATGTCGAGCCGTCGCAGATTGGACCCGCACGGCAGCCGGTCGAAGGATGAGTCGATATAAGGTCGAAGCAAGTAAGTCAGCGGATCTATGACACCCTCTGCCTCCCAGTCCTCTGAATGATTCCAGCGGTTCAACGACTCCTCGACATAGAGCCCGCTCAGGTAGTTCAGGAACTTCGTGTCTCCCTTCGCGGCCCGCATGTTGCCCGAATGGACTAGTCCCTCCAGCCTGCTGCACTCGCGCTTCGTTCCACCGACATTTATGGTCACGATTTGGAAAAGGAATTCATCGAAGGGCGCATAGGCTCGCTTCTTTTTCGGTCGCCCCCTTGGGTTCCCGCTGCACCCCTTCTTGAAACGCGTTTCCTCCGGAGAACGCTGCTGCTCAGCCGGAGGCGGAGCGAACCAGGGCTCGTTGGTGTAGTCGAAGGGATCGATCACCCCGTGCGGTGACCAGCAGTAATGGGATAGGTCTTCGGGCTCGCCGCCAGACGACTGTCTTGTCGCGGCAGCTTCAAGGACCCACGGCTGCATATGGAAGTAATATTCGTAGTAGTCGATGCCCGCCGCCACCATTTCAAGGTCGCCGGGCTCCTTCACCTGCACCATGATATCGAGGATTGTGCCGGCGTCGCGCGAGAAGAAGTCGGCTCGCTTCTCGCCTTCTCGAGGGACACGCTGGTACGCGACCGTCCGCAACTGATTTGCACCGACGTACGCCCGCTTGAGATTGGTATAGCGCAGGTTCTTCTTCGCCATGTTGATGATGGCACGAAAGCTCGCGAGGTCTCCTGCAAGCGCGTCCTCGAACTGCTTGTGTAACAGGGCATCGGCAGCCGAGACATAGTGGATCGTGTCATCGCGCTTCCGGACCTTGAAGAGGGGCTCCATCCCGATATCGAGAAAGTCGGTCGGAAAATCTCTCCAGATCGGCGAGTCCTTGCGCGGCATTGGACGTCCTCGAGGAATTGATGAAGTCTCAAGGGTCGTGTCACGACCACCAGCAGTCCAACTTCGAATCCGGATCCTCGAAAGCTTTCCCTCGTCCGAGAGGGGTGGCATCCCCGCGCAAGCCGCCTCCCTGGCTGCGCCCGCCAACATGCAGAATTGAACGGCCCTGAAACAGGATTCAATGTCCCTGATTCAAGAATCTTGTTCCCTGTTACAGGTTTTTAGCGCCCTGTTACGGGACCCCTCTATCGCCCCCAGCCCGCGGAATTCCGCCATCCCGCCGTCGCTCGTGAAGTGAATCTGAAACGCAGACTCACTTGTGCAAGCTCCAGGCATTTTGGAAATACGTTTTGAAGGGCCCGTGGCTCTCTCCGATCTTGAAAAATACTGCGACATACGACGCAGATCCTCTCTCCCGCTCTTCGCAAAACGAAAAATCCGTAAGAGTTTCAGAGGGCTGCTATCGTCAATCCTAAAGCGCGAAAGGACTGAGTGGCGGAGACGGAGGGATTCGAACCCTCGATACCCCGATAGGGGTATGGTTCCTTAGCAGGGAACTGGTTTCAGCCACTCACCCACGTCTCCGGACCCAAGCGGCAAGACGCGGCCTATAACGAGGGGTTGGCACGCCTTCAAGGGCGCATTCTCTTTTTGCGTAGAAGCATCGTGCGGCCGCGTGATGGATTCGGTTCACCGCGAATTCGATTCGATTCGCCGCCTATTCATTGCTGCTTCAGCAGCCGGGGACTCAATGTGACCCTCGTGACCGCGCGCCTGCTGTGAGGCTGGCGAAACCGGAGGGAATACCATGCACTCGATCCGCAAAGCCCTGGCTGCCGCCCTGCTGGGCCTGCCCGCGCTGGCCATACCCGTGCTGAGCGTCCCGGCGTCCGCGCAGGAAATCGAGACCGTCGATCCCGACTTGATGATCGACGGCGACCTCGAAGGCGAGTCCGACACCTCGACCACGCCCGAATATCGTGGCACGCCCAATGCGCGGCCGAACGAGATACCTGCCGAGCCCGGCTTCGGGGGCGCCTACGATTCGAGCGACTCTTCCACCCGCTACGAGACGGGCCAGGCGTCGGAACTTCCCGCCGAGACCATGTCCGCACAAGGGGCGAATGTCGACGTGGCACAGGCCCCTGCACCTTCGTCCACGACCTACGCCGAGGACGATCTGATCGGCGCTGCCGAGGGACTGTTCGGGCGCGGTGCGGAAGGGCTTGCGCGAATGATCCAGGATATTCTCTCCGATCAGGGCGAGCCCAACGGCTACATTGTCGGGCGAGAAGGCGGCGGCGCGTTCGTTGTCGGCGTGCGCTATGGTTCCGGGACGCTGCACCACGCCGTCGAAGGCAATATGCCTGTCTACTGGACCGGGCCCTCGATCGGCCTTGATGCGGGTGCCAACGCGGGCAACACCTTCGTGCTGGTCTACAACCTCTACGATACGGACGAGCTCTACGAACGCTTCCCGGCGGGCGAGGGCTCGGCATATTTCGTGGGCGGGTTCAACGCCAGCTACGTGCGCAAGGGCGACGTGGTGCTGATCCCCATCCGCGTGGGCGCAGGCCTGCGCCTCGGCGTGAACGCGGGATACATGCGCTTCTCGCGCAAGCAACGCTGGCTGCCGTTCTGATCCGACGCTGCTGACCGCGCAATCTGCGCACTTGCAGATTGCGCCGGGTGGCGGCATTGAGCCGCCATCATGCTCGACAGACTCAACCAGCAACCGCCCGACGCGCTTCTCGCGCTGATCAAGCTCTACAACGCGGACCCGCGCCCCACCAAGATCGACCTTGGCGTGGGCGTCTATCGCACCGCCGACGGCGCGACGCCCGTGTTCGGCGCGATCAAGGAAGCGGAGAAGCGGCTGGTCGAGGGGCAAGACACCAAGGCCTACCTCGGCCCCGAGGGCGACATGGGCTTCGTCCATGCGCTGATGCCGCACGTGTTCGGCGATGCCCTGCCCACGGGTGGCCGCATCGACGGGATGCAGACGCCGGGCGGCACGGGTGCTGTTCGCCTGGCCGTGGCGCTGGCTCACAAGGCGGGCGTGCAGAAGATCTGGATGGGCACACCGAGCTGGCCCAATCACGCCCAGATCCTGGCCGACTGCGGTATGGAGACAGGCACGTTCAACCACGCCGGCGACAACGGCTCTGCCGATATGGACGCGCTTCGCGACGTGCTGGCCAAGGCAGGCAAGGACGATGCCGTCCTGCTGCACGGTGCCTGCCACAATCCGACAGGCGTCGACTACACGGATGCCGAGTGGGACGAGATCGCGGGCCTTCTGAAGGACAGCGGCGTCCCGCCCATCATCGACCTTGCCTACCAGGGCCTGGGCGACGGCATGGACGCGGACGCATACGGCGTGCGCAAGGTTGTCTCCAGCGTGCCGGAAGTGCTGGTGGCCTACAGCTGCGACAAGAACTTCGGCCTCTATCGTGACCGGGTGGGCGCGCTCTATGCCATCGGCGGCGATGCCGATGTGGTCACGCGCGTCATGTCGAACGGCTCCGCGCTTGCGCGGGCCAACTGGTCGATGCCGCCGGATCACGGCGGCGCTGCCGTACGCGTGATCCTGGAAGACGAGAGCCTGACCGCCAACTGGCTGGAAGAGCTCGAATCGATGCGCCAGCGTATCGGCCAGGTGCGCGCGAAGCTGGCCGAATCCGGCACCGCGGGCAGCGTGGACCTGACCCCGCTCGGCAAGCAGAAGGGCATGTTCGCCATGCTGCCTGTCAGCAAGGAACAGGTGCAGCAGCTGCGCGAGGATCACGGCGTCTACATGGCAGGCTCTGGCCGTATCAACGTGGCGGGCCTGACCATGGGCAACATTGATGCCTTCGTTGCCGCGCTGGCCGACGTGACCGGTTGACCGCACGGCAACCTGGAACGCCGACAGGGGCGTTCTGAAAAAGTTGGGTTTCATGCGCCCGGCTCTTCTTCGGAAGACCGGGCGTTTGCCGTATCGAGCCGCTTCAGCAGGCGAAGAAGCGCGGAATCGTCGGCTTTCCGACGTTCAGCGCACACCTTTCCGCGATGGATCAGCGGGGCCACGAGGCCCACGTCGATCCGCCGGAACAGCTCCTCACTTGTAACCTTTCGCCAATCGACCTCGCTTTTGATCCATCCCTCGCCAGGCGGTGTCAGCTCGGCGTCCCATGCGTGGGCAAAGCTTGCTGCATCCCTCCGGCGGCGCAGGCGATAGGCGCTCATCCGGCTCATTCCGGCCGCCTTCGCGGCGGCGCTGACGTTGCCGGTCAGATAGTGACAGGCGAGGAATTCGCACTGGCGCTTGATGGTCCAGCCATCCTTGCGGCGGCGCAGCGGCACGGGGCAGAAGAAAGGCGGACGGCGTCGCGACTTCGCAAGGTTTTCGGGCATCCGTCAAGGCTGCCGCGGATGGAGGTTTGTAGGACAGCGACCATGCGCTTTGCGCAAGAGCGGAAAAGGATTATTCTGCAGGCGAGAAAATATGCTGGGGGGAAGAGAATTGCGAAATCCGGACAGAGAGGACTTTGGCGCGCTAGTTGGCTGGACAACCATGCGCAAGGGCGGCCTGATAACGCTGCGGGTGCAGTGCGTGGACAAACCGCCGCCGCATGCGAAGGGCGACGTTCAGCCGCACTTCTACGTTCTTACTGACCAGCAGGCGGTGCAGCTGGGGCACACGCTGTTTAAGGCTGCCGGGCAGACGGCGCCGGATAACAAGGGGCGCGGACTGTTCGCGCGGCTGTTCGGGTGACTGTCAGCCGCGCAGCGCCTGCATCCGGTGCAGGTAACGCGCGATAGTGTCGACCTCCAGGTTCACCTCGGCATCCTGCGCCAGTTCGCCCAGCGTGGTGACATCGGCGGTGTGGGGGATGATGTTGAGGCCGAAGTTGACGGAGCCATCGTCCGGGTCCTGAACCGAATTTACCGTCAGCGAGACGCCATTGACCGTGATCGAGCCTTTTTGCGCGATGAAGGGGGCCAACTCTGCCGGAGCGGCAATCGTCAGGCGCATCGAATCGCCTTCCAGCTGCCAATCCGCCACGCGGCCCATGGCATCGACGTGGCCAGTCACAATATGGCCGCCAAGCTCGTCGCCCAGCCGCAGGGAAGGCTCGAGGTTCAACCGGGCGCCTTCCTTCCACATCGCCTTTGCCGTGCGCGAGGTGGTTTCGGCGGACACGTCCACCATGAAATGCGCGTCACCCTTGGTGCCGCCGCGATCGACCACGGTCAGGCACACGCCGGAACAGGCGATAGAAGCGCCGATATCGATCTCGGCAGGGTCGAACGGGCAGGCGATGGTCAGGCGCAGGTCGCCGCGCTGCTGGACCTGCGTAATCGTGCCGATGGCGGTGACGATGCCGGTGAACATGGATAGCCCCTTCTTGAATCAGCCGCGCTGATAGACTTCGAGCGTGTCGCTGCCAAGCGTGCGCCGGTCCTGCATGGCAAGCCCGTCGGCAAAGGCGGCTTCCAGCGTGTCGTGCCCGATGTTGCCGATGGCGGGCGTGCCGCCGCCCAGCAGCACCGGGGCGCGGTAGATCAGCAGGCGGTCGACCAGTTTGGCCGCAAGGAAGGCCGAAGCGGTCTGCGCGCCGCCTTCCACCATCAGGTACCGCACGCCGTCGAGCGCGGTGATCTCCTGCGGACTGCGGATCGCCTGCCAGCCTTCGGGCACTTCGCCGGATGTCAGCGCCACGCGGCAGGGGGAGCGGCCTTCCAGCCCCGCCAGCCGCACGTCGAGGCGCGGTGCATCGGCGCGCAAGGTTCCGCCGCCGACGAGGATGGCGTCCGCACGTGCTCGCTCGCGGTGGCCGTGGGCGCGGGATGCCTCGCCGGTGATCCACTGGCTCTCGCCGCTGGAGGTGGCGATGCACCCGTCGAGCGACATGGCCAGTTTCAGCGTCACGTGCGGGCGGCTTTTCGCGAGATGCGCGGCATGGCCGGAAAGGCCGAGGCGATGAGGTTCCCAGTGCAGCAGCGTCACTTCCGCGCCGGCATCCTGCAAACGCGCGGTTCCGCTGCCCGCGGTGCGCGGATCGGGATCGTCCATGCCGATCACCACGCGGGCAAGACCTGCTTCAGAGACAAGGTCAGCGCAGGCCGGTCCGCGCTGCGACTTGTGCGCGCAGGGCTCCAGCGTGACGTAGAGCGTTGCGCCTGTCGCGGCGCTGCCTGCATGATCGAGAGCGACGGCTTCGGCGTGGGGCCGCCCGCCGGCCATGGTCCAGCCGCGGCCAAAGACCACGCCGTCCTTCACGATGATCGCGCCGACGCCGGGATTGGGGCTGGCGAGGGGACGCGCGCGTTCCGCCAGCGCGGCGGCGGCGGCCATCCAGCGCGCGTCGTCAGCCAGCGGCATTGGCGCAGTATTCCTCAAGGGAGAGCGCCAGTTCCTCTTCCGTGGGGCCGGTGTCCTCGGGTTGCTCGGCGGCCTGCTCCTCGGCGATTTCTTCCTTCATCGAATCGACGTCGATGAAAGTCGCGCGGCCCAGCGCCTCATACATTTCGCGCCGGGCCTGCTCGTTCGCTGCGATGGCGGCCTGGATCTCGTTCTTCAGTTCCTGGTTGGCGCAGTTGGAGGCGATGATCTCGCCCTCGCTGCGGCCTTCCTCGAAGGTCGAGATGTACATGACGTCGGGCGGCGCGATCTCGCCGCGCTGGCTGTCGGGGATGAACAGCATGAACACGCAAAAGGTTGCGGCGATGGCCACACCGAGGATCTGCCAGCGGTGCGGCGTGGGCTGTTTCCATTGCTCGTGGAAATCGGTGACCGCGCGGCGCGGCGAAACTCGGCGGAAGAAACCTTTCATGGCGCTAAGAATAGGGACGCAGAGTGCTTTTCGCCAGCAATAGCTTAGCCGAACGCGGCGTATAGCGAACGACCCTCGCGCTTCAGCCAGCCGTCGGCTTCCGCAAGCCGCCCCTCGAACAGCTTTGCCAGCAGCGCGTGGAAGGTGGGCGAGTGGTCGAAATGGACGAGGTGGGCGACCTCGTGCGCCACGACGGAGCGGCGCACGTGATCGGGCGCCATCACCAGCCGCCAGTTGATGCGGATGCAGCGACCGGTCTTGCGCGAGCACGACCCCCATCGCCGCTGCGCGCGCGAGAGGCGCAGGGCGGGCTGCGGCAGATCGGCCCGCTGGCAATAGAAGGCGAGGTCTTCGGCGCACAGGCGCAGGGCTTCGGCCTCCAGCCAGCGGCGCACGCGCCCTTCCAGCCCGTCGGCCATGCCGCCCACGCGCAGGAATGCGCCGTCGACCACCGGCTTGCGCCCCGCGCTCCTTTCCCAGGCGATGCGCAGGTGCTCGCCGCGGTATGCGATCGCCTCGCCGTCGCGCACGCTCACGCGGGCAGGCACCTTGGCCACCTGCCGCTCGATCCACTCGGCGCGGGCCCGGGCGAATGCCAGTGCATCGCGCGTACGGCCCCAGGTGGGCAGGGTAATGCGCACTTCGCTGCCGTCGGGGGAGAGCCGCATGGTCAGGCGGCGGGCGCGTGCGTGGCGGCGGATAGCGATGGGAAGCGTCTGGCCGCCCACTTCGATGGCGGGGTTCTGGTGATCGTCGCGCAGCCAGTCGATCACGCGCGCTCCTCCTCCCAGTCGACCACGTGGTGCTCCAGCGGTCCGGCCACGGTCTCGCTGATGCAGCGCCCGGCGACGCTTGCGCCTGCCTCCATCATCGCATCGCGGCTGCCGGTCAGCAGGTGGTGCCACTCGGGCAGCGGCTTGCCCTCGGCGCGGCGCACGTAGGCGCAGGTCGAGGGCAGCCAGCGAATGCTTTTGAGCAAGCGCGGCGTCAGGCGCAGGCAATCGGGCACGAAGGCCTTGCGGTGGCGATAGTCGCGGCACTGCGCGGTGCCGGTGTCGAGGAGCTTGCAGGCAACGTTGGTGTCGACGATCTCGCCGGTGTCTTCGTCCTCCAGCTTGTGCAGGCAGCACTTGCCGCATCCGTCACACAGCGCTTCCCATTCCGCGCGGCTGAGCTCTTCGAGTTCGAGCTCCCAGAAGCGGTCTCTCAGCGCACCCATTTTTCCAGTTCCGCGGCCACGGCTTCGGCCGATTCCTCGACGGGGATCAACGCCATCGGCTCACCCTCGCGGTCTACCAGGTATCCGGTGCGCGAGTGGTCCATCAGGTAGCCGCCTTCCGCGTTCGGCTCCAGCTTCTGGTAGTAGGCAAAGAAGCTCGCGGCGGCCGCCTCGATCTGTTCGGGGGATCCGGTAAGGCCGATCACGTCGTCGGAAAACGCCGCCGCGTATTCGCCGACCTTTTCCGGCGTGTCGCGTTCGGGGTCGATGGTGATGAAGATCGGCTGCACGTCCTGCGCCAGCTCCGGATTCTCCTCGGCGAAGGCGTTGTAACCGCGCACCATCCGGTCCATGTCGAACGGGCAGATGTCGGGGCAATAGGCATAGCCGAAATAGACGAGCTGGTACTTGCCCGCGAAATCCGCGCTGGTGACCTGGTTGCCGTTGGTATCGACAAGATCGAACTCGCCGGTCAGCGCGCTGCCGTAAAGCGGCGCGTCGGTGACGGGCGGCTGGCTCGCGCCGCCATCGCAGGCGACGAGCGAAAGGGCCAAAAGGACGGGGGTGACAAGCGGAATACGTGCTGACATGACGTGGCGTTCATGCTCTGCTAACGCGCTCTGCGCAAGCAAAGTCCCGCACGGTAGCGGTGCTTTTGCGCACATTATTGATACAGGAGAGATGGGAAGTGGCACGCGCCCCCATTCGCACAATTTGCCTTGGCCTGGCCGCGCTGGCCGCCACCGCCCTGTCGGTGCCCGCTGCGGCGCAGATGTATTCCGAAGGCTACGAATTCCTGCAGGCGGTGAAGAACCGCGAGGGCGACGACGCCACTGAAATGCTGCAACAGCCCGGCACCACCATCGTCAACTCGCGCGACATCAGCACGGGCGAGACGGGCCTGCATATCACGGTGGAGCGGCGCGACGTGACCTGGACGAAGTTCCTTCTGCAGGAAGGCGCCAATCCCAACATCGCCGACAACCGCGGCCGTACTCCGCTGATCCTCGCTGCCCAGCTTGGTTTTGTCGAAGGCGTGCAGGCGCTGGTAGATGCAGGCGCGCGGCTGGATGTCGGCAACGAGACGGGCGAGACCCCGCTGATCGCCGCCGTCCATGCGCGCAATATCGAACTGATCGAAGTGCTGGTGGGAGCAGGCGCCGACCCCGACCGGGCCGATAACGCCGGGCGCACCGCGCGCGACTATGCCGCCATGCCGGGCGTTTCGGCCCGCGTGCTTGCCGCCATCGAACGCAGCGAGGACGCTGCCGAAGCGAACGAGACGCGCACCTACGGGCCGGTGTTCTGATGGCCGAGGCTGACCTCAAGGATGCCACGCTGGACGAGCTGCGCATCGCGCTGGCTCCCGATATCGCCACTGCCGCCATGTTCGACGGGTGGACCGACGCCGCGCTGGAATCCGCCTGCGAGATGGCGGACGTCGATCCTGCCGTCGCGCGCCTTGCCTTCAAGGGCGGTGCGATGGACATGATCGATGCCTGGATCGCTTCCGTCGACGAGAAAATGCAGGCCCATTTCGCCGACGGGCGGCTGGACAACATGCCGATCCGCGAGAAGATCCGCAGCCTCGTGTGGTTCCGCCTGGAAGCGGTGATGGGACTCGAAGAATCGCTGCGCCGCGCCGCCGCCGTGCAGGCCATGCCGCAGAACGCGCCTTCCGCACTGAAGCAGGGCTGGTCCAGCGCGGACAAGATGTGGCGACTGGCGGGCGATACGGCCACCGATTACAACCACTACACCAAGCGCGCGATCCTGGCCGGTATCTACGCCGCGACGCTGGCCGTCTTCGTGGAGGACCAGAGCGAGGACAAGGCCGAGACCGCCGCCTTCCTCGACCGCCGGATCGAAGGCGTGATGAAGTTCGAAAAGGCCAAGGCACAACTGCTCGGCAAGGACCGCGAGCATTTCGATGTGGCGCGGTTCCTGGGCCGGTTGCGCTACCCTCAGAAGTGACTCGCGTTTTTCTATTGCGAAGCAGTTGCAATTAGCGCGCCGCTCTGGCACCGGGCAGTTTGTGGAAAACGACCTGACACTCGACCTTCTCGCGCCGCTCGAGCGCGCTGAAATCACCCATGTCGACTGGAGCGCGCTGGCGCCCGACGAAGGCAAGCGCTTGCGCGCCATGGGCATCGACGAAGGTGCCCGCGTGGCAATTGCCCATCGCGGCATCTTCATCGGACGCGATCCGATCGCCCTGATGGTTGGCCGCATGAACGTGGCGATCCGCCGCGTCCACGCCCGCGCGATGCAGGTGAAGCGGGTATGAGCAGGCTTCGCACCGCCGCGCTGGTCGGCAATCCCAATGCGGGCAAGAGCGCGCTGTTCAACGCGCTGACCGGCGCGCGCCAGAAAATCGCCAACTATCCCGGCGTCACCGTGGAACGGAAGGCCGGGCGCATGTTCCTGCCTTCGGGTGAGCCTGTCGAACTGATCGACCTGCCCGGCTCCTATTCGCTGGACCCCGCCAGCCCGGACGAGGAAGTCACGCGGCAGGTGGTTCAGGGCGATTTTCCCGGTGAACCCGCGCCCGACGTGCTGATCGTGGTGGTGGATGCCGCAAACCTCGAACAGCACCTCGTCTTCGCGCAGGAACTGATCGCGCTGGGCCGCCCGACGGTGGTGGCGCTCAATATGGTCGACATGGCGGAGCGCGACGGGCTGGTGCTCGATGCCGATGCCCTCTCGGCGGCGCTCGGCGTGCCCGTTATCTCTACCGTCGCCGTGCGCAAACGCGGGATCGACGCGCTGGTGGAAGCCTTGGGCGATGCCGAGAACCAGAACCTGTCCACCCGGCACGAGGTTGCCGGGCAGACCCTGCCCGAGCGGCGGCTGGCCGCGCGCAACATGGCCAAGGGAGCGATCCTTTCCGAAGACAGCATGCACCGCCTGCACGCCAAGCTCGACAAGGTGCTGCTGCACCCGTGGCTCGGCCCGCCGATCCTGTTCGCGCTGCTGTTCGTCATCTTCCAGGCGGTGTTCGCCTGGGCCACGCCCTTCGCCGATGCGCTGGACGGCGGCATCACCGCGCTGATCGGTGTAGTGGAAGGCGCCATGCCCGAAGGCGTGGTGCGCGACTTCATAACGGAAGGCGTGCTGACCGGCGTCGGCTCGGTGGTCGTGTTCCTGCCGCAGATCGTCATCCTGTTCGCCTTCATCCTGGCGATGGAGCAATCGGGCTACATGGCCCGTGCGGCATTCATCATGGACCGGTTGATGGCCTATGTCGGCCTGTCAGGCCGCAGCTTCATCCCGCTGCTATCCAGCTTTGCCTGTGCCATTCCCGGCATCATGGCGACGCGCTCCATCGCCGATCCGAAGGACCGGCTGACCACGATCCTGGTCGCTCCGCTGATGACCTGTTCGGCGCGCCTGCCGGTCTATGCGGTGATCATCGCTGCCTTCATTCCCGCGACCACGGTCGGGCCGGGCATCGGCCTTCAGGGGCTGGTGCTGTTCGGTCTTTACGTTGCGGGCATCGTCGGCGCGATGGCAGCCGCCCTCGTGCTGCGCCGCACGGTGGCCAAGGGCGGGGCGAGCGGTTTCATCATGGAAATGCCGCGCTACCAGATGCCGCCTTTGCGCGACATGGCCATCGGCCTGTGGCAGCGCGCCTGGGTGTTCCTGCGCCGCGCGGGCACGATCATCTTCGTCGCCACCATCGCCCTGTGGGTGCTGCTCAGTTTCCCCAAGGCGGAGCCGGGCGAAAGCCAGGTGGATGCCAGCATCGCCGGGCACGTGGCGGACGGGATGCACGTGATCCTGTCGCCCATCGGCTTCAATCGCGAGATCAGCCTGGCCATCATTCCCGCCATGGCCGCACGCGAAGTCGCGGTCTCGGCACTGGCCACGACCTACGCCGTGGAAGGCGCGAACGAGGAGGAAGAGGCCGAGGGCCTGATTCCGCGCCTGCAGGCCGGATGGACCTTGCCTACCGCGCTCGCCTTCCTCGCGTGGTTCGTCTTCGCGCCGCAGTGCATTTCCACCATCGCTGTCGCCAGGCGCGAGACGAACGGGTGGAAATGGCCGGTGTTCATGCTCGCCTACCTGTTCGGCGCGGCCTACGTGTTCGCCGGGCTGACCTACTGGAGCGCGGTGGCGCTGGGGCTTTAGGATTCGATCGGGGGATTTCGCCGCCTTCGGGTAGCGACTCACCGGGTGGCCCGCTAAGCCCTTCTCTCAAGCAAGCAGAGGAAAGTGATTCATGGCGGGTAGTCTCAACAAGGTGATGCTGATCGGAAACCTGGGCCAGGACCCGGAAGTCCGCAGCTTCCAGAACGGCGGCAAGGTGTGCAACCTGCGCATCGCCACCAGCGAGACGTGGAAGGACCGCAACACCGGCGAACGCCAGGAGCGTACCGAGTGGCACACGGTCGCCATCTTCTCCGAAGGCCTCGTCAACGTGGCCGAGAACTACCTGCGCAAGGGCTCCAAGGTCTATGTTGAAGGCCAGTTGCAGACCCGCAAGTGGCAGGACCAGAACGGGCAGGATCGCTATTCCACCGAAGTCGTGCTGCGCGGCTTCAACGGCACGCTGGTGATGCTCGACGGCCGCGGTGAAGGTGGTGGCGGCTACGGCGGCGGCCAGCGCAGCGGCGGCGGATCGAGCGGCGGCTTTGGCGGCGGCGGTGGCTACGGCGGCGGCAACCAGGGCGGCGGGGGCCAGTCCTCCGGCGGCATGGGCGGCGGCAGCTCCAACTACGACGATCTGGACGACGACATCCCGTTCTGATCGAGAGGACCGCCTGGAGCGACGCTCTTAGAACACCGCTCCGGCAAATCCGGCCCAGGCCTCGGTCCCGCCCAGCGCCATCCGCAGGGCGAAAAAGACTGCAAACAGCACGATGCCGAACACGCTCGCCCAGTGCGGGCGGCCTCTTGTACGCCAGTCGTAGATCGGGAATGCCAGCAGGATGGCGAACTCGAGAAGCAGCGCCAGCGGCGGCGCGCCCAGCAGAACGATGGCGGTGCGCGCCACCGCCGGGTCCATCATCATTACGCCGGCCAGCACCATCAGCCGCTTGTGCGCCTCCCTGTCTTTCCGGCGGGCGATGCCCAGTGTGTAGACGATCGCGAAAGTCACGATGTCGAAGAAGGGGAAAATGGCGGAACCCACGGGATCGAACCCGGCGATGGACCATTCGGGATTGCCCATGGCGACGGCCGTGGTGTTGTAGCCCAGCACCACGATCATCCCGGCAAGGCCGAGGCTGGCCCAGCCGAACTGGCGATGCAGCCCGAAGTTCGCGCGCCGGATCAACAGCGCCTGCACCAGCGTCAGCGCGAACCATGCCAGCGTGACACCGCCGTGCAGCAGCAGCGCGGGCGGGGGCACATAGCCATCGCCCCGCGCGGCGATGGCAGAGCCGAAGCCAACGATGATGAACCCGACCACGACCAGCGTCATGATCGGAAAGAACGGTTCCGAACGTGTGTACCTGGCCATCTGATCCCCCCGGACTGGCCTCCCCCTGCCTTGCGAATATCCACGATTCGGGCCGCAAGGCAAGGAGGCGCGCTTCCGGACCCATTTCGCGCGCCAAGCATAGAATCGGCATGAGCCAGCCCAGCGATTTCCTTTTCGGCACCCAGGTGCGCAAGTCCCCCTTCTTCGATGCAACGGTGCGCTGGGGCGTCGAGGTTTTTTCCATCTACAACCACATGTACCTGCCGCGCAGCTTCGGCGACCCGGTGGCGAACTTCTGGAATCTCGTCGATCACGCCATCCTGTGCGACGTGGGGGCCGAGCGGCAGGTGGAGGTTTCCGGACCGGATGCCGCGCGCTTCATGCAGTTGCTGACCCCGCGCAACCTTGCGAAAATGCGGCCGGGCCAGTGCAAGTACATCCTGCTGACCGACGAACAGGGCGGCGTGCTGAACGATCCCATCCTGCTGAAACTGGCCGAAGACCGGTTCTGGATATCGCTTTCCGACAGCGACATCCTTCTGTGGGCCAAGGGCGTGGCCGTCCATTCCGGGCTGAACGTGACCCTGGACGAACCCGATGCCTCCCCGCTCCAGTTGCAGGGCCCGAAATCGCTGGCGGTGATGCAATCGCTGTTCGGCGATGCTTTTGACGACCTTGCGCATTTCCACCACCGTGAGGCCGAATTGCAGGGCATCCCGCTGATCGTCTCGCGCACCGGCTGGTCAAAGGAATTCGGCTTCGAGCTGTTCCTGCTCGATTCGACGCGCGGGGACGAACTGTGGGAACTGGTGATGGCGGCGGGCCTGCCGCACGGGCTGAAACCGGGGCACACCTCCACCATTCGGCGCATCGAGGGCGCGCTGCTGTCCTACCGCGCCGATGCCGATTCGCGCACCAATCCCTACGAGCTGAACCTTGGCCGCCTTGTCGACCTCGACATGGAAGCTGATTTTATCGGCAAGGCAGCCCTGCGCCGGATCAAGGAAGAAGGTGCGACGCGCAGGCAGGTCGGACTGGTGATCGATGGCGAGCCGCTGTCAGGCGCGAATACCGAGTACTGGGCCGTCACCCGCGACGGCACCGATATCGGCACCGATATCGGCACCGTCACATCGGCCATCCACTCGCCGCGGCTGAAGCAGAATATCGCGCTCGCCCTGCTGGCCGCGGACGAGGCGGAGCGGCGCGCGCAAGTGCAGGTGGAAATGCCGGACGGCAAACGCTCGGCCGAGGTGACGGACCTGCCCTTCTACGATCCCGGCAACGAGAGGTCCGCCTAGTCCCCTTTAAGGCCGCGCAGCATGTCTGCCAGCGGTCCGTCCGCTTCGCCTCCTTCCACCATGCCGTGACGGCGGCGGGCATCGTCGGCTTCCGGCCCGGTGGCATAGGGATCGATGGCAAGCGCCAGCGATTGCGCCACGGCTTCGCCCAGATCGAAGCTGGTGCCGGAATAGCCGATTTCGTCCAGTTCGTCCTCCTCCAGCTCGATTTCCTCGTCTTCTTCGGCGGCTTCCAGCGTGGCCATTGGCACGAAGCGCAGCGTGATCTCGTCCTCGATCGTCATCGGCAGGTCGTCACCCGACACCGCGCAGCTTTGCACGAATGCGGCGGACAGCGCGCCGGTCGCGGCGATCTCGTCCCCTTCGGCTTCGAGGGAGAGAGTGGCTGCCAGCTTGCCGATGGACATGAGGCCGAAACGCTTCGCCAGCGCGGCACGTTCGGCATCGTTGGCTTCCAGCGTCACCGGCTCTGCG
This sequence comes from Erythrobacter westpacificensis, assembly GCF_039542285.1. Lineage (NCBI taxonomy): Bacteria > Pseudomonadati > Pseudomonadota > Alphaproteobacteria > Sphingomonadales > Erythrobacteraceae > Erythrobacter > Erythrobacter westpacificensis. The sequence continues at coordinate 21,016 of NZ_BAABHV010000005.1, forward strand.
GTGATGCCGCGAATGTCGAAGGGGCGGGAGAATTCGGGCGCATCGCTCATGGGCGCAGGTTTCCTTCGAGCAATGCGGCATCGCTCTGCGCGGCAAGGTCGCCCGTCAGCGCGCGGGTGCGCACGGCAAAGGCGAAGGGCTTCTTCTCGTTATCGACCAACGTGACGTTGCGTTGCAGGATCGTCGCCAGCGCCGCATCGCTTTCCGTCATCGCTTCGCGCAGCGCGCCCATGCGGCCGCCCAGCGCCGCCATCAGCTTGCCCATCTTCTTGCCCACCATCAGGTCGCCCACACCGGTGTCGCGCAGCTGCCGGTCCATGTCGGCCACGAACAGTTCCGTCAGCAGGCCGGTCTTGGGCGCCAGTTCCTCGCTGTTCGCCATGCGGATGAGAGTGAGCGAGAGGACGAGCGAGATCATGTCGAAGCGGCCTTCCACCGAATCCTCGACCCCGCAATCGGCATACCATTCGGGCTCGCGGCTGGTGGCCACCACGCCGTGCCACAGCGGGCGCAGCGGCTCGCGCGGGTCACGCCCCAGGCCAAGGAAGCGGGAGATGATGGACATGGCAGGCAGGGCCTCTTCATTAAGCGGTTGTTCAAAGCCGGGCAGACAATCACGTGACGCACGTTGCGCGCTTGCGCATGCTGCCCTAAGGCTTTGCCGCATATAGGAGCGGGGCGGGTAAGCGCAAAGCTGACCTTTCTCCCGCCATGAAGACAAGAAGGATTTCTCGATGGGTTCGATCATGCCCAAGGTCTGGGTTCAGGGCACGACTGTCGCCGCACTGGGTTTGGTGCTGGCGGGCTGCTCGTCGATCACCAATCACCGCGGCTACATCAACGACGAGGTGCTGATCGCCTCGGTCCAGCCGGGCCTGGACAACCGGCAATCGGTGCGCGGCACGCTGGGACAGCCGACCATGACCAGCCAGTTCGGCGATCCGGTCTGGTATTACGTGTCCAGCCAGACGGAACAGTCGCCTTTCCGCCAGCCCAAGATCGAGGAGCATTCCGTCCTCGCCGTCTATTTCGACGAGGCGGGCAATGTGGTGTCCACCGATCGCAGCGGCATGGAACAGGTCGTGCGCATCAGCCCCGACGGCGATGAGACGCCCACGCTGGGCCGGGAGCGCGGCTTTCTGGAAGACCTGTTCGGCAACATCGGCACCGTTGGCGCCGGCATGCCGGGCGGTGGCGGCGGACCGGGCGGCCCATAGTTCCCACCTTACGTCGCGCGCAGTGCGCGGCTTCGCTTGAAGCCGCCAACCGGCTTGCCCATATGCGCAGGCATGAGCGAAGAGAGGGCGAGCCACGGCCTGACACAGTGGCACGGCACCACCATCATCGGCGTGAAGCGCGGCGAGAAGACCGTGATCGCGGGCGACGGACAGGTGTCGATGGGCAACACCGTGATGAAACCCAACGCCCGCAAGGTGCGTCGCATCGGTGACGGCGGAAAGGTCGTCGCCGGGTTTGCAGGCGCGACCGCAGATGCATTCACCCTGTTCGAACGGCTGGAGCGCAAGCTGGAACAGCATAGCGGACAGCTGCTGCGCGCGGCGGTGGAACTGGCCAAGGACTGGCGTACCGACAAGTACCTGCGCAACCTCGAAGCGCTGATGATCGTGGCCGACAAGGACACGCTGCTGGTGCTGACCGGCAATGGCGACGTGCTGGAGCCGGAAGGCGGCATCACGGCCATCGGCTCGGGCGGCAACTATGCGCTCGCCGCCGCCCGCGCGATCGCCGATTATGAAGACAACGCCGAAACCATCGCGACCAAGGCGATGCAGGTTGCAGCAGACATCTGCGTCTTCACCAATGGCAACGTGACGGTCGAAACCGTCTGACCATCCAAGGCAAGAATTCTACACATTATGGAAAATCTCACCCCCAAGGCGATCGTCGCCGCCCTTGACGAACACATCATTGGCCAGAAGGAAGCCAAGCGCGCCGTGGCCGTGGCCCTGCGCAACCGCTGGCGCCGCCAGCGCCTCAATCCCGATCTGCGTGACGAGGTGACGCCCAAGAACATCCTGATGATCGGCCCCACCGGCTGCGGCAAGACCGAGATCAGCCGTCGCCTGGCACGGCTGGCCGAAGCGCCGTTCGTGAAGGTGGAGGCGACCAAGTTCACCGAGGTCGGCTACGTCGGCCGCGACGTGGAGCAGATCGCCCGCGACCTTGTGGAAGAAGCCATTCGCCTGGAAAAGGACCGCCGCCGCGACGCCGTGCGCGAGGCGGCCAGCGAAGCCGCGATGGAACGGCTGCTCGACGCCCTCGTCGGCGCCAATGCCAGCGAGGCGACACGCCAGAGCTTTCGCCAGCGCATCACCGACAACTCGATGAACGATACGGAGGTCGAGATCGAAGTCGCCGAACAGGGCGGGATGCAGATGGACATTCCCGGCATGGGCGGCGGCGCGACCATGATCAACCTCTCCGACATGATGGGCAAGGCCTTCGGCGGCCCGCCCAAGAAGAAGCGCAAGCTGAAAGTCCCCGATGCGTGGGACAAGCTGGTGGACGAGGAAGCCGAAAAGCGCATGGACCAGGACGACGTCGCCCGCGTCGCGCTGCAGAATGCCGAGACCAACGGCATCGTCTTCCTCGACGAGGTGGACAAGATCGCCGTTTCCGACGTGCGCGGTGGCTCCGTGTCCCGCGAAGGTGTGCAGCGTGACCTGCTGCCGTTGATCGAGGGCACGACGGTTGCCACCAAGTACGGCCCGATGAAGACCGACCACGTGCTGTTCATCGCCTCTGGCGCGTTCCACGTTGCCAAGCCTTCGGACATGCTGCCCGAATTGCAGGGCCGCCTGCCGATCCGCGTCGAACTGCGCAGCCTGACCGAGGAAGACTTCGTGCGCATCCTTTCCGAAACGCGCGCCAACCTCGTCAGCCAGTACAAGGCGCTGCTCCGCACCGAGAAGCTGGACGTGCAGATGGACGATGAAGCCATTGCCGAAGTCGCGAAGATCGCCGCGCAGGTGAACGAAGGGGTCGAGAACATCGGTGCCCGCCGCCTGCAGACGGTGATGGAGAAGCTGTTCGAGGAGCTCAGCTTCGAAGCCGAGGAAATGAGCGGCCAGAGCGTGACGGTGGATGCCGCCTACGTGCGCGACAAACTGGCCGACCTCGCCAGCGATACGGACCTGTCCAAGTACGTCCTCTAATTCGGACCCATTCGGGCTTCGCAAGCGTCTCTAACGGCAAGGGATAAAACCTGCCGGCAATGGAGAATGCGGCATGCTGACGTGGGTCGGACAGAACAGCGGCGTTATCAGCGTCACCATCAGTTTCCTGATGCTGATCGTGTGGATCACCTATCTGCAGATGCTGTTCCTGCAATACAGGGCCAGCCGCCGCGCCTATATCCTGGTCACGCGGGCAGCGGGGAAGGGCATCCGCAGCCGCTGTCTCATCACCAACATGAGCCCGCAGCCGGTCTACGTCACCAGCCTGATCGGCACGCTGCACGTTCCGGGCCGCGAGATCGAGCTGGCGCTGACGGACCTGCGCGAATTGCCGGAAGAAGAGCTGCAACACGATCCCCGCTCGCGCATGGGGCAGGGCAGCCTCGGCACGGGCGATTACCTCAATATCGGCCACTTCGACGAGATCGCGCAGGCCATGCTGGATGCCAACAACGAGGACGAGGTGAAAGTCGCCGAGGTCAACCAGCTTGACCTCGTGGTCGTTGCCCTGACCGCGAGCGACAAGCTGCCCATCGGCGCGGCGCGCAATTTTCAGTTCGAGCGCAATTCGCGGCGCGGGACAAAGGTGCAGCCGCTCAGCATCGCCACCAAGCAGATCACACAGCGCCGGGCGCGCAAGGCGATCATGCAGAAGGCCGAATACCACACCTGAGCAGGCGGTGACGGCCCCTCGTCAGGGGTGCGGTGCCAGGCCGATTTCCACGCCGGTCTTGTCGGTCAGGGCGAACTTGTCGACCAGGTCCGCGCTTGCCTCGTTCAGGCCCACGACCTGCACGCTGCGTCCGTTGCGGCGCATCCGGTCCACCACCTTGTCCAGCGCGCCCACGCCGGAAATGTCCCAGAAATGCGCCTTGGTCACGTCGATCACCACGTTGTCGGCGGGATCGTCCATGCGGCTCTCGGGGCCGATGGCGTAGAAGAACCGGTCCACGCTGGCGAAGAAGATCTGTCCGGTGATGTGGTAGGTGGCGGTATCGCCTTCGCGCACCCGCTCCACCTTGAACATGCGCTGCACCTTGCCGGTGAAGAAGATGCCCGACAGCAGTACGCCCGCCAGCACGCCCAGCGCCAGGTTGTGCGTCCACACCACGATGATCACGGTGGCGAGCATCACGACGGACGAGGGCCACGGGTGGTGACGAATATTGGGGATGGAGTTCCAGCTGAAGGTGCCGATGCTCACCATGATCATCACCGCAACCAGCGCCGCCATCGGAATCTGGCCTACGATAGGGCCGAGCACGGCCAGCAGGATCATCAGCGTGATGCCTGCAGTAAAGCTGGACAGCCGCCCGCGCCCGCCGCTGGTGACGTTGATCACAGACTGGCCGATCATCGCGCAGCCGCCCATGCCGCCGAAGAAGGCCGCGACGATGTTGGCCGAACCCTGGCCGGCACATTCGCGCTGCTTATCCGATTCGGTGTGCGTCATGTCGTCCACGATCTGCGCCGTCAGCAGCGATTCCAGCAGGCCGACCGCCGCCATGGTGAGCGAGTAGGGCGCGATGATCTGGAAAGTCTCGACGGTCAGCGGCACATCGGGGATGATGAAATAGGGCAGGCCCTCGGGCAGTTCGCCCATGTCTGCGACGGTGTTCACGTCCCAGTTCAGCCCGATGGAAAGCGCGCCCAGCACGATGATCGCCACAAGCGGGGAGGGCACGGCCGTGGTGACGCGGGGCAGCAGGTAGATGATCGCGAGGCCACCTGCGACCATGGCATAGGTGAGCCAGCTGACGCCTTCGTTGGCGAGATTGAGCTGCGGCACCTGCGCCATGAAAATGAGGATCGCCAGCGCGTTCACGAAACCAGTGATGACGCTGCGCGAGGCGAACTGCATCATCAGGTCCAGCCGCAGCACGGCGGCAATCGCCTGGAAGATGCCCATCAGGATCGTCGCGGCGAACAGGTATTCCACCCCGTGATCCTGCACCAGCGGCACCACCACCACGGCCACGGCGGCGGTGGCGGCGGAGATCATGCCGGGCCTGCCGCCGGTAAAGGCGATCACCATGGCAATGGATATAGAGGCATAGAGGCCCACGCGCGGATCGACGCCCGCGATGATGGAAAAGCCGATGGCTTCGGGGATGAGGGCCAGCGCCACCACGATGCCTGCGAGGATGTCGGCGCGCGGCTGGGCGAGCCAGTCGCGCTTGAACGCGGCTGTGTCGATCATGGAAATGTCCGTTGCTTCTGGGCCGCGCGGATCGGGCACGGCAGTTCACGTGAACGAACCAACTATATGTTGCAGCGCACAATGCAAGGGAGAAGTCAAAATCCCCGAGGCCGCGACCCGCACGGGCCGGGGCGGCCGACGCTTACTGGCCCTGGTATTCCTCGGGATACCAGAACACGTCGTGGCAGGCCTTGCACTGGGGCTGCATGTCGTTGACCAGCTGCGTCACCTGCGCCGCATCCTGCGCGCGGGCGGCGGCCAGCAACTGCTCGGCATGGCGCGCGGTATTCTGCGACAGCGCGCGGTAGGCCGCCTTGTCCCGGTCCAGCCGCTGCTGGATCGCGGCCAGGTCCGTGCCGACCGGCGCGTCGGTGTATGGCCCGTCCGGATTGGCGGCGACATAGGTGCCGGCCGTGGCCATGCGCTGGGTCGCGGCGGCCAGCCCTTGCGCGTGGCCTTGCAGGTCGGCCCAGGTCTGCGGCGTCATCAGGGCAGGATCGAAGTTGCCGAAATCGTCCATCACTTCCACCTGCATGTTCCAGATCGCCTCCATCGGCGGATTGATCTCCTCGATCATCCCGGCGCGCAGGTAATAGGTATCGCCCGCCGCGCTCGCCTGCGGCTGGTCCGACGCATCCGGCGCGGCAGCGCAGGCGGCCAGCAGGGCGGCCCCGGCAGAGGCGATCAGCATGGTGTGGCGCATTGTATTTGTCTCCCTCATTCTGCCGCTTCGGCGACGGCGGTATCTTCGCTCTGCTGGCGGTTCCACATCTCGGCGTAAAGTCCGTCGCGGCGCAGCAGGTCTGTGTGACTCCCTTGCTCCACGATCCGGCCCGCTTCCATGACATTTATCAAATCGGCATCGGCAATCGTGGAAAGCCGGTGCGCGATGGCGATGGTGGTGCGGCCCGACGAAACCCGCTTCAGTGTTGCCAGGATATCCTGTTCGGTGCGCGAATCGAGCACGCTGGTTGCTTCGTCCAGCAGCACGATGGGCGGGTTCTTGAGCAGGGTGCGGGCAATGGCCACGCGCTGCTTCTCTCCGCCCGAAAGTTTCAGACCGCGCTCGCCCACTTCGGTTTCGAAGCCATCGGGCAAGGCCTCGACGAAAGGCAGGATCGCGGCATCGGCGGCGGCGCGGCGCACCGCTTCCTCGCTGGGATCGTCTCGGCCGTAGGCGATGTTGTAGCGGATGGTATCGTTGAATAGCACCGAGTCCTGCGGGACGATGCCGATGTTTCGGCGCAGGCTCTCCTGCGTCACCTCGCGAATATCCTGCCCGTCCACGCAGATGCGGCCCTCCCAAGGATCGTAGAAGCGAAACAAGAGCCGCCCGATGGTGCTCTTTCCCGCGCCCGAAGGGCCGACCAGCGCGACGGTGCTCCCCGCCGGTGCCTCGAAAGAGAGGCCTTGAAGGATCTGCCGCTCCCTGTCATAGCCGAAGCTGACATCCTCGAACGTGACCGTGGGGCGCTTCACCACCAGCGCGGGCGCGCCGGGCTTGTCTTCCACTTCCACCTCGCGGTCGAGCAGGCCGAACATGTCGGCCATGTCGATCAGGCCCTGACGGATCGTGCGATAGACCCAGCCCAGCATGTCGAGAGGGCGGAACAGCTGCATCAGGTAGGTGTTCACCAGCACCAGGTCGCCCGGCGTAAGGTTCCCCTGCGACCAGCCCCAGACGGTCCAGGCCATCGCGCCGCCCATCATCAGGTTGAGGATGCTCGCTTGCACGATGTTGAGCAGGCCGAGCGAATTCTCGGTCTTGATCGCGGCCTCGGCATATTGCCCGGCGCTGCGCGAATAGCGATCGCGCTCGCGGTGTTCGGCACCGAAGTATTTCACCGTCTCGTAATTCAGCAGCGAATCGACGGCGCGGGCCATGGCCTGCCCGTCGAGGTCGTTCATTTCCTTGCGCAGCTTCACCCGCCATTCGGTGATCGCTTGGGTGATCCAGATAAAGCTGACCACCGTGACGGCGACGGCCGCCACCAGTTCCCAGCCGAAGATCGTCCAGAAGATCACGCTCACCACCACCAGTTCGATGGCCGTGGGAGCGATGTTGAACAGCAAGAAATAGAGCATCGAGCTGATCGACTTGGTGCCGCGCTCCACCACGCGGGTGATCTCGCCCGTCCTGCGGGAGAGGTGGAAGCGCAGGGATAGCTGGTGAAGGCGCGCGAACACGTCTTCGGTCAGGCCCAGCACGGCGTCCTGCCCCACGCGGTTGAACGTGATGTTGCGCAATTGGTCGAACAGGACGGTGCCGAAACGGCCCGCGGCGTAGGCAATCACCAGCGCCATCGCCACCCAGACGGCGGGATCGCCGTCCGCGCTCATGGTGTCGACCGCGCGGGCATAGGCGAAGGGGAGGGTCAGGACCACGACCTTTGCCAGCACCACGAAAACGGCCGCGCCAAGGATACGGCGCTTCAGGTCCGGGCGGCCCTTGGGCCACAGGTAGGGCAGGAACCGGCGCATCGTCGCCCAGTCGGCGGTTTCGCCAGCGGCGGTCTTCGTGCGGGTGCGGTCTCCGAAATCTCTCACTGCGGCAAAGTGGGGCCTTGCGCGGCGAAGGGCAAGCGCAGGCACCTGCGCTGGCGCGGGCTACTGGATGCGCGTGGCCCTGCCGTCGGTGCGGAACATGTTCTCCAGCTCCGCGCCGCGCGGCAGGTCGAACAACACGCGGCTGGAGCGGAAATCGATCGCCACGCGCCGGAACAGCCGCAGTTCGCTCATGCCGAGAATCAATGCCGGGCGGTCCGACAGGCCGAGCGCGCCGAAGGTGGGCGATTCCGCAAACGAGATGACGATGTTGTTGACCACGGCAGAGCCGAGCTCCAGCCGCCGGGCCACGCGCGCCTCACCACTTATGCGCACGCCGTTGACGTCGGTCATCACGGCATTGCCCACTTGCTGGCGGCGACGCAGCCTGTCGCGCAGCGCCATGTTGCCGACCGAGCCTTGCGCGCCTGTATCGACAATCACGTCAACATCGACGCCGTCGATCTCGGCCTGGTGGATGATCAGCTGGCCCAGCCGCTCACGCGCACGCACGACGATATCGAAGCCGCGCGCGCCCTGCGAACCGAGCGAATCGGACACGTGCATCTCGCCGTCGTGAAAATCCAGCAGCACCCGCTGGTCCTGCAGCGAGTCGAGACCGAGGATGCCGTCCGCGCCGCCGATATTGGCGCCTTCCACCAGTGGCGCGGTGCGGATGGTCATGTTGCGCTCGCCCAGCTTGAACTCGGGCACCATGGTGGTCTCCACCGGGCGGCGGCTGGCCATGCCCACCAGGGTGGCGGGCGCGCGGTCCATCAGCTGCAACTGGTCGGCGAGCGCGAGGGACAGCACGGTGGCCTGCGCACCTGTATCGACCATGAAATTGAACGGCCCTTCGCCCATGATGGTGACGGGCACGGTCATGCGGCGATATCGCTCTATCTCCATCGCGATGATATCGACGATGGGCGGCGTCTGCTGCGCGATCTGTTGAGGGGTCGCCGTGCGCGGTCCGGGCTGCTGCGGTGGCTCCACGGTACTGGCCGGCGCGGGGCTGGACGACAGGGCCAGCGCACCTGCGGCGGCGATTGCTGAGGCAATCCGATGCATGGTCTCTCTCCCACCCGCCGGGCGAGTCCCAACGCTGGCGGGCTTGGCGCGATAATACCACGCCGGGGGCCTTTGCCCAAATTGGGCTATGAGGATGCGGCGCGCGGTGCGGGGACCAGCCTGTCCAGCCCGAACCTTCCCAGCGCCTGGCTGGCGAAGTGGTGGATCTCGAAATAGGCCGGATGGCGGATTTGCCTGAGCGCGATCAGCCACGCCGCAATCCCCACCAGCGCCGCGCCCGATACCTGCACGAAGCCCGCCTCGATCGCAGGCGCGACGTATATATAGGACAGCCACACCGGCAGCACGGCAATGCCCGTGACCAGTGCCGACTGCAGCCAGATGCGGGCAAGCGCGCTCCAGCGGAAGCCCACCACGGATTGCAGGAAGGGCGCGTGGGTCGCGAGCCACGCAAAGCCATAGGCAACGCGGCTGGCGGCGGCAGCCTCCAGCGAGAACATCGCGCCGATGGCGAGCAGCACCACGGATACGGCAGTATCCAGACCGAATCGCCACAGTAGGGGCCGTGTGCGCTTCAGCAGGATCGGCAGTTCGACATGCAGGGGCAGGGCGATCATCAGGATCTGCGCCATGGCGATCCATTCCAGCGGCCGCGCGGCGCCCAGCCAGCGTTCGCCATAAAGGATGTTCACCACCGGCACCGAACAGGCGGCAAGGCCCGCCATCGTGGGCCAGGTGATCGCGGTGAAGCTGGCCGTCACCCGCTCGTAATGCGGCCCCAGCGGATCGCCCCTGTCCCGAAAGCGGGCGAATGCGGGATAGAACACCGTGGTCATCCCGCCGCTAACCAGCCAGCGCAGTTGCCAGGCAAGGCCGTATGCGCGGGCGAACAGACCCACCGCCACGGTATCGAGCAAGCGGCCGATCAGCAGTTCGGGCAGGCGCGAGCCAAGCTGCGACAAGCCGTTCAACACGGTGGAGAAGCCGCCGAAGCGCAGCACCGGCGCCGCGCCAGTAACGCGCGGCGGGATCGGCAGGCGCCCGCCAATACGCCATTGGGCGATGGCCGCGCGCGCGACTTGCTGGGCAAAGGCACCCCAGGCGAGCGCAATCGCGCCGGAACCGTGCCAGGCCAGCGTAATCGCGACCGCGGCGTTGGTCAGCACCACGCCGATCTCGATCATCGTGTTGCTCTTGAAGTCCATGCGCCGGTGAAGCAGCGCCATGGGCACCGTCGCCAGCGGCACGAAGAAATAGCTCGCCGCCACCACCAGCAGCAGCGGCAGCAGTCCGGGCAGGTCATAGAAGGCCGCAGCGGGCCAGCTGAGCAGCACGCAGGCGATGGCAATGGCCCAGCTGATCGCCAGCGATACGGTGAAGGCGGTGCGGATACCGTCCTCGTCCAGATCCGGCTCTCCCGCGACATAGCGATTGATGCCGAACTCCTGCAGCACGGCCAGCAGCGATACGAAGGAGAAGGCGATGGTGAACAGGCCCAGCTCTTCGGGATCGATGAACCAGCGCGCCAGGATGACGCTGGCTGCGAACTGGACGGCGAATGCCCCCATCTGGCTCGCCATCGCCAGGAGGGCCGCGCCCCGTACGCTCATCGATGTGCTCATGCGGGCACGGCCTGGCGATCGTCACGCGATTCGGCTTCGGGCACGCCGGCGCCGCGCGCGTTGCGACGGCGGCGGATAGCGAGCATCGGGGCCGCAAGTGGCGGGACGAGAGACCAAAGGGTGAAATAGATGCGCCATAGATGGCCAAGACCGGGGCCGGCATTGGTCTTCAGATCGGCAAGAGTACCGCGATCACCGGAAATGACCCGGTCTGCCGCGAGCGCGAATCGCAGTTCGCGCGCGTTCGCTTCGATCATGGCCCGCGCGACGTCGGCTTCCGGCGGATCGGCAGGCAGGACGTCCAGGGCCTTTTCAAAAGTCCGGATATTGCCTTTCAGCATCTTCAGCTCGGACGCGGAGGCAGAGGCGCCGCGCACGCGATAGTCGCCCAGCACCTTGTCTATATAGAGAGCGTGGCCGCCCAGCAGCATCAGACGCACCCACAGGTCGAAATCCTCGGCATGGGTCATGCTGCTGTCGAACCCGCCCACCGCGTCGAAATCCGCGCGACGGAAGGTGGACCCTATGTAGACCCCGAAGCTGCGATCGAGCACGTCGGCAAGGGTGCCGTGCACGCCGTCACCCTTGCCCTGCGGGGTGGAGAAGCAGTTACGCTCCTGCCGAACTGCACCGAATATGCGCGCATTCACCGTGACGAGCCGCGCGTCTTCATCGCCCTCCAGCGCGCTACAGGCTTCGGCCAGGTAGTCGGGACGCAGGATGTCGTCGCCGTCCAGCAGTGCCACGAAGGGGGCGGTTGTCGTGGCAATGGCGCGGTTGCGCGCGGTGGAGACGCCCGCATTGTCGGTCTGCAGCAGGGTAATGCGGGAATCGGCTTGGAATGGAGCGACCGCACCGGCCACGTCGTCCGGCGCGCCGTCGTCCACAAC
>NZ_BAABHV010000005.1:35000-216207 GCF_039542285.1 Erythrobacter westpacificensis
CTCACGCCGCCCGCGGCCTTTCGGCCAGCGTTGGCACGTGTGGGCCTGTAGCTCAGTTGGTTAGAGCGCACCCCTGATAAGGGTGAGGTCAGTGGTTCGAATCCACTCAGGCCCACCATTTCTCTTGTCTGTTACGGGGCCTTAGCTCAGCTGGGAGAGCACCTGCTTTGCAAGCAGGGGGTCATCGGTTCGATCCCGATAGGCTCCACCAGACAACTCCAGTGATTGGGAAAACTAATCCCGCTTCGGCGGGTAGTGACGGCATCTGGCCGTCGCGTCTTTGACATTGTGAATGGGTTTTTAAATCGATGCCGTGAGGTGTCGTCGCGCTGGCAAGGCCTTTGGCCTGGCCCAGACGATGGCAAATCACAAATCAATCAAATTGATTATCTGGCTGAGATAATTCCTCCGCGCCATTGTATCGGCTCGCTTTTATGCAGGCTTGTCGTTGATGGTGTGGATTCTCAAGCGTGAGGTAAGAGCATTTGGTGGATGCCTTGGCATGTACAGGCGAAGAAGGACGTGGCACGCTGCGATAAGCGTCGGGGAGCTGTGAGCAAGCTTCGATCCGGCGATTTCCGAATGGGGAAACCCACCTTCACCATTTCTTCTCTGCATTCTTCGGAATGTGGTGGAGAGGTGGATAAGGTATCACCAGACTGAATATATAGGTTTGGTGAAGCGAACCCGGGGAACTGAAACATCTCAGTACCCGGAGGAAAAGACATCAACCGAGATTCCCGTAGTAGTGGCGAGCGAACCGGGACCAGGCCAGTGCCTTCATTTCAACTAGCAAAACACTTTGGAAAGAGTGGCCATAGCGGGTGACAGCCCCGTATGCGAAAGTGATGATGAAGGACTTGAGTAGGGCGGGACACGTGAAATCCTGTCTGAATATGGGGGGACCACCCTCCAAGCCTAAATACTCGTACATGACCGATAGCGAACACAGTACCGTGAGGGAAAGGTGAAAAGCACCCCGATTAGGGGAGTGAAACAGTACCTGAAACCGAATGCTTACAATCAGTTGGAGCCCCATAGGGGGTGACAGCGTACCTCTTGCATAATGGGTCAGTGACTTAATCTAACATGCGAGCTTAAGCCGTTAGGTGTAGGCGCAGCGAAAGCGAGTCTGAATAGGGCGACTGAGTATGTTGGATTAGACCCGAACCCCGGCGATCTAGGCATGACCAGGCTGAAGGTGCGGTAACACGCACTGGAGGGCCGAACCGTTTAATGTTGAAAAATTATCGGATGAGTTGTGTTTAGGGGTGAAAGGCCAATCAAGCCGGGAAATAGCTGGTTCTCCGCGAAATCTATTGAGGTAGAGCGTTGGATGTATGCCGATGGGGGTAGAGCACTGGATGGGTGCGGGCGGCGCGAGCCGTACCAAGCCTAACCAAACTCCGAATACCATCGAGTCTTGTCCAGCAGACAGACGGCGGGTGCTAAGGTCCGTCGTCAAAAGGGAAACAGCCCTAACCTACAGCTAAGGTCCCCAAGTCATATCTAAGTGGGAAAGCATGTGGGAATCCCAAAACAACCAGGAGGTTGGCTTAGAAGCAGCCATCCTTTAAAGAAAGCGTAACAGCTCACTGGTCTAAATAAGGGTTCCTGCGGCGAAGATGTAACGGGGCTAAAGATATGCACCGAAGCTTAGGGTTGCAGTTTACTGCAGCGGTAGCGGAGCGTTCCGTAAGCGAGTGAAGCCGAAGGGTAACCGACGGTGGACGTATCGGAAGTGCGAATGCTGACATGAGTAGCGATAAAGAGGGTGAGATGCCCTCTCGCCGAAAGACCAAGGGTTCCTGCGCAACGCTAATCGGCGCAGGGTGAGCCGGCCCCTAAGACGAGCCCGAAGGGGGTAGTCGATGGGAACCACGTTAATATTCGTGGGCCTGGAGATGTGTGACGGATGGCGGAAGTAGTTCAACCTTATCGGATTGGTTGGGCTGCCAAGTTGTCCCGGGAAATAGCCTCTCCATATAGACCGTACCCGAAACCGACACAGGTGGTCAGGTAGAGTATACCAAGGCGCTTGAGTGAAGTATCCTGAAGGAACTCGGCAAATTGCCTCCGTACCTTCGGAAGAAGGAGGCCCTGAATCGAGGCAACTCTTTTCAGGGGGCACAGGCCAGGGGGTAGCGACTGTTTATCAAAAACACAGGACTCTGCTAAGTCGGCTTCAAGACGACGTATAGGGTCTGACGCCTGCCCGGTGCTGGAAGGTTAAGAGGAGGAGTGCAAGCTCCGAATTGAAGCCCCAGTAAACGGCGGCCGTAACTATAACGGTCCTAAGGTAGCGAAATTCCTTGTCGGGTAAGTTCCGACCTGCACGAATGGCGTAACGACTTCCCCACTGTCTCCAGGATATGCTCAGCGAAATTGAAGTTCCCGTGAAGATGCGGGATACCCGCGGTTAGACGGAAAGACCCCGTGCACCTTTACTGCAGCTTCAGAGTGGCATTAGGAAAGAACTGTGTAGCATAGGTGGGAGGCTTTGAAACTTGGGCGCCAGTCCGAGTGGAGCCATAGGTGAAATACCACCCTGTTGTTTTCTGATGTCTAACCTAGAACCGTTATCCGGTTCAGGGACCCTCTGTGGCGGGTAGTTTGACTGGGGCGGTCGCCTCCTAAAGAGTAACGGAGGCGCGCGATGGTAGGCTCAGGCTGGTTGGAAACCAGCTGCGAGAGTGCAATGGCATAAGCCTGCCTGACTGCGAGACTGACGAGTCGAGCAGAGACGAAAGTCGGTCATAGTGATCCGGTGGTCCCTCGTGGAAGGGCCATCGCTCAACGGATAAAAGGTACGCCGGGGATAACAGGCTGATACTGCCCAAGAGCTCATATCGACGGCAGTGTTTGGCACCTCGATGTCGGCTCATCACATCCTGGGGCTGGAGCAGGTCCCAAGGGTTTGGCTGTTCGCCAATTAAAGTGGTACGTGAGCTGGGTTCAGAACGTCGCGAGACAGTTTGGTCCCTATCTGCCGTGGGCGTCGATTGTTGAGAGGAGTTGCCCCTAGTACGAGAGGACCGGGGTGAACATACCTCTGGTGTACCTGTCATCGCGCCAGCGGTGCAGCAGGGTAGCTATGTATGGACGGGATAACCGCTGAAAGCATCTAAGCGGGAAGCCTCCCTCAAGATTAGCAATCATCGAACCGTGATAGACCATCACGTTGATAGGCTGGGTGTGGAAGTGCAGTAATGCATGGAGCTAACCAGTCCTAATAGTTCTGTTCGCGCTTGGTGGATCCCACCATCAACGTCAGGCCTGAGGCCTAGCGTTGTGGAGGAATACTCCCAGCCGGATAACGACGCCTTCAACAAGCACACCATGATTGGTGCATCGATTTAAAACCTTGCCCGCACGCCGGCTTCATTGCTTGGTGGCCATAGCGCCTGTGACCCACCCGATCCCATCTCGAACTCGGCCGTGAAACCAGGCAGCGCCGATGGTACTAACGCTTAAGCGTTGGGAGAGTAGGTCGCCGCCAGGCATTGCAGCCGGCGGGCTTGCAAGGAAATAACCCATTCACAAGTCAGAAGGCTGACCCGCAAGGGCGGCCCTTTTGGCGTCTCTACCAGACGTCCACTAACGGTGCCGCGGGATGGAGCAGTCCGGTAGCTCGTCAGGCTCATAACCTGAAGGTCGTTGGTTCAAATCCAACTCCCGCAACCACCGTCACTCACCATGACCCATTTGATGCCCTGCTGGATTCAGCAGGGTTTTTTGCATTTCGGGGTGGTGCCAGGATCGATGCACGGACGGTATGGATCGAAACGTCGCCATCGGGGAGCGTCCCTTCCCGTGCCATGACGCTTGCGGTCTGCCGGTCGTGCCGCCATGTGAAGTTTCATGAAACAGCCGGGCACCCGTGAGCGCCTGCTTGCAGCGGCGGAGCAGATCGTTGTGATGCATGGCGTTACCGGCTTGTCGGTTCGCAAGGTAGGCGAACAGGCCGGGGTCAATCCGACGCTCGTCACGTATCATTTCAAGACCATCGAGAACCTGCTGACGGAGCTGGCGCAGCAGAACCTCGATCCCATCCTTGCCGAATGGGATCTTATCGCCGTGGGCATGGACTTTCACGAGATCCTGTTGCGGTGGCTGGAGCCCATGAGCACTGCGGCAAGGTTCACCGATGGAGGACGTGCGCTTGTCGTGGTCGACGAACTGGCCGCTCATGGCGAAGGTGCGCCGCGCAACCTGGTGCTGGCGTCGATGGAGACGTTCGTCCTGCGCCTGCGCGAGAGCATCGCGCCGCACTGTCCTCACCTTTCTGCGCACGAGCTGCGCGCGCGCCTGCGTTTCATATCGGGGGCGGCGCTCGGCCCTCCGCCCCGCACGCACGGCGCACACTCACCACCTGATGGAAGGGCCCTTGACGACCCAGCCTACCTGATCGCCTTCGCGCGCGCCGCACTGGCTGGACAACCTGCCGACCCTTGATTTATACGAGCGTATGAATCGCGATGAGGGAGCGGACGGGAAATGACGACACCACCGGGCATCGACGCGGCGACATTCGCCGACGGCCTTGCCGCCATGCGCAATGCCGTGGGCGAGGAGTGGGTGTTCGACCAGCCTGCCGATCTCCATACCTACCGCGATTTCTATTCCGTCCTTTGGGGAGAACCCGGCGAGAAAGTCGCCAGCGCCGCCGTTGCGCCTGCCAGCCTGGAGGAAGTTCAGGCCGTCGTGCGCGTTGCGAACGAGCGCGCAATTCCGATCTACCCCATCTCGACGGGCCGTAACTTGGGCTACGGTGGCTCCGCCCCCGTCCTCAGCGGCAGTGTGGTCGTGGACCTGAAGCGCATGGACCGCATTATCGAGGTCAACGAGGACAACTGCTCCGCGCTTGTCGAGCCGGGGGTATCCTTCTTCGACATGTATCGCCACCTGCGCGAATCCGGCTCCAAGCTGATGATGAGCGTGCCCGACCCGGGCTGGGGCTCGCTTGTCGGTAATGCCCTCGATAGCGGCGGCGGCTATGCGGCCGCCGGCTATCGCGGCCATTTCGAGGCCGTGTGCGGGATCGAGGCAGTGATGGCCGACGGCGAAGTGCTGCGCACCGGCATGGGCGCGCTTCCCGGCAGTGAGACCTGGCAACAGTATCGCATGGGTATCGGGCCGTGCCTCGATGGAATGTTCCGCCAGTCGACTCTCGGGGTCGTCACCAAGATGGGGTTCTGGATGTTCCCCACGCCCGAGGCATGGCTTTCCGCCAGCGTCAGCGTGATGCGCTACGAAGACCTCGACGATCTTGTCCGCATCGCCAACGAACTGGAGTACGGCAACCTCTTCAACGGCATGCCGGGATTCAGCAGTCCCGTGCTCAGCCGCGAGAACCCGATCGCCATGGCGATGATTCCCGAGCCCGAAGTGATGAACCGCATGGTTGCCGAAAGCGGCGTTCCGGCGTGGTCTTTCGCGCCCAACTTCTACGGGCCCGAGCGGGTGATCTGCGAGCAATGGGCCTATGTGAAGAGCCGCTTCGAACATATTCCCGGCGTGCGGTTTGCGGAGACGGACTACGTCGACCTTCCGCTCTCGCCAGAACAGATGGAGCGCGTGCACAAGCCACGCTTCGGCATACCGTCTCTCGAAATCTTCAGCGTCGGCAGTCGCGGCTATGGCAATTTCAACCCCAGCGACGGGCATATCTGGTTCAGCGCCGTGATCCCGCGATCGGGCCAGGGCATTATCGAGGCGAACCGGGTCATGCGCTCCGAATGCGAGCGGCTGGGGCTGGACCTGTTCATGTTCGCGCCCGCCGTCACCTGCTGGACGCGCAGCTTCGTGCTGTTCGCCGCCGTGCCGGTCTACAAGGACGAGCGCAACGCACACCTGCGTGACGCGGTGTGCGAGATCATCCGCACCTGCGCCGACCACGGCTGGGGCGAATACCGCTGCCCGCCTGCATTCATGGACGACGTGATGGAGGTCTACAGCTTCGGCGATCACAAGCTGCGCCGCGTGAACGAGCAGATCAAGGACGCGCTCGATCCCAACGGCATCATCTCGGCGGGCCGCTATGGCGTCTGGCCGGAGCGGCATCGGCACATGCGCCGGACGGGAGGCGCGGCATGAGGATCGTGCTTGCCACCGCCGCCGTGCTGGCGTTTGCCACGGGCGCGGCAACCGCGCAGCAAAGCGTTCGCACCGGCCCTGCCGCCCCCGAACTTGCGGAAGGCAAGGCCGTCTATGCGCATTGGTGCGCGCCGTGCCATGCGGATTCGATGGGGCTGGCGGGCACCAACAGCCTGACGATCAAGTATGAAGGCACGGACATTCCCGGCGTGCTGGAAGACCGCACGGACCTGACCGCTCCCGTCATCAGCTATTTCGTGCGCAACGGAATTGCCTGGATGCCGCCGTTCCGCCGTACCGAGATATCCGACGCCGAACTGGCGGCGCTTTCCGCCTACCTTACCGCTCCGCTGGAGGATCGCGGCGCGCACACACCGCTGCTGGCCGAAGAGATGGCCGAAATGGAGGCTGCACGATGATGGGTTCTTCCGGGATAAGTCGGCGCGAGATACTCAAGTGGGGCGCGGTCGTCCCCGCGCTCGGCACTGGCTGGCACGGCGCTTTCGCCGCCGCCCCCCAAGGCTTGGACGCGATGCTGGTCGACACCCGCTTCCCCGGCGCGCTGGACGTGGCCGAAGTGCCGGTGCCGGTGCTGCGCTTTGCCGGCGACGTGACGAACCTGTGGTATGACGAACTCGATGCGCGCTGGCGGCGGAAGGGGTTTGTCCTGGGCGGCATCACCGGGGCGGACGCGTCGTTCGTGCTGGAAACGCTGGCCAACCACCAGGGCCGCCGCGTCGTCTCGCGCATGGCGCTGGACCTGCCGCGCGTGAACGATGTTCAGGCCGTGCGCTGGATCATCGCCCCGCATCACCCGAGCGTTTCCGCATGACGATCCTTCCGCCCGACATGAACGAGCGCGCCTTTGCCGCTTTTCTCGATGACCTGCGCGGCGCCGCTGGCGAGGACTGGGTCTGGTCTTCGGACAGCGACATGTTCCCCTACCGCGACGCCTTTTCGCCGGTTTGGAACACGCCCAAGGAAATCCAGGCGAGCAGCGCCGTCGCCCCGGCTGACGTGGCGCAGGTGCAGCAGGTCGTACGCATTGCAAAGCGCCACCGCGTGCCGCTGCATCCGATCTCTACCGGCAAGAACTTCGGCTACGGCGGTGCCTCGCCCAACGTGCAGGGCAGCGCGGTGCTGGACCTGAAGCGGCTCGACCGCGTGATCGAGGTGAACGAAGATCGCAATTACTGCCTCGTCGAGCCGGGCGTGTCCTATTTCGACCTCTACCGCCACATCCAGGAACGCGGCCTGAAAGTCATGATCGACTGCCCCGATCCCGGCTGGGGATCGCCCGTCGGCAATGCGCTTGACCGGGGCGTCGGTTACACCATGCCGCAGTTCCGCGACCATTTCGGCGCGCACTGCGGGATGGAAGTGGTGCTGCCCGATGGCGAGCTGATGCGCACCGGCATGGGCGCCATGCCGGGCGCGGATAGCTGGCAGGAATACCCTTACGGCTTCGGGCCGGACCCGTCGGGCCTGTTTGCACAGGGCAATTTCGGCGTCGTCACCAAGATGGGCTTTCGCCTGATGCCGCAGCCCGAATACTATCGCACCGGCCTGATCCGCGTGCCCCGGCGGCGCGATCTCATCAAGCTGGTGAACCACGTGAATTACCTGTCGGACAGCGGCATGGTGAGCGAGGTGCGCTTTGCCAGCCCGCTCTCGGCATTGCTGGGCAATCCGGAGTTCGCGGCTCTCGCCACGAAGATGGGCGGACCATCGGACGCGGAAATGGATGCCGCTGCTTCCGCCGCTGGCCTGCACAGCTGGGCGATCGACCTGCAATTCCTCGGCCCGCGCGCGGCGACGGCGGCGCAGTGGGAATATGCCAAGGACCGTATCTTGTCTGACATTCCCGGCGCAGAAGCGCTGGACGGCGACCACTTCGCGCTGCCCGCAACCGAACAGCAACTGGAAAACGACACCCAGCCCTATCCCACGGCGATCCGCCGCAAAGGCGCATTGGGCATTCCCTCGCTCGGCATCTGGGAAATCGTACGCGACGATGGACACGTCGGTTTTTTCCCGGTCCTTCCGCGGGACGGGGAGGCCATTTTCGAAATGCAGCGCGTGCTGGGCGATGCGCAGCGCCAGTTCCCGCTGCCGCCCTATTTCAGCGCCGTCACCGCGCCGCTGTTCTGGCATTCCAACACGTTCCAGATGGTTTTCGCGCCCAGCATCAAGCGCGACGACCCGGAGCACAATGCTATGGTCCACCGTTCGATGAAGCACATGGTTGCGGTCGCGGCAGAGCACGGCTGGGGCGACTATCGCGCCGCGCCGATCTACCAGGACGACGTGGCGGAGACCTACAGCTTCAACGGCGGTGCGCTGCGCAAATTCCTCGAGGCCATGAAGGACGCGGTCGATCCCGACGGCATCATCGCGCCGGGCCGGGGCGGCATCTGGCCCTCCCGGTTCCGCGAAGGAGAGCGCGCGTGAAGCTGCTGCTTGCCACTCTGGCGCTCGTAGGTGCCGTTTCGCTGTCCGTCGCCGCGCAAGGCGAAGACCCGCAGGTCGTGCACGGGCGGCAGGTTTTCGAGCGGCAATGCGCGCCGTGCCACGGTCGCGGGCCGGGGGACGATCGCTCCGAAATGCTCCCCGGCACAGCCGCATTGGCGCATAAGTACGAGGGCCGCCTGCCTGCCGCACTGGAGGATCGCACGGACCTTTCCGCCCCGGTCCTCACCCTGTTCGTGCGGCGCGGATCGGGCGCGATGCCGTTCTTCCGGAAAGCGGAGCTGAGCGACGCCGATATCGAGGCGATCGCGGCTTACCTCGCCGACTGAGAGGTGCCTGTCCTACACCGGGTGGCCGCGTCGATAACCTCGGCATGGCCAAATCTTGCGGAACACATGGGCTGTGCGAAAGGTTACACCTTGCACGACAAACATGGGCCTATATATCTGATAGGAAGCATAAATCCGGAGATCCGGAGTTTTTCAAAAGCGCCGGTTCGGTGTTCCAGGTTCATCACTGCAACATAACTGGCACAATTCACGTTCAAGAGGCCGAAGCGTCACAGACGACAGGCTTCACCAGGGTTCGCAGACCATATGTCAGTATCAAATCGTCGCCAGTTCCTCGGCCTGACCGGGACGGCTTTCGCTGGCCTTTACCTCAACAGCTGCACGTCGCTGGGGCCGAAGGCATCGTCCAGCCCCGCGCTGGCGGGCGCAGCCAGTCCAGTGGGGCCGCTGGTGCCCGATCCGGCCGGCATGTTCGACCTGCCCGAAGGCTTCTCCTACCGCGTGATCTCGCGGTTGGGCGATGCCATGGGCGATGGCGGCACCGTGCCTGACAGGGCGGACGGCATGGGCTGTTTCGACCTTGGCAACGGCAAGCTGGCGCTGGTGCGCAACCACGAACTGAAGCCGGAGCACGAGGGCGGGGACATTCCGCCCGGCCCCGCATTCGACACGGTCGCGCGCTCGCTGCGCCCGCTGCCCGGCGGCACGACGACGCTGGTGCTCGATGCGGCGACTCTGGAAGTGGAGCGCGAGTACCGCAGCCTGGCGGGCACGATCCGCAACTGCGCCGGTGGCATCACGCCTTGGGGCAGCTGGCTGACCTGCGAGGAAAACACCGACCGCGCCGATGGCCGCATCAACCAGGATCACGGCTGGGTGTTCGAAGTGCCCGCCGACGCGCCGGGCCTTGTCGATCCCGTGCCGCTGAAGGCCATGGGCCGTTTCAACCACGAGGCGGCCTGCGTCAATCCCGCCACCGGCATCGTCTACCTCACCGAGGACCGCGACGCTTCGCTGCTCTACCGCTTCCTTCCCACCTATCCCGGCCAGCTCGCACGCGGGGGCACATTGCAGGCGCTGGTGCTGGAAGGCATCGACGATACGCGCAACTGGTCCGCCCGCAGCATGGGCGCAGGCGACACGGCGCGCGGCACCTGGATCACGCTGGACGACGTCGAGGCACCCGAGGACGACCTGCGCCAGCGCGGCGCGGCACAGGGCGCGGCCTTGTTCGCGCGGGGCGAGGGCATCTGGATGGGCGAGGGCGAGCTGTTCTTCACCTGCACCAGCGGCGGCGCGGCGCGCGAAGGGCAGATCTTCCGCCTGCAGCCGGACATCCACAGCGCCGATGTGCTGGAACTGTTCTACGAAAGCCCGCACGAAAGCGAATACAGCTACGGCGACAACCTCACCGTGGCCCCGTTCGGGCACCTCGTCGTATGCGAGGACAGCTACGACGACGTCGTGCAGAACCACTTGCGCGGCATTACGCCGGAGGGGGCGGCCTATCCCCTGGCCCTGCTGCACCGGCAGACCGAACTGGCGGGCGCGTGCTTCTCTCCCGATGGGCGCACGCTGTTCGTCAACGCCTACAGCCCGACGATGACATTGGCGATTACGGGGCCGTGGCCGGCATGATAGGGTGCGGCGCATGAATGACGCGCCCTCCATCCTCTTCGTCTGCCTCGGCAATATCTGCCGTTCGCCCCTGGCCGAGGGTGCCCTGCGCACCGCCGCGCGGGAGGCAGGACTGGCATTGGAAATCGACAGTGCGGGCACGGGCGACTGGCATGTCGGCAATCCGCCCGACCCGCGCGCGATCGAGGTGGCGCGGGAGGAGGGCGTGGACATCACGACCTTGCGCGCCCGGCAAGTCGTCTACGAGGACTTCACGCGCTTCACCCACATCTTCGCGCTCGACGCCGACAACCTGCGCAACCTGCGCCAGCTCGCCCCTGGCGACACCACCGCCGAGCTCGCCCTGCTGCTGGACATGGTGCCGGGGCGGGAAGGGCAGGCGGTGGCTGACCCTTACTACGGCGGGGCGGAAGGCTTCGAGCAGACCTGGGCCGATGTGAACGCAGCGGCCAAGGCACTGGTCGCCCGCTTCTCGTGAGCCTTGGCCACGCCATCGAGGCGGCAATGGGCGTGGCGGTTCTCGACGCCCGGCAGTTGCCAGGCGGCGACCTTGGCGGCGCGGCGCTGGTAACGCTGGCGGACGGCCGGGCGGTGGTGGCGAAGGAGGGACACCTCGTCGACCGCGAAGGCGCGATGTTGCGCGCGATCGCCGCAACCGGAGCGCCCGCGCCCAAGGTGCTGCATTGCGACGGCGACCTGCTGGTGATGGAACACGTTGAGGCCGATGGCCGGGCGGGATGGGAGAGCATGGCCGAGGCGCTGCGCCTGCTGCATGCGCCGCAGGAATGCGCCTACGGCTGGAACGCGGACTACGCCTTCGGCAGCGTCACGATATCGAACGACCCGCTGGACGACTGGCCGCGCTTCTGGGCCGAGCGGCGCGTGCTGCCGTTCTGCCGGCACGTCGACGTGGCGCTTGCGCGGCGTCTGGAAACGGCCGCAGCGCGCTTGCCGGACCTGCTGCCCGCCACTCCGCCGTCAGCCCTGCTGCACGGGGACCTGTGGAGCGGCAATGTCCTGTTTCATCAAGGACAACTCGCCGCGCTGATCGATCCTGCCTGTTACTATGGCGACCGCGAAGTGGACTTCGCCATGCTGCAGGTCTTCGGCAGCCCGCCCGAGACGTTCTTCGCCGCCAGCGGCCTTGCGCCCGGCTGGCGCGAGCGGGTGCCTGCGTACCAGTTGTGGCCGATGCTCGTGCATCTGCGCCTGTTCGGCAACAGCTATCGCGGGCGGGTGGAGAGTCTGCTGGACGTCTGCGGCGCGTGACGACTCAAGCGGCCGGGAACGGCGTCCATTCCTCGCTTTCGGGCAAGGGTGCGAAGATTGCGTCCAGCATGTCCTGCGTCACGCCTTCGGGCTCGGCAGGATCCCACTTGGGCGCGTTGTCCTTGTCCACCAGTACGGCGCGCACGCCCTCGGCGAAATCGGGGCGCATGATCATGCGGCTGGCCACGCGGTACTCCATCGCCATGTTGGCGGCGAAGTTCCTGCAGTCGGCGTTCTCCTCGAACTGGCGCAACGCCACCTTGCTGGTTGTCGGGCACTTGGACCGGACGGCGACCAGTTCCTTCGCGGCCCAGTCGCTGTCGTCCGCTTCCAGCGCGGCGATGATGCCTTCGAGCGTTTCAGGAGCGAAGAGCCGGTCGATCTTGCGGCGGTTGCCTTCAAGCCGCGCATCGGGCGCTTCGCTGGCGAATTCGTCGAGGATCGCTTCCACGTTTGCCGGCTCGGCGATCAGGCGTGCCTTCACTTCGGCCAGCTTCTCGCTCTCGATGTAATGCGTGGCAAGGCCCGCCCACAGGCACTCTGCGCCGTCCAGCCGCGCACCCGTCAGCGCCAGGAACTTGCCGACCTGGCCGGGCAGGCGGGGGAGGTAATGGCCAGCGCCCACATCGGGAAACAGGCCGATGGAGCCTTCCGGCATGGCGAACTTCGTGTTCTCGGTCGCCACGCGGTACTTCGCCGGCTGGCTGATGCCCACGCCGCCGCCCATGGTCACGCCGTCCATGAAGGCGACGACGGGCTTGGGATAGGTGAACAGCAGGTGGTTCAGCCGATACTCGGTGTGAAAGAACTCGCGGCCGCGCACGCCGTCATCCTCGGTGGCGGAATTGCGCAGCAAGGCCACGTCGCCGCCCGAGCAGAAACCGCGCCCCTCCGCGTGGTCCAGCAGGACCAGC
This sequence comes from Erythrobacter westpacificensis, assembly GCF_039542285.1. Taxonomy (NCBI): domain Bacteria; kingdom Pseudomonadati; phylum Pseudomonadota; class Alphaproteobacteria; order Sphingomonadales; family Erythrobacteraceae; genus Erythrobacter; species Erythrobacter westpacificensis. Next base: position 47,677 of record NZ_BAABHV010000005.1, read on the forward strand.
TCGACCCCCTCGTCCTCGCGCCAGCCGAGCAGGGCCAGGCCCATTGCCTCGCACATTTCCAGCGTCAGTGCATGGATCGCCTTGGGGCGATTGAGCGAGATGTGCGCCACGTTGCCATGCGTGTGCAGGTTGAGAAGATCGGTCATAAAGTCCTTAGTCTTTGAGCAGGTCGCGGCCGACGATCATGCGCATGACCTGGTTCGTGCCTTCCAGGATCGAATGCACGCGCAGGTCGCGCCAGAAACGTTCGATGGGATAGTCCTTCAGGTAACCGTAGCCGCCGAACAGTTGCAGCGCGTTGTTTACGACATTGCTACCGCTATCCGTCGCAAGGCGCTTGGCCATCGCCGAAAAGCGTGTCTTGTCTGGCGCGCCGTCCGTCACCTTTGCAGCGGCGAGGTAGAGGAGGGCGCGGGCGGCTTCCAACTCGGTCGCCATGTCGGCCAGCATGAACTGGGTGTTCTGGAAATCGGCGATGGACTGGCCGAACTGGTTGCGATCCCTGGCGTAGGCAATCGCTTCGTCCAGGCATCGCTGCGCGCCGCCAAGCGAGCAGGCGCCGATGTTCAGCCGTCCGCCGTCGAGGCCCGCCATGGCGAACTTGAAACCGTCGCCTTCCTCGCCCACGCGGTTTGCCACCGGCAGGCGCGCATCTTCGAAGATGACCTGCGCCGTCGGGCTGGCGTTCCAGCCCAGCTTCTTCTCCGGCGCGCCGAAGCTGACGCCAGGGGTGTCCTTGTCCACCACCACGCAGGAGATGCCGCGCGTCTTGTGTTCGCCGGTGCGCACCATCACGACGTAGACATCGTTCACGCCGCCGCCGGAAATGAACTGCTTGGTGCCGTTGAGGACGTAGTGATCGCCGTCACGCTTTGCCGTGGTCTTCAGCGCCGCTGCGTCGGAGCCGCTGGAGGGTTCCGTCAGCGCGTAGCTGGCCAGTTTTTCCATCGAGACGAGATCGGGGAGATAGCGGCCTTTCAGGTCGTCCGAACCGAAGGTGTCGATCATCCATGCGGCCATGTTGTGGATGGAGATGAATGCGCTGGTTGTCGGGCAGCCGTAGGCCATGGCTTCCATGATCAGCGCCGCTTCGAGCCGGCCCAGGGCAATGCCGCCGGACTCTTCGGAGACATAGATCGCGCCGAAGCCAAGTTCGCCGGTCCGCTTGATCACGTCGACCGGGAAGTGGTGCTTCTCGTCCCACTCGCCCGCGTTTGGAGTGATGTTATCCGCCGTGAAACGCTGCGCCATTTCCTGGATGGCGCGCTGGTCTTCGGTAAGCTGGAACTGTCCGGTCATGCGTATCTCCTGCACGGATGATGTGCTGGCGCGCCATGTCAAAAGGCGCGTTGCGGGGCAACCGGTATCTCGTGAAACTTTTCGCCTGTCTCTTTGCGGCTTATTCCTCGAAACTTTCAGGTGCCATGGATTCAGGCGCGAATCCGCCTGTATTGTCTGGAGTTGGATCGAAACCTGTCGCGTCGTCCATGGGGTCTGCGGAGAAACCCTGCGCCGTGTCGATCAGGGATTCAGGCGGCACATCGACTGCCGCGCCCTGGTCCACGTTATCCTCTGGCGCCCGGCGCGTGACGGTGGCCTCGCTCTCCTGCGGTGTTGCGTTGCGGATCGTGATCTCGTCTCGGGCGGGCTCCAGACCCTGCACCGCCTGCTGGCGGCTTTCGAGGTCGTCACCGCATCCGGCCAGCAGGGCCACGGCGCTAAGGGTCGTCGCTGCGCGGGCAATCATTGCAGGCTTCCGATCACGGCTTCGGCTTCGATTTCGCATTTCCACTCCGGGTTGTAGAGCGCATTGATGCCCACGAGCGTTCCCGTGGGCCGCGCGTGCCCCACGGCGCGGGTGAAGGCGGCGGTCACGGCATCAGCATCGCTCATTTCGGTTACGAACATGCGAACGCGCACCACATCGCCCGCGTGGCCGCCCAACTGGCCGATGTAATCGAGAATCTGTTCGAAGCAGCGATCCGCCTGTCGCCCGGCATCGGGGCTGACGCTGCCATCCTCCTCAACCCCCACGTTACCGGAAACGATGATCCGGTCCCCCACGCGAATGGCGCGGGTGAACCCGGCAGCTTCCTCGAACGGGCCGAGCGGGGGAATACGCTGGCGGCCGTCGTTGGGGCCGTTCGAATCGGGGTCAGCCACAGGTAATCCTCTCAATCTGCAGGTCGTCGTCGTAATAGACGGTGAGTCGGTCCGAGCGGTAATCCATGGTTACGGCAGTGCGAGGCGGAACCCAGCGCAGGGTGCGTGCGCCGGACGCTTCCAGCAGTTGCTCGCCCACCGCGGAGCTGGCGGTTGTGCCGAGCATATCCTGCGCGGCAGCGGCATCGCATTGCGCAGTCGGGTCGAGCACGCGCGGATCGCCGTCGCCATCGAACGGGGGCGGCGTGGTGGCGCAGGCAGAAAGCGACAGCGCGGCGAGCGGGAGGAGGGGCTTGATCATGCCGGGCATCCTAGCGTGAAGGCCAATTCAGTGCCAGAACCGTATCCAGATCGGGCATAGTCAATTTGCCCGAAAGCCGCTATGATGCGTTCACGAATTCGAACTGGCCGGAACGAGCCAAGTGGAGAGCGAAAAATGGCTTTGAAATGCGAACCCATCCTGCCGAATTTCGGCGCGGTCTGCTCGGGACTGGACCTGACGCGCGAACTGGATGCTGACGAAGTGAAGCAGATCACAGACGCCATGGACAAGTATGGCGTCACCGTCTGGCGCGATACCGGCATGAGCGACGAGGACCACGTCAATTTCAGCCGTAATTTCGGCTACCTCGAACGCGTGCCCAAGCGGCCGGAGGGACAGAGGACGCGTCTCCCCTACCGCGAGCTGTTCGATGCCTCCAACCTCAACCTCGAAGGCGAGATCACCACCGACCCTGCGGCCATCGAATACCGCAAGGGCGACCGTCTGTGGCACACCGACAGTGCCTTCCTGGAAAAGCGCACCAGCTATTCGATTCTGCTCGCCCACATCACCCCGCCTGCCGGTGCGGGCGGCGAAACCTGGTTCGCCGATGCGCGCACGGCATATGAAGACCTGCCGCAGGAAACCAAGAACCTTATCGAGGACAAGGTTGGAGTGAACTCGCTCTGGTGGAGCAGGAAGAAAGCGGGCGCCGAAGTCAGCGAGGAAGAGGTTTACGAACGGCCCGTGGCCAAGCATCCTCTCGTCCACACCCACGCAGGGTCTGGCCGAAAGAGCCTGTTCATCGCGGCGCACACGATGGACGTGGAAGGCATGGACAAGGCCGAGGGTCGCAAGCTGATCGAAGACCTGATCGCCCACACCACACAGGACAAGTACACCTTCAAGTGGCAGTGGCAGCCGGGTGACATGGTGATCTGGGACAACCTGTGCACCATGCACAAGGGCGGCGAGTACGACTACAATGCCTACAAGCGCGACATGCGTCGCACGACCGTGCGCGAAGGCACGGAACCCCACCTGATGGAAACAGGGGACGACCCCTATACTGCGCTGTTCTCGAAAAGCCCCAAGAGCGTGGATATCAATTCGGCGCGTGACGCGGGTCGATAACCGGAGACGGTGATCAGGTCATCAGTAGGGCCAGGTTCACTCGCCCGGTTCCGCTGCGGATCAGCCCGATCTCGCGCGCGGCGGCGTAGCTGAGGTCGATCACGCGGTTGCCGTGATAAGGACCGCGATCGTTGATGCGCACGACAACGCTCTCGCCGTTGCGCGGGTTCGTGACACGCACTTCGCTGCCCAGCGGTAAGGTGCGGTGCGCAGCCGTAAGGGCCTGCGGATCGAACCTCTCGCCGCTCGCCGTGCGATTGCCTGCCAGTTCATTGCCGTAGAAGCTGGCCTCCCCTGCGCCCATCGCGCTTTCGGCGGGGGAGGGGGTGGTGGCAGGCATCGGCTGTGGCAGATCGATCTCGGCGACCGGCATGGTCTCCACGCTGGCCGTGCCATCGCCAAGCTTCACCACGTCGCGCGAATTGCCCTCGCTGAGCATGGCAACGCCCAGCACCAGAGAGACGGCAGCAAACAATCCGGTGCCGAGCAGCGCCAGTTGTCGCTGCGATTTCAGGCGCATGAACACGCGCAGGCGGTCTCGGCGGCTGGGTAAGGTGTGATCGTTATGGGCGGCGTTTTCGGATGTCCTCATGTCTAACCAAGGGACAGGCGGGGGCCAATGTTCCGAGAAAGTGAAGCGCCCGGCCCCTCCTGCGAGGGGCCGGGCGCCGGCATTTCAGCTATTGATCGGTGACGATCAGAAGATGCGCGTGGCCGTTTCTGCCGGTGCGGCCAGCAGCTTTTCGAGCTCGTCGTCCAGCTTCAGCATCGTGAGCGAAGCGCCCGCCATTTCCAGCGAGGTGCAGTATTCGCCGACATAGTTGCGAGCCACGGTCAGGCCGGTTTCGGCGGCAAGCTGCGCGGCCTTGTTGTAGATGACGTAGAGCTCGGCCGGCGGGGTGCCGCCGAGGCCGTTGATCATCAGTGCAACCCGGTCGCCCGATTCGAACGGCAGGTCCGTCTGCACGGCTTCATAGAGGGACTTGGTGATCTCGTCGGCGCTGGTGATCTTGGCGCGCTCGCGGCCCGGTTCGCCGTGGATGCCGACGCCGACTTCCATCTCGTCGTCACCGATTTCGAAGATGGGGTCGCCCTTGGCAGGCGGGATGCAGCTGGTGAGTGCGACGCCCATGGAGCGCACGTTGTTGTTCACCTTCTCGGCAATCGCCAGCACTTCATCGAGGCTGGCACCGTTCTCGGATGCCGCACCGCAAGCCTTCATCACGAAGAAGTTGCCCGCCACGCCGCGACGGCCGACGGTGTAGAGGCTGTCCTGCACGGCAACGTCGTCGTTGATGTGGAACTGCTTGACCTTGATGCCCTCGGCCTCGGCCAGCTCTGTTGCCATGTCCCATGCCATGCGGTCGCCCTGGTAGTTGTTCACCAGGACCAGCACGCCTGCGTCGGTGGCGACGGACTTGATGGTTTCGTAGCAGGCATCCACCGGCGGAGCGGCGAAGACCGGGCCCTGGCAGGCGGCGGTCAGCATGCCGGGGCCGACGGCCATGACGTGGGCGGGTTCGTGGCCCGATCCGGAACCCTGAACGATGGCCACCTTGCTGGCATCGACGTTGCGACGCTTGATCAGCTGGTGCTCGGGAATGGCTTCCAGCAGGTCCGGGTTGGCGGCAGCGATACCGGCCATGAAATCGGGAACGAAGTTCTCCGGATCGTTGACGAATTTCTTCATTGTGGGTCTCTCCCTTGTAAGAGTGTCTCTTAGCGGTTCAGTTCCTTGGCATTCGGCGAGTAATCGACGCCGTAGACCTTGCACCAGTCGTAGAGGATGGTGGCGATGCCGACGATGCCCGGATCGGGCGTGTCGGCGCTGCGCTGCCCCACCTGGCTGGCGCGGCCGCGATGGGCGATCAGCGTGCGGGTCTCGTCGATCGCCTTGTCGGCTTCCGCCGTGATGGCAGCCAGCACGGCACCAAGGTCGGAGCCGTCCATTTCCTGCATCTTGTCGTGGATCGGCCAGAGCGCGTCGAGCAGCGTCTTGTCGCCGCGCTTCGCGCCGCCGCGGGCCACGATACCCTCGATGGCGGAGCCGAGCATGTCGACCAGGTTCTGGTAGGTCAGTTCTTCCAGACCCTTGGCCACCATTCCGGCGCGCATGAAGCCGGTTCCCCAGATCGGGCCGGACGAGCCGCCCACGTGCTTGGAACAGATCATCGAGATCTTCAGCAGCATGGCGCCGATGGCGCTCTTGTCGATTTCGGGCAGTTCCTTCTTGATCACCTTGAACCCGGTGGCCAGCGAGGTGCCGAAATCGCCGTCCCCGGCCAGGCCGTCGAGATCGGAGAAATACTTCTCGTTGCGGATCACCGTATCGCAGGTGATGTCGATGGTCTTTTCGACCTGGTCGATTGAAATTGTCGACATTTTTCTCTCCCTAATGCGCGCTTATGCGGTCAGCGCGGACAGGTCTGCAAGTGTGATTTGGGGGTTTGACGCATCACCCAGCTCGGGCACCACGCGCGCGGCTTCGGAGAAGTCCTCGCCCACAGTATAGGTGCTGGTGGTGATGAGCGTGGGATAGCCCGCGCCGGTGGATGCGAGCAGGCCGTTGCGGCTGTCCTCGATCACCACGCATTCCTTCGGATCGAGGCCGAGCGACTTCGTTGCCAGCTCGTAAATCTCGGGGTCGGGCTTCTTCTTCGAGACCACATCGCCTGCATGGACGAACTCGAAAGCCGCCTTGCGCTCCGCTCCGAACAGGTCGAGCACGGCATCGATGAACTTCGCATTCGAGGTGGTGCACACGCCGAGGCGCACGCCGCTTGCCATCGCTTCGTCCACGATGCGCAGCACGCCGGGGCGCACGGGCAGTTCCTGCACGATCTGGCTGACTTCGGCGGTCTTGTACTTGTGCAGGGCCGCGATCAGCTCCTGCTTGCCGCCGTATTCGGCCACCTTGTCCTCGGGCCAGCCATCTTCATCGAAGTAGGCCGTCATCCGTTCCTTGCCGCCGGCGACTTTCAGCAGTTCGCCGTAACGTTCGACGGACCACTCGGCATCGATGCCGAAATGCGCGAAAGCGCGGTTGAAGCCGACGCGGTGGGCGTCACGCTCCGTATCCACCAGGACGCCGTCGCAATCGAAAATGATCGCCTTCACCATCAGGCGTTCTCTTTCGTCGATGCGAGGAACTTGCTGCCCTGGTCCTTGCCGCCGAACTTCTCGATGAAGCCTGCGAACAGGTCCTTGCAGGCCTGGTATTGCGCATCGATCACGCGCAGCGGTTCGTAATCGTCCGGGTTGGCCTTGCGATAGGCCTCGAAGCTTTCGACGAAGACGTGCTTGAGGTTGGTGGAGATGTTCACCTTGGCCGAACCGCGGGCGATGGCCTTGGCAAACGTCTCGTCTGAAAGGCCGGTGCCGCCGTGCAGCGCCATCGGGGTGTTGGTGGCTTCGTTGATGGCCTTGATACGGTCGAAATCGACCTTGGGCTCACCCTTGTAGAAACCGTGCGCGGTGCCGACGGCACAGGCAAAGGCGGAAAGGTCAAGCGCGTCGCAGAACTTCTTCGCGTCTTCCGGATCGGTCAGGACGGAGTCTTCCTCGGCCACCACCATGTCGTCTTCCACGCCCATGATCTGGCCTAGTTCGGCTTCCATGCCCACGCCGTACTTCTCGGCGATGTCGCGCACCTTCTTCGACATTTCGAGGTTTTCCTCGAACGGGTATTCGCTCGCGTCGATCATGATCGAGGTCCAGCCGGTGGCGGCGCACTTCTCGATCATCTCCAGGTTCTTGCAGTGATCGAGATGCAGCACGACGGGCACCGGCGAATTTTCCGCGACCGTGCGCACCCAGGAAACGATCTCCTCGTGGCTGTAATAGTCGATGGTCTTGGACGAGGTCTGGCAGATGACCGGCGCGTTCAGCGCCTCGGCCGCTTTCACCATACCCTTCGTGGTGTTGTAATCGACGAGATTGAAGGCCGCGACAGCATAGCCATTGTCCATGGCGTGCCGCAGCAGGGGTTTCATATTGACCAGTGGCATGCTCGTGCTCCCTACGAATAGCCGCTAAATTAGGTGCGTGCCGGTGATTGTGTCCGGTTCGCTCGAATCGGGTCCATAGCGGCACTTTCGACGGCAAACCACCCGTCTTCGGACCATTTCACGTGGGTGAAATTGAAAATGTCCGAAAATTTGAATGGCCCTGCCTCTGCAGTCGCGGGTATCGGATTGACCGATCAGGACTGCGCGTTCGCGAGAGCCGATACGTGTCTGGCGATCCAGATCTTCGTCGTCAGCCCTTCTCCGGCCAGGGCGAGAGGTTCCGCCGCCGAGAGCCCGCAGCGGTGGAGGAATCCGTCCATCTGATCGTCGCTGAAGCCGAGCCTTGCGTGAGCATGGCGTTCGCGCAGTTCGTCCCGCTCGTGGGCGGCGAGATCAACGATGACGATGCGCCCATCTGGTCGTGCAACACGCGCTGCTTCCTGCAAGGCAAAGACAGGCTCGTGCGCGTAGTGCAGCACCTGGTGCAACACCACCGTCTCGAAGGTGTCGTCGGCGAAGGGCAGGGCATTGAAATCGCCTTGCACAAGTTCCCAACGCTGGGCCGGGCGGTCCTGAAGGCGTGCGCGGGCAAGGCGCAGCATTTCCGGGCTGCGGTCCAGCCCCACCACGTGATCGGCCCGGTCTGCCAGCAACTGGGCAATCCGCCCGGTGCCGGTGCCGATGTCGAGCATCCGGCCAAGCGGTTCGTCGCCAAGGGCGGTGAGAATCTTCGCTTCCAGTTCTTCCGGCGGGCAGAGCATCGCGCGAAGCTGGTCCCAGTTCTCGGCGTGGCTGGCGAAAAACTCGGCTGCTTTGCTTTCCCGGCGCGCGCGGATGGCGGAGAGATGGCGCCGGTCCTCTGCGCAGCGAGCGGCGAATTCGGGATCCTCGACCTCTGCCGCATCGAGCAGGCGCGAGGTGGCGGCGGCCAGCGCCGAATCCGATCCCCGCGCAATGGCCTTGCGCAAGTAGACCCAGCTTCCTTCCCGCCGCCGCTCGGCAAGGCCGCTGTCGCACAGGATCGCCACGTGGCGCGAAACGCGCGGCTGGCTCTGCCCCAGCGCCTGCGCAAGCTCGCCCACGGCCAGCTCCATGTGCTCCAGCAGGCGCATGATGCGCAGCCGCGTCGGGTCCGACAGGGCGCCGAGAAGGGGTTCGATCCTCACGGGGCGAGTGCATATTAGGAAATCTTTATATGTGCAATCGTGATATGGATTGTAGATATAAGGATATCTTGATATCTGCATTTCCCGAACCGGAGGCGATCGCCCCGATCTCGCAAAGGCATGCCTTCTATGAATACCCTCGACCCCGCGACCGGCAATCGGAGCTGCGAATCCGCCTATGCCGAACTTCCGGGGGACATTTCCGTCTCGTTCGAATTCTTTCCGCCCAAGAACCAGCCTGGCGAGGCGCAGCTTTCGCGCTCCTTCGCACGGCTCGCACCCTTCGCGCCCGGCTTCGTTTCCATGACCTACGGCGCGGGCGGCTCCACCCGCGAACGCAGTCTGGCGGCGGTGAAGCGCCTGATCGCGGACGGAGAGGTTCCCGTGGCGGCGCACCTCACATGCGTGGGTGCCAGCCGCGAAGAGGTGGATGCCGTGGCCATGCAGTTCCACGATGCTGGCGTGCGCCACATCGTCGCCCTGCGCGGTGACGCCGGCGAGCCGGGCGAACCGTTCTCGCCCCATCCGCAGGGTTATAAGAGTGCCGCCGAACTGGTCGCGGGCCTGCGCGAACTCGCAGACTTCGACATTTCGGTTGCCGCCTATCCCGAGGTGCATCCCGATGCCCAAAGCGCCGAAGCCGATCTCGACAACCTCAAGCGCAAGCTGGACGCAGGCGCCAGCCGTGCGCTCGCGCAGTTCTTCTTCTCGCCAGACACATTCCTGCGCTTCCGCGACCGGGCCGTCGCCGCCGGGATCGAGGCACCGATCGCGCCGGGTATCCTGCCGGTTTCCAGGTTCGGCCAGGTACGCAAGTTCGCCGAGGCATGCGGCGCGCAGGTGCCCCAATGGATGCACCCCGTTTTCGCCGGGCTGGACGAGCATCCCGAGACGAGCAAGTTCGTCTCCACCGCCGTCACCGCAGACCTGTGCCGCAGCCTTTATGAAGGGGGCGTCCGCGATTTCCATTTCTACACCCTCAACCGTGCCGAGCAGGTGGAGGCCGTGTGCCATCTGATGGGGCGCCGCCTGCCTGCCGCTCGGCTGGAGGCCGCAGCATGAGCGTCCGCGAAGCCCTGAACGCCGCCGCGCGCGAGCGCATCCTGCTGTTCGACGGTGCGTTCGGCACCATGATCCAGCGCGCGAAGCTGGCCGAGCAGGATTTCGCCGGGAACCTCGGCCTGCCTGCCTCGCAAGGCGGTAACAACGATATCCTCGCGCTCACCCGGCCAGACGTGATCCGCGATATCACCGCGGCCTATCTTGCCGCTGGGTCCGACATCGTCTCCACCAACACCTTCTCCGCCAATCGCATCAGCCAGGCGGATTACGGGTCGGAGCACCTCGTTCGCGAGATCAACCTCGCGTCGGCACGCATTGCGCGCGAAGCGGCGGATGCTGCTGCCGACGCCGATGGCACCGCGCGATACGTTGCAGGCGCGCTGGGGCCGACGAACAAGACGCTCACCCTCTCGCCTAATGTCGAGGACCCCGGCTACCGCGAGATCGATTTCGACTTCCTCGCCGAGGTTTACCGCGAGCAGGCTGCTGCGCTGGTGGAAGGCGGCGTTGACCTGATCCTGGTCGAGACGATTTTCGACACGCTCAACGCCAAGGCGGCGATATTCGCCGTTCGCCAGCTGGAGCGTGAACTTGGCCGCGAAGTGCCGATTGCGCTCTCCATGACGCTGACGGACCTTTCGGGCCGCAACCTCTCCGGTCACACGGTGGAGGCGTTCTGGTTCGCCGTGCGCCATGCAAGGCCGGTGGCCGTCGGGCTGAACTGCTCTTTCGGGGCCGAGCAATTGCGCCCCTACGTGCAGGCGCTCTCCAAGATCGGCGAGACGCTGCTGCTGGCCTATCCCAACGCGGGGCTTCCCAACGAACTGGGCGAATACGACGAACCGCCGGAGGAAACCGCCGCCATGTTGCGCGAGTGGGCGCACGGCGGCCACGCCAACATCCTTGGCGGCTGCTGCGGCTCCACCCCCGAACATATCGCCGCCATCGCCGCTGCCGTGCGCGGCGCTGCTCCGCGCAAGTTGCCGCAGGTGCAGCCCGCCACCCAGCTCGCCGGCCTCGAACCCTTCACGGTGCCTGCCTGACATGACCATGACCGACACGATCGACCGCCCGATTGATGAGACCGCGCAGGGCCCCACCGCGCGCTTCGTCAACGTGGGCGAACGCACCAATGTTACCGGGTCTGCAAAGTTCAAGAAACTGATCCTCGATGGCGACTACACCGCCGCTGTCGAAGTCGCCCGCCAGCAGGTGGAGAACGGCGCGCAGATCATCGATGTGAACATGGACGAGGGCCTGCTCGATTCCGAGGAGGCGATGGTCAAGTTCCTGCGCCTGCTCGCCGCAGAACCCGATATCGCCCGCGTGCCCACCATGATCGACAGCTCGAAGTGGGAGATCATCGAGGCGGGTCTGAAATGCGTGTCCGGCAAGCCCATCGTCAACTCGATCAGCCTGAAGGAAGGCGAGGCACAGTTCCTGGAACAGGCGCGCAAGTGCTTGGACTATGGCGCGTCCGTCGTCGTCATGGCTTTCGACGAGACAGGGCAAGCCGACACGAAGGCGCGCAAGGTCGAGATCTGTTCTCGCGCCTATCGCCTCCTGACGGAAAACGGCTTCCCGGCAGAAGACATCATCTTCGATCCGAACATCTTCGCCGTTGCCACCGGCATGGAAGAGCACGAACGCTACGCCCTCGATTTCATCGAGGCGGTGGCGGAAATTCGCGAGCAATGCCCGCACGTGCATTGCTCGGGCGGCCTCTCGAACCTCTCCTTCAGCTTCCGCGGCAACGAGACGGTGCGCCGCGCGATGCACTCGGTGTTCCTCTACCACGCGATTCCGGCCGGCCTCGACATGGCCATTGTCAACGCAGGCCAACTCGACGTTTACGACACGCTCGACCCGCAACTGCGCGAGGCGTGCGAGGACGTGATCCTGAGCCGCCGTCCCGATGCGACCGAGCGGCTGATCGCCCTTGCGGAAAGCTATCGCGGCAAGAGCAAGGAAGACGAGAAGCAGGCCGCCGAATGGCGCGGGTGGCCCGTCAACCGGCGGCTGGAACACGCGCTGGTGAAAGGCATCGACAGCCACATCGTCGACGACACAGAAGAGGCGCGGCTGGAAATCGCCAAGCGCAAGGGCCGCACCATCGAGGTGATCGAAGGACCGCTGATGGACGGCATGAACGTGGTCGGCGACCTGTTTGGCTCAGGCAAGATGTTCCTGCCACAGGTGGTGAAATCCGCCCGCGTGATGAAGAAGGCCGTCGCCCACCTCATTCCCTATATCGAGGACGAGAAAACCGAGAACTCGCGCAGCGCGGGCACCATCGTGATGGCGACGGTGAAGGGCGACGTGCACGATATCGGCAAGAACATCGTCGGCGTCGTGCTGCAATGCAACGGCTACGAAGTGATCGACCTTGGCGTGATGACGCCGTGGACCAAGATCATCGAGACCGCCCAGAAAGAAGGCGCGGACCTGATCGGCTTGTCGGGTCTCATCACTCCCTCGCTGGACGAGATGGTGACCGTGGCCGAGGAAATGCAGCGCGCTGGGCTCGACATTCCGTTGCTGATCGGCGGGGCGACCACCAGCAAGGTGCACACCGCGCTGCGCATCGATCCCGCCTACGAAGGCCCGGTGATCCACGTGCTCGACGCCAGCCGCGCCGTCGGCGTTGCGAGCAAGCTGGTGTCCGAAACGAACAGGGACACTTTCGTCGAAGGCGTGGCCGACGATTACGAGAAAGTGCGCGAAAGCCGGGCCGGGAAGGGCGGCTCCAAGCTGCTGATGCTGGCCGAGGCGCGCGAGAACCGTTTTGTGGCCGACTTCGCCAAGAAGGCACCGGCCCCGGCCAAGCCCGGCCTGCACGTGTTCGACGACTGGAGCCTTGCCGACCTTCGCAAGGCCATCGACTGGACGCCGTTCTTTCGCGCCTGGGAACTGGCAGGCACCTATCCCGCCATCCTGCAGGACGACGTGGTGGGCGAAAGCGCGCGCAGCCTGTTCGCCGACGCGCAAGCCATGCTCGATACGATTATCGAAGAGAAATGGCTCACCGCGAAAGGCGTCGCCGGTTTCTGGCACTGCAAGGCGCAGGACGATGACGTTGTGCTGGAGGATGGCACACTGCTCCCCCTGTTGCGCCAGCAGGTGAAGAAAAGCCGTGACCACAACAATTTCTGCCTGTCCGATTTCATCGATCCCGAGGGCGACTGGATCGGTGGTTTTGCGGTCGGCATACACGGCATTGAGCCGCATTTAGAACGCTTCAAGGCAGATACCGACGACTATTCGGATATCCTGCTGAAAGCCCTGGCGGACCGCTTCGCCGAAGCCTTCGCCGAGCGTCTGCACCAGCACGTTCGCACCGACCTGTGGGGTTATGCCCCGGAAGAGGCGCTGTCGAACGAAGACCTCATTCGCGAGCGATACACCGGCATCCGCCCGGCGCCCGGCTATCCCGCCTGCCCGGACCATACGCTCAAACCCATCCTGTTCGACCTGCTGGACGCGCGGGGCAATGCGGGCCTCATGCTGACCGAAAGCCAGGCCATGCTGCCGACGGCGGCGGTGAGTGGGTTCTACTTCGCCCATCCCGACAGCCAGTATTTCGGCGTCGCGCGCATCGGGGAAGACCAGCTGGCCGACTACGCCGACAGGCGCGGGATGGACCTGGAAACCGCCACTCGCTGGCTGCGCCCGAACCTCACTTAGCCCCACCCAAGCAGGACTGCTCACCATGCTCGATACCGCCACCGCCCCTTCCGCCACCTGGCTCGACCGCTTCTGGAGCGACGACCTTGAGGCCGCCGATCCCGATGTCGCCGCGATCATCGGGCGCGAACTTGGCCGCCAGCGCGACGGGATCGAACTGATCGCGAGCGAGAACATCGCCAGCCCCGCCGTGCTGGAGGCTTGCGGCAGCGTATTCACCAACAAATATGCGGAAGGCTATCCCGGCAAGCGCTACTACGGCGGCTGCGAGTTCGCCGACGAGGTGGAAACCCTTGCCATCGAGCGCGCGAAGCAGCTGTTCGGTTGCAACTTCGCCAACGTGCAGCCCAATTCGGGCAGCCAGATGAACCAGGCGGTGTTCCTCGCCCTGCTCCAGCCCGGCGATACCTTCATGGGGCTGGACCTTGCCAGCGGCGGACACCTGACCCACGGATCGCCCGTCAACATGAGCGGCAAGTGGTTCAACGTGGTCCCCTACGGCGTGCGCAAGGACGATTGCCGCATCGACATGGAAGAGGTTCGCCGCCTCGCCCACGAACACAAGCCCAAGCTGATCATCTCGGGCGGCACGGCCTATCCGCGCACCTGGGACTTTGCCGAATTCCGCAAGATCGCCGACGAGGTGGGCGCCTACCTGCTGGCCGATATCTCGCACTTCTCCGGCCTTGTCGTGGGCGGGCAGCATCCCTCGCCGTTCCCGCACGCGCACGTCGTCACCAGTACGACGCACAAGAGCCTTCGCGGCCCCCGTTCGGGCATCATCCTGTGGAACGACGAGGAACTGACCAAGCCGATCAACATGGCGGTTTTCCCCGGCATGCAGGGCGGCCCGCTGATGCACACCATCGCCGGCAAGGCCGTGGCCTTCGGCGAAGCGCTGCGCCCTGAATTCCGCCTCTACGCGCAAGCCGTGGCCGAGAACGCCAAGGCGTTGGCCGAGGGCCTGCTGCGCGAAGGCGTGGGCGTGGTGTCGGGTGGAACCGACAACCACCTCGTCCTTGTCGACCTGACCCGGAACGGCGTCACCGGCAAGTCGGCCGAGGCCGCGCTGGGCCGCGCGCACATCACCTGCAACAAGAACGGCATCCCCTTCGATCCGGCACCGCCCTTCGTTACCAGCGGCGTGCGGCTCGGCACGCCGGCAGGAACGACGCGCGGGTTCGGGCAGCCGGAATTCGCCAGCATCGCCGAGATGATCGCCCGCGTCGTATCGACCGCTGTCGAAGACGAGGGGACCAATACCCGCGTCGAGCAGGAGATCGCAGCGCGCGTTGCACGGATGTGCGCCGACTTCCCGCTCTATCCGGGTAGATAAGCTACTGCCGAGCGCGCGCGTATTTGTATTGACCGGGGCCGATCCCCCGTGGCAATTGCGCCGCGACCTTGCGGGTGTAGCTCAATGGTAGAGCAGCAGCTTCCCAAGCTGACGACGAGGGTTCGATTCCCTTCACCCGCTCCAAATCCCTGTTCAGTGATGTTCATTCCTGACTAGACACCATCCGTATTTCCGCGATATTCTGCCACTTACAGGCCGCATTCGTTCATTTCCGGCCAGAGGCATCCACCCGTTAGCGGGGGTATCTTTGGGGGGTATGGCAGGGCGGCTTGATCCGATACCCCTGATCATGGGGGTATCCAGCCGGTTCGGCCGGGAAAGGATTAGTGGCTCATGGCGCTTACCGATGTGGCAGTTCGCAACGCGAAACCGGGAGAAAAGCCGGTCAAACTCTCCGATGGTGAGGGTATGTTCCTGCTAGTTACGCCCGCCGGGGGGAAACTCTGGCGGCTGAAATACCGTGTGGATGGCCGGGAAAAGCTACTGGCCATGGGAGCCTACCCTGAAATCAGCTTGGCCGAAGCGCGCAATCGGCGGCGCGACGCGAGAGAGTTGATTGCCTCAGGAAAAGACCCTTCCCGCGAAAAGCAACGGGCCAAGCGCAGGGCTCATATGGATGCTGACAACACCTTTGCCGCGATTTCTGCCGAATACTGCGCAAAGCGCAAACGCGATGGCGAAGGCGGTTGGTCGCCAGCTACGGCCAAACGGAGCGAATACCTGCTTTCGCTACTCCGTCCGGCGATTGGGAAACTGCCGATTGCGGAAATCGAGCCAGCCGACATTCTGTCAGCTATCCGGCGCATTGAGGCCAAGGGCAATCTGGAAAGCGCGCGGCGCACCTTGCAATTGGCGAGCATGGTCTTTCGCTATGCCATAGCGACCGCTCGCCTACGTTCGGACCCTACTCGCGATTTGCGGGGCGCGCTAACGGCTCCCAAGGTAACGCACTATGGGGCGGTGACAGATGCCAAGGGCGCTGGCGAACTATTGCGCGCGATAGATGGATACGAGGGGCAGGGACAAGTGAAGCTGGCGCTGCAATTCGCGCCGCACGTGTTCGTGCGACCGGGCGAACTGCGCCATGCCGAATGGTGCGAAATAGATTTCGATGCCGCGCTCTGGATTATACCTGAGGGTAAGACCAAGATGCGCAAGGCCCACCACGTTCCCCTTTCGCGTCAGTCAGTGGAGCTATTGCGGGAAATTCATTCTGCCACCGGCCCGACAGGATACGTTTTTCCGTCTATCCGCTCTCGCGCCCGGCCTATGAGCGACAACACTCTCAATGCCGCGCTGAGGCGGCTGGGTTACTCCACCGAGGAAATGACCGCACATGGCTTTCGAGCGATGGCTTCAACATTGCTCAACGAAAGCGGCAAGTGGCACCCGGACACTATCGAACGTGCGTTGGCCCATGGCGATAGCGACAAAGTGCGCGCGGCCTATCACCGCGGGGCGCACTGGAATGAGCGCGTAGAAATGGCGCAGTGGTGGAGCGACTATTTGGACCAGTTGCGCACGGGTGCGGACATTATCGCTATCCCCAGCCGAGTAGCCAGCTAACCCCCAAGGCCTTGCCCGACGCCCGCGAACGTGCCTAAACCCTTGCGAACGCTAGAGGGGTATCATGCGGCTAGGCTGGGACGAAATTAAGCGGCGCGCGAAGGTCTTCAGCGAGGAGTGGAAGGACGCCCACTACGAGAAGGGCGAAACCCAAACCTTCTACAACGAGTTTTTCGAGCTGTTTGGCATCCGGCGCAAGCAGGTGGCGATTTACGAGCAGCGCGTGAAACTGCTAAAGCAAAAGCACGGCTTCATTGACCTGTTCTGGCCGGGTACGCTGCTAGTCGAACAAAAGAGCGCGAACCTCGATCTGGATCGTGCGCAGGGGCAGGCGCTCGACTACGTGCAGGGCGTCCATCCAACGGACCAGCCGCGCTGGGTTCTAACTTGCGATTTCCAGCGTTGGAGATTGTTGGACCTGGAGACAGGCCGGGAACTCAAATTCCACCTGCAAGACTTGCACAAGCACATTACCGCGTTCGATTTCATGCTTGGCCGCAAGGTTAGCTTCGAAACGCAGGCTGGCGTTACCATCAAGGCAGCCGAGCTCATGGGTAAGCTGCATGATGCGCTGGAGGAATCGGGCTACGTTGGGCATGATCTGGAGCAATTGCTCGTCCGCCTGCTGTTCTGTCTGTTTGCGGACGATACGGGCATATTCCAGCCGAAGGATATTTTCCTCCAGCTGATAGAGAACGATACGCGGCCAGATGGCAGCAATGTAGGCCGGGTGCTGAGCGACCTGTTCGATGTGCTGGATACGCCGGAGAACGCCCGACAAACCACCCTGCAAGCCGAATTGGACGCCTTCCCCTACGTGAACGGCCAGCTGTTTGGTGGACGCCTGAGAACGGCGCATTTCGACGCTACCATGCGGGAGCATTTGCTGGACGCGGCCCGGCACGATTGGTCCGGCGTCTCGCCCGCCATATTCGGCTCTCTGTTCCAGTCCGTCATGGATGCTGAGCAGCGCCGAGCGAAGGGGGCGCACTACACCACCGAGGCAAATATCCTAAAAGTGATTGGCCCGCTGTTCCTAGACGACCTGAAGGCGGAACTTGCCAGCATTATCGCGCGCAAGACTGCTCGCGAAAAGGAATTGGCCAAGTTTCAAGACAAGCTAACCCGGCTAACCTTTTTTGATCCCGCGTGTGGGTGCGGCAACTTCCTTGTTATCGCCTATCGGGAAATCCGGCGGCTGGAGCTCGAATGTCTCAAGGCTCAATATGGCGACCAGCAAATTGACGCGGCGCTGCTCTCCCGTGTGACCGTGGGCCAGTTCTACGGTATCGAGTTCGAAGAATTTCCCGCCCGCATTGCCGAAGTGGCCATGTGGATGATGGACCATATCGCAAACAACGAAATCAACGAGGCCTTCCGGCTTAACTACGCCCGTATTCCACTGAAAGATTCCGCCCATATCCTACATGGCGATGCGCTTGAGACGGATTGGAATACGCTGCTGCGAGCAGAGCGTTGCAGCTACATCATGGGTAATCCGCCTTTTCTTGGAGCGAAACAACAAGACGAATTCCAACGCTTACAGGTTCGCAGAATTGCAGCGCTGGGAGGCAGTGGAGGCACCCTCGATTACGTCGCCGCTTGGTTCATTAAGGCAGGGCAATACTGCCAAGCAAACAAACGCATCCAAATCGCATTCGTCGCGACCAATTCAATCACGCAGGGCGAACAGGTAGCTCAGCTATGGCCGGTTCTATATGACCGTCACTGCCTTGAAATTGCCTTCGCACATCGAACTTTCGCCTGGGCTAGTGAAGCTCGCGGGAAAGCCCACGTTCACGTTGTAATCGTCGGTCTTAGTCATCGCGATCACGAGCCTTCAGAGAAGAGGCTCTTCAGCTATCCCGATTTGCAAGGTGACCCGGTGGAAAGTCAACACAAGGCGCTCACTGCTTATTTGTTTGATGCTCGAGGATTAGCCAACCGTCACTTAGTCGTGAAGAGTGTGAGCACGCCGATAAACGGCGCGCCGAAGCTCCAGGTTGGTTCGAAGCCTGTTGATGGAGGGTATTTCATATTCTCTCCCGCCGAACGTTCCGCACTCATTGAAGCAGCTCCGGGCGCAGAGCGTATCCTTCGCCCATTTATTGGCGCTGAAGAGTTTTTGAATGGCGGAATTCGCCATATAATCGACGTAGAGAAAATCACACCAAAGGACATAAACGCCTATCCTCCGATCCGAGAGAGAATTTCCAAAGTAAGGAAATGGAGGTTGGGGGAAATTGCCAAGAAAAATAGTAAGAAGGGGACCGATAGGGCAGCGGCTAGCACACGCCCCCTCGCGCAATATCCGACCAAGTTTCACGTAAATGTCTTTCCGGCTTCCGGCTTTCTGGTGGTGCCAGAAAATGGCTCGGAACGAAGGGAATATGTGCCAGCGGGTTGGCTAACTAGCCCGATTATTCCTAGCAGTCTGGTGCGGATAGCTCTTGATGCAGAAATTTGGCACTTCGCAGTCTTAGCTAGTCGAATGCATATGGCTTGGGTGAATCACATCGGTGGACGCTTAAAGAGCGACCCACGCTACTCCATTGGCCTAGTCTACAATACGTTCCCTTGGCCCGACATGAGCGAAGCACAGCGCGCTAGAATTGAGGCATTGGCGCAAGACGTGCTCAGTGCTCGCGAAGCGCATCCTACGTCGAGCTTAGCTACTCTCTACGATCCAGATACGATGCCTGCGGATCTTAGAAAGGCCCACACCGCACTCGATGCCGCCGTTGACAAGCTCTATCGACCTACGCCCTTCGCTAGCGACCGCGACCGGGTGGAACACCTTTTCGGTCGCTACGAGGCGCTTGTGAACCCCTTGGAGCGCGTAGGCGTAGCAAAGAATAAGCGAGTGGCAAGGCGCTCAGGAAAATGAGCGAAAGTTCAGCAAAAGCCCTTACAATTATGCGCGGCTGGGCGTGGCTCAGCGGCGACCCTGATGGCAATACTTGGCCGCTATGGAAGCCAATCGGAGAGGCGATCAATCGCTTGGCAATGGAAGGGATCGAGCGTCCCCAAAACGTTCTGATCGAATTGTTGCGCGATGGCGAGTTGGTCGCCGAAGGCGATTACCGTTGGCGTAAATATCAATGGGGAAGGCACTACAGTGTCGAGGAAGTGAATTCGCCAATCAAGAAGAGACAATGGGAGAACCTAGCCAATTTGCTCGAAGCGGAGCGGCAAGAGCTCAAGATGGGCGGGTTCCTGCTCGATAGCGTGGAGCTGACCAATTTGGGCGAAGCTAGTTCATATCCGTATGAATGCGAATTTGAGTTTGGGCGTTTCAGTCTGTCATTATGTCCTCCCGATACGCCGGACACCGATAGGGCATATTATGAAGAGTCCTTTTCCGCCTGGGACGTTCAAGTGCGCCCGGCGAACCTCGATTTTGAAATGGAAGATAGCGAAGAAGAATCGGCATCGTCTCGGACCAGCCGAGGCGGTCGCCCGCCCGCGAAGTGGTGGCCCGAATTCGCTGAGGAGCTGGCATTATATGTCTACGAGGAAGGTATACCTGAAGGCACCGGCCACGAGGGCCAATCGGCCATGATAGACGGAATTTTCGCGCGAATGGCAGCCGCAGGTATGGGTGAGCCTAGCCGCGCAACCGTGCAGCCAGTGATAAATGCTGTTCTCGCCAGAACTCGCTCGGCCGGAAACTAACTTGAATTCATTTCCGGCCCATTCCGGCCATACCGGCTGACTGCACAAGGTCGGACGGGGCAAAACATCTCCAGTCGCAAACGAACGGAGATGCACATGAACCCTACTGCTTCACTTGAACCACTGGCCTATTCGATCAAGGAGGCCTGCCGAGTTTCATCGCTTGGCCGCACCCGAATTTATCAGTTGATTGGCGAAGGTAGGCTTGAGGCCCGGCGCATCGGCAAGCGCACCCTCATTCCAGCCGCCTCCCTTCGCGCGCTGGTCGCCGGGGAAGGTTGAAACCGTGGGCAAGCGTCGAAACCGTAACAGGATCAATGCAAAGGGGCGAAACGTAACCAGCCGTTTTGTCCGGCTTGATTATCGCATCCTAACCAGCAACGCCTATCGGGCGCTTTCGCCTAATGCCCGGTCGCTGCTCGTCGAAGTGGCCATGCTCTATAACGGGGATAACAACGGGAGCCTCTATCTTGGCGTGCGCGATGCCGCCCACCGATTGGGCGTTGCAGACCTAACAGCTGCCAGCCGTGCCTTCGATGATCTTATGGTGCTAGGCTTCCTGCAAATGACTCAGGATGCGCATTTCGCAATCAAGGCAGGGGAAACCTCCCGCGCGCGTTGCTGGCGTCTCACGTGGCTTTCTGGGCCGGGGAGGAAGCTTGCCAGCTGGGATTTCCTAGAGCGGGAGCCAACCCCCAAGAGTCCCTCGCGCAAACGGATGGAACGCGGACTGAGGGCGCTCAAGGCCTATCGGAAAGCCCGCGCTGCCGATCAATTCCCGGTATTGGATATCAATACGATCCCGGCGAATAGCGCCATTCCAACGGCCAGCGCCGTGGCGGAATCCAATACGACAAATGACGAGATTGGCGGAAATCTGCCGATCCTCCGAATACCGAAATCCAATACACATTTAGCTACACCATGGGTGAGGGGGCGCAGCGGCTTACCGATTGGATGGTGGCAGCCTGACTGGTCGACGCAGTTTGCCCGGCTGGCCTACGCCAATTCGCTGGCTAGGGCGCCCGATATGCGAACCGACACCTGCCGGGAGGTCGCAACATGACAAAACCACGAAAGAACAAACCAGCCGCAGAGAGGGTTACGACAGTGACAGCGGAAAAAGGTGAGACGGAACCCGAAACCATGGCCCGCGTGCTCGTTGGCCCATACTTTCGCCATGGCGTCCTCAGTCATGCCGTAGCAGAAAAGGGTTTCGGTAAACTGCCCGGCGAACCGAACTTCGATGATTTCGGTAAAGCTATGAAGGCCAAGGCCAAAGCTGCAATGGATGGCAACTTGACGCTGGCGACCGAACTATTGACCGCTCAGGCGCTCTCGCTCGATGCGCTTTTCGGCGAGCTCGCACGACGCGCCACCATGAACATGGGCGATTATCCCTTGGCAGCCGAACGCTACGCCCGGCTTGCCTTCAAGGCCCAATCCAATTCGCGCGCGGCAATTGAGACCTTGGCGAAGCTGCACCAGCCGCGCGAACAGGTGGTGCGCCATGTGCATGTCAACGAGGGCGGCCAAGCGGTTATCGCAAACAACATCAACCAGCACGGCGGGGGGATGGAAAATGGAAAATCGAACGAACAACCCCATGCAACCAGTTCAGCTCGCGAAGGCTCGCCGATGCTTGGCCAAGACCCGGCTGGGAACGGCGTGCCAATCTCCGGCGGTGAACGGCAGCCAGCGATGCAGGATGCACGGGGGCAAGGGAAGCGGCGCACCTAGCGGCAACCGCAACGCCTGGAAGCACGGCGGGCGATCCGCTGAGGCCGAAGGCGCGGCGCGATACTTGGAGGCGATGGCTCGCCTGATAGGTGAAGCCAATTAGGACGGGCTTCCTTTCCCGGGGGGGGGGTAGTCTGATTTTGAAAGGGTGGTTGGAGAGGACCGAACTGGCCACCCAAAGTTATTGCAAACACAGTTTTCTGTAACCGATTCACGCTATCCATGCCACGCCTTGGCAATTAGCGTGGGTTACATGAGATTAGAGTCAGAACAACAAAAACGCATCCTTCCCCTGAAAGCGGCGATTGTCGAAAACTTCGACCGGGAAAAATGGCTCGAGCTTGGCTTGATGACAGGTTTCATGGAGGAAATTCGTGGCCATAGTCGTCTTTTGCGCAGTTGGGATTTTGGCGACCCTGACTATCCCGGCCATGTGCTGGATATACTCGTAGCAATGGTTACGCGCGATCCGGGCAATCTCAATATTATTGAAGAATATGTGCTGGATTCCAGCGCGGGGGTGCCCTTCGCTCAAGCTGACGGGCGTAAGCGCATTTCAATCTCGCCTAGGGTCTTCGACATACCGAGCGAAACGCCGCAGTTAGATTTCGTCTCTGTGATGATGCCGTTCGATGCGAGCTTCAACGGCGTGTATACTGCGATCCAAGCTGCGTGCAGAAACTCCGCACTGACATGTCAACGGGCCGACAATATCTGGAATCGCTCCACTGTGATTCAGGACGTAGTTGATCTAATTTGGCGTTCTTCAATTGTGATCTGTGATTTCAGCGGGCGGAACGCAAACGTATTCTACGAATGCGGGATCGCCCACACTCTGGGCAGGCATGTTGTTCCCATTACCCAAAGCAAAGGTGATGTGCCCTTTGACCTCCAGCATCATCGCTATCTGCAATATCATCCAAACGATGAGGGGCTCGCATCGCTTTCGAGGGATTTGGAAACGAGATTGAGAACGCTGGCAGGACAAATCCGAGAAGAAAAATAATCAGCCAACCATGTAGGGCTGGGGGTATATCTGGGGGTATGCCGTTCCACCTCATAAAAAATATCAAGTTTTATCAACACAAAGCGTGCGTTTGGAGATTCCCTTCACCCGCTCCATTCACCCGCTTCGCAGCATCGTCATTCTTGTCCTGACTTCCGGGGCGGCGAGCAATTCGTCCAGATCCGCGTCCAGTCGCCTGCGCCAGTTGGGGTGTTCGCAAGTCGTGCCGGGAATGTTGGGCTGTTCGGCAAGGCCCAGCAGGTCTTCCAGCGGCACGAGGGCGAGCATGCTCGGCGTTCGCGCGATGTGAGCGATGGCGGCGTCCACGGCGGCTTTCGGCTCGTCCGGCGCGGGGCGCGGGGTGTGGCCTTCCATGGTTGACCACAACAGGCCGCGATCCCAGTCGCGGACCTGCTCGGCGTTCACGCGGTCCACGCCTTCGGGCAGCCGTCCCAAAGCGTCGGCCCAGTCCAGGTCCCTGCCGCTCCACCAGCCAGCCACCGTTGGCGTGTCGTGCGTTCCGGTCATGGCGACTGCCAGTTCGCCGTAATCGTGCGCGCCGATGAAGCCGTCGTCCGAGGCCCGTTCGAACCACAGCACTCGCATGCCCAGCATCTTGCGCCGCGCGATGGCATCCGAAAAGCCGTGCGGGGCCGTGCCGAGGTCTTCGGCAATGATGAAGGCGTCCGCCAGGTACGCTTCCAGCGTCAGCAGTCGCAGCAGGTCTTCGAAAGGGTAGGTGAGATAGGCGCCGTCCCCCGGTCCGCCGCCTTCGGGTATCACCCACAGCCGCGCGAGACCGAAGGCGTGATCGATCCGCAAACCGCCACCGCTCGCGAGGGCCGCGCGGATCATGGCGATCCACGGCGCGAAGCCGGTGCGCCGCAATCCCTCTGGCGAGAAACCGGTGATGTTCCAGTTCTGCCCGTGCGGACCCAGCGGATCGGGCGGCGCGCCGATGGTGAGACCGCGCAGCATCACATTGCCCAGCGTCCAGCAATCGCTGCCACCCGGATCGACGCCCACGGCAAGGTCGCCCACAAGGCCGATGGACATTCCCGCCGCCTTCGCCCGGTCCTGCACCTTGGCCAGCCCGGCGCGAGCAAGAGCCTGGGCGGCAAGGTGGAACTCCACCTCATCGGCATACTTGGCCGCGAACGTGCTGACGGCCTTGCTGGCGGGATTGCGATACTGGCGAGGCCAGTCGCGCCAGCCTTTCGCGCCCTTGGGGCGGTAATGGCAGTCGAGCGTGTCGAAGACGGCGTGAAGGACCTCGTCCTTTTCGGGTTGCCCGACAAGATCGGCGCGCTGCTGTGGTGACAGGCTGTCGAACAAAGCGCGCATCTGCGACAGCCTTGAGGGCAGGGCGCTTTCCCAGTCGATCAGCGGGCCGCTTTCATCCTCGGGCAGGGCGGGCAGCCCAAGCAGCGCCGGGTCGGCCATGGCTGCGTTAAGGAAACGGCGGCTGGACGGCGAATAGGGACTGAAATGCTCGCCATTGCCCGGAAACAGGGCGTGGACCGGGTTGATCGCCACAGCATCCGCGCCTGCCTGCGCAAGCGTTTCGACGGCATCGGCAAGATCGCCCAAAGTGCCGAATGCGCCGCCCCCTGCAGGTCGCAGCGACGGAATTTGCAGCGATGCTCCCCACGACCTGTGCCCTTGGTGCGGCGGCACGGGGCAATGCGGCGGAGCGACTGCGAGCCGGGTCTCCTCGCCGTCGAATCGGCAGTCGAAATAGCCCGGCTCTGGCGGCGCGATCGGCCTGCCGTCCCGGATTTCCAGCGGCTGCCATGTGTCACCGTCCGCAAATTCGGCCCGCGAACAACGGGAGGGTAGTTCCACCGGCTGTCCTGCGTCCGCGATCACCAGGGCATGGAGCGCGCCGTGCTCGGCCTCCAGAGTATTTAGCGCAGCACCGATTTGCCGGGGCGTATCCACCTTGTGCCCCAGCGCACGCAGCACGCCGCGCAGGGTTGCGTCCGGCACGACGTGGTCGCGGCCTTCGACATCGCGCCAGCGGCGTTGCAGGCCGGCGGCATCGGCCAGCGCATGCAGCGGTTCGAGGGCATCACTCACGGCCGGTTCCTTCTCGCAGGGGCCACCCGGTCATCGGCCCGGCGGGCCCAATTTGCAACCGGATTGCTGCGCCGCAGCAACGAATAGGAATGCGCGAGCGGATGCGCGATTGCGCGGTGCAGCAAAACCTGTCTAATAGCAGCAAGGAGAGGCGTTTTCGACGTCGCGACAAGCGACCCACTGGAGCTTTCGTATCGTGACCACCAGCCCGCAGCCCTCCAATGCCGAGATCGACGCGCTGATCGTCGACGCGCTCAACCACCGCGTCGGCAAGGACGAGCGCGCCGCCAAGCCGCACGACTGGTACACCGCCACCGTTTACGCCCTGCGCGACAAGGTTATCGACCGCTGGATGGAATCGACGCGCCGCACCTATGCCGAGGGCGGGAAGCGGGTCTATTACCTCAGCCTCGAATTCCTGATCGGCCGCCTGCTGCGCGATGCGGTGAGCAATCTGGACCTCAACGGCGCGCTGGAGCGGGCGCTGCGCTCCCACGGGTTCGAGCTTTCGCAGCTTGAGGAACTGGAGCCCGATGCGGCGCTGGGCAACGGCGGGCTCGGGCGGCTGGCGGCCTGCTTCATGGAGAGCCTCGCCAGTCTCGATATCCCGGCCTACGGATACGGCATCCGCTACGTGAACGGCATGTTCCGCCAGCGCATCGACGATGGCTGGCAGGTGGAACTGCCCGAAACCTGGCTGAGCCACGGCAACCCGTGGGAATTCGATCGCCGCGAAAGCGCCTACCGGGTCGGCTTCGGCGGCGAAGTGGTGAGCGATGGTGATGCCGTGCGGTGGGAGCCTGCAGAGATGGTGGAAGCCTCCGCCGTCGATACCCCGGTGGTCGGCTGGCGCGGCAAGCGGGTGAATACCTTGCGGCTGTGGACCGCGCACGCGCTCGATCCGATCAAGCTCGATGCCTTCAACGCGGGCGATCATGTCGGCGCGCTGGAAGGGGAGGCGCGCGCGGCCAGCCTCGTGCGCGTTCTCTATCCGGCGGATTCGCACCAGGCCGGGCAGGAGTTGCGGCTGCGGCAGGAGTACTTCTTCTCCGCCGCCAGCATCCAGGACATCCTGCGCCGCCACATGCAGCACAACGGCAACATCCGCACCCTGCCGGACAAGGCCGCGATCCAGCTCAACGATACGCACCCGGCGGTGGCCGTGGCGGAACTCGTGCGCCTGCTGGTCGACCACCACGGCCTCGAGTTCGACGAGGCGCTGGACATTACCCGGCGCACCGTCGCCTACACCAACCACACGCTGCTGCCCGAAGCGCTGGAAAGCTGGCCGCTGCCCCTGTTCGAGCGGCTGCTGCCGCGCCACATGCAGATCATCTACGCCATCAACAGCCGCGTTCTTCGCGAGGCGCGCAAGCAGGGCGTGAACGATGCCGCCATTGCTGCGATCAGCCTGATCGACGAGGGCGGGGAGAGGCGCGTGCGCATGGCGAACCTCGCCTTCACCGGCGCGAACAGCGTCAACGGCGTGGCGGCGCTGCATACCGACCTGATGAAGCAGACGGTTTTCCACGACCTGCACCGGCTTTACCCGAAGAAGATCAACAACAAGACCAACGGCGTGACCCCGCGCCGCTGGCTGATGCAGTGCAACCCCGGCCTCACCAGCGTGATCCGCGATGCTATCGGCAATGCCTTCCTCGACGATACCGAGGAACTCAGCGCCCTGAACGCGCTGGCAGGCGATGCCGAGCTGGGAGAGCGGATTGCCGAAGTTAAGCGCAGCAACAAGGTGGCGCTGGCAGCCCACATCAAGGATCTAACGGGCGTGCGGGTCAGCCCCGATGCGCTGTTCGACGTGCAGATCAAGCGCATTCACGAGTACAAACGCCAGCTCTTGAACCTGATCGAGACCGTGGCCCTCTACGACCAGATCCGCAGCCATCCCGAGCGGGACTGGGTGCCGCGGGTGAAGATTTTCGCGGGCAAGGCCGCGCCCAGCTATCACAATGCGAAGCTGATCATAAAGCTGGCGAACGACATCGCCCGCCGGGTCAATTCCGATCCCAGCGTGGCGGGGCTGCTGAAAGTGGTGTTCGTGCCCAACTACAACGTCACGCTGGCGGAACGTATCATTCCCGCTGCCGACCTGTCGGAACAGATCAGCACGGCGGGGATGGAAGCATCGGGCACAGGCAACATGAAGTTTGCCTTGAACGGCGCCCTCACCATCGGCACGCTCGACGGGGCGAATATCGAGATCAAGGACCGGGTCGGCGACGAGAACATCGTGATCTTCGGCATGACGGCGGACGAAGTCGCCGAGAAGCGCGCCAATGGCTATGCCCCGCGAGAGGTTATCGAGGGCTCGCCCGAACTGCATCAGGCGGTGGAAGCCATCGCCAGCGGCGTATTCTCGCCCGACGACGAGGATCGCTACAAGGACCTGATGGGCGGGCTTTACGACAGCGACTGGTTCATGGTCGCTGCCGATTTCGAGGCCTATGCCTCCGCCCAGCGCGAAGTCGATGCGCGCTGGCAGGACACCGCCGGATGGCGCAAGGCGGCGATCCACAATATCGCCAATGTCGGCTGGTTCTCGTCCGACCGCACGATTGGCGAGTATGCGCGCGATATCTGGAAGGTGCTTTAAGGAGCCTCACTGCGATCTGCGCATACGTTTTCCTGTTTCGCGAAGGCCCTCGGTCGGGCACAGTGCCACGCACGGGGCCTGAACGGCCCGAGCGACTGGGGGACAGGTGAAGCCACCGGCAGAAGCAATCGAAGCCCTGTTTGCAGGCCGCCAGGCTGATCCCTTCTCTTTGCTCGGCCCGCACGAGGGGCCGGAAGGCACCTTCGCTCGCGCCATGCTGCCGGGGGCCGAAATGGCGGAGGGCTATTCGCTTCAGGGCGCGAAGCTGGGCAAGCTGAAGCGCGTGGACGATCGCGGCCTGTTCGAGGGCAAGCTGCGCGGCAAGCCGAAACCCGTAAAGTATCGCTGCACGGTGGGCGAGCACGAGTGGTGGGTGACCGATCCCTACAGCTTCGGCCCGGTGCTTGGCCCGGTGGACGATCTGCTGATCGCGCAAGGCACGCACTTTCGCCTGTTCGACAAGCTGGGCGCACACCTGATCGAACACGAGGGCGCGCACGGCGTCCACTTCGCCGTCTGGGCGCCGAATGCGCGTAACGTGAGCGTTGTCGGCGATTTCAACTACTGGGACGGCGCGCGCCACCCGATGCGCAACCGCGTGGATATCGGTGTGTGGGAGATATTCATTCCCGACATCGCCGACTGGCGGGCCTACAAGTATCGCATCGTCGGCCCGGACGGGGTGGAGCAGCCGCTGAAAGCCGATCCCTTTGCTTTCGCCAGCGAACTGCGGCCCAAGACCGCCTCCCTCACTGCGCGCCCCGCCAAGCCCGACTGGGGGGACGAGGCGCACCGCCAGCACTGGCGCAATGTCGATCCGCGGCGAGAAGCGATTTCGATCTACGAGGTCCACCCCGGTTCATGGCAGCGCGACGACAGCGACTGGTTCCTGACCTGGGACGAGATGGCCAGTCGCCTGATACCCTACGTCGCTGACATGGGCTTCACCCACATCGAGTTCCTGCCGGTGTCGGAGCATCCCTACGATCCCAGCTGGGGTTACCAGACCACCGGCCTTTATGCCCCATCTGCGCGTTTCGGCGCGCCGGACGGGTTCGCCCGTTTCGTGGACGGCGCGCACCAGGCAGGCATCGGCGTTCT
The DNA here is from genome assembly GCF_039542285.1 of Erythrobacter westpacificensis. NCBI lineage: Bacteria > Pseudomonadati > Pseudomonadota > Alphaproteobacteria > Sphingomonadales > Erythrobacteraceae > Erythrobacter > Erythrobacter westpacificensis. The sequence goes on from NZ_BAABHV010000005.1 coordinate 76,290, forward strand.
GCTGGATTGGGTGCCCGCGCACTTCCCCACCGACGAGCACGGGTTGGCGAAGTTCGACGGCACCGCGCTTTACGAACACGCCGATCCGAAGCTGGGCTTCCACCCCGACTGGAACACGGCGATCTACAACTTCGGGCGGCGCGAGGTGCAAAGTTTCCTCGTCAACAACGCGCTGTTCTGGGCCGAGCGTTACCACGTTGACGGGCTACGCGTGGATGCCGTCGCTTCGATGCTCTACCGCGATTACAGCCGCGAAGAGGGCGAGTGGATTCCCAACGAACTGGGCGGGAACGAGAACTGGGAAGCGGTGGAATTCCTGCGCGCGATGAACCGCGCCATGCACCGAGAACATCCCTGCATCCTGACGATTGCCGAGGAATCGACAAGCTGGCCCGGCGTCTCCCAGCCCGCCTACGACGATGGCCCGCGCGAGAACCTGGACTTCGGGTTCAAGTGGAACATGGGCTTCATGCACGACACGCTGAAGTACATGGCGCGCGATCCGGTGCACCGGAAGCATCATCACGACGAGATCACCTTCGGCCTGATGTATGCCTTTTCGGAGAACTTCGTCCTGCCTCTCAGCCATGACGAGGTGGTGCACGGCAAGGGCAGCCTGCTGAACAAGATGAGCGGCGACGACTGGCAGAAGTTCGCCAACCTGCGCGCCTATTACGGCCTGATGTGGGGCTATCCCGGCAAGAAGCTGCTGTTCATGGGGCAGGAATTCGCCCAGCGCCGCGAATGGAGCGAGGCCCGCGCCCTCGACTGGCATCTGCTCGATGCGCCTGCTCACGAAGGGGTGCGCAGGCTCGTTCGCGACCTCAACCATGTCTACAAGGCGAAGCCCGCGCTGCACGCACGCGATTGCGAGGGCGAGGGGTTCGAGTGGCTGGTGGCTGACGACGCCGATGCCAGCGTGTTTGCCTGGCTGCGCAAATGCCCCGGCCAGCCGCCGGTCGCGGTATTCTGCAACATGACGCCGATGACGCACGGCTGCTACGGCCTCCGCCTGCCCCGCGACGGGACATGGGCAGAAGTGTTCAATTCCGACGCGCAGGAATACGGCGGCAGCGGGCAGGGGAACATGGGCAAGATCGAAGTGCAGGGCGGCTGGGGCTGTGTCACCCTGCCGCCGCTCAGCACCATCATGCTGGAATACAAGGGATAGCAAGACCGGGAGAATGGCGATGAAAGAGACATATTCGCAGCCGCTGGCGCGTGACGCGATGGCCTATGTGCTGGCGGGCGGACGCGGCAGTCGCCTGCTGGAGCTGACCGACCGTCGCGCCAAGCCCGCGGTCTATTTCGGCGGCGTCTCCCGCATCATCGACTTTGCCCTCTCCAACGCGATCAATTCGGGCATCCGCCGCATCGGCGTTGCCACCCAGTACAAGGCGCACAGCCTGATCCGACACATGCAGCGCGCGTGGAACTTCATGCGGCCCGAGCGTAACGAGAGCTTCGACATCCTGCCCGCCAGCCAGCGCGTATCCGAAAGCCAGTGGTACGAAGGCACGGCAGACGCGGTGTTCCAGAACATCGACATCATCCAGGCGCACGCACCCAAGTACATGATCATCCTGGCGGGCGATCATGTCTACAAGATGGATTACGAACTGATGCTGCGCCAGCACGTGGAAAGCGGCGCGGACGTGACCGTGGGATGCCTCGTCGTGCCGCGCATGGAAGCGACGGGCTTTGGCGTCATGCACGTGGACAAGTCGGACCGCATCACCGCATTTGTGGAAAAGCCCAAGGACCCGCCCGGCATTCCGGGGCAGGAAGACATGGCGCTCGCCAGCATGGGCATCTACGTCTTCGAGACGGAATTCCTGTTCGACCAGCTTCGCCGCGATGCCGCCGATCCGGACAGCAAGCGCGATTTCGGCGGCGATATCATCCCCTGGATCGTCGAGAACGGCAAGGCGCAGGCCCACCGCTTCACCGACAGCTGCATCCGCGCTGCGGACGAGATCGAGGAATACTGGCGCGATGTCGGCACGCTCGACGCCTATTTCGAAGCCAATCTCGACCTCACCGACACGGTGCCCAAGCTCAACCTGTATGACCGTGACTGGCCGATCTGGACCGACCAGATCGTGGCTGCTCCTGCAAAGTTCGTGCACGACGAGGACGGGCGGCGGGGACATGCGATATCCTCGCTAATCAGCCAGGACTGCATCGTTTCGGGCGCGCTGGCAAAGAAGAGCCTGCTGTTCACCGGGGTGAAGATGGGCAGCTTTTCCCGCGTCGAGCGCGGCGTGATCCTGCCCTACTGCAACATCGGGCGCGGAGCGCGGCTGACGAATGTCATTCTCGACAGCGGCGTGCGCATCCCTGAAGGACTGGTGGTGGGGGAGGATCCCGAACTCGACGCGCGGCGTTTTCGCCGCAGCGAGAAGGGCGTTTGCCTCATCACCAAGCCGATGATCGAGAAGCTCGACCTGTAATGGCGCTATCCGTCCTTTCGGCCGCCTCGGAAGCAGTCCCGCTGGTGAAGACCGGCGGCCTGGCAGACGTTGCGGGCGCGCTGCCCGCCGCGGTGTCGGCGCACGGCATTGAAATGACGACATTTCTGCCCGGCTATCCGGCCGTCGCCAAGGCGATGGGCAGGAGGCGGGTCATCCACGAATGGGATTCGCTGCTCGGCCAGAAGGCGCGGTTGCTGTCGGGCAGGATCGGGACGCACAAGCTGCTGGTGCTCGATTGCCCGGCATTCTTCGCGCGCGATGGCGGCCCGTATTCGGACGGCAAGGGACAGGACTGGGCCGACAATTGGCACCGCTTCGCCGCCTTCGGCCGCGCCGCCGCCGATATCGCCTCGGGCAAGGTGAAGGGCTGCCGGTTCGACCTTGTCCACGCCCATGACTGGCAGGCGGCGATGGCGATTGCCTACCTGAAGCTGGCCAGCGACGCGCCGGACATGCCGTCTGTCATGACGATCCACAACATGGCGTTCCAGGGTTACTACGATGCCGCGATTTTCCCGCGTCTCGGCCTGCCGCAATCGGCGTGGTCGGTGGACGGGGTGGAAAGTTATGGCGGGGTCGGCTTCCTCAAGGCCGGGATGCAGCTCGCGGATATCATTACCACCGTCAGCCCCAGCTACGCCGCCGAGATCAGGCAACCCGAATTCGGCATGGGGCTGGAAGGGCTGGTCGCTTTGCGCGGTGACAGGGTGCGCGGCATCCTGAACGGGATCGACCGTGCCGTATGGAACCCCGAGACGGACGCCGCGATCGCGGCCACCTATTCCCATCGATCGCTCGCCAAGCGCAAGGCCAACAAGCGCGCCATCGAGAAGGAATTCGGGCTGGAGAAGGGCGAAGAACCGCTCTTCACCGTTGTCAGCCGCCTGACCTGGCAGAAGGGGATGGACGTACTGATCGAGGTGCTCGACCACCTCGCGGGCCTCGGCGGACGGCTGGCGCTGCTCGGCTCCGGCGACAAGGCGATCGAGGCCGCGTTGCACGAAGCTGCCGCGCGCCATCCGGGGCGGATCGCCGTCCGTATCGGCTATGACGAGGCGCTGTCCCACCAGTTGCAGGCAGGCGCCGATGCGATCCTTGTGCCCAGCCGGTTCGAACCGTGCGGCCTCACCCAGCTCTATGGTCTTGCCTACGGCTGCTTACCCGTGGTGGCGCGCACCGGCGGGCTGGCGGACACGGTGATCGACGCGAACCCCGCCGCGCTGGCGCAGGGTGTCGCCACCGGCGTGCAGTTCGACGGCGTGCATTATCACGCTCTTCGCTCCGCCATCGACAGGACGATGGCGCTCTACGCGCAGCCGGAGACATGGCGCAAAATTCAGCGCAACGGCATGAAATCCGACTTTTCGTGGAACGCCAGCGGGCGTGCATACGCTGACCTCTACCGGGAACTGACAGGAAAAGCCGCATGATCCGAACGCACGAAACCACGCCTTTCGACGGACAGAAGCCGGGCACCTCCGGCCTGCGCAAGAAGGTGAAGGTCTTCCAGCAGCGCAGCTACGCCGAGAATTTCATCCAGTCGGTGTTCGACGCAGCCGAGCGCCAGCCCGGCTCCACGCTGGTGCTGGGCGGCGACGGGCGGTATCACAACCGCAGCGTCATCCAGCAGGCGATCCGTATGGCGGCGGCAAACGGTTATGGTCGCGTGCTGGTGGGGCAAGGCGGCATTCTCTCGACGCCCGCCGCCAGCCACGTGATCCGCAAGTATGGCGCGAGCGGCGGGCTGATCCTGTCGGCCAGTCACAATCCCGGCGGGCCGGACGAGGACTTCGGCATCAAGTACAACACCGTCAACGGCGGACCGGCACCCGAAGGCGTGACCGCCGCGATTTACGCCCGCACGCAGGAGATCGACCGCTGGCAGGATGTCGATGCGCCCGATGTCGATCTCGACACGCGCGGGGTGACGCACGTGGGCGAGATGGCGGTGCAGGTGATCGACCCGGTTGCCGACTATGCCGCGTTAATGGAGGAGCTTTTCGACTTCGACGCCATCCGCGCCGCCGTGAAAGACGGCCTCGGCATGGCCTTCGATGCGATGCACGCCGTCACCGGTCCCTACGCGCACGAAATCCTCGAGAACCGTCTTGGCTTTGCGAAAGGCACCGTGCGCAACGGCACCCCTCTGGAGGATTTCGGCGGACACCATCCCGATCCCAATCTCGTCCACGCGAAGGTGCTTCACGACCTGATGATGTCCGACGATGCCCCCGCTTTTGGCGCGGCGTCGGATGGCGACGGGGACCGCAACCTCATCATCGGCAAGCACCGCTTCATAACCCCCTCGGATTCGCTCGCGATGTTGGCCGCCAACGCCCATGTCGCGCCCGGTTACGCAGGCGGCCTCAAAGGCATTGCCCGCTCCATGCCCACCAGCGCCGCGGGGGACCGGGTGGCAGAGGCGCTGGGCATACCCGCGTACGAAACGCCGACCGGCTGGAAGCTCTTCGGCAACCTGCTCGACGCCGGAATGGCGACGATCTGCGGCGAGGAAAGCGCCGGGACGGGCAGCGATCACGTGCGCGAGAAGGACGGGCTGTGGGCCGTGCTGCTGTGGCTCAACATCCTCGCCGCGACGGGCAAGAGCGTGGACCAGATCGCCCGCGAACACTGGGCGCGCTTCGGGCGCAATTACTACGCGCGGCACGATTACGAAGGCGTCGAGAGCGACAGGGCCGATACGCTGATGGCAGAATTGACGGGCAGCCTCGCCAGCCTGTCAGGCACCAGCTTCGGCCCGCTGACCGTGGCCGGGGCGGACAGCTTTTCCTACACCGATCCGGTCGATGGTTCCCTCAGCGAGAACCAGGGTATCCGGGTGCTGTTCGAAGGCGGCAGCCGCGTGGTGTTCCGCCTGTCGGGCACCGGCACGCAAGGGGCGACGATCCGCGTCTATCTCGAACGTTACGAACCTGCAGACGGCAACCTCGATGCCGAGACACCCGCCATGCTGGCCGAGATCATCGCGGCTGCCGGGCAGATTGCCGGGATCGAACGGCACACCGGGCGAACCGCGCCCGACGTGGTGACGTGAGCGGCTACGGCGGTGAGGTCCACGCGGACCGCACTTCATTTCGCGTCCGCTCCCCGCTCGCCGAGGCGCTGCACCTCTGCCTGTTCGAAGGCGAGGACGAGCAGCGCGTGGTGATGGAGCGCGACGGCGAAGACTGGGTGGCCGAGGTGGCGCGCGACCTTTCCGGCACGGCCTACGGCTACCGCGCCGAAGGGGAATGGTCGCCGGACGAGGGCAAGTGGTTCGATGCGGCCAAGCTGCTGGTCGATCCCTACGCGCTGGAACTCGACAGGCGCTTCGTCCAGAGCCCGGAACTGGCTGTATACGGCGTGGATACCGCCGCCATCGTCCCGCGCGCCATCGTGCCCGGACCTCTGCCAGAAGTGGCTTCAGAGCCGCCCCGTTTCACCCCCGGCGGTCTGGTCTACGAACTCGCCGTGGCAGGCTTCACCGAGCTCCACCCCGACGTGCCGGAGGAGCAGCGCGGCACCGTAGCCGCGCTCGCCCATCCCGCCGTCGTCGCCCACCTGAAAAAGCTGCGCGTCAGCGCGGTGGAGCTGATGCCGATTATCGCCTGGATTGACGAGCGCCACCTGCCGCCGCTCGGGCTGGCGAACCATTGGGGCTACAACCCGGTCGCGCCGATGGCGCTCGATCCCGGCCTGTGTCCCGGCGGCGTGGCGGAACTGCGCGAGACGGTTTCGGCCCTGCACGATGCGGGCATCGGCGTGATCCTCGATCTCGTGCTCAACCACACGGGAGAGAGCGACATATTCGGCGGCGTCTTGTCCGTACGCGGTCTTGACGATGCGGCTTACGCCCATGCGCCGGATGGCAGCCTGATCAACGATACCGGCTGCGGCAACACGCTGGATTTCGCCAACCCGCACGTCCGCGCGCTGGCGCTGGAAACGCTGCGCCATTTCGTGCGCCATTGCGGCGTGGACGGCTTTCGCTTCGACCTCGCCCCGGTGCTGGCGCGCGGTCCGGGCTTTGCCGCCGATGCGCCGATCTTTGCCGAGATTGCTGCCGACCCGTTGCTGGCCGACAGGGTGATGATCGCAGAGCCGTGGGATATCGGCCCCGGTGGCTACCAGCTCGGCAATTTCCCCGCGAACTGGCTGGAATGGAATGATCGCTACCGCGACGACGTGCGCCGGTTCTGGCGTGGCGACGGGGCGGCGAACGTGCTGGCGACGCGCATGGCGGGTTCGTCAGACCTGTTCGGACGGCACACCCGCAGCATCAATTTCCTCGCCGCGCACGACGGGTTCACGCTGGCCGATACCGTCGCCTTCGAACACCGCCACAACGCAGCGAACGGCGAGGGCAACCGCGACGGCCACGGCGAGAACTTCAGCTGGAACAACGGGGTGGAAGGGGCGAGTGTCGCCCCTGGCGTGCTGGCCCGCCGCGATGCGGACCTGCGCGCCATGCTCGGCACCCTCTTTGCCTCTGCGGGCACGATCATGCTGACTGCGGGCGACGAATTCGGGCGTAGCCAGCAGGGCAACAACAACGCCTATTGCCAGTTCATGCCGGTCGACTGGCAGGCGCGGGACGTGGCGCTGGAAGGCTACGTCGCCGCGCTGGCGGAAGACCGGGCGCAGAGGGCAGCGGGCATGGCCGAATTTCCCGAGGGCGGCACGTGGCGCAGTCTTTCGGGAGAGGACATGCACGCAGGACTTTGGGAAGACCCGCATTGTGCCGGCTTCACCTTCGTTCCGCCCACAGGCAGCCAGTGGCCGCGTTTCACCGTGGACCGCACGTCGCGGGCAGTGACGCTGGACTAGGCGGCCCGGCGTGGCTCGCCCGTCAACGAAGCGGCGATATGGGCCAGGTCGTCCCGCGTCATTTCCACGGCAGTGCGGTTGAAATGCTTCTGCGCATTGGTGACGCGCGCCAGCAGGGAGCGGTAGAACACGTCGAGCGATTTCGAGACCGGCTGCGCCATGTCGAGGCCCGAGAGCAGCGTGATCAGGCCCATCTGCGCGCGTTCCAGCGCCTTCCTGCGTACATCGGTGCGGCCATTGGTGTCCGCCCACAACGCCTTTGCCGCCGGCGCATACAAGGGGGCCGACGTGGTGAGCGACCGCGTGCGGCGCTTCGTCCCGATGGTGCGCAAGGCCGCCTGGCACATCAATGGCGCGGGCCGTGACGGACTGGAAATCGAGGACCTGATGCAGGCAGGCTTCATCGCCCTGACCGAAGCTGCCCGCAACCACGACGGGCCGGGCGAGGACGGCTTCGCCGCCTATGCCAAGCTGCGCGTGCGCGGGGCCATGTTCGACCTCGTGCGAAAGACCATGCCCGGCAGCCGGGGCGCAGCGAAAAGGCGGCGCGAGATCGAGGAGGCACGGCGCGAATTCGCGCAGCTTTCGGGCCGCGAACCGGGGCACGACGAACTCGCTGCGATGGTGGACATGACCCCCGCCGAACTCTCGCAGCACATGGGCGACGAAGTGCACCTCGTCTCGATGGACTCGGCCTACGACGATGCCAGCGATGTCTTCGCCAGCGACCTGCCCGATCCCTTCGCGCTGGTCAGCGAGATGCAGGACAATGCGCGGCTGGGCGAAGCGATGGTGCAGCTGCCCGACCGTCTGAAGCTGGTGCTGCAACTCTATTTCGTGGAGGAACTGAACCTCACCGAGATTGCCCAGGTGCTGGAAGTCAGCGTGCCGCGCGTCCATCAGTTGAAGGCGCAGGCGCTGGTGAAGATACGGCAATTGATGGCGGACGAGGAGTAGCTGGCGCGCGGGTCGGCCGCTGCTATAGCTTCGGCGATGCCCGCCTTCTTCCTCACGTTCATCGCCGTTGTCGCCGCCATGGTGGCAGGGCGCGATGCCCTGCGGGTGGCGCGCCTTCGTTCGACGCTGGGGTGGACCGGGCCGCTGATCGTCACCGTCTTGCTGGCGGCCCTGGCGGGGGCGGGCCTGGCGGCATGGATCGCGAGCGGGCTTGCCCCGCTGATCCCCGGCGATTTCAAGCCTGTTGTCGTGGCCGTGGCGTTGCTGCTGGCGGGGCTGGAAGTGCTGTTTCGCACACCGCCGGAGAAACCGCGCGAACCGACCCGCTCCTTGGGCGCGATCACGCTGGTGCTGCTGCTGGGCATGGTGACGGATGCCAGCGGCTTCATCATCCTCTCGCTGGCGATCGCGACTGGCGAGATTCTGCTGGCGGCGGCAGGAGGCGCGATGGGCGCGCTGGTCGTGCTGGTGGGCGCGATCATGGCGGCGGAGGACTGGCAGGCGTTGCCGCTCGAAACGATGCGCCGGGTGGTCGGCGCGGGCCTCATACTCGCTGCAGGAGTAATCGCCTTATTTTCCTGAAAGTTACTTGTTCATCGTCTCAGCCGATTACCGTAACCGGTCAAAATCCTGAAACCGAGAGCGGTCAAGCCCGTTGGTTAGGCAAACAGACAATAGAAAGGACGAGAGTTACATGGCATCCGCTGGAGACAATTCGAAAACCGCGCTGATCGAGGGCCTCAACGGCCTGCTCGCCGATCACATGGCGCTGTATTTCAAGACCAAGAACTTTCACTGGCACGTGAAGGGTCCGCGTTTCCGCGACCTGCACCTGCTGTTCGACGAACAGGCCGTCGAAATCCGCGACCAGATCGACGACATTGGCGAACGCGTGCGGAAGAACGGCGAACTCACGCTGACTTCCATCGGCTCGGTCGCGAAGCATACCCAGATCAAGGATCAGGACGACACCACGCTCGCTGCTGAGGACATGGTGCGCGAACTGCGGGACGATAACCAGAAGATGGTCGATCGCCTGAAGGAACTGAAGAAGTACGCCGAACAGGCAGGCGACAACGCCACCGACGGCTTGCTTGACGACTGGACCGATATGGCCGAGGAACGCGTCTGGTTCCTCAGTTCCACGCTCGGGTAAATTAATCCGATCGAACACCACCAAAACCGCCGCGCAGCACTCGCTACGCGGCGGTTTTGCGTTTAGGAGGCTGCTCATGCCCGATATCGACATCATCGAAAACGCAGGCGACGACACCATCGCCACTTTCATCGAAGCGATCCTGCGCAGCAAGTTGACCGAGAGCGATGCGCCCGTTGCCATCAGCGTGCCGGGCGGCTCCACGCCGTTCCCGATCATGCGCGAACTGGTGAAAGCCGATTTCGAGTGGAGCCGCGTGACCGTGTGGCCGGGCGACGACCGCGTGGTTCCGGAGGATCACGAGGCCAGCAACACCGGCAAGATCCGCGCGCTGTTCGAGCCGGTCGGCGCCCATGTCGCCACGCTTACGGTGATGGAGCAGGTGCCGCATTTCGCGCTGGTGTGGCTGGGCATGGGCGCGGACGGACACATCGCCAGCCTTTTCCCCAACACCGATCCGCAGGTGGACGACGACGCCCCGATCCGTCGCCTGACGCCGGACCCGCTGCCGCCCGAGGCCCCGTTCGACCGGGTAACGCTGACCATCCCCTCGCTGCTCGATAGCGACGCGCTGATGTTCGTGATCCGCGGCGATGACAAGCGCGCCGTCTTCGATGGCGCCGCCGAGGGCGAGAGCGACCTGCCGGTGGCGCGCCTGCTGGGCGCGGCGCGCCAGCAGGTGACATGCTTCACCTGATCCCCGCGCCGTTGCACCGCGCGGTCCTGCCGCTCGGCCATGCGCTGCGCAAGACCTACCTCCGCCTGTTCAAGCCCCGCATCGCCGGGGTCGCTGTGTTCATTCGTGACGAGCACGAGCGCGTGCTGCTGATCCGCCAGTCCTACGGCTCCGGCCACTGGACCACGCCTGCGGGCGGTGCGCGTCTCACCGAAGACCCTGAAATGGCCATCCGCCGCGAAGTGCGCGAGGAGCTTTCGTGCGAACTGGTCGAACTGGTTCTGCTGCACGAGGGGGAGGACACCATGCACGGCGCGCCGCACCGGCACTGGATATTCCATGCGCGCGCCCATGGCGAACCCCGGCCCGACCGGCGCGAAGTGATCGAGGCGCGCTGGTTCGCGCTGGATGACCTGCCGCAACCGTTGACCCGCTCGACCAGGGACCGGCTGGACGTTTTAAAGCAGCGATAGCTGCGCGTCGTCGCGGGGTTTCTCCTCGCGGTCGTCCCGGTCCAGATTGCTGAGCGTCAGCCCCATCAGCCGGATCGGCATGGGCAGGGGCAATTCGTCTTCCAGGATGGCGCGGGCGGTGGCGGCGAACTGCGCCTTGTCCGCCACCGGCTGGGCCTGGCTGCGGGAGCGGGTGGCGATCTGGAAATCGTTGAACTTCAGTTTCAGCGTGACGGTGCGCCCCTTCGCCTGCTTGGCGGCGATCCGGTCCCATACGATATCGATGATCCGCTCCAGCGTGTCGCGCAGGTCGTCCTCGGCGGAGATATCCTCGCTGAAGGTGCGCTCCCCGCCAATGGACTTGCGGATGCGGTTGGCGCGCACGGGCCTGAGGTCGATCCCCCGCGCCGCGCGGTAGAGGTAATCGCCGAAGCTGCCGAAGTTCGCCGCCAGCCACTCGCGGTCCTTCTGTGCAAGGTCCGCCCCCGTATCGATGCCGAGCCGCGCCATTTTCTCCGCGCCCTTGGGGCCGACCCCGTGGAAGCGGCGGATGGGCAGGCTCTGCACGAAAGCTGCGCCTTCGCCGGGGCGAATCACGCACAGGCCATCGGGCTTGTTCTGGTCGCTCGCCAGCTTGGCGAGGAACTTGTTGTAGGAAACCCCCGCGCTCGCCGTCAGCTGCGTGACTTCGCGAATCTGCCGCCGGATAGCCTGCGCAATGGCGGTGGCGGAGCCCAGGCCGTGGCGGTCCTCGGTCACGTCAAGGTAAGCCTCGTCGAGGCTCAGCGGCTCCACGTGCGGCGTGTAGTGATGGAAGATCGCACGGATCTGCTCGGAGACTTCACGATAGACGTCGAAGCGGCTCTTGCAGAAGATCAGGTCCGGGCACTTTCGCTTCGCCGTGACGGAGGGCATTGCGCTCCTCACGCCGTACTTGCGCGCTTCATAACTGGCGGCGGCCACCACGCCGCGCCCGCTCGATCCGCCAACGGCCACCGGCTTGCCGCGCAACTCCGGGTTGTCGCGCTGCTCCACGCTGGCGAAGAAGGCGTCCATGTCGACGTGGATGATCTTGCGCAGGCCATCGGCTTCGGGCGGCGCGTCTTCGCCGTCGTATTCCTGGATGTCGTCGGGATTCGCCATCAGGTGGGGTTATAGCCTTTTGCCACGATGTTGACTTTATCCTTTTCTCATCTGCGAAACTTGGCCAAAGGGTTTGGGTGACGAGCCTTACAATCACCGCTGCAGACGGATCCGGCCGCAAGGTCGGGCAACGCGAGTTCATCGTGCTGATGGCCACGCTGATGAGCCTTAACGCGCTCGCGATCGACGCCATGCTGCCTGCGCTGGACGAGATCGCCAGCACTTTCGCCATCGACGATCCCAACCGTCGACAGCTGGTGGTGGGCGTCTATTTGCTGGCTACCGGCTTCGGCAGCCTGGTGCCCGGCCTCTTCGCCGACAGGTTCGGCAGGCGGCCGGTGCTGTTCGTCAGCCTCGCAATCTACCTCGCTGCATCGCTCCTGTGCATGTTCGCGCCCAGTTTCGAGATACTGCTGGCGCTTCGCGCGGCGCAGGGTTTCGGCACGGCAGGGCTGATGGTGCTGCCCGCCGCGATCATCCGCGACCGGTTCGACGGGGATGCCATGGCGCGGCTGATCTCGATGATCTTCATCGTTTTCATGGCCGTACCCGTGCTGGCCCCAACGCTCGGGCAGATCGTGCTGACTTTCGCCAGCTGGGAATGGATATTCTTCGCCCTCGCGCTGTTCGGCATCGGCGCGGCGGCCTGGGCGGCAAAGCGCCTGCCCGAAACGCTGGACCCGCGCCACCGGCAGAAAATCGACCCGCGCACCATCGTCCACAACCTGCCGCTCACCTTCCGCACGCGCGAGGCGGTGGGATATGTGCTGGCAGCCGGCCTCACCTTCGGCGCGGTGTTCGGCTACATCAATTCCGCGCAGCAATTGATCGGCGAGCATTTCGGGGCGGAGGAGCAGTTCCCGCTGATTTTCGGCGCATCGGCGGCGACGCTGGCCTTCTCCAGCTTCGCCAACTCGCGCATCGTCGAACGGTTCGGCGCGCGGCGCGTCTCGCACACGGCGCTCATCGCCTTCATTCTCGTCAGCGTGGTGCAGGTCTACGCCGCCGAAGTACACGCGGATTCGCTGGCGTGGTTCTTCCCGCTCATCAGCATCAACCTGTGCCTGCTGGGCTTCCTCGGCGCGAATTTCGGCTCCATCGCCATGCAGCCTTTCTTCGACAGCGCGGGCGCGGCAAGTTCCGTGCAGTCGGCCATCCGCATGCTGCTGGGCGCTGTCATGGGCATTGCCATCGGCCAGGCTTACGACGGCACGGCGCTGCCGCTGGCGATCGCGCTGTTGGGGAGCAGCCTGATCGCGCTGGCCCTTGTGCTGTTCAGCGAACGTGGCAAGCTGTTCACCCGCCCGCGCAAGCCGCGCTACATCACGGAGAGCCCGCACTGATGCCAGACACGCCCGCCACCCGGCCGTTCGACCTGATCGTGATCGGCGGCGGTGTGAACGGTGCGGGCGTGGCGCGCGATGCGGCGGGCAGGGGCGCAAATGTGCTGCTGCTGGAAAAGGGCGACCTTGCCAGCGGCACTTCTTCCAAGAGCACCAAGCTGGTGCACGGCGGGCTGCGCTACCTCGAATATTACGAATTCGCCCTGGTGCGCGAAGCACTGGGAGAGCGCGAGACGCTGTGGTCCATCGCGCCGCACATCATCTGGCCGATGCGCTTCGTGCTGCCGGTGACGCGCAGCATGCGCCCGAAATGGATGCTGCGCGCGGGGCTGTTCCTCTACGATCACATCGGTGGGAAAGGTTCGCTGAAGAAGACGCGCAGCGTCGATCTGCGCAAGCATCCCGCCGGCGCTCCGCTGGAGGGGCAATACACCCACGCCTTCGAATACTCGGACGGATGGGTGGACGATGCCCGGCTGGTGGTGCTGAACGCGCTGGATGCCGCCGAGTGCGGCGCGCAGGTCCGCACCCGCACGCCCGTTACCGCCGCTCGGCGGGAGGGCGAACTGTGGCGCGTGGAAGCGGGCGGAGAGACGTTCCACGCCCGCGCGCTGGTGAACGCCGCCGGGCCGGGCGCGGACGACGTCGCGTGGCTGGTGGGGGAGAACCCCGCCTACGGCATTCGCCGCGTGCGCGGTTCGCATATCGTGGTGCCGAAGCTGTTCGAGCACGACTGCGCCTATATCCTGCAACAACCCGACACGCGCATCTGCTTCGCGATCCCGTGGGAGGACGACTACACGCTGGTGGGCACCACCGATGCCGACCATCCCGGCTCGCTGGACGACGTAGAGGCGAGCGCGGACGAGATCCGCTACCTGTGCGACGCGGTGAACCGATACTTCGAGCGCGACGTGACGCCCGATGACGTGGTGCATACCTACGCCGGTGTGCGCGCGCTGGTGGACGATGGCTCGGGCAGGCCGGAGGCGGCTTCGCGCGGATATGAGCTTGCGCTGAGCGATGCCGGGCGCGGCGCGCCGGTGCTCGGCATATACGGCGGCAAGATCACGTCCTACCGCCACGTGGCCGAGGATGCGCTGGACAAGCTGGCCGACCGGCTCCCGGTGCTGAAAGGCAAGCACTGGACGGGCAGCAGCCCGCTGCCCGGCGGCGACATCGACAAGCACGCTCAACCCTACCTGTTCGAAGTGCTGGGCGAGGATTTTCCCTTCCTGTCCAAGCGCGACGTTGTCCGCATCGGCCGCGCCTACGGCACCCGTGCCTGGGACTGGCTGGGCGATGCGAAGGGGTGGGACGACCTCGGCCGCGCGTTCGGTGGCGGGCTATCGGAGGCCGAAGTCACTTACCTGCGCGACAGGGAATGGGCGCAGACGGCGGACGACATCCTGTGGCGGCGCACCAAGCTGGGCATGCACACGAGCGCGGCGGAGCAGGCGGCTCTGGCGGAATTCCTGGGCGGTTAGCCCTCGGCAGCTTCCACCACAGCCAGCACGGCCTCCACCTGCACCTGTGCGCCTTCGCTGGCGGAAAGCTGCGTCACCGTGCCGTCGAACGGCGCGGTGAGCGAGTGCTCCATCTTCATCGCTTCCAGCACCATCAGCCGCTGTCCGGCGGTAACGCTGTCGCCCTCTGCCACGTCGAGCGTGATGACCTTGCCCGGCATGGGCGCGAGGATCGCGCCATCGGCGGCTGCGGCGGCGCCGGAGCCGCGGGCGTCGCGGGCAAACTCGAAGCTCTGCCCGTGGGCGAAGACCACTGTGCGCGCTTCCTCGACAAAGCCGGTTGCGTGGGCCGCGTCCTGCTTGCCGCTGGCAATGACGGTGCGCGTCTCGCCCCTGAAGCCCAGCGTCGCGGCGATGCGCGGCGGGGCGTTGAGGCGGAAGCCGAGGGCGCTTGGCACTTCGTCGTCCATCGCCGCCATCAGGGTGAAATCGGCGGCGGCTTGCCAGATCGTATCGTCCGGCTCCCCGTCGGCGACGAGGGTGTCCAGCTTGCGCTCGATGAAACCCGTATCGAGGTTCGCTTCGCCGAAATCGTCGTCCAGCAATGCGTTGGCGAGGAAGGCGGCGTTGGTCTTCACCGGCCAGATTTCAACGCTCTCGGTTATCGCGGCGAGCTCGTCGATCGCCTCGTCGCGCGTTTCACCCCAGGCAACCAGCTTGGCGACCATCGGGTCGTAGTGCGGGGAGATGACGTCACCCTCTTCCACGCCCGTCTCGATGCGGCCCGCCGTACCAAGGTCGAAATGGTCGAGCGGGCCAGTGCTGGGCAGGAACCCACTGGACGGATCCTCCGCATAAAGCCGCGCCTCGATGGCGTGGCCGTTGATCGAAAGCTCGTTCTGCTTGAGCGGGATTGCCTCGCCCGCCGCCACGCGCAGTTGCCACTCCACCAGGTCCACCCCGGTGATTTCCTCGGTGACGGGATGCTCCACCTGCAGGCGGGTGTTCATTTCCATGAAGAAGATGCGATCCGCGCGCAGCCCTTCGCTGGCATCGGCGATGAATTCAATGGTGCCCGCGCCTTCGTAGTCCACCGCCTTGGCAGCGCGCACGGCGGCGGCGCAGATTTCCTCGCGCGTTGCCTCGTCCATGCCCGGCGCAGGGGCTTCCTCTATCACCTTCTGGTGACGGCGTTGCAGCGAGCAGTCGCGTTCGAACAGGTGGACGACGTTACCGTGGCTATCGCCGAACACCTGCACCTCGATATGGCGGGGCGAGGTGATCCACTTCTCCAGCAGCACCTCGTCGTTGGAGAAGCTGGCCTTGGCCTCGCGGCGGCAGCTTTGCAGCATGGCCTCGAAGTCCTCGGCGCTATCGACCTTGCGCATCCCCTTGCCGCCGCCGCCTGCCACGGCCTTGATCAGCACGGGATAGCCGATGGCATCGGCCTCCTTCTTCAGGCGCTCCACCGACTGGTCCTTGCCCAGATAGCCCGGCGTCACCGGCACGCCTGCCTCCTGCATCAGCGTTTTCGCGGCATCCTTCAGGCCCATCGCCTCGATGCTGGAGGGCTTCGGGCCGACCCAGATCAGCCCTGCGTCGATCACGGCCTGTGCGAAACCGGCGTTTTCCGACAAGAAGCCGTAGCCGGGATGGATCGCCTCCGCGCCAGTTTCCTTCGCCGCCGCAATGATATTCTCGCCGACAAGGTAGCTTTCGGCAGCGGGGGAGGGGCCGATGTGCACCGCCTCGTCCGCCGAACGCACATGCAGCGCCTTGGCATCGGCATCGGAATAGACCGCCACGGTGGCGATCCCCATGTCGCGGGCGGTGCGGATGATGCGGCAAGCGATCTCGCCACGGTTGGCTATGAGCAGCTTTGAAATCATGCGGCCTGCATCCCCGGATATCGTTACAATTGCAACCTGAAACCCGGTCAATCGTCCTTGCGCCTTATGCCCTCGTCGCGCAGCGGGGTATCGGGCACGCCCGCCACCGGACCTGCCATGCGCGCGGCCACCAGCAGTTGGCCGCGCGTCCACTTCGGCTCGAACTGCGGCGGGTAGGAGCCGCGCACGGTCTCCTTCAGCGCCCTGGCGACATGGCCCAGCTTTGCCGGGAAACTGACGCGCACGCGGTGGTCCCAGGCAGCATCGCCGCGCGCCACCACCTTCTCGCCGATCGCGCCATATATGTTGGCAGCCGACAGCACGGCCCAGCGCTGGCGGAACTTCAGCCGCCCGGCACCGATGCGCGCCTGTGCATCGTGCACCCGCGCGATGCCCACCAGCCGCCCGGCCAGTTGCACCAGTTCCTCGCGGTAGGCAGGCTTCATCAGCTGCCCCGGCGGGATGTCCATCTCCACCAGCCATTCCTCGGGAATGTAGCAGCGCCCGGCAGCGTCATCGTCCCAGATATCGCGCGCGATGTTGTTGAGCTGGAAAGCAAGACCGAGGTCGCAGGCGCGATCGAGCGTTTCGGTCGCATCGCTGGGAACGCCCATCACCTTTGCCATCATCACGCCGACAGCGCCCGCCACGTGGTAGCAATAGCGCATCAGGTCGCCTTCGGTGCGCGGTCGCCAGCCGTCGGCGTCGAGCGCGAAACCGTCGATCACGTCGTCGCACATTTCGCGGGTGATGCCGGTTTCGGCAGCGACGAGGCCCAGCGCGTCGAACGCGAGGTCCGCCGTGGGCTGACCATCGAGGGCGCGGTGGGTGAGGACGCGGATCGCCTCGACCCGGTCCTTCGCGCTCGCCTGTTCCAGCTTCAGGTCGCGCGCGCCATCTCGGAAGCCGTATTCCTGCCCGTCGGCGATATCGTCACACCGGCGGCACCAGGCGTAGAGCAGGTGGGCGCGTTCGCGCGTTGCCTTGTCGAACAGCCAGCTCGCCACGGTGAAGCTCTTGGAGCCTTCCGCGATGCTTTCGCTGGCCCGCGCCACCAGTGCCGCGCGCGAACGGCCGCCGCCCGCCTGGCGCGGCGTGGCCTTCACCAGCTGGCTGGCGACCAGCGGGCGCGGCCTTATGCGCCTGGTGCTCAAAGGTCCTCCGCGCGCATCTGAACGATGGTCTTGATAGGCTCGTAACTGGCCATCTTCTCGAGCAATTCCTCCAGCGTTTCTCCCACGATCAGGATATCGCGGTGCATTTCCCGGACAAAGCCGACATCGGCCATTTCACGGTTAAACGCTATTAGCCCGTCATAGTATCCGAATGCGTTAAGAAGACCGACCGGGCTCTGGTGATAGCCCAGCTGCGCCCAGCTGACCGCTTCCCACAATTCGTCCAGCGTGCCCACGCCGCCCGGCAGGGTGACGAAGCCGTCGGAAAGGTCGGTGAAGGCCTGCTTGCGCTGGTGCATGGTGTCGACCACGTGCAGCTCGGTGCAGTCGGTATTGGCCACTTCCATGTCGACCAGCGCCTGCGGGATCACGCCGATCACCTCGCCGCCCGCTTCCAGCGCGGCATAGGCGACGGCGCCCATCAGCCCGGCCTTGCCGCCGCCGTAGACGACGCCGACGCCCTGCTCGGCCAGCGTGGTGCCGACATGGCGGGCGAGTTCGATATAGCGGGGATCGGCAGGCGTGGCGGACCCGCAATAGACGGCAAGGCGTTTGAAATTCTGAGACATGGTTTCAGCCCGTAGCCGCAGCGGTCAGGATGACAAGTCCTCTATCATCAACCCCGCCGTTGCCTTGGCACTGCCGACCACGCCGGGAATGCCCGCACCGGGGTGCGTGCCTGCGCCGACGAGGTAGAAATTCTCGATCACGTCATCCCGGTTGTGGCCGCGGAAGAAGGCGCTTTGCCACAGCACCGGCTCCAGGCTGAAGGCGCTGCCCTGATGGGCGTTCAGGTCCACCGCGAAATCGAGGGGGGAGTAGCTGAACTTGGTCACGATCCGGTCGTGGATATCGGGGATCAGGCGACGGCCCACTTCATCCAGGATGCGCTTTTCCAGTTCCGGCCCGACCTTGTCCCAGTCGATCGGCATCTTGCCAAGGTGCGCGACGGGGACCAGCGCGTAGAACGTGCTCATGCCCTCGGGTGCCATGCTGGGATCGGTCACGGTGGGGTGGTGCAGGTAGATCGAGAAATCGGCCGGCAGAACGCCCTTGGAATAGATATCGTCCAGCAGGCCATGATAGCGCGGGCCGAACAGGATCATGTGGTGCGGAATACCCGGCCAGGTGCCCTCGATGCCGAAATGCACGACGAACAGGGAAGGCGAGAAGCTTTTCTTCTTCAGAGCCTTGGCATTGGCCTTGCCGCGCTGGCTGTCGCCCAGCAGGTCCTTGTAGGAATGCATGATGTCGGCGTTGCTGGCGACGGCATCGAATGTCTGGCTCCATCCGCTGGCGGTGTGAACAGCCTTGGCGCGGGTACCCACGGTCTCTACCCGCGTCACGGCATCGCCCACGCGCATCGTGCCGCCCAGACGCTCGAAATGGCGGACCATCCCGGCGATCAGGCGGTTGGTGCCGCCTCTGGTCCACCACACGCCGCCGTCCTTCTCCAGCTTGTGGATCAGGGCGTAGATGCTGCTGGTCTTCATCGGGCTGCCGCCCACCAGCAGGGTGTGGAACGAGAGCGCCTCGCGCAGTTTCTCGTTCTTGATGTATTTCGCCACCATCGCATAGACGCTGCGCCACGCCTGCTTCTTCATCAGCGCGGGCGCGGCCTTGATCATGGACTTGAAATTCAGGAACGGCACGGTGCCGAGCTTGACGTAGCCTTCCTCGTAGACGCCTGCGGCATAGTCCAGGAAGCGGTCGTAACCCTGCACGTCGGCAGGCTCCAGCTTCATGATCTCCTTGCGCAGGCTCTCTTCATCGTTGGAATAGTCGAAGTTGGTGCCGTCGGGCCAGTTGAGCCGGTAGAAGGGCATGACCTTCATCAGCTCCAGGTCCTCGTCCATGTCGTGGCCGGTGATTTCCCACAACTCGCGCAGGCAATCGGGATCGGTCACGACAGTGGGGCCGGCGTCAAACGTGAATCCGTCCTTCTCCCAGTAATAGGCGCGTCCACCGGGCTTGTCGCGGCCTTCCACCACGGTGGTGGCGATACCGGCGCTCTGCAGCCGGATGGCGAGCGCCATGCCGCCGAAACCGGCGCCGATCACGCATGCAGTCTTGCCTTCTGGGGTCGTCATCAGGTGTCCTTCCGGGAGGGGTCAGTCAGGGGCGGGGCCTTCGACATGAGGGCGCCGATGCCACGGGTAATGGGAATGGGCGGCTTTCCCGCCAGTACGCGCAGCTTGTCGAGCAGGGTGGAACGGCCTGCATAGAACCGCTCGATCAAGGGTTCGCGCAGGCGATAGAAGCGTTCGAACACGCGGTAGCGTTCCCGCGGGTGCGCGCCGCAGAACAGCATGGCGCCCAGCATCCGGTAATAGCCGGTGGCAGACCAGTGCCGCCGCGCGCGCGTTTCCAGCTTGGCGGCCATCTGCTCGCCGGGCAAGTCCGCATCCGCCGCCACGGCCAGCGCCACGTCCACGGCGATGGGCAGGGTGTAGCTGGTGAGCGGGTGGACGAAGCCGCCGCGCGCACCTGCCTGTGCCACGCCTTCGACGCGGTGCTGGCGCTGGAATGCGGCAAAGTCTCCGCCGGTGATGACGGGCAGCACGCCTGTTTCGAAGCCGACAGCCTCCCCGGTCCAGCCCATCTGGCGCTGGTATTCGTCGATCCGCGCAGACAGGGCCGAGCGGTCGAGCTGCGGCTTGTCGGCGTAATAGGTGTCCTCGATAAACAGGTCGTGCGAACCCAGCGGCAGGACATAGACGAAGCGGTAGGCCCCGCCGTTGCCGTGCGGGGCGCGCTGGTCGACGTGCGCGTCCATGATCGTCGGGCGGGCCACGCCGTGCGGTTCGGGCGTGCGCAAGTGGCGTCCCATGAACACCTGCCAGCCGCCTTCCAGCGTATCCGTAGGCGCGAAGCCGCGGCAGTCGATAACGCTGCGCGCGGTGATGCGCGTACCGCCCGCCAGGTCCACGCCGCTTTCATCGACGGCGGAAACCTGCGTGCCGGTCATCACCGTGCCCGCGGGCAGCGCGCGCCCCAGCCGGGTTGCGAAATCGGAACTGGCGAGCGAGCGGTAGGACGATTTCAGGTGGCGGAGGTATTTAGGGAAGCGGACATGGTAGCCATCGTCCCACTCGGCCATGTGGAAACCGTCCATCAGCGCCGCGCCTTCGGGCGAAAGGTCGGTCGCAAACCAGCTCCAGCGGTGGTTGCCGCCCAGCGTTTCGCCCGCTTCGACCAGCCGGACAGTCACGTCGGGCCGGTGCACGGCCAGCGCCAGCGCAATCAGCCCGCCGGACAGGCCGCCACCTACAATGGCAATATCGCAATCGCGCCCGCTCATTTCGCCAACTGCCTTAGCGGAATGGCGAAGCCGTGCAATCACAGCCCTTGGTCCCGCGTCGATTTGGGAAAAGACAGGCAAGGAACCGCAAGGGGAACAGCCCGTTCATGTTGCAAACAAGACGGGAATTTTCATGAAGACACGCACTTTTTCGCCTGCCGCCATCGCCTGCGGCGCCATTGTTAACGCCCTCTTTGCCAGCCCGGCGCTGGCGCAGGACGATGTGGAGGTGCAGGGGCCGCCCGACATAGACATGCAGGAAACCGTGTTCGCGGGCGACTACCTCTCCGTCGGCGCGGGCGTGGCGCTGAACCCCTCCTATTCCGGTTCCGACGATTACGTGTTTACCGTGCTGCCCATCGTACAAGGCTCGCTGGGCGGAGTGGATATCAACCCGCGCGCAGGCGGCGTAACGCTGGACTTCGTGCAGGATCCGGATGAAGGCGTGGGACTGGACCTTGGCCTGGCCGCGCGGCTGCGCTCCAATCGCGCCAGCCAGATCGAGGACGAGGTCGTCATCGATTACGGTGAACTCGACCGCGCCATCGAGGTCGGCCCCAGCGTGGGGGTCAACTTCCCCGGCGTGCTCAATCCCTATGACAGCATCCGCGTGGGCGTGGATGCCATGTGGGACGTGAACGGCGCGCACAGCGGCATGACCGTGTCCCCCTCGGTCAGCTATTCGACGCCGCTCAGCCGCTCGATCTTCGCCAACCTCTCGGTCTCGACCGAGTGGGCGGACGCGGATTTCCAGGATTACTATTTCCGCGTGGACGATGCCGCCTTCATCGGTGACGGCGTTGCCCCGCTGCCGGAATTCGAGCCGCGCGGCGGCGGCTTCACCAGTGCGGGCGTGAACCTGCTGCTGGGGATCGACCTCGATGGTGATATCGCCAACGGTGGCCTCGGGCTGGTGGTGATCGGCGGCTATTCCCGCGTGCTGGGCGATGCCGCCGATACCCCGTTCACCGATATTCGCGGCAGCAAGAACCAGTTCCTCGGTGCCCTGGGCATCGGCTACACCTTCTAAGGCCGCTGCCTCGTTCCTATTGGGCTGCCACGGCCTGCTCGGCTGCGGCGGCGAGTTCGTGAAGCGCGCGCATGTGGCGGGCAAAGGCCTTGCGACCCTTCGGCGTCAGCTGCGCCCAGGTGCGCTGCCGCCCGTCGCGCGCTGCCTTGCTGATCTTCACATAGTCCGCATCCGACAGGGCCGAGAGGTGCTTCGACAGCACGGAATCGCTCACCTCCACCAGTTCGCGGATCGTGGCGAATTCGGCTTCTTCCACCTTGCCCAGCATGGCCGCGATTTGCAGCCGTGCCGGAGCATGCAGCGCGGGGTCGATCTCGTCGCCCGCGCTCATGCCACGCCGCCTTCGCGCAGTTCCTGGCGGTAAAGCTTCTGCCACCACAGGCTGCCCAGCGTGCAGGCTGTGAAGGTCACGAGCGCCGCGAGCAGGGCCGTGGGGGAGGGCACCGGTTCTCCGCGTGCAGTAAACGAAAGCACGGCCATTGCGCCTGCCACGGCAACAAGGCCGAAAAGGACGATCTTGGGCCGTGTGCCCTGCCACCCCGATACGAACATGCCATAGCGTTTCTTGTCGTCATGGATGATCCACACCATCGTGGCCGCGGCGATCATCACGCACACGATCATGCCCGCGAAGGGCAGGGAAACGCCGAAAATGAAGGTGGCTTCTAGGAGGCCGAAAAGCGCGTGCCGCCACAATGGCCATTGCGAGCGCTGCGCCAGCTTGCCGCGCGTTTGCCGCACGGCATCCAGCGAGGCGAGAGCTTCATTCCTGTCCATGATCGTAAACTCCTTAACTTTCCAATATGGAAAGCGATAGGCGTGACTTTCCGATTCGGCAAGTGAAAACTTTCCAAGATGGAAAGTCGCTATGCAAAAAGGGGGGAGCGGCCCTGCGGCTGCTCCCCCCTTCTTTATCCGGTTATCGGGAAGGTCAGTCTTCCTCGATCATCAGGTCCGGGCGGCTGGGCGGAAGTTCCGCGTCGCGATCGCCGGTTTCTAGGTAGGTGTCGAACCACTCCATCATGCGCAGGTTGTAGTCGTAGCGCGACGCGGCGCGGGCGTTGCCGTGGCCTTCGCCGGGATAGAACACCAGGCGCAGTGGCGTGTCGGGACGGCGCAGGCTGATGTAGCGATAGAGCTCCAGGCTCTGGCCGGGGTTCACGCGGGTGTCGGAATCGCCGTGCATGATCAGCAGCGGCGTGTCCGCGCGGTCGGTGTAGTAGATCGGGCTGACTTCGAGGTAGTTCTGCCAGTCTTCCCACGGCCACTTGCGCGCGTGGACAAGGTACATCTCGTTCGGGATGTCCCCGGTGCCGACCTTGCTGATCTGGTTGGAAATGCCCACGAACATCACGCCCGCGGCAAACTCTTCGGAGTTGTAGGTGGATGACCATGCCGTGGCATAGCCGCCGTAGGAACCGCCGGTGATGCCGGTGCGGTCCGCATCGGCGATGCCTTCTGCAACCAGCGCGGCCTTGGCATCCACCAGGTCACGGAATTCGGGATCGGTGTAGTTGCCCGAGTGCGCCTTTGAGAAAGCCGTGCCGTACGCGGTGGAGCCGCGGTAGTTCGGCAGGAACACGGCATAGCCTTGCCCTGCGGCGACCTGCCCCGGATTGGAATAGCTCGTCACCCAGCCGTTGCTCTCGTGCGCTTCCGGGCCGCCGTGCACGTCCAGGATCAGCGGAGCGCCGCCAGCGGGAACGCCATCCACCGGCAGCACCAGCACGCCTTCGATCTGCGTGCCATCAGTGGCGGTGTAGGTGTAGGCGCGCTGTTCGCCGAAATCGATTTCCGACAGCCACGGGTTGTGGTTCGTCCAGCGGGTGAACTCGCCGCCATTGAAGGCGAACAGTTCATTGGGATGCGTAGGCGAGCTGGCTTCCACCATCAGGCGGTTGCCGCCCTGCTGCAGGCTGGTGAGGATCAGTTCGCCCGGATCGTATTCGCGCTGTTGCTCGCCATCGGCGGAGTAGAAGCGCAGGACGCTCTGCACGCCCACGTGGACCAGCGCGGCGAGGCGGCCGTCGGCCATCCACTCGGTATCCATCACGGCTTCCGCCGCGCCTTCGTTCACGGCGGTGTAGCTGCCGGTCATCACGTCGACCATGTGCAGCGTGGTGGCGGCGGGATCGTTTTCGTCCACGCCTGCGACCAGCGACAGGTTCATGGAATCGGGCGAGAACTCGACATCGCCGATCTTGCCCGGCGTTTCCACCACCGTCACCGCGCCGCTGGCGAGGTTGACGAGGTTCACGCGCTGCGAGGTGAGCGAATCGTCCACCAGCGGGGTCGGCGCGGTAAGGATCATCGCGGTCTCGCCGTTTGGCGAGATGTCGAAGCCGCTGACGTAGCCGGGCACTTCGATCTGGGTCGGTTCAGCGCCCGTCTCCGTGCCGTTCACATCGGCCACGAACATGCGGTTGAAGCGGAATTCCTCCTCGTAGACGACGGAATTGAAGCCATCGTCGGATTCGCTTTCGCGATCTTCGTCAGGAGCTGCGGAAACCAGCATGTAGACGCGGCTGCCATCCGGCGAAAAGGCGTAGTCGCCCACGCGGGCATCCGCGACACCGGCGATCTTGCGATAGGCGCCGCCGTTGACCGGGACGCCCCAGACGGAACGGTCATCATCGCCGTCGGCCCACAGGAAGGTGATCATGCTGCCATCGGGCGTGAAGTCGATCGAGGATACGCTCATGTCCTCGGGCAAGTAGGCGCGCACATCGTTGGCGCCGTCGGCCATGAACAGCTGCTGTTTCGCCGTTCCGTCGTCCTCGCCCTGGGTCACGTCGGGCCAGTAGACGCGGGTGTAGGCGACGTGATTGCCATCCTGCGAGACGGCCACGGTGCCGGTGTACTCGATGCGCGCCACGTCCTGCGGCGTCATGTCGCGGGCAAGGGCGGGGGCGGCGGGAAGTGTCAGTGCTGTGGCCAGCAAGGCCGAACGAAGCAGGGTCATGGGCAGGATTGTCCTCTGGTGGTCTGTTTCAGCTGAAACCGCTCATAGCGTTTATGGGGCCAAGCGCAAATGGCGGCTCATAGGCAGCCAAAAACCTGCTATGGCAATGCGGACGAAGGGAGAGGGAGGAAACATGGCAGAAGGACAGGATATTCCCGCATGGATCGCGCTGTTCATGGGGCTCTACGCCCTGGGCGCGGCGATCGGCGAATTGCGCAGCCCCGGCAGCTGGGCCGCGATGCTGGACGGGTTCGAGAACAACGAGGCGCTGCGCTTCCTCACCGGCATCGTGGTGCTGGCGCTGGGCGCGGCGATCTACCTCGTCAATCCCTATGACCCGGCGGACTGGCTTTCCATCACGGTCACCGTGATGGGCGCAGGGATGGTGCTGGAAGGCGTGGTAATCCTGGGCTTCGGAAGGCCCTTCCTGCATTTCGCCAGCGCCATGATCGGCACGGTCAACCGGGCCTGGGCGCTGCTGTCTGCCGGGCTGGGCATCGTGCTGATCTGCGTGGCAATGCTGCGCTTCTAACGCTCCACCACCTGCATCAGGGACGAGGAATAGGGCTGGAGCAGGGCGCTCGCCGTGTCCCAACCGGCGCGCAGCCAAGTGTCGTGCGCCTGCGGGTCCCGTGGCAGGATCACCGGCATCGCCTCGCGGCCCGCGTGCCTGAGTTCGGCATTGGGTGCGCAGGTGAGCAGGGCGAAGCCGGGCACCTCGCTGTCCTTCCAAACGCCCGCCATGGCGAACACCTGTTGGTCCGCGCAGGCAAACCAGTGCTGGCGGCGCTTGCCGTCCGTGCCGATGCGGCCCCATTCCATGAAGGCGGTGGCAGGGACGATGCAGCGGAACTCCGGATTGCGCAGGTTGCCGATCCAGAACGGGCTGTCTGCGTTGCGCACGCTCAGAACCGGGCGCGCGGCATCGTGGGCATTGGGCGGCGGAGGGACACCCCACAGGCGCGGCACCATGCGGCGCGGCTGGTTCGGCTCTCCCGGCCCGGCGATGAACTCTCGCCCGGTGGTGATGACCGGCGCGAACCCGCCCGGCGCAACATGGCCTCCCGGCCAGGGATCGTCGCCCGTGCGCAAGCCGAAGGCGTTCCCCACGGCCGCGGCATCCGCATCGAGGCGGTAGAGCATGGTCACGCAGGCACCACCCCTACGGTGCGTAGTAGGTCGGTGAACCCGGCCCCACCGGCAGGCCGAACACGAAGGTCCACAGGTAGAAGAACACACTCCACGCGGTGATGAAGAAGATGGTGTAGGGCAGCATCATCGCGATCAGCGTGCCCACGCCCAGGTCCTTCTGGTAGCGCGTGGCCCAGGCGAGGATCAGCCCGAAATAGCTCATCATCGGCGTGATGATGTTGGTGGTGGAATCGCCGATGCGATAGGCCGCCTGGATCGCTTCGGGCGCATAGCCGATCAGCATCAGCATGGGCACGAAGATGGGCGCGGTAACGGCCCACTGTGCCGATGCCGAACCCAGCGACAGGTTGATGATGGCGCAGATCAGGATGAAGGCGAAGAACACCACAGGCCCCGTCATCCCGCTTTCGACAAGGAAGTTCGCACCCGTCACCGCGGTGATCGCGCCGAGGTTGGTCCAGCCGAAGAATGCCACGAATTGCGCGGCGAAGAACACCAGCACGATGTAGAGGCCGAGCGCGGAAAGCGCTTCGGACATGGCATCGATCACGTCGCGGTCGGTCTTCATCGAACCCGTCACGCGGCCGTAGGTGTAACCGATGGTGATGAAGAAGATGAGGATCCACACCACGAACCCGTCGAAGAAGGGCGAATCCATCCGGTCGCCCGTCTCCGCGTTGCGCAGCACGCCCCATTCGGGAACCAGTGTCAGCGCCATGAACGCGAGCACACCCAGCAGCGCCACGCCCGACCAGCGCAGGCCCTTGCGCTCCGTGTCGCTCAGCGGCTGCATCATGCCTTCGTCCAGCACGTCCGGATCGGCCTTGGCAGCGTCGTACGGCCCCAGCTTGGGCTCCACGATATAGATCGACACCAGCGAGCCGATGATGGTGACAAGGAAGGTGCTGGCGAACATGAAGTACCAGTTGGCCGTGGCAAGCACGGTGTAATCGGGATCGATCAGCTGGGCTGCTTCCTGCGTGATGCCTGCCAGCAGCGGATCGATCGTGCCGATCAGCAGGTTGGCGCTGTAGCCGCCCGAGACCCCGGCAAAGGCCGCCGCCATGCCCGCCAGCGGATGCCGACCCAGCGCGTAGTAGATCGCGCCGCCCAGCGGGATCAGCACGACGTAGCCCACTTCGCTGGCGGTGTTGGAAATGATGCCCGCGAACACGATGGCCACCGTCACCAGCTTGGGCGGCGCGCCCAGCACCATGCTGCGCACGGCGGCAGAGAGCAGCCCGGATTTCTCCGCCACGCCCACGCCCAGCATGGCGACAAGCACCACGCCCAGCGGGGCGAAGCTGGTGAAATTGTCGACAAGGCCGGTGAAGATGCGCCGCACGCCGTCGCCGTTCATCAGGCTGACCGCGCGGATCATGCCGTCTTCCGCCACGTTGGGCGCGCCGGCGGGCCGGGGGTCTTCCACCGCCACGCCCATCCACCCGAACAGGCCGGAGACGAGCACGATGCCCACCGCCAGCAGGGCGAACAGCGTAACCGGGTGGGGCAGCAGGTTGCCCAGCCACTCCACCCCGTCGAGGAAGCGGGTGAAGGCGTTGCGCTTGCCTTGCTTGTAATCTGCGGGCGGCGTGGGGAATTCTGTCATCGGGTGGCCTCTGGCGGGGTCAAGGGATGGCGGGAGCGCTAATGCCTAGCGGCATCGGCGCCATACTCAATACGGACAGATTGACCTCACCTGACCGGGTTGTGGATTTGCATGAGTTGCCTGGTAACCAATCGCAGCTATGGCAACCGGTGCCTTTCGGGTGCAGACCCAGCGGCGCACGTGGGGGAATCGACTTGGAAATGGGAAAGCTGGTCCCGAACCGCCGGACGGTGATCGTCTCGCTCGCTATCGCGATAGTCGCCGTCGCCGTGCTGCTCGCAATGGGGCGCCCGCCAATCTGCGAGTGCGGATACGTGAAACTGTGGCACGGCCAGATCAACGATGCGGGCAACAGCCAGCACATCGCCGACTGGTACACGCCCAGCCACATCATTCACGGAATGATCTTCTACGCGCTGGGCTGGTGGCTGTTCGTGCGCAGAGGCTGGGCAGGGGCCAACGGGGCCCGCTGGGGATTGCCGCTTGCCGTCTTCCTCGAGGCAGCGTGGGAAGTGCTGGAAAATACCGAGATCGTCATCAACCGCTTCCCCTCTGTCACCGCCAATTTCGGCTATTCGGGCGACAGCGTGTTGAATTCCGCCGCCGATATCGGCTGGATGGCCTTCGGCTTCTGGCTCGTCCTGCGCCTGCCGGTGAGGGTGACAGTCGCGCTGGCGATCCTGGGGGAGATCGTGGCGGGTCTGGTCGTGCGAGATGGCCTTGTCCTCAGCGTCATCATGCTGCTGTTCCCGATAGAGGCGATTGCCGAATGGCAGGCGGCGGGCGGGGTGGCCTAGACGCGGCCTAGACATGGCCTAGACTCAGGCGTCTGCGACGCGTAACACGGCGTCATCCCCGGGGAGCCAGTGCTGGCTGAGAGGGGCGTGTCACGCCGCCCGACCCGTTGAACCTGAACCCGTTAGCACGGGCGGAGGGAAGGGCCGGCACTTTCGCCCGAAGTCCCTTTCCCCGCTCATGAGGAGAGACTTCGCATGGCCGACATCAATTCCCCCGTAGAAATCGGCGTCACCACTGGCCCCATCCGCGGCAGCCGCAAGGTCTATATCGGAGACCGCCGCGTCGCCATGCGCGAGATCGACCTCGAACCCTCCAGCGGCGAGCCGCCGGTGCGCGTCTATGACACCTCCGGCCCCTACACCGACCCGCAGGCGAAGATCGACATCGCCACCGGCCTGCCCCTGCTGCGCCGCCAGTGGCAGCTCGATCGCGGCGATATCGAGGAATATGCCGCCCGCGAAGTGAAGCCGGAAGACAACGGCCAGCTCGGCCCGGACCGCAGCGGCGGCGTGCCTGCTTTCCCCAACGTGGCGAAGACGGTCTACCGCGCAAAACCCGGCAAGAACCTTTCCCAGATGCACTACGCGAAGCAGGGCATCATCACGCCCGAAATGGAATACGTGGCGGAGCGCGAGAACCTTGGCCGTGCCGCGCTGAAAGAGGTGGACCGCGACGGCGGCCAGTCGTGGGGCGCGGAAATTCCCGACTACGTGACGCCCGAATTCGTGCGGGATGAGGTTGCGCGGGGGCGGGCCATCATCCCCTCCAACGTCAACCACCCCGAGGCAGAGCCGATGGCCATCGGGCGCAACTTCCTCGTCAAGATCAACGCCAACATCGGCAACTCCGCCGTGGCATCGGACGTGGCGAGCGAGGTGGACAAGATGGTCTGGTCCATCCGCTGGGGCGCGGACACCGTGATGGACCTCTCCACCGGGCGCAACATCCACGACACCCGCGAATGGATCATCCGCAACAGCCCCGTGCCCATCGGCACCGTGCCCATCTACCAGGCGCTGGAGAAAGTCGGTGGCATTGCCGAGGACCTGACCTGGGAAGTGTTCCGTGACACGCTGATCGAGCAGGCCGAGCAGGGCGTCGACTACTTCACCATCCACGCAGGGGTGCGCCTGCCCTACGTGCCGCTGGCGGCCAAGCGCGTGACCGGCATCGTGTCGCGCGGCGGATCGATCATGGCGAAATGGTGCCTCGCGCACCACAAGGAGAGCTTCCTCTACGAGAAGTTCGACGAGATCACCGAGATCATGAAGGCCTACGACGTCGCCTACTCGCTGGGCGACGGCCTGCGCCCCGGCTCCATCGCCGACGCCAACGACGAGGCGCAGTTCGCCGAGCTTTACACGCTGGGCGAGCTGACCAAGCGCGCCTGGGAGCAGGACGTGCAGGTGATGATCGAGGGGCCGGGCCACGTGCCCATGCACAAGATCAAGGAGAACATGGACAAGCAGCTGGAAGCCTGCGGCGAAGCCCCGTTCTACACCCTCGGCCCGCTCGTCACCGACATTGCGCCGGGGTACGACCACATCACCAGCGGCATCGGGGCTGCACAGATCGGCTGGTACGGTACGGCGATGCTCTGCTACGTCACGCCCAAGGAACACCTCGGCCTGCCCGACCGTGACGACGTGAAAGTCGGCGTTGTGACATACAAGCTGGCCGCCCACGCGGCGGACCTCGCCAAGGGCCACCCGGCCGCCAAGGTGCGCGACGACGCGTTGAGCAAGGCGCGCTTCGAATTCCGCTGGCGCGACCAGTTCAACCTCTCGCTGGACCCGGACACGGCAGAAGCCTTCCACGACCAGACCCTGCCCGCAGAAGGCGCGAAAACCGCCCACTTCTGCTCCATGTGCGGGCCGAAGTTCTGCTCAATGAAGATCAGCCAGGAAGTGCGCGAATTCGCCGCGAAGCAGAACTCCGACAGCTACCTCGCGACCGAGAACGTGGCCGCCGAAACCCCGCCCGAGGCAAAGGCCAACGCCGAGGAAGGCATGGAGGAAATGAGCCGCCGGTATAAGGAAGGCGGGGACTTGTATGTGCCGAACGGGTGAGGGGTAACTGATTTCTTCCGCCTCGATTTGATAAAATTATCGCTATTGCTTAAGCCTTTAGCGAATATTTTATGAAGGATTGGCGGGTATGCGGCTTATTGCTCCTGATTTCACCGACTACGGTGGAATGCTCAACTTTCGAGATGATCTCGCATTGTATCGAGAGGTTGAGGTTGATTTCTCCAAAGTCGGGTTTGCATATCCCGATGGGATGTTGCTCTTGGCGCGAATTATTTGTGACCAGATTGAAGCCGGATCGCAGATCACGCCAGTTAACTTCGAGGATGCTACTTACCCAATAAACATGGGTTTCTTTGAAGCCGCTGGCCTTGGTATCTCTCCACAGGGATATGCTCCCGGTAATGAAAACTATAACCCGTTTATCCCTTTGACGCAGGTATGACTCGCCAGCCGCAATAAGTCGCGGTAAGCGTTGGAAATGTCATTTCCATTCAAAGCCGTCATGGCAGGTGAGAAAGAGGTTATCGGCTCTCCTAGATGGAGTGAGCCTGAAGGCGCGGATGCGAGGCAGCGTCTAATAGCCCCCCTTCGGTTCGATGGGCGCATACTGCAAGGTCTCGAACTGGTTGGCCGCGCTCACGCAAACTTGCGCAACCGGGACGTGTCTTTCCGGATTATTTACATTCCTGCCGATAATCGGCGGGACGCAATTCAGATGGCCGGAATTGATTGGAGACCAAAAACTCCACATGGGAATGAACACCCGAATAGCCCTGCCGATCTGTTGGGCGTCGTGATGGATGGAGACCATCACCATTCATTCGATTTGAATTGGCTTCCAAAGAGCGGTCGCCCCCTAAAATCACTGCCGATAGCCGAGCCAATTAATCCGGAATTTCAGTCATTTACAGAACTAATTGACGGAGTCGGCAGATTGTTTAGAATCAGCAATGCGGGCTCTGCGATCACTTCGCCCTGGCCGCAGGATTTGTTCGACGTATGATGGCTTTTGAACACCTCGACATGGACGCTATCCGCGATCCACACGTCCGCAAGGCTGTAGATAGTCTTGTGCGCGTATCGGCGTGGGGCAACTCCTACCTTGTAACGACCCCACTTGTTTATCCTTCGGGTTCCGTAGTCGGCGTGCGCGTGACACCGGAGCAAGGCGGTTACTGGGTTTCTGACTTTGCGATGGGCTATCGTGAGGCAGAAGCAATCGAAGCCCAGCGTTCTTTCGGTTCTCATGCGGGGCGCATGAAGGAGCGTCTTGGTGTCGAATACACCAGCGGCCACGAACTTAGGATTTTTGCAACCGAGCGCCAGATTGCGTGGGCGATCAGGCGAGTGGCTTATGCTTCACACCGCATCATGCAGAAAGCTTATAACTCTGCTCCGGATTGGGATGAGCAAGAGATTGGAGCGGCTTTATACAACCGGCTTCGCGAAATGTATGGGGACTCGGCGACTGAAAATGTCACCGTTCTGGGTTGTTCAAACATCGACTGGAAATTTGCTGCTCAAGTCAAAGTAGGACAGCGGCGCGTTCTTTTCGACGTGGTCACCCCATATTATTCGTCTGTGACGTCCGCAGTCAGCAAATTTTCGGACGTCCGCCGGCTAGGTAAACACGACCGCCCGATTGCGGTTGTGGATGATGCGGCAAAAATGGGGAAGTGGCTCCCGCTTCTATCTCAAGAAGCTGAGGTTATCGAAGATGACGTTGCCGAAGAAACGCTACGCAGCGTTGTTAGCGAGGCGGCATGATCACACTTGCGGAAGCACTTGCCGAAGGCCGATTGGATGAGTTTGTCGAGCAGGCCGAAGCTGAAGGGGTCGGCCCCGCCGACCGCGCTCAATTCGAAGCACTAATCGGGACGCTCACAGCGCCCCAACCAGAAGATCAAACATCCCGTTCACGCGGTGACGGTTCGAAGCGCGAAAAGTGAACTCGTCCAGATAGCGCTGCATATGCTTGGCGCTGATCTGCACGTGCGTTGACCGCACCGACGCCTTAAACAGCTTCCAGAAGCCTTCTACGGTGTTCACGTGGAAGTTCTCGCCACGCTGATAGTCATACCACGTGTATTCCTTGCGACCGTGCTTCACAGCGCCGTGAGAGTAACCGTCACCAGTCAGTAAGTTGTAGCTGTAGAGTTCGTCCGTCGAGACGGTGGAACCCGGCTCTACATTGTTCAGCACCACGCTGCGAAGCGTGTCCTTTTTCACGTCCGGAATAACAACGGCTTTCATCCGGCCACCGCGCTGCGCAAGACCCATCACAATCGTCTTGCCGGGAGCGCCTCGGCCACGCTTGCCACCAGAGCGGCGACCGCCAACGTAAGCTTCATCCAGCTCGATATGACCGGCAAGCAGCGCGTCAAAGCCCTGTGCCTTGCTCATAAGATCGCGGATTTGCTGACCGATGCGATAGGCGGTCTTGTAGGTCACTCCAAGCTGGCGTTGCAGTTCCTTGCCGCTCACGCCGTGGCGCGTCGTGCAGAACAGGTAGATCGCATAGAACCACGAAACGAGCGGGGTGCGCGTGTTCTCAAGAATGGTGCCAGCGGTGGGGTTCACGTGGTGGCCGCAGCAAGCTGCAACGTAGGTCCGGCGCTTCGTCAGCTTGTGGTGCGTAGCGCCAACCGTGCCGCACGACTGGCAGTCAAAGCGGGTGCCGCCAAAACGGACCTGCATGATGTGTTCAAGGCAGGCGTCTTCGGTGGGGAAGCGCTGGAAAAACTCGCGAACCGAGAAGTCAGGCGATGCAGATGGACTCTTGTTCATGCATGTTTGTTAGCAGTCTGTTCTACATGCGTCAAGGGGATAATCGGGAACTATTATCCTGTCACTAAGGTGCAGTCTCAAGAGGTACGGGACAAGGCGGATGCCTACCGTCAGAATCCTGGGGAAGTCGTAAATTCTATGGCTTCAGATCTCGCGCAGATATTAATTCGTGGAGGGAAGAAAGAAGTTCGAGAAACTGTTACATATGCGATAAGAGAGATTGTCCGAAACATTATCGAACATAGCGAGAGTGAAGACTTCACAGTATCAGCCCAATACTATCCCTATAAAGGTCTCGTAGAGATTGCGATCATGGATAGGGGTAAGGGCATAAGGCGCGGTCTCTCTTCCAATCCGCATTTGTCGATTTCGAGCGATTACGAAGCAATTTTAAAGGCATTGGTGCTAGGAATATCTGGGTCGTTCTATCGCGGAATGCCCGAAGAGAAAAAAACGGAATGGTCAAATTCAGGGTTTGGTCTGTTTATGACTATTCAAATCTGTCGGATGGGCGGGCGTTTCACCATCGGATCGGCCGGTTCATTGATCACTATGACAAAGTCTCAAAAGCAGCATGTGCCATTCGGGATTTCTGGGACATTCATTGTCATGCAAATGCGCGTTTCTGAACTGCCTCGCCTCATAGGATTGCTTCGTATGCTTGCGGCACGAGGGGAGCGGTTAGCAAAGCTAGTGAAGGTCGAGGCTGACGTCGAAGCCTCATATGCATCAAAGTTCATTATGGAGGCGGGTTGAGGCGGCGCCACGCCTAGAACGAGTGAGAATCAGAAAGTAGGGGCAGTTTCTGCGCTGCAGCTTCGTTAAGCTACGTCCACCAAACCATTCGCCAACCCCGCCCAACCCTGCTACAGCGCCCCCGCTTACGTCGATAACCCGCGACGGACTTCTAGATTTGCCTACCGCCGCTTGCCCACAGGCTCCCATGCCAGGGCCCCGGCGTTAAACAGACTACGACTTCCTTTTCGATGGCGATTTGCATTTGCCGTGTCCGCGATCCTGCGGGCGCGGTCACACACATACGTTCTCGAAAGGAACACATCATGGCCAAGACCGGCACCGTAAAATTCTTCAACGCAGACAAGGGCTATGGCTTCATCCAGCCCGACGATGGCTCGGCAGACAGCTTCGTGCACATCACCGCCGTGCAGGCGGCTGGCATGCAGACGCTCGATAAGGAACAGCGCCTCAACTACGAAGTCGAGCAGGGCCGCAACGGAAAGGAAAGCGCCGTGAAGCTGTCGGCTGCCGACTGATCTGAACTCCTGTTTCCGCCTACGGGGGGTGGGCGGACAGGAGGGCGAAACGCGAGGGGGCCAGGTGCCCCCTCGTCTTCGCTCTCCTGATTAACCCCCAGTCAGCGAGGCCGAACGATGTCGCAGAACTACCATTTCTACAAACAGCGCGCCGACGAAGCCGCTGCCGATGCCGATGCCGCCGAGCTTGAGAACGTGCGCCAGCGCTACCTCGACGCCGAGAAGACCTGGCGCGGGCTGGCAGAACAGGCCCGCAAGGTGGAGGACGACCGCGCCACCGCCAAGCAGGAGCGTATGCAACGCATCGCCGCCGAGGAAGCTGCCTCGGAAGCTGCCTCTCGCGAGGGCGAGTAACCCTCCGACAGGCTCGGAGCCGCCGAGGCTCGCGGCTTTCCTACACGGCCGCGCCCATGCTCCGCACCCGCGCATGAGCATTGCCGCGACACCTCAATCACCCGAAACGGACAACACCCGCTGGACCGGCCCCAAGGCCGCGCAGTTCCTCAAGGCGCTGTCGCGCACCGGCAAGGTCGCACGCGCCGCGCGCGAAGTCGGCATGAGCCGCCAGGCCGCTTATCGCCTGCGTGCCCGCGCTCCGAAATTCGCCGAAATGTGGGACTGGGCCATGCGCGAGGCTGCCCGGCGTCGGGCCGAGGCGCGGGAGGCGAAGCGGCGCGCTTCTGCCCACCCCCTGTTGGCCCGCGGAGGCCCTGCACGGTGACACTTTTCGCGGCGCACGGTCACACATTCGCTCGGTCGCGTGACACTTTGCCGGGCAAGGTGACACTTTCCGGGCGGGAGAGTGACAGAGCGGCGCTTTTTGCCCCTGGACACTGTTCCAGGTGTTCCAGGTTGCCTCCCGCGCCGGCCCTGCCATAATCGCGGCCCGGTTTGTCGGACGCGAAAGGGGGGGCGACGATGGATGTGCTGGTCGAGGGTCTGCTGTGGTTCGCCGCCGCATCGGCAGGCGTGATGGCCGGGGTCTACTTCACCTTCTCCGCCTTCGCCATGCGCTCCTTCGCGGCGCTGGGGGAAGAGGCCGGGGCGCGGGCCATGCAGTCGATCAACCGGGTGATCCTGCAAAGCAGCTTCCTGCCGCTCTTCATGCTCTCCAGCCTGGTCTGCGCCGCGCTGGTCGTGCTGGCGCTGCTGGGGCTGGCAGGTGCGGCGACGGTGGAGGTGCTGGTGGGCGCGGCGGTCTATGTCGTGGGCATGTTCGTGGTGACGGCGGCAGGCAACGTGCCGCTCAACAACCGGCTGGACGCGGCGGACCCCGCCAGCGCGGAAGGGCGCGCGGTGTGGGCGGACTACCTGCGCCGCTGGACCCGGCTGAACCACCTGCGCACGGTGGCCTGCACGCTCTCGTGCGTGCTGCTGGTGCGCGCGCTGGTGTTGATCTGAGGGAGACGGGCAATGAGCGATACCGAGACGAACCGCGCGCTGCTGACCGAGGCTTTCGCGAAGCTGGAGCACGGCGACCCGAGCGCCTTCCTGCCGCTGTTCGATGACAGCATCACCTGGCGGGTGATGGGATCGAGCAACTGGTCGAAGCAAGTCAGCGGCCTCGCCAATGTGGAAGCCGAGCTGATGGGCCCGCTGTTCGCGCGCTTCGCCGGGCCATACCGCAACATCCCCGAACTGGTGCTGGCCGACGGGGACCACGTCGTCGTGCTGGCGAAGGGCCATGCGGATACCGTCGACGGCAAGGTCTACGCCAACGACTACTGCTTCGTCTTCCGGCTGGCGGGCGGCAGGATCGTGGACGTGCGCGAGTATCTCGACACCAAGCTGGCCGATGCGGTTCTGGGTTAGGCGGGCTTGGTCAGCTCTTGCCTACACCGGCGCGGTCAAGCTCCGGCTGCAATCGCCGGGTGAGCCAGAGCCACCACATGCGGAAATCCGCCGCCAGGCTCCACAGCGGGTAGGTGAAGGTCGCCGGACGGTTCTTCTCCACCGTGAAGTGGGCGAGCCATGCGAAGAAATACCCCGCTACCGGGAATGCGAGCAGCCACAGCCAGTGGCCCGTCACCACGGCGAAGAGGAATACGGCCAGGGCCAGCGTGGTGCCGATGTAGTGCAGGGCGCGTGTGCGCGGCTGCGAATGCTCTTGCAGGTAGAAAGGCCAGAACTCGGCAAAGGTGGTGTACTGGCGGCTCATGGCAGGGATTGTGCGGGATGTGCGCGGACAAGGCAAGCGCGGCCCGAACGAGGATCGCACCAACTCCGGGTGGAAGCTGGTGCGATCGGCCGCCATGCCTGGCGTTACCCGCTGTCCGGCGGGCTCGAGGACCGTGCGCTGGGCAGCGGTCCGTTGCATTCGCTATGCCATTGGTGGTGCGCTTGCCCTCGCGCATTGGCCAGCGTCTTGGTGCAGGCCGTGCCCCGCTTGCGCCGAGCCGCATCCGTCTCGGAACAGGCCCGTGCCGCCATGAGTTCCACGCACTGAGGAGAAAGACAATGGATCGTCTGAAAACCGCCGCCATCGCTGCCTGCGCCTGCCTTGCCGCCTGCGCGCCGGTGGAAGAGCCTGCCGCCGACGGATACGATGCCGCGCTGGCAAACCTCGACACCAGCAGGGCCTGCTTCTTCACGCGCGAGATCAACGGCTACTCCGACGCGCCCTCGTCATCGGCCCGCAACGACAGGCTGTACATCTCGACCGGGGTCAACGAGCGCTGGTTGCTGGAAACCTACGGGTCGTGCCCGGACCTCGATTTTGCCAATGCCGTCGGCCTCGACGTGCGCGGCTCCATCAGTGTGTGTACGGGGCAGACGGAAACGCTGCTGGTGCCTTCCACCATTCCGGGCGAGGTCGATCGCTGCCCGGTCCGCGTGCTCGGAAGGGTCATCGAGGACGACTGATCCGCGCCAACAGGGCCGCTCACTACGTGCTTTGGACCAGTCTAGGAACCGGCGTGTCTCGCAGCCATTCTAGGCGGTGACCGGATGGCCCGGATGGGTCTGAACGCCGCCAGCCAATCGACTTACTGCAATGCAAGGAAGCCGAAAATGAAGACGTTTCACATTCTAACCGCATCCGCCGCCGCCCTGGCGCTCGCCGCCTGTGGTGGCGCAGCCGACGAGGCAGCTATGGAAGACGACACGATGATGGCCGATGAAATGGCCAATGCCGAGGCCGACATGCCGGGCACCATCGTCGAAGTTGCGCAGGGTAATCCCGATTTCTCGACGCTCGTTACCGCAGTAACGGCCGCCGAACTGGGCGAAACGCTGTCCGGCACCGGTCCGTTCACGGTCTTCGCCCCGACCAATGCAGCCTTCGACGCACTGCCCGATGGCACGGTGGAAACGCTGACGACCGAAGATACCGAGCAGCTCGGCAGCATCCTCACCTATCACGTGGTGCCCAGCGAAGTGATGGCCGCTGACCTGACCGCCGCTATCGAAAGTGCAGGCGAGAGTGGTTACACCGTCGAGACCGTTAATGGCGGCACGCTGACCGCGATGCTGCAAGGCGGTAACGTCGTGTTGCAGGATGCGCAGGGCAACACTGCCACTGTCACCGCAACCGATGTCGACGCATCGAACGGCGTGATCCACGTGATCGACACGGTGCTGATGCCGTAATCGAAACATCGAAGCGAACGAGAGAAGGCGGGCCCTTGCGCGGGCCCGCCTTTTCTGTTTCCGGCCCAGACATAAATTCCCTAGAAGGACAGGCCATGCGAACAATGCCCCCTGCCGCACGTTTTCTGGGCTTTGCCGGACTCTTGCCGCAACTTGCATGTCTTGCCGCAGCCTGGTTCGGCGGACCGGAGTGGCGATGGAGCGCACTGGCGATCGGCTGGGGCTACGCTGCGCTGATCCTCAGTTTCCTGGGCGGTTTGTGGTGGGGTCTCGCTGCGGGATCTCCCGACGAGGGTCGAAGGGCGCCTGCGTGGCTCTGGCTGGCTGCGGTCGTGCCGAGCCTGCTTGCTCTGGCGACCTACCTGCCATGGGTCTTAGGCGCGCGCTGGCCGGGCCCGTCGCTGTATGTGCTGGGCGCCGCGATCATTCTGAGCGTGCTCGTGGATATGCGGTTGGTCACGATCCGGCCGGGCTGGTGGCTGTCCTTGCGCGTGCCCCTGTCTCTTGGGCTTGGCGTCGCCACCATCCTGTTGGGTGCCGCCGCCTGAGGAAGCAGCGGATCAAGGCTGGTTGGACAGCGCGTCGGCCACATTGATGACGCGCATTTTCGCGATGCGCGGCTCGGCTGCTGCCACGACCCGTGCCGAACCTTCTTCAGCCTCGGGAAACTCGCCAGTGCGAGCTTCTTCAAGGCGAGAATAGTTCGCTACCGTGCGGGGACGATAGGCAGGCTCGGATGTGGCTTGCGCGTATCGCTGGTCCTGATCGACCGATCCGCCTTCCAGCGCCGCAGCAGCACGGGCGTCTAACTCGGCGTCAACCCACTCGCCTTCCAGCATCGCGAGATTCTCGTCCACGTCGGGGCGCCAGGTTTCGTACGGTTCGTAACGATCGGCGTAACGGCCCCGCATGGCGAGTTCGTGGACTTCGACGAGGCCTTCGGGCGTCTCCATGGCATAGTGATCGGGCAGTCTTTCTCTCGTGCGCGGGGCTGCGCCGTTGCTGGCGATGAGGGGGCGATCAGGCAATGTCGCCGATAAATCGCTTATCGGCTTGATCGGCTCGGCACTCATGTTCTGCCCGGCAACCGCCCCGATCACGGGGGCGAGCAGAAACGCGCCCACAATCAGGGGCTTGATCTTCATCGAGATAACTCCGGCTTGAAACTTTCCTTTGTCCGAACAACGCGCGATTCGCGCGTGATGTTCCCCGCTGCTGGTTGTAAGGGTCAGGCGACATTCAAGGGGTGCCGCCAGAGGGAGAAGAACGATGGGGCTTTTCAGGACTATCACCTGCACGGGAACGGCGCTGTTGCTCGGCGCATGCGGCAGCGGCCCGGATGCCAATATGCCGGGGAACACCGCTGACGAAAGCGCCTATTCGGGTATTTCGGAAGACGAGGCGATCCAGCTCGTCGGGACGGAGCCGTTCTGGGGCGGCACTGTCGAGCGGGGCGCCTTTACCTACACGACGCCGGAGAACATCGACGGCATTCCCATCGCTGTCACCCGCTTTGCCGGACGCGGCGGGCTGTCGTTCAGCGGGGAAGTTGATGGCCAGTCGGTCGACCTGGCAATCACGCCGGGCGATTGCTCCGACGGCATGAGCGACCGCATCTACCCCTACAACGCGACGCTGCAAATTGGCGCGGAGCAGCGCTATGGCTGCGCATTCGTCGAAGGGGACGATCTGGGCGAGCCCTAGCGCCCGCCCGAAATACCGGATGCCTCAGTAAACGCCGGGCGCCTCGTGCTCGAGGACGGTCGTTGCGCGTTCCGGCTGCAACAGGTCGCGCCCCGTGGACTGCGTTGTGGCAGGCCCGCCGGCGATCGGCGTACAGGTGCGTCCGGCGAGGAAATCGAGCGCAGTCGCCAGCATGTCCTCGCGAGGATCGCCGAAATTATACCGCAGATCGTCCTGCGCGCGGCAGGTGTTGGGCACCGTGGTGGCAAGGCCGTTGAAGTATTCGCCGTTGCCGTTGGCGTTTTCCAGCTTGATGGTGACAACGCGCAAGCGATCGTCACAGGCGGGGAGGTCGAAAGCAGACTGGCCCACGGGCTTGCCGAACGTGTTTTCGCCGACGATCGCCAGGTCGTTCCCGATATAGGGCTGCATGCCATTGATCAGCGCCTCGCTGGCCGAGGCCGAGCCTGAAGTGGTGATGAAGGCGATCCGCGTGGGCGCGATCGACTCGGGCTGGGCGTTGAAGCGATAGGTTTCGTTGAACTCGCTCTTGCTGTCGCGGAAGGCGATGGTCTCGAACACCTGCCCGTCGAGGTCACGGCCCATCATGTCGCCGAAGAACTCGTTCACGTTGATGCCGCCGCCGCCGTTGTAGCGCAGGTCGATCACCAGTTCGGTGACGCCCGCCGCGCGGAAATCGGCGAAGGCATCGCGCAGGTCGTCGATGGCGGGGTTGATGAAATTGGTGAGACGGATGTAGCCCACCTGCTTGCCGCCATCATCGATGATCTGCGCGCCGTAGCGGGGCACCGGATCGAGCGCGTAATCGGCCTTCGACACGCTTACCTCGCGCGTCACGCCGCTGGCATCGTTGATGCGCAGCACGCGGGTGACGCCGGGATCGGAAGGGCCGAGCGCGTTGATCACGGCCTGCGCGCCGCCGTTGGCAATGAGGCTGTTCACCGTCTGGATGTTGGAGCTGGTCGTGCCGATGCCGAGCAGTTCGGTGCCGCGTTCGATGTTTGCGCCAAGCGCCGGGGTGTTGTCGAACGTCTCTGCCACGAACACGCGGCGGGCATCGAGATCGTAGGCGAGGCGGAAGCCGAACCCGGCGCTGGAGCCCTGATTGAAGAACGCGTTCTCTTCTTCGATCGAGGTGATGTAGCTGAAGAACCTGTCCTTGCTCTCCGCCCGGGCGGGTGCGACGAGGGCATCGATGTAGCCTTGCACGGTGTTGTAATTGTCGGGATTCACGCCAGCGGCCAGAAGGTTCGGGAACAGATACCACTCGTCCAGCACGTCAAATGCGAACTGCTGGCGGTTTTCCAGGGAGCAGGTCGCCGTCGTGGACGTGGGGGATGGCGTTGGCGTGGGCGCGGGCGTCGTCGCCACGGGCGAGGGGGTGGGTGATCCGCCCCCTCCGCAAGAAACTGTCATGCCGAGGCAAGCAAGGGAAAGG
Organism: Erythrobacter westpacificensis; assembly: GCF_039542285.1. Classification (NCBI taxonomy): domain Bacteria; kingdom Pseudomonadati; phylum Pseudomonadota; class Alphaproteobacteria; order Sphingomonadales; family Erythrobacteraceae; genus Erythrobacter; species Erythrobacter westpacificensis. The sequence goes on from NZ_BAABHV010000005.1 coordinate 117,521, forward strand.
GCGATCTTGGACGTGCGCATGAAAATGTCCCGATATTTGAAACCATTGGCGCGGACGCGCCCCTGTTCCAAGGGCTAACCCGCGCCGGGACGGGGGGCAAGCGCCGAACAACGACGATCAACCGAAATGGTCCTTTCGCGGCCGTCCGCGCAAACCTTCAACAGCCGGAAGGGAGAGCCAGCTTGAAAAGCCCCCCTTGAAATGCTGGGGCGCATTCTGCACATCGCGGCCCTGCTCCGTCGAAAAACACCAAGGATTACAAGAATGCTCGAAAACGTCCCCGCATGGCTGGGCAAGGCCTTCCGCAACGTGCGCGCCGGCCATGGCAAGCTGATGGTCGCCAAGCTCGGTGACGAGGCGCTGGTGGGCAAGTCGGGCTTCGAACTGAAATCGGCCGCTTTCCGTAATGGCGAGGAACTGGACCCCAGCTTCACTGCCGACGAGGAAGACGCCGTCGCGCCGCCGCTGGAATGGTCCGCGCCGCCGTCGGGCACGCAGGAACTGGTGCTGGTGGTGGAAGACCCGGACGCGCCGGCGCCAGAGCCGTTCTGCCACTGGCTGGTCTGGGGTCTTCCCGGCCAGAAGGGGCAACTGCTGGAGGGCGAGGTGCCGCCGCGCGTGGGCAAGAACTCGTTCGGCAATTCCGAGTGGCTGCTGCCCGATCCGCCGACCGGGCACGAACCGCACGATTACGTATTCCAGCTGTTCGCGCTGGACCTGCCGCTGGTGCAGATGCCCGGCGCCAGTCGCGAGGAGCTTGAAAGTGCCATGCGCGATCACGTGCTTGGCGTGGCAATTCTGACCGGAACGTACGCCCGCGAAGAAGGCGGGGATTACGACTGGAATGATGAAGACGAAGCCGAATGAAGGGTGCTAACCCCGTTCGGCTATTTTTGAGTGAAAGGATACCAAGGAAATGGCTGCCAAGAACAACGCGCTGAACAAGCCGGTGAACCTCTCGTCGGACCTGGAAGCGGTGGTCGGCAAGGGTCCGATGACCCGTGCCGAGGTGACCAAGAAGGTGTGGGATCACATCAAGGCTAACAACCTGCAGGATTCCAAGGACAAGCGGATGATCAACCCCGACGCCAAGCTGGGCGCGGTGATCGGCAACGATCAGATCTCCATGTTCAAGATGACCGGTGCCGTCTCCAAGCACATGAGCTGAGCGACACCTGTCAATCGAGACAGAATGGACGGGCGTGCGGCGAGAGTCGCGCGCCCGTTTTATTTGCGCACTTCGCGCAGATAATCGCAAAACCCGATTTCAGATATCCGAACTCTTCGCATTTGCGGATTATTGACTTGCCGCAAAGCCGTTCCACATGGCACAGTGCAGGAAAATAACGGAGGCGGCTGCGTGTGATCCGCCCGAGAGGAAAGGTTTACTGAACATGGCCCAGATCGTCGGCGGCGTCGCCACTTCGCATACCCCCACCATCGCCTTCGCCAAGGACGCGAAGAAGTTCGACGATCCGGTGTGGAAGCCGATCTTCGAAGGCTACGAACCGGTGCAGGAGTGGTTTCGCGAGAAGAAGCCCGATGTGCTGGTCTATATCTACAACGACCACATGACCTCGTTCTTCGACCACTACAGCCACTTCGCGCTGGGCGTGGGTGAGGAATTCAAGGCAGCGGACGAAGGCGGCGGCCCGCGCGACATTCCCGCGATCAAGGGCGACCCCAAGTTTGCCGAGCACGTGGCCCGCGTGATGGTGGCCAACGAATTCGACCTGTCGTACTTTCAGGGCAAGGGGCTGGACCACGGCGCCTTCTCGCCGCTGTCCGTCATGGTCGATTACGATGACGAGAGCGGCTGGGCATGCAAGCTGCTGCCGATCGTCTGCGGCGTCCTCACCGTGCCGTTGCCCAGCGCGCGCCGGTTCTACAAGTTTGGCAAGAGCCTGCGCCAGGCCATCCTTTCGTATCCCGAGGATATCAAGGTCGCCATCGCGGGCACCGGCGGCCTGTCGCATCAGGTCCACGGCGAAGGCTGCGGCTTCAACAATCCCGAATGGGATGCCGAGTTCATGGAGCGGCTGGAGAAGGACCCCGAGAGCCTGCTCGACATGACCATCGCCGATCTTGCCAAGCTGGGCGGCTGGGAAGGCGCGGAAGTCGTCATGTGGCTGATGATGCGCGGCGCGTTGGCGGCCGAGGTCGAATGCACTCACAAGACCTATTTCCTGCCCTCCATGTGCCCCATCGCCACGATGATCCTTGAGGAAAAGGGCGAACAGGCCCCGGTGGAAGACCCCGCCAAGACCCGCGCCCGCGCCGATCACGATTACGAAGGCGCGGAAGAGATGGAAGGCACCTATCCCTTCACCATCGAGCGCAGCGTGAAGGGTTTCCGCCTCAACCACTTCCTCCACTCCCTCACCGATCCCACCGTGCGCGGCAAGTTCCGCACCGACGAGGAAGCGGCGATGGAAGAAGCCGGGCTGACCGACGAGGAAAAGCGCTTGGTACGGACACGCGACTGGATCGGCATGATCCATTACGGCGTGATCTTCTTCATGCTGGAGAAGCTCGGCGCCGTCACCGGCATCGGCAACATCGATATCTACGCCGCGATGAAGGGCATGACCGTGCCCGAATTCCAGAAGACCCGGAACGCACAGATCAATTACGGCGTGGCGGGCAAGGAAGACTAGCCTCGGTGCCGAAGGCGGCCCGGCCGCCGGGAAATTTGCGCAGCCCGCGATTGTCACCGGGGTTGCCGGATATTATCTGGCGCCCGTGATCAGTCGCATGCCCATCCTCAGCCGTTCGCGCGCCGTTCTGCTGGCGATGCTGTGCGTGATTGCGCTGCATGCGATCCCGACTGGCCCCTTGCCGGGCTATGTCGAGCGCGGCGGTTCGGCATTCAGCGCAAGCACGAGCGAGGTTTCGCTCGTCGCGCGTGAGGATGCCGAGATTGTCCTCAAGGTCGTGCCCGCACCGACGCCGGACGTGGTGCCGGCTTCCCAGCCTCTGGCACAAGTGGCCGAGGGGCCTGCCTATTTCTGGCCCGGAAAATACCAGACGGCCCCGCCGTTGCCCTGGCCGATGCCGCCGGCTGCCAATCCCAGGCGGCCTCCCGCCCTGTCCTGAACCGTGCCGCCTGCTTGCGGGCGGTGAATACATGCTTGTTTTCAGGACATTTTATGACAGACACATCAGCGGGCCATGTCGGCCCGGTGGATCGTTTCGACCGTGCGTCGACGATCCTTGCCGCCTATCCCGATATCACCAATGACGAACTTCTCGAACTGAAGCGGTGGTTTGCCAAAGCCAGCGCGCTCGAGGTCGCCAGCATCGCCAGTACCGATGCGCTCACGCCGAACTATCTCCGGTTCAAGGCGGAACACCTCGAGAAGTTCACGCTGAAGGACTGGCTTTTCGTCATTGCGACGATCCTGGTGATTTGCGGATCGATCGCAGCTCTGGGCATTCTTGCTCCGGGCTAGGCTCCGAAAGGTGGGTAGCTCCACGTCGGCGACCGTGCCGATGCGGGGCTGCTCACCCCTTTGCCCGACGGGCGAACGGCCAGTCGGTCACGCGCCCGGTCCACAGCGCCAGCCAGATCAGCAGCGGCTGCGCCACCATGCGCGGGCCGTGGTAAGCCATGCCCCATCCGCCATCAGGCGACGCCATGTCCATCAGCATGTGGTTCACGTTGGCCGGCCAGACGCACAGGGCATAGAGCGTGAGGCCAATACCGCCCGCCTGCCGCAGCCTGAGCGACCACGGCTGGACCAGGGCCAAGGCCCCGGCGATTTCGGCGATGCCGGTCCAAAGGATCACGCTCTCGGGCCAGGGTACCCATTCGGGCGTGATCTGGAGGAAGGGAGCAGGTCCCACGATATGCCGGTATCCGGCGTAAGCGTAGAACAGGGCCAGCAGATATGTCAGCGCCGTGCGGGTCACGGCAGTTCGTCTCCCGGTTGCCAGTCCGGCGGGGCCAGGGTGAAACCCTCGAATTCGAACGCCGGGGAGACGACGCACGAGACCAGCGTGTAATCGTGCGGCCCTTCCAGCGAGCTGGCGGCCTGCCATTCCTCCGGGCGGATCACCTGCTGCACGCGCTGGCCGGCCATGATGTCCGGCCCAAGGCGCACCTCTGCGGTGGCGCTGCCGGTGGGATCGGCGAGAGAGAGATCGAGCGGATTTCCAGCGTGCCACAGCCAGATCTCGGTCGCGTCCACCGTGTGCCAGTGTGAACTCTCGCCGGTCTTCAGCAGGAACAGGATGGCCGTGGCGCTGCCGCGCTCGCCCCCTGCGGCGTCTGCCCGCCATGTCTCGCGGTACCATCCGCCTTCGGGATGCTGTTCCAGCCCCAGCTTGGCGATCAGGTCTTCGGCTGTCGTCATCGTCGTTCCTCGTCTTGCCTGGCTGCCCGAAAAGCGCATAGTTGCAGCCATGACAAGGACCATCCTCGCCGCCACCCTGCTGGCCACTGCCGCCCTTTCCCCGCCCCTTGCCGCACAGACCTCCCCCGAAGAGGAGGCGCGCGCCGCACTGGAGGCTGCGCCGGTGTGGGACGGCCACAACGATGTGCCGGGTCGCTTGCGCAGTCGCCACGGCAACGTGCTGGCCGATTTCGATTTCCACGACACGCTGGAAGGAGACGAGTGGACGGCGGGCGAAATGCATACAGACCTTGCCCGCCTGCGCGAAGGGATGGTGGGCGCGCAGTGGTGGTCGGTCTACGTGCCGGCTTCGCTGGACGAGCCCGAGGCCGTGCAGATGACGATGGAGCAGATCGACATCACCAAGCGGCTGGTCGCCGCCTATCCGGAAGACCTCGCACTGGCGCTGACGGCGGACGATGTGGAAGCCGCCGTTGCCGAAGGGCGGATCGCTTCGCTGATCGGCATGGAGGGCGGCCACTCCATCGGCTCCAGCCTCGCCGTGCTGCGGCAGATGTACGACCTTGGCGCGCGCTACATGACCCTGACCCACAGCCGCAACACGCCATGGGCGGACGCTGCGACCGATGATCCCGAGCACGATGGCCTGACAGAATTCGGCGTGCTGGTGGTGCGCGAGATGGCGCGCCTCGGCATGCTGGTGGACCTGAGCCACGTATCGCCTGCCACCATGCACGACGCGCTCGACGTGGTCGGCGCGCCGGTGATCTTCAGTCATTCCGGCGCTTCCGCGGTGAACGGACATGCCCGCAACGTGCCCAACGACGTTCTGGCGCGCCTGCCGGAGAACGGCGGCATCGTTATGGCCGTGGGCCTTCCCGGCTATCTGAGCGAGGCACAGCGCGCGTGGTACGCCGCGCGGCAGGCGGAGCAGGCGCGGCTGGAAGCCTGGTGGCAGGGCAGGCCAGACCTCGTGGAAGCGGGCCTCGCCGAATGGGACGAGACCAACCCGATGCCGGAGGCGACCATCGCCGACTATGCCGACCATATCGACCATATCCGCGATGTTGTCGGGATCGATCACATCGGCATCGGCGGCGACTACGACGGTATGCCGAACGGACCCGTGGGAATGGAGGACGTGACAGGCTATCCCGCGCTGTTCACCGAACTGGCACGGCGCGGGTATTCGCAGGCCGAACTGGAGAAGATTTCCTACCGCAACATGCTGCGCGTGATGCGTGGGGCGGAAGCTTACGCAGCAGGGCAGGCGGGCGCGCCTCCGCTCGAGACGCCGACCGGCTAGATCAACTCCAGCGTCGCCTTGTCGCGGTCTCCGTTGCACATCTGGTCCAGTGCCTGCGCAAACGGCTTGGGATCGTCAGCCACCGCCTCGAACAAGGTCATCGAACTGCGAAACTTCATCGTGTCGATGGGGCCGAGTATCTCCACCGGCTTGCGCATCCCCGCATGGGCCAGCATGGCCTGCGTGCATTCCAGCAGGCGGAGGCCGAGCAATTCGTGATCGAGGTAGGCACGCGCCTCCTCGCGTGAATGGATGGCATAGGTGCGCGCATTGGCGCTTTTGCCGAGGCCCTGCATCTGGGGGAAGATAAACCACATCCAGTGCGTTCGTTTTTCGCCTGCCTGCAGCTCTGCCAGCGCCGTCCTGTAAATGCCTGCCTGGGCGCGCACGAAGCGGTCCAGATTGTGGTTTTCGGTTTGCAGCGCTTCAGTCATCTTTCAACGGGTCGTGGCCCCAGTTCATCAGCGAATAGCGCCAGTCGGTGTCCTTCACATCGCCGTCTGGTCGCTGGGAGAGGTGGCGGTGGACGTAGCCGATCACCTTTTCCATGTGGTCCCACTGACCGTCGGTCAGGTCGTCCTTCTTGGTTCGCTTGATCTCAACGATGCGGCGACCGGAACGGTGGCCCGTGCTTTCGCCACTGTCGCTGTCGCCAACCGACCGGGATTTCTCTGTTTCCAGCCACTCCTCCAGCTCCCTGGGTTGCATGTTCACGCAATCGTAGAACTCGGAGTAGGTCTCGTCCCGCTCGTCGGAGGCCATCAATCGTCGCCGTCGACCTTGTCGGGCAGGCCTTCGCGATCGGTGGAGGCATAGTCCTCCAACTCGTCCTCGCTCATGGAATCGTACATCTGTTTCGATGCGCCCTGCAGGTCGGAGACCTTGGTCTCGCCGCGCTTGGCGGAAAGGGCCGCGCCTGCGGCTTTCTGTTGTGCTTTGGATTTTGCCGGCATCAGTCCTGCGCCTCCAGTTCGCTACCGCGCTTCAGCACCTTGTCGCCATCTTCCTGCTTGATGAGATAGGCGGGATTGTCCTCGTCACCTTTTCTGGTGATTTCGCTACCTTGCAGGGTGCGCGTCACTTCACGTTCGAAGCGATCCTCGATCTGGCCGGAGGCGGTGCCGTTGCCCCAGTCCCACTGGACGTACTGGCCAGTCTGAAAGCTGTTTGAATTGCTCATGACTTTCGGTCTCCTTATGCGGACAAGAACGCGCCTTGCCCCGGTTGCGATCCCGAAAGTTTCGCGATTATTCCTCGCTGTAGACGATGGTGGCTTCTTCTTCCGTATCGTCCTGCGTCAATGCGCCGGTGATCCAGATGATCGAAAGGATGAGGATGGCCGCCAGCAGGCTGATCAGCAGCACCCAGCGCACCACGCCTTCTTTCGAACCGCCCGATGCCTTCTCGTCATCGATATGGATTTCGCCGTTCTGTTCTTCGTTCATGATATTATGCCTTTGCTCCAGTCAGACCCTTATGCGCTTTACGGGCGTTGGCGGCAAAAGTTCCGTTCAGCGCCGCTTTACAGACCAAAGCAGGTAAGCCCCGGATGGCGCAATAATCAATCGCGCAGAAGCTCGTTTATTCCGGTCTTGGAGCGGGTTTGGGCGTCCACGGTCTTCACGATCACGGCGCAATAGAGGCTCGGGCCCTGCGATCCGTCGGGCAGGGGTTTGCCGGGCAGGCTGCCGGGTACGACCACGGCATAGGGCGGCACTTCGCCGCGGTGTACTTCGCCCGTTTCGCGGTTCACGATCTTGGTCGACGCGCCAAGATAAACGCCCATCGAAAGCACTGCGCCTTCGCCGACGCGAACCCCTTCGGCCACTTCGGCCCGCGCGCCGATGAAGGCGCCGTCGCCGATGATGACGGGGTCGGCTTGCAACGGCTCCAGCACGCCGCCGATGCCCGCGCCGCCGGAGATGTGCACGTTCTTGCCGATTTGCGCGCAGGAACCCACCGTGGCCCAGGTGTCCACCATCGTGCCTTCATCGACATAGGCACCGATGTTCACGAAGCTGGGCATCAGCACGGTGTTGCGACCGATAAAGCTGCCTCGGCGGACAACGCCGCCCGGCACGACGCGAAATCCCGCTTCGGCAAAGCGCTGCTCGCCCCAGCCGGCGAACTTGCTGGGCACCTTGTCGTAAGCATCTGCTCCGGCACTGCCACCTTGCATCACGCGGTTATCGTGCAGGCGAAAGGAGAGCAGGACGGCCTTCTTCAGCCACTGGTTCACCACCCAGCCGCCATTGCCATCGGGCTGCGCAACGCGCGCTTCCCCCGAATCGAGCATTTGCAGGGCCTGGTCCACGGGCGCGCGCACGTCGCTGCTGGCCGGGGTCACCTCGGCGCGGTTTTCCCATGCCTCTTCGATTGATGCGATAAGGTCGGCGGACATGTGTGGTGGCTCCCTGCTGGTGTTCTTGCCTGGTGCTGAATCTGCAACGGCGGCTAGCCCGATGCAGCGGCCGTTACAAGCACGATGGCAACGTCATTGCCGTATCGCACACCGGCGTTGGACACATGGTCGCGTTCAGGGCAAGTTATGGAACGAACCGCTCAGGGTCGACAGGGCGGATAAGGATCTGATTTGACACGGACAAGAACAGCGGACTCCTGGCGCAATCTGCAAGCGGCGGGCATGGCGGCCTCCCTTGCACTGCTGGCAGCGTGCGGAGGCGGCGGCGGTGGACCGACAGTCTCGGCCCCGCCTCCCGTGACGCCTACGCCAACGCCTACGCCTTCTCCGACGCCCACTCCGACACCGACGCCTACGCCCCCTCCTGCCGCCGCCTTCCCCGTCGTGGCGCCACCCCAGGCGTTCAACACGCCGGAGTTCCGCCGATCGGACGGACCAGGCCAGCACAATGCCGCGAGTGCGTGGGACGACGGCTTTACAGGGGACGGGGTGACGATCGCCGTGGTCGACACCGGCATCGATCCCGACAGCCCCGAGTTCGCAGGCCGCATCTCACCCGCTTCGACCGATATTTACGGCAGCCGCGGGATAGAGGGGCCGGACGATCACGGCACGCTGGTATCGCTGGTGGCAGCGGCCGCGCGCAATGGCACGGGCGTTGTCGGCATGGCCTTCGATTCGACCATTCTTGCCATCCGGGCGGACGAGCCGGGATCGTGCGGGGGCGACAATCCCGAAGACCCGAGTACCGAGTGCGGCTTTCTCGACAGCGCGATTGCCGATTCCATCGATCATGCCGTGGCCAACGATGCCAAGGTCATCAACATCTCGCTGGGCGGGCCCGGTGGAATTACCCAGGCGCTTCGATCGGCGGTGACGAACGCCGTCAATGCGGGCGTGCTGGTCGTGGTCGCGGCCGGGAATGACGGACGCGGTGAACTGACCACCTTTGCCGAGATGCTGGGCGATGCTGGAAACGGTGGGGTCATCATCGTCGGCTCGGTGGACGAGGACTACACCATCTCGGATTTCTCCAACCGCGCCGGGGCGAACCCGCAATACTTCCTCGCCGCGCGGGGAGACAGAATCTGCTGCGTCTACGAGGACGGGGAAATCTTCGTCGACGAGGAGGGCTTCGTCTTCCTCTATTCCGGCACCAGCTTCGCTGCTCCTCAGGTCGCGGGGGCAGCCGCCCTGCTGGCGCAGGCATTCCCGCACCTAACGGGCAACCAGATTGCCGAGATCCTGCTGGAGACGGCTTTCGATGCAGGGGCGGCTGGCGACGATTCCGTCTATGGCCGTGGTATCCTGAATGTGGCCCGCGCTTTCCAGCCTGTTGGCACGACGCAGATCGCGGGCGAAACTACGGCCTTGGCGCTGGCTGACAGCACTGCCGTCGCTTCGCCAGCGATGGGAGACGCCTTCAGTGCCGCGTCCATTCAGACGCTGGTGACCGACCGCTACCAGCGCGCCTTCTCTACCGATCTGGCAGGCACGCTGCGCGGGGCGGATATTCCCGAGCGCCTGCACGGAGCCGTGGGGCAGGGTGCGTGCCACATTTCCGGCGGGTCTTCGAGGGCGAGCGTTGCTTTCTCCATCGATGCCAGTGGCAGGCAGCCGCCGCGCGCCGAAATCCTGCTGTTGCAATCCGAAGATGCGGATCGGGCCCGCGTGCTGGCAGCGCGCGTTGCCCTGCGATTGTCGCCCAACACCCAGCTTGGTTTCACCTACCGCCAGTCCGCCGACGGGCTCGTGGCGGGTATGCAAGGGCGTGACCGCCCGGCCTTCATGATTGCCGCCAGTGGCACTGACGACGATGGCATGCTGGCGATGGCCGACAGCGCGGTGGCGCTTCGGCGGCAGGTGGGAGACTGGGGCCTCACCGTCAGCGCGCAGACCGGCTCCACCATCAGCGCCGCTGCCGAACGCCGCGCCGCGCAGCTTCGCGGACAGCGGGTGGAGGAAGACCTCGCCAGCTTCGCCCTTTCCCTCGACCGGCAGTTCGGCGCTTTCGACATAGCGACAAGCCTGACCTGGACCGCGGAGGACAGCACCGTGCTGGGCGCGCGCTTCCACGAAGGCTTCGGGCTGGCAGGCAGTGATACCGTGTTCATCGACACCGACCTTGGCTGGCGCTTCGCCGACAACTGGCGGTTGGGCGCGGCCTACAGGCAGGGTTTCACCCGCCTTCGCAGTGCTCCTCTGCTGGCCGATGGCTCCGGCCTTTCGAGCAATGCCTGGTCCTTCGATCTACAGCGATCAGGAGTCTTTGCAGCAAACGACCGACTGGCGCTGCGCATCTCGCAGCCGCTGCGCGTCGCATCGGGCGGCCTCGATCTCAACCTGCCGACGTCGTTCAGCTACGACACCCTGACCGCCGAATACGGCGTGCAGAGATTGTCTCTCTCACCCGGGGGCCGCGAAGTTACAGGCGAACTGGCGTGGATCGGGCCGATTTGGGGCGGTAGCGCAGCGGCCAGTCTCTTCCTGCGACACGAGCCGGGGCACTACGCGGATGCCGCCGACGACGTGGGGGCTGCGCTACGCTGGTCGCGCCGGTTCTGACGGTTCCTGCATCAGCCAGCGGGTGAAGTCGACAAGGCCCGTCTGGCGCGCGCGGCTCATGCGCTCTGCCTCCAGGATGGTCAGCACCTTGTCATAGCAGCCCGCGATATCGTCGTTGACGACGACGTAATCGTATCCGTCCCAGTGGCTGATCTCGAACCGGGCGCGGTCCATGCGCGCAGCGATCACCTCGTCACTGTCCGTCCCGCGCGAACGCAGCCTGTGTTCCAGCTCTGCGATGCTGGGCGGTAGCAGGAACACGCGGACAACGTCCGTTTCCATGCGCTGGTAAAGCTGCTGCGTTCCTTGCCAGTCGATGTCGAAGAGGAAGTCCTGCCCGGCCTTCAGGCCTGCCTTGATCTGGGCCTTGGGCGTTCCGTAGCAATTGCCGAAAACCTTCGCCCATTCCAGGAACTCGCCGTTCTCCACCATGGCGTCGAATGTCGCCTGGTCGACGAAGTGGTAGTCCTTGCCCTCGACCTCTCCCGGTCGCATGGGCCGGGTGGTGACGGAAACCGACATGCCGATGCCATCCACTTCCGCCAGCAGCTTGCGCGCGATGGTCGTCTTGCCTGCGCCAGACGGCGAGGACAGGATGAACATCAGGCCGCGGCGAGCGAGCGGTTGCGAGCTGGAAGGGGAAGATTCGGTCATTCACCGCTAATGCGGCGAGGCAGGGGATGGATCAAGCCCGCGGGGCTCAGCTATCCTCGTTCGCCTGTTCGATAAGCTGCGCGTCGCCTTCGCGTTTTTGCGACCGGCGGGCCTTGGAATGGTCGTAGAGCACCTTGCCGAGGATGCCTGTGCCCACGATGGCTGCACCGGGGACGGAGCGCGTGGCGAACTTGGCCACGGCGATCGAACTCAGGGTCCGCCAGATCGAGCGGTTGTTCTTGATATCTTTGACGGTCTCGTCGTCGTAGCGCTTCTTGAGAAACGCCTTCTCCACTCCGCCGCGCAGGACATAGGAGCCCATCCGCATCACCACGTCGGCGAGCATCAGGTTGGTTGCAGGGTTCTCCGTCGGGCCGGGCACGTTGCCGGTCTTGCCGCGCCGCGCTCTTACAAGTCGGTGAATTTCATCACGGTCGAGATTGTCGCTCATCGCTGCCCCTTGTGGGCCCGCGAAATCCAAGCCCGGTTATTTCTTGCGGCCGAAATCGACCGTGACGACGTTAGAGCCGTCCTCACTCTTGGCAACGTCTTCGATGGAGCGGCGTTCCTCGCCATCGGGCGCATCGTTCTCCGCATCGTCGTGCGCTGCGGGTTCCTCGTCCTCGACAGCCGCCTGGAATTGCAGGCCGAAATCCACGGCGGGATCGACGAACGCGGTAATGGCCGAGAAGGGAATGACCAGCTTGCTGGGGATCTGGTTGAAGCTGAGGCCGACCGAAAACCCGCGATCGGTGACTTCAAGGTCCCAGAACTTGTTCTGCAGGACGATGGTCATTTCGTCGGGAAAACGCTCGGTCAGCGTCTTGGGAATATCGACGCCCGGCGCGCCGGTCTTGAACGTGATGTAGAAGTGGTGGCTGCCCGGCAGGGTGCCGCCGTCGCGCTCCACCTGGCCCAGGACACGCCCGACCACGGCACGAAGCGCCTCCTGCACGATCTCGTCGTACGGGATCAGACTGTCGGGTGTATCATCGCTCATAGGGGCCTAGGTGACGCTGGCGGGGCGCAAAATCAAGCCGGAATCGGGCGATCATGCCTGCCAATGCGCTTGCGTGCGCGTTGCATCGGCCTATAGGCTCACCCCCATGCGTACAGGGCGAACAGAGCGTAAAACCAAGGAAACCGACATTCTCGTCGAGGTGAATCTCGACGGGACGGGACAATACGACATTTCCACAGGCATCGGCTTTCTCGATCACATGGTGGAGCAATTCAGCCGCCACTCGCTGATCGACGTGACGCTGAAAGTCGACGGCGACCTGCACGTGGACCAGCACCATACGACCGAGGACAGCGCCATTGCGCTGGGCCAGGCGCTGTCCGATGCGCTGGGCGACAAGGCCGGGATCGGTCGGTACGGCGAGGCACACTCGCCGATGGACGAAACCATGGCCCGCGTCGTGGTGGACATTTCGGGTCGTCCTTACCTCGTCTGGAAAGCACGTTTCACGCAGGAAAAACTTGGCGAATGGGATACCGAGCTGATCGAGCACTGGTTCCACTCCGTCGCCCAGTCCGCCGGCCTGACGCTGCATTGCCAGGTGCTTTACGGCAGCAACAACCATCACATCTGCGAGGCGCTCTACAAGGGTTTCGCCCGCGCCATGCGGCAGGCGGTCGAACTCGACGCGCGCAAGGGCGGGGCGGTGCCTTCGACCAAGGGGCAGCTCGGTGGCTGAGGCCATTGCGCTAATCGATTATGGCGCGGGCAACCTTCACTCGGTCTACAACGCGCTGAAAGCCGCCGGGGCCGAGCATGTTGCCGTCACCGACGATCCGAAGCTGGTGCGCGGCGCGCGCCGGATCGTGCTGCCGGGCGTTGGCAGCTTTCGCGCCTGTTATGAAGGACTCACCGGCATCCCCGGCATGGTCGATGCGCTGGAAGACCGCGTCTTGGGGGACCGCAAGCCCTTCCTCGGCATATGCGTCGGGATGCAACTCCTCGCCGATCGCGGGCTGGAGCACGGCGAATGCCCCGGCCTTGGCTGGATTCCGGGCGAGGTGCAGATGATTGAGCGCACCGATCCTGCCATCCGCGTGCCGCACATGGGCTGGAACGATGTTGGCCTCACCCCGCATCACGGCGACCACGAATTGCTGGAAGAGGGTGAGGCTTATTTCCTCCACTCCTACCATTTCGTGCCTGAAGACGGGCTGGACGTTGCCGCGATGACCGATCACGGCGGCGGCATCGTGGCTGCCGTCGCGCGCAACAATATCGTCGGCGTGCAATTCCACCCGGAAAAGAGCCAGACCTTCGGTATCGACCTGATGCGCCGTTTTCTCGATTGGAAGCCCGTATGATCGTTTTTCCCGCCATCGACCTGAAAGGCGGCGAAGTTGTCCGCCTTGCCGAGGGCGACATGGACCGCGCCACCGTTTACGGCGACAACCCGGCAGCCCAGGCCATGATCTTTGCCGAGGCGGGCGCCGAGCATCTCCACGTGGTCGACCTCGACGGCAGTTTCGCGGGCAGGGCCGAGAACCGCGAGGCGGTGGAAGCCATTGTCGAGGCGTTTCCCGGCTACGTGCAGCTTGGCGGCGGTATCCGCGATGCCAAGGCCGTGGAGGGCTGGTTCAACCTCGGCGTGGCGCGCGTGGTGATGGGTTCGGCTGCCTTGAAGGACCCCGACTTCGTCAAGGATATGGCACGCGAATGGGAGAACGGCATCGTCGTCGCCGTCGATGCGCGTGACGGTATGGTGGCGACCGAAGGCTGGGCCGAAGTCTCCAACGTGCCGGTGGTCGACCTCGCCCGCCGGTTCGAGGACGCGGGCGTTGCCAGCCTGCTGTTCACCGATATCGGGCGCGATGGCATGCTGAAGGGCTGCAATGTCGATGCGACGGTGGAACTGGCCCGCAGCGTGGATATCCCCGTGATCGCCAGCGGCGGGGTGAAGGGGCTGGACGACATTCACGTCCTCTCGCTCCACGCGGACGAAGGGATCGAAGGCGTCATCACGGGCCGCGCGCTTTACGAGGGGCGGCTGGACCTGGCGACGGCGATAGCCATGGCGAACCGGTGAGTCCGGACATCAATCCCTATTTCCTGCCCGGCATCGGCGGCGCGGCCGTATCTTCAGCCGTACGGTATGTTTTCGGCGGCACGCAGGTGGCATTGATCGGGCTGGTGGTCTTTACCGTCGTCTACGGAGCACTCATCCTGCTGGGACGCGGGATGAAGTGGGATGAGGCCCCTGTCCAGCATGCCATAGTCGCGGCCATCGCCACGACGGTTGCCTACCTCTTGACCGATCACCAGTCAGCCGTGGCGGTCGCCACCCGATGAGCATGGCCGACGTCGCCCTTGTCGCGTGTCTTGCCATGCTGGCCACGGCCATTATCGACTGGCGCCGCGGCGTTACCGGCCTTGGCCGCCTGCGGCTGACGAAAAAGGACGATCCGAACCGCTACTGGATGGCGCTGGTGCTCTATTTCAACTTGGCCTTCCTCATGTTCTGGCTGTTCGGGCAGGCCCAGGTCCAGACTCAGCAGGACGAAGAAGTGCTGGAAGTCGCGAGCGAAGAACCTCAAATGATGCTCGATATCGAACAGGCGACCCGACAATGACAGTCCGTATCCGCGTAATTCCCTGCCTCGACGTGGCCGATGGCCGCGTGGTGAAGGGTGTGAACTTCGTCGACCTGAAGGATGCCGGTGATCCGGTTGAGCAGGCGCAGGCTTATGATGCGGCAGGCGCGGACGAACTGTGCTTCCTCGATATCTCCGCCAGCCACGAAGGGCGCGGCACCCTGCTCGATATCGTCAAGCGCACCGCCGAAGTGTGCTTCATGCCGTTGACCGTGGGCGGCGGCGTCTCCAGCGTGGATGACGCACGTGCGCTCCTGCTCGCAGGCGCGGACAAGGTTGCGGTCAATTCCGCCGCCGTGCGTCGCCCCGAAATCATGGCCGATATCGCCGATCGCATGGGCAGCCAGTGCGCTGTCGCTTCTGTCGATGCCCGCAGGGTAGAGCCCAGTTCCGACGGAAGTCCCCGCTGGGAAATCTTTACCCACGGCGGCAGGCGGGAGACCGGGATCGACGCTGTCGAGCACGCAGTGAAGCTGGCGGAACTTGGCGCGGGCGAATTGCTCGTCACCAGTATGGACGGCGACGGTACGCAGAAGGGTTACGATCTCGAACTCACGCGGGCGATTGCCGATGCCGTTTCGGTGCCCGTGGTCGCCAGCGGCGGCGTGGGGACGCTCGACCACCTGGTGGAAGGCGTGACCAAAGGCCATGCCAGCGCCGTTCTGGCGGCCAGCATCTTCCATTTTGGCACCCATACCATTGCCAAGGCGCACAAGGCCCTGCGCGATGCGGGCCTGCCCGCGCGCGGCTGAGGCCCCTTCTGTAACAAGCACCCCAGTCCACCTCTCTGCTTGACCCGAACCACGCCTTTCGCCCATTGCCGGAGTCGATGGATACACTCTCACGCCTCGAAGCCGCGATCGCGCAGCGGCGCGCCGCCTCGCCGGACAGCAGCTATGTGGCGAAGCTGAATGCCAGGGGGCTGCCCAAGATATGCGAGAAGGTGGGCGAGGAAGCCACCGAGACCGTAATCGCGGCGCTCAGCGGCTCCGACAAGGAACTGACCGGCGAGGCCGCCGATCTCGTTTTTCACCTCATGGTGTTGCTGGGCGCGAAGGATATCCCCCTCGCCGATGTGCTGGCCGAACTGGACCGGCGCGAGGGCACCTCGGGCCTCGAAGAAAAGGCAGCAAGGAAGACCGAGCAATGAGCGTCGACCCGACCAAGCCCTACGATCCCGAAAACATCTTCGCCAAGATCCTGCGCGGCGAGATTCCCTGTAACAAGGTCTACGAGGATGAATGGTCGCTGGCCTTTCATGACATCAACCCTCAGGCGGACGTGCACATCCTTGTCATCCCCAAGGGCGAATATGTGAGCTGGGACGATTTCTCCGCCAAGGCACCGGCAGACGAAATCGCGGGTTTCGTGCGTGCCGTGGGGCACGTGGCGCGCGAGCAGGGATTGGTCGTTCGCGGCTATCGCCTGCTCGGCAACGTGGGCCGCAACGGCGGGCAGGAAGTACCGCACTTGCACGTGCACCTGTTCGGCGGCGGGCCGCTCGGCCCCATGCTGGCGCGATAGGGCTGTCTCTACAGGGGGCGCTCGACAGGTCGCAGGCGCGACTCGTTTCGTCGCCAAGTGCTAAATTTTCGGGCCCGGGCAGGCTGTAAGCCACCGTTCATCTAAGGAGAGACAATTGCAGCCACCCTCCGGCACAATCGAAGGGGCAACGCACTACTACCCGGTGCGGGTGTTTTTCGAGGATACCGACCTGTCAGGCATCGCCTATCACGCCAATTACCTGAAGTGGTGCGAGCGCGCACGCAGCGATCTGCTGCGCGTGCTGGGCATCAACCAGCGCGAGGCGTTCGAGGCGGGCGAGGGCGTCTACGCGGTATCCGAAGCGCAGATCAAATGGCGTCGCCCGGCCAAGCTGGACGATGAATTGATCGTGGAGACCCGCGCGGTGGAACTGCGCGCCGCCAGCGCGCGTATGGAGCAGAGGGTGATGCGCGGGGAGGAACTTCTGGCCCAGGTAGACATCGTTGCCGCATTCGTTACGCACGAGGGCAGACCGCGCCGCCAGCCTGAAGAATGGCGCCGCGCATTCGAACAATTTGTCACGAAAGACGACCAATGACCGTGCTGGACATGCTTGCCGTATCCGCTCCCACCCGTCTCGATCCGATCGAGCTGTTCCTGCAGGCCGATATCGTGGTGCAGCTGGTGATCGTGGGGCTTATCCTCGCCTCGATCTGGACCTGGACCATCATCATCGGCTTTTCGATGCGGATGGGCCGCACGCGCCGCAATTGCGATGCGTTCGAGGAGGATTTCTGGACGCACGAGGATGTCGACAGCGTGCTGGACGCGCGCCGCCGCAAGGATAATCCTTCGGCCCGCGTCGCCGCCGCCGGGATCGCCGAGTTTCGCCGCAGCCACAAGTCCGGCCTGAAAGACCCGGTCGCCGCGCGCGGGCGCGTTGCGCAGGCGCTGGAAGGGCAGGTCGCGCATGAGGCGGACCGACAGGCGAACCGGCTGAATTTCCTCGCCACCACGGGCTCGGTCGCACCCTTCGTGGGCCTGTTCGGCACCGTCTGGGGCATCATGAACAGCTTCTTCCAGATCGGATTGCAGCAGAACTCGTCGCTCGCCGTGGTGGCGCCGGGCATTGCGGAGGCGCTGTTCGCCACCGCCATCGGCCTGTTCGCGGCCATTCCGGCGGTGATCGCCTACAACCGCCTGTCGAACACCGTGAACGGGTTCGAGGCGCGCCTTCAACGCTTTGCCGACCGCGTCCACGCGCAGGTCAGCCGCGAGATGGAGGGCTAGCCGATGGGCATGGGCGTCATGTCCTCCAGCCGCAGGGGCCGCTCCAGCCGCCGCGCGCCGATGGCGGAAATCAACGTCACGCCCTTCGTTGACGTGATGCTGGTGCTGCTCATCATCTTCATGGTCACCGCTCCCCTGCTGGCCAGCGGCGTGCCCGTGGAACTGCCCGAAAGCCGCGCCAACCCGATGGACCAGGACCCGGAGCAGGTGACCATCGCACTCGACCGCGAAGGCTTCATCTACATCGACGACGTGCTGGTGGAAGCCGGCGCGCTGGAGCAGGCACTCGATGCCATTTCCGGGCCTGCCGGGGCGGAGAAGCCGCTGATCGCGCTGCGCGCCGACACGGGCCTCGACTATGGCCGGGTGATGGCGGTGATGGGAGAGCTGAACCGCGCAGGTTTCAACTCCATTTCGCTGGTCACCACCAGTTCAGCCGACGCGCCATAGCCTGACCTGCTGATGGCCATGTTCGCCGATCTTTCCCGCGAAGAACGCATCGGTCTGGGGGCCGCAGTCGTCGCGCATGCGGCGCTGGCCGTGGCGCTGGCCGTCCACGCCACGCGCGACCCGCCGCCGTTCGTACCGACCGAGCGCATCGACGTGAGCCTGGCAACCGAAGTCAGCCTGGAAAGCACCGCGCCCGATCCCAGCGCGGAGCCTGCTGCAGCAATGGCTCCCGAAATGGCCGATATGCCGCAGGAAGCGCAGGAAATGGTCGAGGCTCCTGCGCCCGAGGTGATCGAGCGACCCGTCACCACGCCCCCGCGGCCGACGGCCCGGAGCACGCCTGCACCCACGCCCACGCCGCAGCAAACGCGCCGCGCCGAAACGCGCCCGACCCCTGCGCCAACGCCGCGGGCAACGGCCAGCCAGCGCGCACAGGGCAGCCGCCTCAATGACGATTTCCTGCAAGGCACTAGTGATGCAAGCGGCGACAGCGGCTCACCCGCCCAGACCGTCGGCCCGGCACAGCAAGCATCCATCGCCCAGGCCATTATCCGCGCCCTGCGCCCGCACTGGCAGCCGCCATCGGGCGTGGAAGTAGAATCGCTGGTGACAGTGGTACGCTTCCGCCTGAACCGCGACGGCACGCTTGCCGGTGCGCCGGAGGTCTTGCGCACCACCGGGCAGACCGATGCCAACCGCGCGCAGGTTCGCCGTCACCAGGAACAGGCGGTGCGCGCCGTGCGTCTTGCAGCGCCCTTCGATTTGCCCGAACAGTATTACTCCGGATGGCGTGTCATCACGTCCAACTTCGATAATAGGCTAGCCCAATGATCCGATTTTCCCTCTTCGCCTCGCTGACCGGTGTTGCCCTGTCGCTCTCGGCCACGCCTGCCCTCGCGCAGAACGATGACCTGATGACCGACCTCGACCCGGCCAGCATCGGCGTGCAGGATGTGGAGGAAACGACGGTGGAGGGCGACGGTGACGGCGAGGGAATTTCCGTCACGGTAACGGCCGATGCCTGGCAGGATCTCGGAATCGCCATCGCCAGCTTCGCCACCAATCGCGACGTCTCCACGCCTGCGAATTCGCAAGGGACGGCCGCGCTCGGCCTTGAACTGGCGCGCGTTGTCTATTCGGACCTGCGCTTCAACGGCCTGTTCCGCCCGGTCGGCCCCGATGCCCTGCCGCGCCCGAGCTATCCCGAAATCACCGATCCCGCCTGGAACACCTGGCGCGGCCGCAGCGCGGAGATGCTGGTGCACGGCTATGTCCGTGCCAACGACGACGGGCGCCTGACGGTCGGCTGCTACCTCTACGACGTTGCCCTGCAGAGCGAGCTGGTGCGCGAAGGCTGGGTGGTGAACCCCAGCGAGTGGCGCCGTGCCGCGCACAAGTGTGCCGACCTCGTCTATTCGCGCCTTTCGGGCGAGGATCCGTTCTTCGACAGCCGCATCGCCTATATCGCGGAAACCGGCCCCAAGGATAACCGCATCAAACGCCTTGCGATCATGGACAGCGACGGGGCGAACCACCGCTTCATCACCAACGGCCAGTCCACCGCGCTCACGCCGCGCTACTCGCCGGACTATTCCAAGATTGCCTACTTGTCCTACGTCGACGGCAATCCGCGGATTTACGTGTACGACATCGGCAGCGGGCGGCAGACGCTGGTGACGCAGAGCGCCAATCCGACCTTCGCCCCGCGTTGGAGCCCGGATGGCCGCTATATCCTCTATTCGATGGCCGTGGGCGGCAACACGGATATCTACCGTGTTTCCGCAGCAGGTGGCGGCACGCCGCAGCGCCTGACGTCCGGCCCGGCGATCGAGGTGGGCGGCTCCTACTCGCCCGACGGCAGCCAGATCGTGTTCGAAAGCGATCAGTCGGGCGCGCAGCAGTGCTACGTGATGAACTCCGACGGTTCGAACCAGCGCCGGATCAGCTTCTTCGGCGGGCGCTGTGCCAGCCCGGAGTGGAGCCCGCGCGGCGACCAGATCGCTTTCACCCACATCGTGGGCGATTTCCATATCGCGGTGATGAACCCGCAGGGTCGCAACATGCGCACCCTGACCAACGGGTGGCAGGACGAGGGCCCGACATGGGCTCCGAACGGCCGCATCATCCAGTTCTTCCGCACCGAGCGTAATTCCGGCGACACGTCGATCTGGCAGGTGGACCTGACCGGCGAGAACGAGCGCCGGCTGCGTACGCCGGTAGGGGCGTCAGACCCGGCTTGGGGACCGGTTCTGCCGTAAGTGCGTTAGTTCCCCAGCGGGGTCGCAAAAACAACAAACCCGTTTTCACTACGGTTCAAGGAGAGCCAGAAAATGAATCGCCTGATTATCGCCGTCACTCTTTCCAGCGCGCTGGCACTCGGTGCCTGCAAGAAGGAACCGCCCGTCGTCACGCCCGATGCGCCGCAGGATACTGTAACGCAGCCCACGCCGACGCCCACCCCTACCTCCACTGCGCCGCAGCCCGGCTCGCAGTCGCACTTCTCCAGCGCGATGGCAGGGGCCGACACGATCTACTTCGATACCGATCGCTACAACATCGATAACGAGGACATGACCGCCCTGCGCCGCCAGGCCGAATACCTGCTCCAGTACACCGGCGCCCGCGCCACCGTGGAAGGCCACGCCGACGAACGCGGTACGCGCGATTACAACCTCGCACTGGGTGAGCGCCGCGCCAATGCGGCGAAGAACTACCTCGTCAGCCTGGGCGTGCCGGAAAGCCGCCTGCGCACGGTCAGCTATGGTGAGGAACGCCCCGTTGCCACGGCCTCGAACGAGCAGGCATGGGCCCGCAACCGCCGCGCCGTCACGGTGATGATCGAACGGTAAGCTAGCCGATCAGGGAAGGCAGGGCCGGGAACACCTGGCCAAGAGCGGGCGCGGTGGCATGGGCTGCCGCGCCCGTTTGCATTGCCGCCTCGCCGCCGATGCCAGGGCCCGTCGAAGGGCTGGCGAACAGCGCGAATGCCGCCATGGTCATGACGGAAAAGACAATGGAAATGGCGAGCTGCCTGCTCATGCGGTGATCTCGAATCGTGGCTCTGGTTGACTTTGTCCGAACGGTATATCGGCCGGACGGGCTATATTGCAATGCAGCAATTGCACCAAAATGTATCAACCGGCTGAATCGTTCCCATCCTGATTACCCGCAAAGGGCTCGGTTCACTTGTCGGGCTTTGCGCCCTATATGGGCCGGGATGTTGCTTGCGATCACCTTTTCCTGATGGCCCGTTCACGGCGTTCCAACGACTGGGGCTTCCCCCGCTGGCGTGGCTATGACGAGGGCCGTGAGGCGGTGGAGGTGCGCATCTGCGACCGCCACGGCTGCGACCAGCCCGGCGATTGCCCCGCGCCCAAATCCCCCAACAGCCCCGACCGGTGGTACTTCTGCGAGAAGCACGCGGCGGAATACAACAAGGGGTGGGACTACTTTCAGGGTCTGGACAAGGAAGAGGCGGCAGAGCGCGCCAAGGCCGAACAGGCGGAAAGCGCGGGCTATGCCGAGAGCCAGCACTACGGATGGAGCGGCAGCGGCGACGGATCGCGCAGCGCCGACGAGATGCGCGCGCTCGAAGTGCTGGAACTGGAAGCCGATGCCGATTTCCAGGCTATCAAACGCGAATGGCGCGCGCGGGCGAAGAAAGTGCACCCTGACGTGAAGCCCGGCGACAAGGAAGCGGCCGAGGAATTCCAGAAGCTGCAACTGGCCTACGAAGTGCTGAAAGCCGCCGAGGAGCGGCGCGAGTGGAAGGGGTAGGTCAAGAGACGACGTAGCCCCACAAGAGATAATAGGATGCGACGGCGTGTCCGTTTGCATCGAGAGCGGGCTGTAAATCTGCCGATTTCAACACATGCTCGCACGCTGCGTTTTCTGCGGCCACGTCGTCGGGAAGGTTGGTTGCCCTGCACCGAGTAACGTTTCCATCCTCGTCAACGAGCAGCAGCAGCTTCAGATTATCGATACCGTATTCACGCTCAATCCTCTGCGAGATCTGTAGAAACTGTCTGAACCACGATACCTTGCTTCCGAGATCCACTTGCCGTGAGAGATTACGCTGCTGCTGTGGATCCAGGCCCCAAGCCGAAACGAGATCGTCCGTGCAATGGCGCATGATCCGCATCGCTTCATCGAGAGGTCCGGTCTCGAAAACGATATCCGATGAGAAACCGTTCTGGATCGAAACTCCCGTAATCGCAGCATCACGAGCAATGGCCTGTGGCGAGCCGGGGACAGGCGGACTCTCGCCATTGCGATCGATCGTGTCAGTGTAAATGAAGCCTTCCCAATTGTCGTCGCCGTCCACCCTTCGATAGGTGCGGGGAGCTTCCGTTTCATCATCCGGAAGGACGGCAGTTCGCAGTTTGCGGTCACGCCGTTCCAGGGTCGGGCTTGCCGCTGTAATCTCGAACAGACGTCCCGGCAGGAATTGTCTGAGTTCGAGCATCGCCGAATGGTCGCCCTGTTCAAAATTGCGCATCAGCGCACAAGAATGATCCGCGAATTCGGCGACCCAGGGGCCGGAAGGGGTCATGACGAGGGCATCGTCCTGCGCTTTCGCCGGGGCGGCAAGTACGAGAATGGCGCAGAGAAAGGCTGGCAGGCGAAGGTCCATGACTACCGCTCCACCGTATCGTTCACCCACTGTGCCGGATCATCAACGGGCGGCGCGTCCTCTCCCACGAAGCGGGGGCTGGTGCTGGTGATGTAGCCGCGGATTGTGGTGTTGCCTTCGTGGCAGCCGTATTCGTACATCTCGTAACTGTCGTCACGCGTCCACGGGAAAGCGAGTGTGTAGGGCGCTGTAAGAACCACGGGGTCGCGTACTTCGGCCTCGTAGAAGATCGTGTCCGGCCCCACCATCGTCAGCCGCTCGGTCATGGTCTGGCGGTCGCTGGTGGGGATGGGCTTGTTGCCGGGACCGACGATGTTCATGGGTGTCTCGCCCGTGAGGTTGGTCGTCTCGATCACCAGCGTGTCGCCTTCCCAATGGCCCACGGAGGTGCCGAGGAACTGGCGGATCTCATCCGGCCCCGGCTCCCCGCGAATGGGAACGATGCGGGTTTCGTGGATCATTTCCAGCTGGATCACCACGTAGCCGGGCGACTGGAACACGCGCACGCCGTTGTTGTAGGGGAACGGCGTCATCGAGCTGGGCAGTCCGCGCGACAGGCACCGGTCCAGCGAGTTGAAATCGGACAGCCTGTCGAACTGCGTCACGTTCCAGCTCGATCGCATGGCGGCGCTCATCGCCTCGCCTTCCTCGGTCAGCGGGGGCAGGCGTCCGTTGGCGGGTGCCATGATGAGGGAGACCTGTTTCAGCGGCGTGCCCCATTCGAACCAGTGGCCGCTGCCGATCTCGTCGTTCGCGTCTTCCTGCTCGTAGCCAGCGGCGATTTCCTCGCTCCGGGCGAGGGCGGCGGCATATTCTTCGTCGGTGTAATAGGCGCGGGTGCCGAATTCAGGAGAGCGTTCGGTCGACGTGCGGCCTACCACGTCCAGCGGCCAGATGCCCGTGAGATCGGGATCGCCCCACGGCGTGCGCGGCACCTGCCAGCCTTCTTCGGCCACCTCGGCCCCGGCCAGCCGTGCCAGCTCGCGCGCGGGCAGCGAAAGGTCAGCCTCCTGCGCCATGAGCGGCGCAGGAAGCAGAGCCATTGCAAATGCGATGGAAAGTCTATGGATCACGCGGTTCCTCCCCGAACTCGTTTGCCGGGCAGCTAACCGCAATATCGGACGGGCCGCAAGCCGCCCGTCGACGTTCGTTCCTCAGCGCTTGCCGATGAAGCTGCCGACGAAACGGCGATCGTCGTCCTCGTCCACATCGCCGTCGTCATCGGCATCGGTGGTGCCGGAAACGGAGAACAGGATGAAGATTTCTTCCCGGTCGGGGCCACTCAGCGCGCCCGCAAAAGTACCGGCGAACTGGTTGGCCTCGTCGGTAAGGATGCCGGAGAAAGTGCCGTTGGAATTCAGCACGCCGCCGGTCACGGTGCCGGAGGAGTTCGTCGTCCGCTCGAACACCAGCTTGGCAACCAGCTCGGGCGTTCCGTTGTTGTCGCGGTAAATCTCGATCGTGCCGTTGATGCTGCTATCGGCTTCGGAAATGGTGAAGGTGACGTCCTGGGCCGAGATTGCGCCCGAAGGGGTCACGGTCGGATCGCCGCCGACCACCTCGACACTGCCGGAGTAATCGAGGTCCGCAGCAATATCCTCATCCGTGGTGACAGGGTTGAAGAACAGCGCCGTTCGTTCGCCGCGCAGGACGCCGTCGGTGGTGTCGCGCGTGAAGTCGACCTGCGATTCGTAGCTGACCCGCAGCACGTGTTCGAAAGGCAGTTCCAGGACCAGCTTCTCGTCCCCACGCGCGTAGGAGCGCACGGTGGCGGAAGCGTCCGTCAATTCGGTGGCGCCGAACGACACGGGATCGTCAAGGTCGGGGAAGCCGAACTGCACCTGCTCGGGCGCGAGCGCGAGGCTGATGGTGGCAAGGCCGTTCAGGCGCGATGCGCCGCTGAACGTCTCGGTCCCGCCTGCATCGGGGGTGAAATAGGCGAAGGCATAGTTCGCGTTCGTGCTTTCGGTCGCAAAATCGCCCTGCAGGTCGAAGTCGACGATCGGGGTCGGCGTGGGCGTCGGTGTCGGGGTGGCCGTTCCGGTGGCAGTCGGCGAGGGCGTCGGTGTGCCGGTATCGTCACCTCCGCAAGAGGTGACCAGGGCGCCAAGAGCGGCGACGCCGACGAAGAGGGCATATTTGCGAAGCACGTGTTTTCCCGTCCGTTCCGAAATGGTTTCCCGCCCTAGGCGGCTCGACCTTTCCCTTAGCTGTCCAATGCCTTGGGGGGCAAGCCGCCTCTGGCAAGGATTACACCGCTTCCAGCGCCTGCTCGAAATCGGCGACCAGGTCGTCCGCATCCTCGATACCGATGGAAATGCGCACGAGGTTGTCGGAAATGCCCAGTTCGGTGCGACGGCCTTCGGGCACGGAGAGGTGCGTCATGCTGGCCGGATGGCTGGCCAGCGTCTCGGTACCGCCAAGGCTGACGGCCAGCTTCGCCACTTTCAGCGCATCGAGGAACCGGAAGCACTCCGCCTCGCCGCCCTTGATGAAGACGGAGAAAGTGGAGCCTGCGCCGAGGCAGTGCCGGTCGTAGATGTCCTGCTGCCGCTCGTCCTCGATCATGCCGAGATAGCCCAGGCCTTCGACCTTGGGATGGTTCTTCAGCATGGCGCAAACCTTGGCCGCGTTCTCTCCTGCGCGCTGCATCCGCAGTTCGACGGTTTCGAGGCTGCGCAGCAGCATCCAGGCGGTGTTGGGATCGGCGATGCCGCCCATCGTGTTGCGCAGGGCACGGATGGCGTCGATCCATTTCTTGCCGCCCGCCACGCTTCCGGCCACGAGGTCCGAATGGCCGCCGACATACTTGGTGAGCGAATAGACCACCAGGTCCGCGCCGTGCTCCAGCGGGCGCTGCCACAGCGGGCCGAGGAAGGTGTTGTCGATGGCGATGGGGCAGCGTTCCGGATCGAAATGCGCGTCACGCGCTTCCTTCACCGCCTCGATGTCGACCAGTGCATTGGTGGGGTTGCCGGGGCTTTCGAGGTAGATCAGCGGCACTTCGCCGCCCTGCTGCTCCGCCTTGGCCTTCGCCTCGCGCATCACTTCGTCCAGCTTCTCCGGGCTCGCGCCAGCGGGGAAGGCAATATAGGTGACGCCGTACTTCGCCATCACCTTGGCAACAAAGCCCTCGGATGCGGCATAGAGCGGGCCGGAGTGGACGATCACGTCGCCTGCATTGCAGGCGGCGAGGATCAGCACGGCAATCGCGGTCATCCCGCTGGAGAAGCACAGCGCATCTTCCGCATCGTCCCAGATGGCGAGGCGATCTTCGAGGATTTCCTGGTTCGGCCCGTTGAAGCGCGAATAGACGAGGCCCTCCGCACCGCCTTCGCGCTTGCCGGTAATGCCTTCGAAGTGCCGCTTGCCGGCAGAGGCGCTTTCGAACGCGAAGGTGCTGGTGAGGAAGATCGGTGCCTTCAGCGAACCTTCGGACAGCGCCGGATCGTAACCGTGGCCCATCATCAGGGTGGAAGGCTTCAGCTTCTGTCCGTCGATGCGAGTGACTTCGGGCTTCGGCTTGCGGCGCGGGGTGGGCGTGTCGACGGCGCCCAGCGGGTCGTTGCTGTTGGTATCGTTCGGGTCGGCCATGGTGAGGCTCCTTCCTGCTCTTACCCCTAGGAAGGCAGGGGCAGGGTAAACGGTTCCGGGCCACCCGTTCCTAACCTCCGCAGGAACGCTTCTCCCGAAAATCCGGTTTCATGTGCAATTATATTCGCGCGGAGGGATGCGCAAGGGCAGTCAGGTGACGAGCGGCGCCAGCGCGAAAACCACCCCCACGATCAGAAATATGCCTGCCATGTCCAGGGCGAACCCCGCTTTCACCAGCCGGGGGAGAGCAATGCGGCCCGTCGCCCAGGCGATGGCATTGGGGCCGGTGCCCGCAGGAAGGATGAAGCCCCAGCTTGCCGCCAGCGCCACGGGCATGGCCAGCAGCAACGGATCGCCGCCCAGCGCCACGGCAAGCGCGGCGACGACGGGCATGATGCCGCTGGCGGTCGCGACGTTGCTGGCGAACTCGGTAATCAGCACCACCATCGCCACCAGCGCCAGCGCGACGACGATCATGGGCACGTCCGAGAGGAACAGCAGCGCCTCCCCCAGCCAGTCCGCAAGGCCGGTGCGCATCATGCCGCCGGCCAGGGCCAGCCCGCCGCCGAACATCAGCAGCACGTCCCACGGCGCGCTGTTCGCCTCGTGCCATTCCAGCAGGCGGCGGCCCGTACCGTCGGGCAGCACGAACAGCGCGAAGCTGGCGGCGATGGCCACCGTGCCGTCCGTCAGCGAGCCTTCCGGGAAGTAGGGCGCGACCCAGCCGCGCAGCATCCACGCGACGAAGGTGATGGCGATGACCGGCACCAGCCGCCGCTCCGCCTGCGTCCACGGCCCGTGCGGATCGATGGCTTCTCGCGCGGCCTGCATGTCGAAGGGGTGGCGCGAAACTTCCTGCACCCGCGCGATGATCCACGCGGCGATGGGAATGCCCAGCAGCACGATGGGCACGCCGAAGGAGGCCCACATGGCGAAGGTTATCTCGATCCCCGATATATCCCGCAGCAGGGCAACGCCGATGGCATTGGTGGGCGATCCGATGATCGTGCCGAGCCCGCCCACGCTGGCGGCGAAGGCAAGGCCCATGGGCAACGCGCCGTAAATGCCGTCCTGCGGCACCACGCCGCCTTTTTGCTGGCCTATCGCTTCGCTACTTGAGGCCGCATCCTGAACGACCTTGCCGCCCGCGAGCACCGCCAGCGCCATCGGCATCATGATCAGCGTGGTGGAGGTGTTGGAGATAATGTTCGAAAGGATCGCGGCGGCGATCATGAAACCGAGCAGCAGCCCGAATGTCCCCCCGCGCCCGCCGATCCGGTCGAGGATGAACGTCGCCAGCCGCTTGTGCAGCCCGGTGCGTTCGATGGCGAGAGCAAGGAACGCGCCGCCCAGCAGCAGGAAGATGATCGGCGAGTAATAGTCGCCCGCCACTTCGCCCGCCGTGCCCCCACCGCTGAAAGGCAGCACCACGAACGGCAGCAGTCCGGTGACGGTCAGCGGGACGGCCTGCGTCATCCACCATGTTGCCATCCAGCATACCAGGCCCGCCACACGCCACGCCTCTGCGGCCATGCCCTCGGGCGCGGGCAGCAGCACGGTGAGTGCGAACAACGCCGGCCCCAGCCAGAAGCCGATGCCCTTGGCGTTCATGCTGTGGTATCCTCCCTGCCCATGGGGGCAATCGTGGCGCAGCGGCGCGGGCGAGGCAAGGAGGGTTGCATGGCAGACGGCAAGGTTCTGGGGATTGGCGGGCTGTTCATTCGCTCACCCGATCCGGCGGCGCTGGCGGCATGGTACCGCGACCACCTGGGCATCGCGGCGACCGAGAGCGGCCAGCCTACGCCCGATGGCGAATGGGTGTGGATGCAGCAGTCCGGGCCGACGGTGTTCGCAGGCTTTGCAGCAGACAGCGATTACTGGCAGGCGGAGCGGCAGGTGATGCTGAACCTGCGCGTGGAAGGGCTGGAGGCGCTGCTCACCCGCCTGGAGACTGCTGGAGTGGCGATTTCGCACCGCGAAGGCATGGAGGGCGTGGGCAATTTCGCTCGTATTCAAGACCTTGATGGAAACCCCTTGGAGCTGTGGGAACCGGCCTAAAGTTAAAATTGACGGCCCACTAGAAACCTTGCGTTTTGCGGCGCGAGAGGAGGACCCATCTGCGCGGCTCCAAGGCTCGGTGCACCCGCATCGCCAAAGCCACTTCGCATATTAACAGAAGGTCGTTCCATGCCCACTTCCCCCATGCGCATTGCCGCGCTCGCCAGCGCCGCTCTCATCGCCACTCTCGCCAGCAATCCCGCGCAGGCGACCGACGGCTATTTCCTCAACGGCGTGGGGGCCAAGGGCAAGGGCATGGGCGGCGCGGGCATCGCCTATCCGCAGGATGGCATGGCCGCGGTCAACAACCCCGCCAGCATCGCCGGGATGGAATCGCGCCTCGACCTTGGCGTGGAGATCTTCGTGCCCGACCGGGGAGCCGATATCTCCGGCAATGGCGCGGGCCTGAACGGCAGCTATGACGGCAATGGTTCGAACCCGTTCGTCCTGCCGGAATTCGCCTACGTCCGCCCGCTGAGCAACGACCTGACCTTTGCCCTGACGATCAACGGCAATGGCGGGATGAACACCGATTACGAGACCAATCCCTTCGCCAGTTTCGGCGCGCAGGGGGACGCGGGCGTGGACCTGAAGCAGGTCTTCATCAGCCCCACGCTGGCCTATGAATTCGCTGAGGGGCATTCCGTCGGCGTTTCCGCCATCGGGCTGGTGCAGGGCTTCCGCGCCAGCGGCATCCAGCCCTTCACCGCCGCATCCAGCGATCCCGCCAACTTCACCGATCGCGGCACCGACGCCTCTTTCGGTGCTGGCTTCCGGGTCGGCTATTATGGCGAGCTGAACGATGTCGTCTCGATCGGCGCGTTCTACCAGTCGACCATCTGGGCAGACGAATTCGACAAGTATGCCGGACTGTTCGCCGACCAGGGCGGGTTCGACGTGCCTACGTCCTACGGCGCGGGCATTGCCTTGCACCCGACCGACCGCCTGAGCCTTGCCGCCGATGTGAAGCGCATCGAGTATTCCGACGTGGGTTCGGTGGGCAACCCGCTGGCCCCCTTGTTCTCCGGCGTGCCGTTCGGCGCGACAGACGGGCCCGGCTTCGGCTGGGACGATGTGACCGTGTTCAAGGTGGGCGCGGATTACGACGTCAGTGACCGTTTCACCGTGCGCGCCGGCTATGGCCGTTCGGAGAACCCCGTGCCGCAGTCCGAAACCTTCCTCAACATCCTCGCCCCGGGCGTGGTGCAGGACCATTTCACGGTGGGCGCGACCTGGCAGGCGAGCGACCGCATCGAGATCACCGGCTTTGCCATGCGCGCGCCGAGAAACACGGTGGAAGGCAGCGGCTCGATCCCGGTGAACTACGGAGGCGGAGAGGCGGACGTCTACCTCGCCGAAACGTCGTTTGGCCTGGGATTCGGGCTGGAGCTGTAATCCTGTCCCGGGAAGCAGGGGCGGCGCGCCGCGCGGGGAAAGCCTGAACGGCGCGCCGCGGGTGAATTCAGCATCTTGTCAGCCACGGCTGGCTAATCTCCTGGCATGAAACGTCGCACCTTCCTCCTCTCCGGCCCTGCGTTCGGTGCCCTGCTTGCCGCCCCCTCGGCGGCAATGGCGCGCGGCGATGGCTGGGTGCGCGAGTGGGAGATCGGTCCGCAAATCCGGGGCCGCAACTACTCGGTCAACATGCCGCCGCATCCGCTTGCGAGCCATGAAGGCTGGTATTTCGATTTCCCCGGTCCGCGCCGCCGCGACGGCCACGTGCATTACCTGACGCGCGCCAGCGGCCCGCTTGACCGTGCGCGCGGCATTCGCCTGCGCTATCGCATCGATGCGCGGCCCGGCGCGCGCTTTGTCTCGCAGGAATACCCCGACCGGCAGCCGCTGCTCTCGCTCTATATCCAGCGCGCAGGTGACGACTGGCGCGCCGATGGCCGCACCCGCTATCACCGCTGGTATTCGCCCGACAGCCGCGTGGTGCCCCTGCGCCCCGGCGAGCACGAGGTGACGATCATGTTCGACGAGAACTGGATCTCGGTAATGGGATCAGACCGCAAAAACTCGCCCCGCGAGTTCGCCGCTGCCTTGAGGGATGCGGCACGCATCGGCTTTACCCTTGGCACGCAGGGCGGGCGCGGGCACGGCGTTTACGCAACGGCCCCCGCGCGCTTCACGGTGCTGGATTTTTCGGTCCTTCGCTAGCGTTCAAGTCCGCTTTGCCGCGGGCCGGTTCTGTGCGATGACCCGCGCACAGATTCACGGAAGGCACCTGATATGACTGGAACAATTCGCCTGCTGCTGTCGGCCAGCGCCCTTGCCATTTCCTTCCCGCTGGCCACCGCGCCCGCGACCGCGCAGGATACCGAGGCCGAGGCACCGTCTCGGACATATTCGGCGGAGGAGTTCTACACCTCCACCACTTTCGGCACCGTTTCGGGGCAGGGCCATGCTTTCTCTCCCGATGGCAGTGCTGTGCTGATCACCAGTGACGAAAGCGGCGTGCGCAACGCCTACTGGCAGCCGCTGAACGGCGGGGAGCGCATGCAGCTGACCGCGTCGCAAAGCGATGCCTACAACGCCGTCAGCGCATTTCCGGGCGACGGGCGCATCCTGTTCACCGCCAACAGCGGCGGTAACGAGATCAACCATCTCTTCGTGCGCGAGGAAGACGGCACGATACGCGACCTGACCCCGGGCGAGGAAACCCGCGCCGGGTTCAGCGGCTGGACCGCTGACGGCTCTGCCTTCTACGTCGAGACGAACGAGCGCGATGCCTCGTCGTCCGACCTCTACCTGTTCGACGCGGGCGATTATTCACGCGAACTCGTGTTCCGGAATCCGGGAGGCTACTGGCTCGGCAGCGTATCGCCCGACGGGCGCTGGCTGGTGGTGACCAAGGAAGAAACGAACACCGATTCGGACCTGTACCTGGTGGACCTGCAAGGTGATGGTGAGCCGGTGCTCATCACGCCGGGCGATGCCGAGGCGACCCACGGCGCGGAAGGGTTCACGCCTGACAGCGCGAACCTGGTCTATACCACCAACGAATTCGGCGAATTCCGCCAGGCGTGGACATACGACATCGCCACCGGCGAGCGCGAGCTGCTGGCAGAGGACGAGTGGGACGTGTCCTTCGTCGATTACTCGCCTTCGGGACGTTACCGCGTCACCGCGTTCAACCGCGACGGGGCGACCGATGTTACCGTGTTCGACACGGTGGAAGGCGAGGAGATCGACCTCGGAATGGAGGTTGCCAACATGGGCGGTTTCCGCTTCTCGCCCGACGAAGGCATGGCGACGTTCGCCGCCAACACCGATACCTCGCCTACCGATATCTATCAGCTTGATCACGCGAGCGAGCAGGTGACGCGCCTTACCAGCGCGCTAAATCCCGCGATTGCCGAGAGCGATCTCGTCACCTCCACCGTGGCGCGCTTCGTCAGCTACGACGGAGTGGAAATTCCCGGCATCCTCTATCGCCCGAAAGGCGCCGATGCGCAAAACCCCGCGCCTGCGGTGGTCTATGTCCACGGCGGTCCGGGCGGGCAGAGCAGGCAGGGCTACAACCCCGTCATCCAGCACCTGGTGAACCACGGCTACGCGGTCTACGCGATCAACAATCGCGGCTCGTCGGGCTATGGCACCACGTTCTACCACATGGACGACCTGAAGCATGGCGATGCCGACCTGCGCGACGTGGTCGCCTCCAAGGATTTCCTGCAGGGCATGGACTGGATCGCCGACGATCGCATCGCGGTGATGGGCGGTTCCTACGGCGGATACATGACGGCGGCGGCGCTGGCGTTCCATCCGGAAGTGTTCGATGCGGGCATCAACATCTTCGGCGTCACCAACTGGCTACGCACGCTGGAATCGATCCCCGCCTGGTGGGGCCCGCAACGTGATGCGCTGTTCGATGAACTGGGCGACCCGGCGACGGACAGCGAACGGCTGCGCGCCATCTCGCCGCTGTTCCATGCCGACCGGATCGTGAAGCCGATGCTGGTGGTGCAGGGTGCCAACGATCCACGCGTGTTGCAGGTGGAAAGCGACGAGCTGGTGGAAGCCGCGCGGGCCAATGGCGCGCCGGTGGAATATGTGCTGTTCCCTGACGAGGGACACGGGTTCACCCGCCGCGACAACCGTATCACCGCCTCGGAAGCCTATCTCGCCTTCCTGAACGAGCACGTCGGCGCGGACTAGTAACGGCACGACATGAAAAAGGGGCGTTGCCACTGCCGGCATCGCCCCTTCTTTCCGGCTGGCGGTGTTGCCCTATTTGGGCGCGAGCACCATCAGCATCTGACGCCCTTCGAGGCGCGGATAGGCTTCGACCTTGGCATCTTCTTCCATGTCGTCCTGCACGCGCTTGAGCAGGTCCATGCCCAGGTGCTGGTGCGCCATTTCGCGGCCACGGAAGCGCAGGGTGACTTTCACCTTGTCGCCATTGTCGATGAACTTGTGCATCGCCTTCATCTTCACGTCGTAATCGTGATCGTCGATGTTGGGACGCATCTTGATTTCCTTGATGTCCTGCGTCTTCTGCGTCTTGCGCGCCGCATTGGCCTTTTTCTGGGCTTCGTAGCGGTATTTGCCGACATCGAGGAACTTGCACACCGGCGGGTTCGCGTTGGGCGAGACTTCAACGAGATTGAGGCCCGCATCCTGGGCCTGCTCGATCGCTTCGCGGGTGTACATCACGCCGAGATTCTCGCCGTCGCCATCGATGACGCGGACCTTCTCGGCCTGGATAAACTGGTCGTATTTCGGGCCGGATTTGACCGGCGGTGCCATGTTGCGGCGGGGTGGACGAGGTATGTTGTGCTCCTGATTCTGCTTTGGTTGAGCCGCTTATGTAATAAGGAACGGTGGCAAACGCTAGGGGATAGAAACGGGCGCTCTCACCCGCGCCCTCTCATTCACGCCAGAGCGGGAACCGCGCCAGCCGCTTGCCGGCCGGGACAACCGCGTCGATGGCGCTGGCGGGTTGCAGCGCCCTGAGGATTGCCGGATCGGCCGCGTCCATGCCGCCGGTCAGCGCGCCGAAGGCGGGCAGGATCATCCGCCCGCAGGTCGCATCGCCGTTGTGGCTGACGACCGCGCAGGGGCGGCGGATGTGGCGGTGGTGGATCTTCACCTGCACGCGCGGGTGAAAATGGCCGGAAAGCTCGGGCCGCGTCTCCCCCTTCTTCGCCATGTGCCGCAGCACCATGCCCGCAACTTCCAGCTCTTCCGCAATGGTGCCGCCGCTCTTTGCCTCCATCGCCGGATCGTGGTTGCCGGTGATCCATACCCAGTCCGTGGCGCGGGTGAGGGCAGCGAGCATCCCCTCGGCATAAGGCTCCAGCCGCTGCGAGCCGTCCGAATCGTGGAAATTGTCTCCCAGCGTGTAGACCCGGCGTGCGCCCGTCTCGCGCAGTGCCTCGGCAAGCCGCTCCAGCGTCTCGCGGCTGTCGTAGGGTGGCAGTAGCTGGCCGTGCCTGGCGTAGAAGCTGGCTTTTTCCAGGTGCAGGTCGGCCACCAGCAGCGCGTTCTCTCGCGGCCAGAAGAGCGCGCGGCTCTTGGTGAGGACGAATTCGTCCCCGCAGAATGGGAATGCGAACGAAACGGGAACCATGGATGCCACTTGCCGCCTGCCGCGCGCTTTGGCAAGACCGAACCCATGGAGTGGACACAACAAACCCAGCAAGCGCGCGAATGGTTCGAAACCTTGCGCGATCGTATCTGCGCCGAGTTCGAGGCGATCGAACGCGAGGCGGGATCGGATGCCAGTTTCGACTACACGGCATGGGACCGCGAAACGGAGGACGGTTCGGATGGCGGCGGCGGCGTGCGCGGCGTGATGAAGGGCAAGGTGTTCGAAAAGGTGGGCGTCAACGTCTCCACCGTCTCCGGCGAATTTTCACCCAAGTTCGCAGGCCAGGTGAACGGCGCGAGCGAGGAGCATCCCGAATTTACCGCCACCGGCATTTCGCTGGTCGCGCACATGGCCAACCCGCACGTGCCCGCCGTCCACATGAACACCCGTTTCCTGACTACCCAGGCCGCATGGTTCGGCGGCGGAGCGGATCTCAATCCGCCCATCGAATATGCAGAGGATACCGACGCTTTCCACGCCCGCCTGCGGGCAGCGTGCAGCGCCCACAACCCTACCTATTATGATCGGTTCAAGAAATGGGCCGACGACTATTTCTTCATTCCCCACCGGGGCGTTGCGCGAGGGGTGGGCGGCATCTTCTACGATCACCTCGAATGTGCCGACCTGCCGGCTTTCGAACGCAATTTCGCTTTCACGAAGGACGTGGGCGAAGCTTTCCTCGACGCTTTCCCCGCCATTGTCCGCAAGCGCATGGGCATGGAATGGAGCGAAGAGGAAAAGGCCGCGCAGAAGGAATGGCGCGGACGCTACGTCGAATTCAACCTCGTCTATGATCGCGGCACCCTGTTCGGCCTGAAGACCGGCGGCAATATCGATGCCATCCTGATGAGTCTGCCGCCGGAAGTGACCTGGGGTTGAGCTGACGGTTCAGGTCACTCGGCCCAGGTCATTCGGCCGGCGCGTAAACCCGCACCCAGTCCACTTCCATCGCGATGTCGCCTGCTTCGATCCGGTCTGCCGTTTCCTGCGGCATGCCCTTGTAGGGCTCCTCGATACCGTTGATCTTGTAGGGGTAGATACCGCCCACGGCGAAGTTCAGCACCACGAACTGCGGGTTGTCGAACACCCATTCGCCGAAGAACTCGGCGTTGGTTCGGGGGATGCGGAAAGTCAGGCGGTCGTCGACGTAGAATTCGATCACGTCGGGTTTCCATTCGGCGGCATAGACGTGCCAGTCGGTCACGTCGGTGCCTTCGGGAAAATATTGCCGGTCGGCAATGCCCATGTCGCCGGAATAGCCGGGGCCGTGGATGGCAACGCCCGTCCAGTCGGCATAACCGACGTATTCCATGATATCGATCTCGCCTTCGCTCGGCCATTCGGCATCGGCCAGCAGCCAGAAGGTGGGCCACACGCCCATCGCCTCGGGCATCCGGATGCGCGCTTCGGCCCGGCCATAGGTGAATTCGAAATTGCCCTTGGTGTTGACGCGGCCGGAAATGAAATCGGCGTCACGTTCCTCATTGGTGTCCTGGCCCGGACGATAGACCGGGCGCAGCACCAGCGCGCCTCCGTCGGCCCCTTCCAGGCCCTGCACGAACTGGATCGTGTCGGGAGAATCGACGTAGGCCTGCTCCTCCTCATTCACCCAGAAATCCATGCCCACCACGTTCCACTTGGTGGGATCGAGGGTGTCGCCGGAAAATTCATCGGAGAAGATCAACTGGCGGGCGGCGGCTTCTCCGCCGGAGCCGTCGGCCTGCGCCTGCGCGGCGTCGACTTCGGCCTCCGTCGGCGGACCGGTCTCGGCAGACTGCCCGCAAGCGGCGAGGGCTAGGGTGAGGAAAGAGGCGGTAAGGGCTGTTGTGATCGTTCTCATACGGCGCAGCCTAATGCGACGCGCCGCGCCTGTCACCTAGTCGTCTGCGCCCGGTCCCTGGCTTTCCATCAGGCGGCCGACGTCACGGAGCGCGATCTGGCTGGGGGTGTTGGCCTGATTGCTATAGAGGCTGGTGAGGTATGCCTCGTCGAAAGAGGTCAGGCGGAATGGCGGGGCCTCCACGTCCGGCTCGAACAGTTCGAGGATCGTGCCCAGCCGCGTTGCACCCTCGGGCGCGCGGGTCTGGGCGAGGGCGCGCATGGTGACGTAATCGGCGATGGCGACGGTATCCATCCCGGCGATTGCATCGCGGTCGATCATCACGACGGAGATGCCGATATCCTCGCGCACGCCAAGCTCCAGCCGGCTGATCGCGGTGCTCTGGAACGTCGGCGGGCGACCGTTGGAGCCGATCCCGTCGCGCGACATCGTGGCGGTGACATTCCACGCACGCACCGGGCCTTCCTGTTCGTGAACCCGTTTGGCCGCCCAGTAGTCGAGCGCGCGCACGGTGTAATGGTCGGCATCGCGCAGCTGCTCGAATTCGTCCGCCGGGTCATCGACGAAAGCGACGATCACGTTGGCGGCGCATTCCTCCCCGCGAATGACGCTGTGGCCCACGCGTTCGGTGTTGGAACGGATACGACCGATGATCTCGTAAGCGGTCTGCGTCTCCGCGCCGAAGACGCCAGGGCACACCGGGTCCTGCATCCGCGCGAGCGGGGCCTGCACCGATCCCGTAGGCGGAGTGATCTCCCGCGCCTGTTCGCGGGCCTGCGCGTGGATTTCGCCGCGCTCTCCCGAGACGATGATGTCCTGTCCGCCCTCGACTTCGGTCTCGAGCGTCTCCTCCACCTGCGACACGGCATCCTGCGCGGCCAAGGGGAGGCCAGCGCGCTGGTCGATAGGGCGGCTGCAAACAGGAGGGGGCGCATGATCGATCTCTCCGACGGTGAATTCGTGTGTAACACCAACAGCATGGCATCGACAAATGCCAGCACGGTTCCATCAAGGGCTGACTCGGCTCGACGATTTGCTATGGTTGCGGGCGAAACGAATACCGGAACCGGCCCGCTCACCCGGCTTTCTGCGATAAACTGGAGAATCCATGCGCTTTCTTGCCTTTGCTACTTGCCTGGCCCTGCCATTTCTTGCCGCCGCCTGCACGGCGGACGACCTGCCGGACGAGGAGCGCACCGTGGCCCCGATCCTGACGAGCGCGCAGGCGCAGGACGAGTTCACCTACGCGCGCCCGCTGGAAGCGCGCGTCACGCATGTGGCGCTGGATCTCGATCTCGATTTCGAGGGCAAGCGCGTGGAAGGGACGGCCACGCTGGACGTGGACGCGGCGGACGATGCGACCGAGATCGTGCTCGATTCCAACGGCCTTATCATCGGCGGTATCACCGATGGCAACGGCAACGCGCTGGACTACGAAATCGGCGAGGCCGATCCGGACAACGCCGAAAAGGGTGAGCCGATTACCGTCCAACTGGGCGAAATGACCGGGCCTGCATTGCAGCAGATCGTCATCAACTACGCCAGCGGCCCGGACGCCGAGGCGCTGCAATGGCTGGAGCCGGAGCAGACCGCGGGCGGCGAATATCCTTATGTCTTCAGCCAGGGGCAGGCGATCCTCAACCGCACCTGGATCCCGACGCAGGACAGCCCCGGTATCCGCCAGACCTGGGAGGCGCGCATCACCGCACCAAAGCCGCTGAACGTGGTGATGAGCGGTATCAGCCGGGGTGAGCCCGAGGATGTCGGCGAGAACCGCCACGCGTTCGAGTTCGTGATGGAAAACTCTGTCCCGCCCTACCTGATCGCGATTGCCGCCGGGAACATCGAATTCGCCGAACTCGGGCCGCGTTCCGGCGTCTGGGCAGAGCCGGAAGTGCTGGAAGAAGCTGCCGCCGAACTGGTCGACACCGAAGCCATGATCGATGCCGCCGAAGAGATTTACGGCGAATACCGCTGGGGCCGTTACGACATGATCGTGCTGCCGCCCGCCTTCCCCTACGGCGGCATGGAAAACCCGGTGATGACCTTCCTCACGCCCACGTTCATCGCGGGCGATCGCAGCAACACCGGCCTCGTCGCGCACGAACTGGCGCACAGCTGGTCGGGCAATCTCGTCACCTATTCCAGCTGGCGCGACGGCTGGCTGAACGAAGGCGTCACCTCCTACTTCGAAAGCCGCATTTCCGAAGCCGTCTTCGGCGAGAAGCGCGCCAACCAGGAATATGCGCTGAGCTATGCCAGCCTGGTAGAAGCAATCGAGGAGCAGGGCGCGGACAATCCCAACACCGCCATGCGCACGCCCGACGGCATCAGTCCGTTCGACACCATCGGCCCCGCCATCTACGACAAGGGCACGGTGTTCCTGCGCACGATGGAGACGATCATCGGGCGCGAGCGCTTCGATGAATTCATGCGCGGCTGGTTCGACCGCCACGCTTTCCAGCCCGCCACCAGCGAGATGTTCCTTGCCGAGCTGCGCGAATACGTGGTCGACGGGGACGAGGCGCTGGAAGAAGAGCTGATGCTGGACGAATGGGTCTACGGCACGGGCCTGCCGGAAAACGCCGTGGCGCCCGATGCGGAAGCCTTCGCAGAAGTCGACAGTGCTGCCGCGGCCTTCGCTGCCGACGGCACGCTGCCCGCCACCGAAACGTGGTCCGGCTGGACCGGGGCCGAACAGCAGCGCTTCCTGCAGGAATTGCCGGAAGAGCTTTCCGCCGACGAACTGGCCGCCCTGAACGAGCAACTCGCGCTGTCCGACAGCGGCAACAACGAAGTGCTGTTCCTGTGGCTGGAAGCGGCCCTGCGCAACGAATACCAGCCTGCCGTGGCGCAGGCCGAGGAGTTCCTTGCCGAAGTGGGCCGCAACAAGTTCGTGGCGCCGCTTTTCACCGCGCTCTGGGAAACCGGAAGCTGGGGGCAGCCGATCGCCACGCGCATCTACAACGAGACGCGCGGCGGCTATCACAGCTATACCCGCGGCAACGTGGACCAGATCGTGGGCTACGAAGGTTGATCGCCATTTGAGCGCGCGGCGCGGAAATATCTCGCGCCGCGCGCGATACCCCTTGCCCAAAGCCGTGCTGCAACGCACATTCGTTTCACGATGTTGCGCCAGTACGAACTAGTTGAACGGGTAAAGGAATACGATCCCGACGCCGACGAGGCGATGCTGAACCGCGCCTATGTGTACACCGTGCAGAAGCACGGCAGCCAGAAACGTGCCAGCGGCGACCCATATTTCAGCCACCCGGTCGAAGTCGCCGGGCTGATGACCGACCTGAAGCTGGACCAGCAGACGATCATCACCGCGCTGCTGCACGATACCGTGGAAGATACCCTCGCCACGATCGAGGATATCGAGGAACGCTTCGGCCCCGATGTCGCCCGGCTGGTGGACGGCGTGACCAAGCTCTCCAAGATCGAGGCCATGCCCGAGAACGAGCGGGCGGCGGAAAACCTGCGCAAGTTCCTGCTGGCGATGAGCGAAGACCTGCGCGTGCTGCTGGTGAAGCTGGCGGATCGGCTGCACAACATGCGCACGCTGCACCACATCAACAATCCGGACAAACGCCGACGCATCGCGCGCGAGACGATGGATATCTACGCCCCGCTGGCGGAGCGGGTGGGTATGTACGAGTACATGCGCGAGATGCAGCTCCTGGCTTTCGAGCAGCTGGAGCCGGAGGCCTACCAGACCATCACCAAGCGGCTGGAGCAATTGCGCCAGTCAGACGCCGGGCAGGTCGACCGCATCGCGCTCGACATCAAGCACGCGCTGAGCGAGGCGGACCTGGAAGTGGAAGTGTGGGGGCGCGAAAAGCATCCCTATTCGATCTGGCGCAAGATGGCCGAACGCCACCTGCCGTTCGAACAGGTGAGCGACATCATGGCCTTCCGCGTGCTGACCGACAACGTGGAGGATTGCTACGCTGCGCTGGGCGTGCTGCACCGCACGTTCCAGTTCGTGCCGGGCCGCTTCAAGGATTACATCTCCACGCCGAAGAACAACGGCTACCGCTCGCTCCACACCACCGTGTTCTACGACAAGTCGATGCGCGTGGAAGTGCAGATCCGCACGCGCGAGATGCACCGCACCAACGGTTTTGGCCTTGCCGCGCACTGGGCCTACAAGCAGGGCGGGCAGGTGGATGGCGAAGTCGGCTGGCTGCGCGACCTTATCGAGATCGTCGATGCCAGCCACGACAGCGAGGAACTGCTGGAGCACACCAAGCTGGCGATCTACCAGGATCGCATCTTCGCCTTCACGCCCAAGGGCGCGCTGTTCCAGTTGCCCAAGGGCGCGACCGCAGTGGATTTCGCCTTCGCCGTCCACACCGATCTTGGCGCGCAGACCGTGGGCGCGAAGATCAACGGGCGGCACATGCCGCTGCGTACCCCGCTGGGCAACGGCGACGTGGTGGAGATCATCAAGGGCAAGAATGCCGAGCCGCAACTGTCGTGGCTGGGCTTCGTCGTCACCGGCAAGGCGCGCGCATCCATCCGCCGGGCGGTGCGCGCGAAGGAGCATGCCGAGATCGCCGAGATCGGTGCCAAGCTGTTCGATGAGATCGCCGAGCGCCTGCCCACCAAGGTAGGCAAGAAGGCAATCAGGCTGGCGGCAGAGCGGCTGGATTTCGAGGATACCGAAGACCTGATGTACGCCATCGGTGCAGGCAAGGTGTCCGACCGCGACGTGATGGAAGCCGTCGTTCCCGGCAGCACGGCAGACATGCCCGAAGAGACGCAGCAGGAACGCGCCATCTCGATCAAGGGGCTGACGGCAGGGGTCGGCTTCGACCTTGCCGAATGCTGTCACCCCGTTCCGGGCGACCGGATCGTGGGCCTGCGCCGTCCGGGCAAGACCGTGGAAGTGCACGCCATCGATTGCCTGGAACTTGCCAACGGCGTGGATGCCGACTGGGTGGACCTTTCGTGGGGCGAACGCTCGCAGGGCGCTGTTGGACGCCTCAACGTGGTATTGTACAACCGTCCCGGCACGCTGGCGGAAATGGCGGGCATGTTCGCGCGCAACAGCGCCAACGTGATGAACCTCGAACTGGTCCAGCGCGATGATGTGTTCCATACCTACGAGGTGGACCTGGAAGTGCAGGACCTGGCGCACCTCACGCGCATCATGAGCGCCCTGCGCGCTACCGATGCCGTGGCGCAGGCAGACCGGGTCTAGGGCTGCGCTTTCCTACCGGGCGGGGCCGGGGGTAAGGCTCGGCGCGCTCTTTCATAACGTCCAAGACCCCCGCCGAAAGTTTTGCAAAACACGGCGTCCCGCGTTCCGGGATCGTTCCGGCCTGCTTCGCGAAGCCGCAGGAATCTGCCGGTTTCGGTCGCTTGCGAGGCGCTTCCGGAAAGTTACACATTCGGCGCGAGCAGGCGAGGGCTACTGCCCCATGCGGTGAACGGGTACCTGCACGCTGCACACGTCGACGCCGCCAGCGGGCACGGTGTAGAACGCATCGTCCCGATTGGCGCGCACTTCCACGTATCGGGCAAAGCTCTCGCTATCGGATGCGAGATACTCGTAAGCCGGAGGATCGGCCAGATCGCTGGCCAGTCGCACCGAGAGGATCGGCGTTCTCAAATCCGCCTCGTCCTCGCTGTAGAACCCGAGTTCGCCGGAGCCGCGCGGCAGGCTGGAGAGGTGCTCCATCCCCTCGATCACGCGCCCCACCACGGCAAGGTTGCGATCCATGTGCCGCTGCGGCTGGCCGATGATGGCGTAAAGCTCGGCGCCGGTCCCGGTATCCGGCGCATAGTCCCGCGCAACGCCGATGTAGCCGTAGCAGTGGATCGGCCATTGCGTGAGCGTTCGCGTGTTCTCGCCCACAATGGTAGCGGAAGGCCATCCGTCCTTGAACTGGGTCCAATGGGCATGGTTGTCCCGCTGGTGTTGTCGCGGATGCCACAGGATGATTTCGTCTTCCTCGCCGACGACTGTCGTTACCGCATAGTCGCTGTCAGGCGCCTCCAGCCCCTCAGGCAGCGGCTTCGCCTCGGTCGCATCGCCCCATTGCGTCACGTAGTTGTCCTGCACCCGGTATACGCTGGTCCCGTCCCACCAGCGTGCCTGCGCCAGTGCTCGGAGGTTCTCCACCCACGGCTGGCTGAATGGCGGCGACATGAGCTGGATGACCACGGTTCGCTCGCTCCCGCGAGTGTCCGGGGCCAGTTGCATCACCAGTATGTCCTCTGGCGCGACGGCGCGCCATTCTTCGGCGCTGGCAGAGGCAACCACAGAGGACGGCGTATCCGGCTCCTCCGCCTCCTGGGCAGCGGCGGGAAGGGCAATGGCGAGGGCGGCAACGAGAGCTAGGTGCTTCATAAACGGCATCCTGACACTGCCCGGCCGGTTGGCAAGCCCTAGAGTACCTGGTCTT
The DNA here is from genome assembly GCF_039542285.1 of Erythrobacter westpacificensis. Taxonomy (NCBI): domain Bacteria; kingdom Pseudomonadati; phylum Pseudomonadota; class Alphaproteobacteria; order Sphingomonadales; family Erythrobacteraceae; genus Erythrobacter; species Erythrobacter westpacificensis. The sequence continues at coordinate 159,797 of NZ_BAABHV010000005.1, forward strand.
CCAATGCGTGCATGTCATCGTCCGACAAGCCGAAGTGGTGGCCGATCTCATGGACGAGGACATGGCCGACGAGATGTTCGAACGTCTCGTCACCGCGTTCGCACCATTCCAGCAAAATGGGCAGCCGGAAGAGGCGAATGCGGTCGGGCATGGTGCCAGAATGCTCGATGCTGCGCTCTGTCAGCGGCAGCCCTTCGTAGACGCCGGTGAGTTCGAACGGGCTCTCGATGCCCATGTCGGCCAGCAGCTCGTCCTCGGCGAAATCCTGCACCTGGATCACCACATCGCCGAGATGCTCGGCAAAGGCCGACGGGATGCGGGAAAAGGCGGCGCGGGCGGCGGCCTCCATGTCTGCGATACTTGGCGCAAGGCCGATGGTGCGTGTCATGATTGCGGAATTAGGGAATGTGCCTCGCGAAGTCATTACGCAGCTTGTCTTTGCCGGATAGCTTCGCTAGGTGCCCGCCTTCTGCAAAGTCAGGCATGCGGAGCGGTGGCCGAGTGGTCGAAGGCGCACGCCTGGAAAGTGTGTATACGGTAACCCCGTATCGAGGGTTCGAATCCCTCCCGCTCCGCCACCATACCAATCTCACATAGCCCCAGATTGTCTATGAAACCAGCAGAATTGCTGGATTTTTTGTTTGCGCTTGCTTCAGATGTTCTCTATATGTTTCTTTGCATCTCGCACCAAGTGTGGGGAAAAGTGTGGGGAAATTTTCGAGGCAACGAAAGGTTTGGCGGAGGAATGGGAAACCTAACTGCTACGGGATTGCGAAATCTGCGTGAGGCTGGCCGGTTCTCGGACGGTGGAGGGTTGATTCTGTTTCGCAACAAGTCCGGCAAGGCTAGCTGGATTGTCAGGGTTCAGGCGAACGGGCGAAGGCGCGATGTAGGAATTGGTTCTTATCCAGATGTCTCGCTCGCTGATGCACGTGAACGGGCTGCGAGCGTCCGAAAGCTTGCGAAGGCCGGCGTCGATGTGGTTGCGGAAAGGAAGAAGGAACGTGAGGTTATCCCGACTTTCCGCGAGGCTGCAGCAAAGGTTCACGCTGAACACAAGAAGGGTTGGAAGAACGGTAAGCATCAGGATCAATGGATATCGACGCTGGAAGCATATGCGTATCCGCACTTCGGAGATGCCCTGGTCTCCGACATCGAAGCTCCGGCAATCCGCGATGCTTTGGCCGAAATCTGGCTCGAAAAGCCTGAAACGGCTCGGAGAGTGCGTCAGCGCATCGGGACCGTGCTCGACTGGTCCTTCTCGAAAGGCTTCCGTACAAACGAAGCGCCCATGCGCTCGATCTCGAAAGGTCTACCTCGGCAGCCGCGGAAGTCGGGTCACTTTGCGGCGATGCCATTTGTCGATGTTCCAGCTTTCCTAACCAGGCTGCACCAACGATCCTCGGTCGGGCGCCTGGCCCTTGAATTCCTGATCCTCAACGCATCACGATCGGGGGAAGTCCGGAATGCAGTTTGGTCGGAGTTCGATCTTAAGCGCGCCGTCTGGATCATCCCCGCGGAGCGGATGAAGATGGGTGAGGAGCATCAGGTCCCACTCACTCGCAAGGCGTTACAAGTGATCGAACGCGCAAAGGTCTTCCGGACCGAAGCCAGCGACCTCGTTTTTCCTGGCCAGCGACGCAAGAGTCCACTTTCCGACATGACCTTGCTCAAGATTTTGAGAGATATGGAACTGGACGTCACTGTCCATGGCTTTCGCTCATCGTTCCGCGATTGGGCAGCTGAAGAGACTTCTTTTCCAGGCGAGGTCGCGGAGGCTGCCTTGGCACATGCTGTCCAGAATCGCGTTGAGGCGGCCTATCGCAGGACGGACTTTTTCGAGAAGCGGCGCAAGCTCATGGCGGAGTGGGCAAAGTTTTGCGCGCAAGGTAAGTGATCGCTACTCGGCCAGAACGCCCAACCAATCCACCTTTAGGCGATCGAACCCAACGATTTCGCCCTCGGCGGTTACTTCTTCGCCGATCTGGTCGTTGTCAGGTTCGAAATCGTCCAGCACCCAGTGATCGCCCGCTTCGGTTACGATAGCGAAGCCGCGTGGCAGATGTTCAAGCCGCCCGCTGATACGTTTCCGATTCGTATTCATGATGGCCTGTATGCCATCCAACGCTGCAGAACGCTCCTCACATATGCCGGTGTTTCCCGATTTCTCGGGATGCCACCCGCACGTGTGACGGCACCGGGACCGGCGTTGTAGGCAGCGAGCGCTAACTGGACATCGCCAAAGCGGTCCAGCATCTGCCGCAGGTAACGCGCACCGCCATCGATGTTCTGGGCGGGATCATGCCGGTTGCGAACGCCAAGCTCACGGGCGGTTGCCGGCATCAGCTGGGCAAGTCCGGCAGCGCCAACTGGGCTGATAGCCATCGGATTGAAACGGGACTCGGCCCAAACCAATGCCTGCATCAGTCCAGGCGGAAGACGATACCGGACTTCCGCTTCCCTAATCAGTGGCTCGTAAATTGCTTCACGATAGGAAGCAGGGAGCAGTACCCTCGACGGCGCTTCCTCGCTGGTCCAGAGATCTTGATCACCAGCGGTTTCAGGCCGCTCGTAGCGATGTTCCAGCAGCGCGAACTCCTGAGCCTGTGCGCAATGTACCAAGGGACCGACGACGCTCGCCATCGTTCCGATCATCAAAGTAAGTCTCATCCTTCTTACTCCTGTCGCTTGCAACGAAGCGGAATAGAACATAAATAGAACATGTAGGAAAACAGATTGTCCGTCCCGACAGTGAGAGGGGAGGATAGCGGTCATGGGGGACCCGAGCCTGCGAAGGAGCCCTTATGTCCGTTGCCACGACCAACCATCCACTAGCCGAGACGGCGCGACGCCTCTGTGAAAGCCGTGGCGGCAAATGGTCAGGCACAAGGGGCATGGCCTGCTGCCCTGCGCATGATGACCGCACGCCGTCACTCGGTGTGTCGCTCGGTCGGCAGGCTATCCTTTTCCATTGCTTTGCGGGATGCGATCAGCAAAGCGTATTGTCTGCATTGGCGCGTGAAGGTTTCGAGGCACCGGCGCTCTTTTCAGCTTCTGCGACTACCGAAGGTCCCGAGTCGACCAGAACGCGCGAACCCTTGGCGGCAGCGCTGAGGATCTGGCGCGATGCACAGCCACTGCGTGCCAGTCCGGCAAAGGCATATCTTGAGAGCCGCGGCATCCTCGCCGCATCTTCTGCGCTCCGCTTTCACCCACGAACGCCGCTCGGCCCCAAGGGGCACACCCGGTTTTTGCCGGCCATGATTGCGGCGGTCTGCCGCGACGAGGGGCCGATCGCCATCCATCGCACGTTCTTGTCGAGCGAGGCTTCAACCAAGGCCGCTTTCGAAAAGCCGAAACGCGCACTCGGCGCGCTCGGTGAAGCTGCTGTCCGCCTCTTCTCTCCGGCCTCCGGCAAGCTCGGCCTTGCCGAGGGCATCGAAAGCGCGATGTCGGCATATGCTCTCACCGGCATTCCCGTCTGGGCAACTTTGGGCAATGAGCGCTTCGGCCTCGTCAGCGTGCCCGAGAACGTAACTGAGCTTCATCTCTTCGTCGATCATGATGCTGGCGGCGAGTTGGCCGCGTCGCGTGCCCTGGCCGCCTATGCCCGCGATGGGCGGACGATCCTCGTTCGCAAACCATTCTCACGCGACACCGACTGGAACGATGAACTTACAGCATGGCTGCGCCGCAAAGCGGCGCCGTAGAGGAGAGAGGGCTTCTCGAATTCCTGAACCGGCAGAGGGCGTGTCCCGATGCCTTCATCAGGAGGACGAATTACCATGTTTCAATCAGACCTGTTTCCCGCCGGCGAGCAGTTGCCGTCCATGCCATTGGCCTATGCCATTGGCACCCGAGTTGCCGCGCTTCTCGCTTCGGGACGTCATCTTACCCGTACCGACATTTCCGGCCTGTTCGCCGAAGAGACCGGTGTTCTGGACTGGGGAGGTGCCTGGACGATCGACGACTACAACAGCGCGGTCGAGATCGGCGCACTACTCTGGCTTCGAGAGTCCTCACGGATCGATCTGGCGACGAATGTACACGAAGCCGAAGCGCGGTTCGACTGGCTCGAAGCAGCCTTGCCGCCGCGGCACGTTCGCAGCGAAGCACAGGTCGAGCTCCAGCAGTTCTCGACCCCGCCGATGCTGGCCTGGCTGATGGCGAAGGCCGCAGCTGTCTGCGCGCAAGACACGCTCCTCGAACCGTCCGCAGGCAATGGTGGCCAGTCGATCATCGGCCGCGAAGTGCTCGATATCGATCTCGCTGCAATCGCCGAGACCTTTGGCCTTTCCGGAGTTACCGGGCCAGCTGCAGAGCAGATCGGCGACCTCGTTCTCGCCAGCGGCAAACCGCTGGGCCTTGCCAGCCACGATCCACTCACGGTGAAACGCTCGCTAGTCGGCGGCGAACAGCGCCTTGAACTGACCGGGTTCTCGCCCGATCGGCTCGACTGGTACAAGGGCAAAGGCTGCTTCACCGAGATCATCCGCTACCGCACGCGCCTGTTCGTCCCGGTGTCGAATGCCTCGTCGGTTCTCCCCGCGCTTGCCGCCTGAGTGCTCGGGCAGACCCCAATCCCAAAATGAGAGTGGAGGGAGCCCTTTGGGCTTGTGGGCCTCGTGATCCTCACCTGCGCCTTCATTCCATCAGGAGAACACCCATGATCCAGTCGATTCCTTTGAAGAAGCTCGTCCCGAGCCCGCGCAACGTTCGCAAGTCGAGCGACGTGCTGGCCGACCTCCAGCTGCGGGCAGACATCGCCGCGCGCGGCCTGCTGCAAAACCTCGTCGTGCGCAAAGGAAAGCGCGGCAAGTTCGAGGTCGAGGCCGGCGGTCGTCGTCTTGCCGCGCTGCAGGCCCTCGCCGAAGAGGGCACCTTGCCCGACAACCACGAGGTCACCTGCCTTGTCATCGAAGGCGAGGAAAGCGAGGTGCGCGAAGCCAGCCTTGCCGAGAACTTCCAGCGTCTCGCGATGAACCCCGCCGACGAGGCGCAAGCCTTCGCTTCCATCATCGAGGCAGGGGCTACCACCGAAGATGTGGCGCGCCGCTTCGGCCTCACTGTCCGGTTCGTCGAAGGGCGTCTGCGCTTGGCAAGTCTGGCACCCTGCGTCTTCGAAGCGCTCGCCGAGGGCACGATCACGCTCGACATGGCCAAGGCCTATGGCGCGATCTCCGACGTGGAGCGCCAGGCGCATGTCTTTGCCGAGCTGCAGGACGCCTGGTACCAGATCACGCCGGACACGATCCGCCGCATGGTGCTCGACGCAACTGTTCGTGGCTCCGATCCGCGCGCTATGCTTGTCGGACGCGATGCCTACCTCGCCGCAGGTGGCCGGATCGAGCGCGAACTGTTCGACGATGATGCCAGCGAGAGCTGGATCGATGTCGCGCTGCTGGAAGACCTCGCGCACAAGGCCATGGAAGAAGCCGCAGAAAAGGCCGCCATTGAATATGGCCTTGCCTGGGTCCGGCCGACCCTTGGCAACTATGTCAGCCATGACCTTGTTGAAGGTCTCGGCCGTCTGCCGTGCGAGCCTGCACCCATGACCGAAATGGAAGCGCAAGAGCTGGGCGAACTCGAGGCCGACTACGACCGTGTCGCCGCCATTCTCGAAGACGAGGACAGCGACGAGGACGAGGTCGCCAAGGCCGAGGAGGAACTGGTGGCGATCAATCGCGCCATGCGGGACCTCACCGATCGTCCGCCGGTGCTGACCGACGAACTGAAATCCGAAGCCGGTGCTTTCCTCGTCCTCTCGCGCAATGGCGAGGCGACCTTGGTCCCGCAGTTCTACACCGAGACCGAAGTCATCACCAACGACGATGGCGCTATCGAGGCAGTCGAGGAAAGCGGAGCGGCGAAGCCCAAGGGGAGCTCGTTGTCGCAGCGCCTGCTCGACGAGCTCGCGATGCAGCGCCGCGACATCCTGGCGATCCATCTCGCCAACGATCAGGCACTGGCGCTCGACTTCATGGTCTTCACGCTCGCCGATGCCGATGGACACGACTGGCGGGCCCAAAAGGCATCGACGCTTGTTGGCCCAGTGGCGTCCGGACCGGTTACCGGGTTCGAAGCCAAGGACGCACCAGCAAGTGCTGCCCTGGCCGAGTTCGCCGGTTCGCTCGATGAAAGCTGGCGTGCTGGCGAGAGCGATGTCGAACGGTTTGCGAGGTTCCGGGCACTCTCAGACGAGGCGCGTTCGGCCTGGCTTGGTCATGTCGTCTCGCGCACGCTAGTTGCCAGTCTTGCCTGTGAAGGCGAGCGCTCGGTGCCACTGCACGAGGCGCTCGGCTCGCTCCTCGACATCGAGACCGCGCATTGGTGGCGTCCTACGGCGGCGAACTACTTTGACCGCGTGGCCAAGGCCCGCACGCTCGAGGCGCTCGATGCTGCGGGTGGTCCCGAACTGGTCAGTCGCTATGCTGCCTCGAAGAAGGCCGAACTGGCGAGCGCTGCCGAGCGCATCTTCTCGGGCAACTTCATCGGCGAGGCCGAGGTCAAGGAACGGGCGCAGGCCTGGGTACCTTCGATCATGCGGTTCACTGATGCCGATGTCCCTGCCGATCTGGAGGAAGAGGCATCGATTGATGACGAAGCCGACGAAACGGACAGCGGCGAGGTGGCCGATGAGATTGCCGAGCAGGCTGCCTGACCCCTCCTGACAGGTCCAGGTCACTCGGCGGGCGGTCCGTCCCAATCGGGACGGGCCGCCCTTTCGCGTTCTCGCTGAATATCGGCTGCCTCAGCGGCGGAGAGGGGAGGGAGCTTTGCTCTTCCTGAACCGGGGCATGTCCGTCCCGGCGATCAGGAGAATTCCCATGACCAAATCCCGCCGCACTGCATCGACTTCGCCAGCCCAACGCATCACCGCAGCCATCATCGAAAAGCTCGAGCAAGGCACAAAGCCCTGGGTCAAGCCATGGCGCGGTGTGCCCGTCTCGCGACCCTTGCGGAGCTGCGGGACGCCCTATCGCGGGATGAACACCTTCTGGTTGTGGATGGTGGCCGATGCCTCCGGCTTCGCCTCGCCCTACTGGATGACCTACCGCCAGTGCCAGGGGCTCGGCGGGCAGGTCCGAAAGGGCGAAAAGTCGACCATAGCGATTTTCTACAAGAGCTACACCAAGGAGGTCGAGAACGCCGAAGGCGAAGCGGACACCGAGAACCGGTGCGTGCTCAAGGCCTACGCGGTGTTCAATGCCGACCAGTGCGATGGCCTCCCTGCATTTTACCACCCCAAGCCGCTGGTTGCAGCGCTTGAGCCCGAAGGACGCGAAGACCGGCTCGATGCCTTCTTTGGTCAAGTGGGCGCCAACCTGCGCCACCATGGCGCGCAGGCCTATTACGAGCCGCTGCGGGACCGCGTCACCATGCCGCCAGCCGAACTCTTCGAAGCCTACGACCACTACTATGCGACGCTCGCACACGAGCTGTCACACTGGACGGGTCATTCTTCTCGGCTCGACCGCGATCTCAAGAACCGCTTCGGCAGCGACGCCTATGCTGTCGAGGAATTGATCGCCGAACTTTCCTCGGCCATTCTTGGGGCCGAACTGGGTCTACCGGTTGCCCACCTCGATCATCACGCCAGCTACATCGCGTCCTGGCTCAAGATCCTCAAATCGGACGAGCGCGCGATCCTGACTGCTGCGGCCAAGGCCGAGGAAGCGGCCAGCCTGTTGCTTGATCTTGGGGGTCACCAATCCTGTGAAAGCGAGCCCGACATTGATCTCGCTGATGCGGCCTGAGGAGCAGTAAGATGGGACGTTCCGTCAGCTATCCGACCGGCTCCGTGGTGGCCTTTCGCCTGCTCGATGACGGCGAAGAGAACGACACCGACTGGGTTTATGAGTGCCTCGTCGACGAGATCATCGATACTACGAAGGCGGCCTTTCCTTCCTTCGAGCGCTTCGATGGATGGCGCGGCCGCGAGGATCGTATCCTCCTTCGCAATGCCTTCGCCGATTGCGGCATATCAACCTATTGCGGGCTCGCCGCGATCTGGCTCGCCGAACGTGACGATGCCCGGTACTGGGAGGCCGATTTCTACATCCCACGAACGGCAAGGGCACGGCACTGGCTCGCCCAGGTGTCGGGACGCTTCATCGACCTGTTCGGGGATCTGCGCCTGGTCGGGCGATTCTCGAATGGCGAAGCGATCTTCGAGCGCTCCCGATCCACCTGCGACATCGGGACCTGATCCTGCCTCATCCCTGTCCGCCGGGAGAGGCCCTTGGGCCGGTCGGGGCGCGCCGCAACCTGCGGCCCGTCGGCCCGTGTTGCCCGCGCCAGCCTAGGGCCGCAGGTTTCCCGCTACGCGGTGCGTCACGCCCCTTGTCCCGGCCCTGATCGGGCTCCGGCGGACAGGACCGAGGCAATGGTGCCTCCTCTCCTTGTCCCCGCGATCAGGAGACACCCCATGTACGACAACTTCATCGACCAGTTGAGCGGTCTCGACCTCTCAGGCCTCAGCATCAGGCCCGCCCCATTCAACGAGACCGACTTTCCTTGCGAGGATGCGATCGAACAGACGCTTGGTGCCGTATGGTCCGACCTCTTCGCGATGTTTTCCGATACGGCCCTGGAAGCCGATGCCGAGGATATTGCCTGGGGCATGGTCAATCTGTTCCACCGCGCAGCCAGCCGCAAGTCGGCTCAACTTGATCGGGCCAGCGACGAGATCCGCGTCCTGCTCGCATCCGCCGATGGTTCCGAAGTGCATTCGAGCAATCTTGAAGAGCAGGTCGAGCGCGCGCAGGCTGCCGAAGCCAGCATGCTGGCCTTCGAGCAGATGCGCGAGGCTGCGGCAGCACTCTATCGCGACGAGACCGGTTCCTCGTGGAAGCCCGTTTCCGGTTCGCGCACGAGCCATTCGCGCCATCTAACCTCGGCTGTGATCGATGCCCGCGACTTCCTCCGCGCACGCGCCGAGAACCGGCGTCACGCCCTGATCCCGGAAGGAACTCCGGTCGTCTTTGCAGGTGGGCGCCAGAGCTTCGAGAGCGCCGAGGATGCGAAGCGTTACGCAGACAATATCTGGGCGACGCTGGACAAGGTTCGCGATGCGGTTCCCGATCTCTTCCTGGTCCATGGCGGCGACGGCAAGGGTGCCGATCGCCTCGCCGCGAGCTGGGCTGAACGCCGCGAGGTCCAGCAGCTGACTTATTCACTCGATCGTCGGCTTGGTGCCCGCGCCGGGTTCAAGCGCAACGAGCAAATGCTCTCGCTCAATCCGCGATACGTTGTCGCCTTCCCGGGCAATGGCGTAACTGAACGGCTTGTGATCGATGCCAAGGCGCGTCGGATCACCGTGGTCGATCGTCGCGGCCCCTTGGGGAGCTCACCAAGGGGCGGCTAACGCTCCTTACTTGCCGCGATTGACGTTGTCGCTCTTGGACGGGTCGGGATTGTCGCGGGCATATTCCCTGCCGTTGACCTTTACGACATGAGCGCCGGGGTGCTCGCCACGCTTGCTTTCGGCGACGATATTTCAGCGTGGCACATTCTTACGCGAACCGACATCATAGTGCTCGTTCCGACCTCCCGGACCGTCGTTCTTTCCCTTGATTTTTGTCATCCCAATCTTCCTTCAGCGGCCCACCCTTGAGGGTGTATTCTTCAAGATGGGTCTCGTTGAAAAAGGATCAATTCCCTGAATAGTTGAAGAGATTGTGTGTTGCTCCTCAAGCACATGTGCATTTGCACGTCGCCGTACTATCTTGTGCGAATGCAACTTGACGATCTGCTGCAGCGCTACTTCGCCGCCACCGACCTCTCCGGGGTTGCTCCCGACACCTTTGCAGCCGGCATCGAGCATTGCCGGGTCGATCTCGGCCTTGAGGAGGACCGAGGCAAGCGCTTTGCACTGTGGTCGTTCCTGCACATGTTCGGGTCCGCCCCCGATCTCGATGTGGCGTTCGAGGCCGAGGAGGACCGGGAGGCAGCCCGCAACTTCATGGATCTCCTGGCAGCATCGGAAGGCGATGGAGCAGGCTGATTGCAGCAGAGTCTTGGCACCTTCAGACCCGTACCCGATACCCATCCGGCTTTCTTCGCGAACAGTCCTGAACCAGGTCAGCTGAGGACAGCAACCCGTTCCTTTCCGGCCGTGTTGTTGCGCTTCGCGCGCCTGCCCGCACCACCCGTCATGAACAGGTTCCCCTTGGAGCTTCGCTCCTGCGGTGCAGTCCTCCCATGCCCTGCTTCTTCTGGATGTTCGCAAGCCGGAGATGGTCTCCGGTTTGAGGAACTGAAGGAATACAACCATGACCAATATCGCAATCCTCACCGGCCGCATCGCCCGCGATCCGGAATCCCGCGAGACGAAGGGCGGCACCAATGTCACCGGGATCACCGTCGTCACCGATCGCCCTGCACGCGATAAGGACGGCAAGACCTACAAGGACGAGAACGGCTACACTGCCAAGGAAAGCGAGTTCCACCGGGTGACCTGCTTCAACGGCCTCGCCAAGACCGTCGGGCAGTACTGCACCAAGGGCCAGCTGGTCAGCGTCCAGGGCCGCATCCACTACACCCAGTGGGAAGACAAGGATGGGGTCACCCGCTACGGCACCGAGATCCTCGCCGACAAGGTCGACTTCCTCTCCCGCGGCAGTGGTTCGGGTGACGACCACGACAACACCGACGCTCCTGAGATCGACTGATATCCAACATCATCGATCCCGCTCAGAGGGGCGCTGTCCAGACCGGGCAGCGCCCCTCTTTGTGTTCTAACCGGACGATGCCTGTGGCTCGCGAGCGGGACCAGGCCGGGCTGCTTCCAGCCGCCGCAGGCCTTCTTCCTCGCCCAGCTTGCCGAGCAATTCACCGGCCTTCCTGATGCCCTTCTTCGAGAAGGTCTCGATACCGGTTCCCAGAAGCATCTGGCCCAGTTCAATGGCAGCCTTCTCTTCCAGTTCGCGCTGGCGCTGGTCGAGCGCTTCCCGGTCGGCTTCAAGTTTCTTCAATGCGGCAATCGCGCTTCGTTGCGACGGCATATGGGGGTCCTTTCAATTATCCCCTTGTGGCGGCAGCCCGCACGCATCCTGCCCCGGATCCTGGCATGTAGGAAAATGAATTCTGACCTCGCTCCGGGAGGAAAGGTTAGAGGGTCCTGGCTCACGGAACTCCCATGCTGACGGGGCTGCAACCACCGCGTCAAGGACGGCGGGGCCCCACGATTTTGCCTCCCCTTCGCTTGCGCTGCGGTCCGACAAAACCGTTACCCCCACCGCCGCTTCGCGGTCGCCCATGCGGGCGATCCTGTGACCCGGCGGTCGCATCCCCGTCCGCCAATCTCCTGTCGGCTTCCCGGCACAATCAGGAGGAAATCATGGCTACACTTGCAAAGGTTCAGACCAATTCGAACAGCTACTTCGAGGCACTTGCCACGGCCGAACGGCGGGCACTGCACAGCTTCTTCGACCAGCACGTCATTGAGGACGACGATCTCGGATACTTCGCTCTCGACGAGGGCGACTACAACGCCCTGCCAGCGCACCTGGCACACCGCGTGGTGCACACGGTCCATGGGGGCCTGCTCGACGAATATTGAAGCGCGCAAAGAGGGCGGGGCCGGTAACGGTTCCCGCCTTTTTTCATGCTCGCCTGTGTTGGAAGCCGGGCGAGAAATTGAGCGGGGCTGTGGACGCGCTCTGTCCCGCGCAGCTGCCGCTGCGCTCCTGAGGGCGCGGCCTGACTTGTTTCTGGGCCCCGCACGCACTTGCGCACCGGAACCGGGTCGGACCAGCGCGCGCGGAAGGAACGACAGACCCCGTTCCTGCCGCTCCACACGTGGTCCTTGGCCGGTCCCTTTTGCGCAGGTGCGTTCTCTTGTTGGGAATGGAGACCGGCACAGATCGTGTGCGAACATGGGCCAGGTCGAAGGGGTTGCTCACGCTCCCCCGGTAAGGGTGATCAATGGGCCCAGAGACAGAACGGCCAGGGTCACTGGCAACCACCCGCGCAATTGGGGACGAGATGCACACCGGACGCAGCGGGGCCGCCTTTGTTCTTTTAATGTTCTCAAGCGGTTGCAGTGCAAATATGGTATGTGCATCGACCGATTTGACCGCAAATCGCGATTTGGATTCGCAAATTGGCTGCAATTCACATTAGTCTAACACGCTGGAATAGATAGGGAACTTTTCGTTTTCCTACATGGCCATTCCTATTTAGTGTGATCCTCGCCTTCCGCAGGTCGAACCAGGCTTCTTGAGCATAAGGAGCTTGGAAAAATGCAACGTTACAGGGTCCTCCAGACCTACGTCCCGCCGCTGATTGCGGACTGGATTCTGGAGCAGTCAAATACGCGCGATACCAGCGTGAGTGTGGTCATCCGTGACCACCTCGTCACCGCTTGGAACCGCGACAACGATCATGCAGATCGTCCCGGCGGGAGCGATCCGGCACGCCAGATGGTGTTCCTCACCACGGCGCTCGATGCGCTGCTCGCGAGCCATCCTGACGACAATCTGCGCAAGCGCACCCACGCTGCCTACCACCGCCGCCTGGCCCAGCTCGGCTTCATTCCTGCGCGCGCGAAGGAGGCCGGCGATGAAGAATAGTATCGTCAATTTTACCCGCGGCACCCAGCTCCTGGGGCACTTCGGTTTCATGTTTGCAGCCGGCTTCAAACTGCCGCTGATCATCTCCGCACTGGTCGTGCTGGGTACCGCCTGGTGGCAGGTCAGCAGCGCGCTCGACGACTACCAGGCCTACCTTCTGGGGATGCATCTCTATGCCTCGGGCTACATGTTCATGGAGTTCGATCCGGCCAAGCTCGTGAACCTGCGCCTGCCCGGTGGCGACATGGTGGCCTTCCCCATGGCAGTCGTCAGGGACTTCCCCCCAATGCGCGAAGCATGGGCCCTGTTCTTTGCCACGGTGAAGCAGGCGGTAGTGCTCTCCACGGTTTGCCTTATTCCGCTCATGGCCGTCTTCTGGTGGGTTGCCGAGCACTTCGGCGAGAAGTCGAAAGCCAAGCGCCACCTGCGCGGTGCGCGGCTCGTATCGCTGTCCGAACTTAAGGCCGACATTGCCCGTCACAATCGCGGCAAGCGCGCCCTCGAGTATGGCCGCGAGCTAGGTTGGAAATGGCGGCTTGCAGGCCGCAAGGCGCTGAGCGAGGCGGGTCTCTATTCGCCTGCCCATATCGCCGGCGTCAGCTACCCGTGGCGGCAGGAACAGGGCCACGCCATGCTGGTCGGCACTACCGGGATGGGCAAGACCGTGGCGCTCTTCGAGCTCGTCGACGAGATCCGCGAGAGGGGAGAACGCGCGGTCATATTCGACCTCACAGGGGCATTCATCGAGGCCTTCTATGAGTCCCGCCGCGACGTCATCCTCAACCCGCTTGATGCCCGGTGTCCGGCCTGGAGCGTGTTCAACGACTGCACCACCAGTTCCGAGTTCCATGCCGCAGCGGAGTCCCTGGTACCGCACGACGGCGGCGGGGCGGAGCAGTTCTGGGTGCTTGCAGCCCGAACCCTGTTCGTCGAGACCTGCCTCAAGCTGGTCGAGAAGGGCAAGGGCACCAACGCCGCACTCGCCAGCGACCTGATGAACGCCAATCTCTCCGACCTGCACAAGCTGCTCGAAGATACGATGGCAGGGCCGATGACCGACCCGCAGGCCGCCAAGATGGCGGAATCCGTGCGCGCGGTGTTCAACGTCAACGCCAAGGCGCTGCAATTGCTACCGACCGAAGGCAAACTGTTCTCGATCCGCGACTGGGTCAAGGGAGGCGGCAAGGAGGGATCGTTCCTGTTCCTCTCGGCGCGCTATGCTGACCTCACCGTCCTCTCGCAAATGCTCACGCTCTGGCTCGATACGGCGATCAACACACTGATGACCGGGCGGACCTCGCCTGATCTCAAACTGTGGTTCCTGATCGACGAGCTTGGCGCGCTGCACCGGCTGCCTTCGCTCGAGAAGGGCCTCCAGACCGCACGCAACTACGGCGGCGCCATCGTGACCGGCGTGCATGCCTATGCCAAGCTGAAGGAGGTCTATGGAGAGAACATGGCGATGACCTTACCCTCGTGGTCGACAGTGCTGCACGGCTTGGTGCTGCTGTCTCGAAAAACAAGGGTGAGAAGTCATCGGCGTTGGAAGTGACCGAGCGCTTGAAGGCGGCTGCACAGGCGGGGACGGGTAAGGCGATGGCTAAGAATGTCCCCAAAGCTACCGAACCGGAACTCGCCAAGGAGCGCAGTCGCTCCATGGACTTTGGGATATGATCAGGTACTTCCCCCGAAAAGACCGCTTAGCGCCTCAATTTCGGACATAGAAGACAATGCGCCAACCGCCTGAAAGCTGACATTCGATTGTTGCCAGATGCTGGTTAGGTCGTCTGACTGGGGCAGCCTCTCTGATTTTCGAATCCTTTGGGGCTATTACATCGTAGAGGCCGGCTCCTCACCCGTACGACCTCCCATCGGTCGTTAGATTGGGGGATCCTCCGCAATCAGCGTTCGAAATTCATCTATGCGTCGAAAAGGGATCACTCTCGGATTGAGTGTCACGACAGGAAAGCGGCTCAAGAGGAAGTGCCGCACTTTCGACAAACCAAGCCGTTCCTTAAGCAGGTGTTCTCGAGCTTCCTCTTTGGCCAGGGCCTTGCCGTAGTATCGATCAAGCCTGCAATTGTAACGCGCGAAACGAACAGGATCGGTCTCAATGCGATTAATATCGATGAGGTTGTTCTTGCACTGTACGTTGTAGATGACCTGATCTAGCGTCGCGACTACATCGAACTCTTTGCGGTTGATGCGCTTGACGTCGGTAACCGCAAATCCCTGTTTAGCGAGCGCGGCATTCACATTGTCTTCGAAGATAAAGCCCGACCGGATTTGAAAGCGCCGCTGGCGGTTGAGACAGGCAGTTTTCCAATAATAGAGGAATCGGCTGAGAAGGGTCACCGTCGAGATATGGGCGCCGTCTAACCTAATGAACGGCGCGATCGCATTGGTGCACGCAACGTAGTCCGCATCGTGATGCTCCAAGTGTCGGCGTAAGGCCCCGGGGAGCTCGGCCTCATCGGCGAGTTCAGTAAGACGGTCGGCCGGTAGTTTGATCAGATAGTCATCCTCACAGCAGGCCAGGCACGCTTGGACGAAATGCGCCATGGGGCCAAAATCAGTCTCCATAAGCGCAAATTCGGCATAGGCCGCCTCCATCAAACGGATATCATTGCGTAGTTCGGCAGCAGAAAAGATTAGGCGGGGATCGACCGGCTCCAGGGTGGCCATGATTTGCGCGCCATCCATGCCGGGCTGCACGTCCAAAATCCCCGCACGCTCAGGTTCCAGAAACATGCTTTCGAGCAGCTCGTACTCGTAATTGGCTGTGAAGCCGTTCGCACTCACGTTAAGTGCGAAATCGGGGAAAATTCGAGCCAACATTTGTTTTTGATGTAGGCCGGTAATCGTTGCACCGCTGTGTTCGACCAGAGGCAGAATAAAATTCAGCGTATCTATTCGCCCCATCTCTCGCGAGCCGCGACAGGCTAGCGGCATGGCGTAGAGCATCGCGACGAGATGGCGTCGGCGGGATTGAAAATATCCGATCGCGTGTGCGATGGTTTGAAATCCGGAGGCAACTTCGAACAGGCCGTGGGCACGAAAGGCTGCACCGATCGCGCTTGCCTGTATTACAGTGAGAAGAAAACGCTCGGCGAGACGCTCGCCAAATTGATCAATCAAGGCGCTTCGTATCGACGCCAGCGCGGTCGGGTCGAGATCGTCGAGACGAAAGGTTACGATAGCCTGTTCGAGAGCATCGTCCTCAAGGCCGAAGAGCGGCAGATTGATAAACTCTTCGATCGCGCGGATCGTATCGAGCCAAGCATATACACTGCTTTGGGCCCGGAAGGGCGCAAGCGCTTGGGCGATACCGCCACTGTGCGCTGCGATTTGCTGCTGGATAAGGGTTTCGGCTGCGGGGCCGGTGATCTGGTGCATGCTGCTAGCTGTTGCCGGCCTTGCAGTCGGGAGCTGGCGCCCCTTTTTTTGATCCGCCAGAGGGCTTGTTTTGCTTGGTGCGCCGTCGTCTTTTCGGCTTGGTTAATTTGGGCAATAGCACGCTTTGCCAGTCGATCTTCCTGCGCTGCGAGAAATCGGATTCGAGGGCGACGACGGCGGGAAGGCCCGGATGGGTTTCCACCGCACGGCCGATCCAATCCAGCGCTGCATCAAAGTCTCGCTCTTTGCGGCAGCGCTCCGCCAGCGCGAAGCACATCGCCGCGTCGAGCAGTTTCGGGGCGTGCAATCCGCCTGGTTTGGAACGCTGCTCGAAATAGCGCTCAAGCGTCTCCTTGTGGGTCTCGAGAGGCCATGCGTCGAGGGAACCGAATAGGGTCCCCATTACCAGTGCTTCGCTACTTGGTTCGCCGATCTTAGCGGAATGCTGTTGCAACAGGGCATCGAGCCTCTCGGATCGATCATCCTTTGACATCAGAGCCGCAAACAGGGTGTAAAGCGTGAGCAGTGTCGTCCGGTTGGCTGCGCCACTCGACTTCGCCAGTCGTTCGATGTCCGGATAAATCGGCCTCAGGTCGGTAATCGTGGCCTTTTGTTTACCCGCCAGAAGTGGCACGATCTGGCTTAAATGACCTTCCAAGCGTTGCCGCGCATCTTTTGCCTTTCGCAACGGCCTACCGACCCAAAGTTCGGGCGCGAGTGGCGCCATCACCACGCCTGATTGTTCCATCATATAATCGTATGGCTCGTGCTCGACCGTGTTGCCCGTGGCGACAAACGCCGAGATCACGTGGTGCGTCAGCCGAATAAGGCCTTCGAAGCTGAGCACGGGGCGGCGATCGACTTCGGCCACTTCGCGATGACCCTGCGCGAGGGTAAGGGCATCAGGCAGTTCGCGTAGGTTATGCACATAGCGCGAGCGAAGCGCGTAGGCTTGCCTCAGCGCTTCTTCTAGTTCGTGCCGAGCAATGGCCGCGCCCGGTACGAGCCCGGAGGCCCTGAAATAGTCGCCGCCGACATGATTCAGAACGAATGCCCGGTAACGGCGCGCCAAGGAAGCATGCTCGGTGGATCGGATCGCCTCGCGAACGCCATCACGAGTGCGTGCTGAGGCTTTCGCCAGCGCCTTGTCGACCGGACCGCGCTTGCGCTCATCGACATCGTGCCAGTGCGTCGAATATCCGTCGAATTCCTGCGCGAGCGATTCAACCGCTGAAACGAAGAGCGTGTAGGCGAGTGCCAAGTCGTCCCGCATGCGATGGAGGCCAGTGACGAAGGTGCGGATAGCGCGCATCGCCGCCAAGAAACTCTTACGATCCAGTGCGATCAGCTGGTCGACAAACGCAGAGAAAAGGGCGATCTCGTCATCGCGAAGCGGCAGGCGCTCATCGAAATAGCGCAGCGCGAATTTGCTTGGCGGGTCGTAGGATGCGAACCCAGGCCCTTTGGAGGTCAGTCGTTCGACTACCGCGGCGTCGGGGGACACGATTGCCCGCAGGCCAAAGCTGGCGAGGGCGGAGAAATCGGTGAGAAAGGGCGCGATCGTGTGCGAGATCAGTATTCCCGGCCCGGCCTCAGCCGCCTCAATCCTTTCTTCGATCTCGTAAACGATGGCCCGGTTTCCGCGAATGCCGTCGGTTTCTCGGAGGGTTCCTGCGACGGTCGGGACATCCTTCCCGTAGCAGAGCTCCAAATTGGAGTAGAGCACGCCGCGCAGTTGATTCGTCCGCCCAACACCGCGCGTATAGAGCTTGCCGCTATTGATCTGCAGCATCGCTTGGAGCCCTCTCGTCGGAGGAGGTCTTGCGGCGGGCGCGGCTTCTGGGCCAGGCTTGACGGCGCGGACATCCCGCCGCTTCGATCGCCGTCAGTCGATCACCAAATTCGCCACGCTCATAATGGCCAAGGTTTGCAATGGCCGCGCGAACCGGCTTGGGCACCGCGTATAAGACCTCGAGGGGCTGGTCCGGGCGGACAATCAGCGCGAGCATCTGGTGTCGAAAGTGATCATCCTTGGGATCCTTCTCGATATACCGACGCACCTTGATCAGCAGGAGGAGCGCCTGCTGCTCAGCTTCGAGCAGCGGCTTTAAAGCATCCCATTTGACCGCAAGCCTAGTACCGCCTCGCTCGGTCGCATGGCGGCCATGCCCCCTGCGGGTTCCCCACGCGTCGGCGCGGAAAGTCCATTGATCGGCAGAATCTACCCATAGGCGCTCGAACGCATCGGCTTTCCACAAGGACATCTTTTCGACGGTTTGCGCGGAGGGCCGCACGCGCTGAAGCGCTGTCTTGAAACCAAAGGGGTCGCGTTCGTCGAGTTTTGTATACGCATGGTCATCGCTGCTGAGCCAGCGCGTGAGCAACTGCTTTTCGCGATTGTCGCGGCGGTCGAAACCATCATCTTGGTCAACAGGCAAGTAGGCGAAGAAGGGATCGGCCGAATAGACGGCATGAGCGACAGTGCGGGCCATGTCGCGCTCAACAAGCTGGGATCCGATGGTAACGTCGAGACCATCGATCGATTCCCAGCTGCCACTAACGAGGAAACTGCTTGGTAGATTCAGCGAATCATCGAAGCCAGCGAGCGGCAAGAGATCCAACGGATGGGAAGGCACCGAGCCTGTCTCGCTGGCGCCCGGCATATACGGAACGACCGATCGCGCGTCTTCCAGCGGGAACAAATCGGTTCCGTCCGCCAGCCACAGCCCATCGCTTCGCGACAAAGTTTTTTCGGCAAGCCAGCTCTCCCAAGGCGTTTCTTGCCAGCTATCGCCGATGATGGGCTTATCCGCGGCGAACTGTCCTGCGGTGAGCATAAGCGCGTGCCAGGCGAGATAACCACCATAGCGGTCAATATCGGGAAATGACGTCGAACCATAATTGCGATCGTCTTCCGATGACCAGCGAGGCCGAGGGCAATCGTACATGGTCTTGACCTCGGCATCGTAACGCCGAATCCAGTTCGTCGCTGCATCTTGTACGTCCCATTTGGGGAGGACGAACAATCTGCCCAGCGGATCGATCTGGTATTTGTCGAAATCATAATCGAAGCGGAACGGGGATGGATGTTCGGGCCGATCGGCCGGCCGCATGTCGTAAAAGCCGGGCCGGTGGCCGGATCGTGATACGCGCGGCATTGCAGGTACGTTCAGTGTCTCAAGCCAGGCAAGATAGGTACCCGGCTCCGGAATCGATCCGCTTAATGCAAGCGCGCGCAACGCCAGGATGGCGAAATGGCGACAGAGCGCGTGCGGGAAGCTTTCGCTCGTCGCGATGGCCTCAAGCGCGTTTCGATAAGGTAGAACCGTTGCGGGCGCATCGCTTGCCAAACGGGCGATGGCGATGAGCAGCCAGAGGCGCGCATGCAAATGAAAGAAAGGAAGCGTTTGATCTTGGAATGCGCCGGCGCCGGTGCGATCGATCCCTGCAACAAGCGCGTCAAGGAAGTGCGTCTCGCCCAGCGCCACCAACCGCCGAATGCTGTGCGCCGCTCGCCACCTACTTGCCGCATCGGGCGCTCCGAGGCGCATCCATAGAAGGTCTGCGACGATCGTGTCTTCCTCGTCGGTCGTCGAGAAGGTGCGCGTCCACGGTCCATCCCCGATCGTATCGGGCAGTGACTGCGTTGAATGTTCGGCATAGCGGCCCAAGGCGTCACCGATCGACGAAGCGCTTGCAGTTCTTGCCAGCTCGATCGCGCAAGCCATCCAGAAATCGCTGGAAACCTCAAGATTTTGGCCTGGTGTTGCCTTGAGCACAGCGGCGACAAGGCGTTCGCGCGCGCCACCTGCCAACCGTGCGACGCGGGACAAGGGGCGGCGCCAGCTATCCCCAGACCGAACAACTGCCCCAAGATCCCGCAGTGCAATGCCAAGGGCTGCTTCCTCCAGTTGCCCGTCAAGGGCTCGTGATTGGCCGGCCCATTGCTCCTGCGCCTCCTCCAGAAACGACAGCTTGTCGGCGAACGAGAGCTGTAGATCCTCGACGACGGTCGAGAGCAATGCTGTTCTCGGACCGGGTTCGGTGACGTCCGCCACGAATCCGCTGAGAATAAAACCGTCGGTCGGTCGATATCCCTCAAAAGCCGCGGCACCTTGCTCGATCGCTGCCCGCAATTCGTCTGCAGTGATGGCCGACGCCTTGCGAAGTGCATCGGGCGCGATGGGCTTCGGCCGCGCTGTGGGAGCCGTTTCGGCTTTAGTGCCCCGTGTCCTGTCGGCGTGCAGCGACACGATGCGCTTTCTGGCGGCTGCCTGCTCTGAAAGTTCGTCTTGGAACAATCTTTTCAAGCCGTTCACCGTCTCGCGGTGAGGCCGGGCGGCGTCCTCGCGATCTAGGTCGACGACGATCATGTCCGCGAATACTTCGCGCAGGTGCCCGGGAAGGCGGACCATGATGGGTCTGGCCACCTCCGGGGGAAACCAGTTCCAAGTCGATTCAAAAGCGGCGAGCCCGAAGAGCCCTGCAGCGAGCGTTGGGCGTAGACGATCGCGTTCGACGAGTGCCTTCAACATCGGCGTTAGCGTCCATCCGAGGCCGACCTTGTCCCGGTCCGAGAGGCGGGCCATCGCTGCCAGTCCGCCAGTTGATCCAATGGCAGACATTGCCTTTGCGAAGTTGCGCCAATCGAGCGCTTCTGCTTCGTCGGGAAAATTGAGTTCGCACAAACGTAAAAATTGGTGGACCGCAGCTGCCGGCAACGGCTCGCCGGAATATTGCGCAGCGAAGGTGATGAAGTCGCCGATCCGTTCCTGATCATCCGACCCGACCGCATCTGCGAGTTCCAGTCCGATGCGAAAATAGGGCCGTGCCTCGTCGGGCGATATCGGGAGGAGCGCGCGCGCAAGCATGCCGTAGGATTGGATCTGCTTGCTGACATCGGTGTCTGCGGCAATCACTCGCTCCGCTTGGCCGGCAAGCCGCAAGGCCGCCGCTTGAGTTTCCTTTCCACGGGCGAGCAACGCTGTATATCGCAGCCAATCCGATACGAGCTGGGATCCGGATTGCTCAAGGAAGGCGGCCAAGGCTTCGCCGCTGGCTTGATCGAGCGGAGCGCGGCATTGCGCAGCCCATCGGAGCACATCGAGACAAAGATGTCTAAGGAAGCGATCCTGATCGCGATAGGGATAGTTCGATGCGGATGTTATCGCGTTCTCTGCGCGCGCCAACGCAGCGGCGATCGCTGGCCCGGGTCTGTCCGTGGTCAGAAT
This sequence comes from Erythrobacter westpacificensis, assembly GCF_039542285.1. Taxonomy (NCBI): domain Bacteria; kingdom Pseudomonadati; phylum Pseudomonadota; class Alphaproteobacteria; order Sphingomonadales; family Erythrobacteraceae; genus Erythrobacter; species Erythrobacter westpacificensis. The sequence goes on from NZ_BAABHV010000005.1 coordinate 180,999, forward strand.
TGCTGCGACATCGTCGACCAAGGACGTGAGCGGCGCCAGACGGTGGGAGAGAAGGCGTTCCCAGCGCCTCGCTTCGTCGCTGCCCGGCAGCTTCCTTTTCCGTTTCGCGCGATCATTCTGGGCTTTTGTGAGGACGGCACGCAAATGGTGTTCGAAGGCGGCTGGTCCGCGTCGACGGATCGAGAGCGGTACCAGCGCGCACATCTCCTCTGGCACAATATCCGTAATCGCTGTCGATCGCCGCCGGGCTGCGGCAGCAATCGCAGCGCGCTTAAGGTGTCGCGAGACACTTCCGCCGCTCAGAGGCCAGGGATCGTCGATCTCATAGGTGCGTAGATCTGGAGCTGGCACATGCAAAACAATTGCTTGTGCTTCGCGCACCAGTCCCATGCCGATCGCCTGCCCACCGGCCGTGAGGAGCGCGTCGGACAGGCGGTCCTCGCGTCGATAGTCGAAATAGCTGCCTGGTTCGAATGGCTCCGGTTCGAGCTTCGCCAGGCGCGTGAGCAACCGGCACCTTGTATCGGGCGTGACTTCAATCCGCTCCAAGATCGCAGCGATTACGACCGGGGATTGAGTTCTGCACTTCGCCATTGCTGCAATCATCTTGTCGGCAGGCGCGCTCGCATCTTTCGCTTTTGCCAGCCGGTCGACAAACGCCAACATGTCGGCGGCAATTTTGAACGCATAGATATCGTTCAAGCCGGACAACCTGCGGTCGACCCTGACGGCCTTTCCGAGCAGCAGCTGGACGAATATCGCTTCGGCTTCGAGCAGGGCCAGGTCCTTATGCCCCTTCGATCTGCCTTCGCGCCGCTCGCGGAGGGACCAATTGAACCAGGTCAGAGCGCGATCGGATTCCAAGGACGCGCTGTGCATGTCTCCTGAGAAGGCGTCCAGCACGGCCAACGCGGAATGCCGGACACCTGGCCAGCCGGATCGGTCGTCTCGAAAGCGCCGTATGGCTTCGGGGTCCTCACTGAGAGCGACGAGATCTGGATGAGCGCGCAGATAGGCATCGCTGCGTTCGGAGGCGCTGGCAATGCGGGACGCTTCCACTGTGATCCGCGTCAAATCGTCAGTTCGCCCGCCGCGTGCGCACGCAGAGGCTGCCGCCTCGAGGCGAGCCAGCCGTATCGCGCGATGGGCCACGCGGCCGAGATCGGGGCTCGAGAGCGAATCGAATGCCAGCGTGACCAGAGTATCGATCTCGCCGACCTCCACCAAAATTCCAGGGAGTGCGCGCGCGGCGTAGATAGAACGGTCCTGCCTCGCTAGGAGACGCGCCACCAGATCGCTGCGTGCTACCGTGTCGGCCCCGATCATCTCGACGACCAAGGTTTCAGTCGGCTCATCTCGAAAGATCAGTCCGGTGAGTGTTGCTTCGATGAGAGGAAAGAGGTCCGCGACGAAGCTTTGCACGTCACCGGCGTCCAATCCCAACGCCGCGGCGAGTTCTTCGATTGGCACGGGCGGGGGCAACATCGCCATGCCCGCGAGCAGGCCGCGCGCTTCAGCTTGCGTGGCACCACGGGCAATCGCCTGCTCTTGGGCGGCGTCGATCTGTTCACGTAGAAGCCCTTCGAGTGTCTCACCCTCGCCACCTGGCCCCTCGATATCGAACGGCTCGCCGCGGCTCAGAAGATTGTCGAGCAAGCGCGGGTTGCCGGCCGATCGGCGCTGCAGGACAGTGATGTCGTTCTCGCTTGCGGTCGGAAATCTTGCTCGAACGAGACGTTCCGTTTCGTCGCGAGTGAAGATGGGGATCTCAAATTCGCGGCACCGTGCGTCGCCCTGTGCAAGATGGCGGCGATGACTACGGCACGATGCGACGACACGTATGCCGTCCAGAGGCGCTACGTTCAAACTCTGTAATAGGATTTGCGCGAAGGATTGGGTTCCCGTCCGCTCGGCCTGCATGCCGCAATGATCGATCGCATCGAGGATAAGAACGACGTGGGCGTCCGGCTTGAACGCCCGCAGCGCTTGCACGCTTGCACCAAGTCGGTCGCGAAGCGCACCGATATTGTCTTCAAGATGGCTGGCTGGAAGCTGGATATCGCACAGACCATCGGCCGCCAGCAGATTGGCGAGATGGGGCAGTGACTTGCGCGGCAAATGGCGGCCATCGGACGGCTCCCGCCACCTGCCCGCGCCGAATCCGTCGAAAAGCAGGACGCAATGCTGGTCGTCCAACTCGCGCGCAAGCGCTTGCATTAAGACGGTTTTGCCAACGCCTCCTGCAGCATGAACCAACAAGGCACGCGTATCGGCGAACAGCGCCGCAACGAGGTCCTTCAGGACCGGGCGCGATATCGGCGTTTCGATGGCGGGGAAGGCCGCCTCTACCGGATAGAGATCGCGTTCATAGGCGACGTCGAGCGCTCCGAGGACGTCCACCCGGCCGATGACGTTGTCATCTTGTCCGCGCATGCCGGCGCGATCGCGCACCAGCCTGCGCAAATTTGCCAGGCGAGCATGGCTCAGATTGTCAGTCGCCCCTGACCAGGACGCGAGTACTTTCAGATTGCCATGTTCGGTCGCGTCGAGCGCTTCGCCGGTTCCTATAAGGCTGAGTTTTCGGGTAAACTCCTGCAGAGCTTCGCCGTCCAGGCCAATCGCTTCCCGAAGTTGTTGGGCATGCCGTGCGACCCGCCCTTCCGCCGCGGTACCGGACCGCAACGCCTCGAGGGCAGTCATCGTATCTCGATCGATAGGGCGATTGGTGATCAGCGCAAATTTCGCAAGCTCGGGTTCGGCCGGTCGGATTGTTTCGATGTCGTTGTTGGCTCCGACAAACTTATTCAGGGTCTTGGACATTTCAGCAGCCCGCATTGGCTCATGCGCCGAGCTGACGGAGTACTTAAATTGCAGGGTTTCGATTTTGGTGGCGGATAGGATCCGCGATCCGCCGCGATACCGAGTGAGGTCCGCGATTTCATGGGCAGTCTGCGAAACATCCTCTGCTTCTTCGTGGGAAAAGCCCTCAATAGCGACTGCACTGAGATCGGTGTCAGGGGGAAGCAATTCGAGACAAAGGCGCGCTGCCCAAGCCTCGTGGAATTGGTGCCCATCGCGGGATGCCCGTACTACGTCTATTTTATCTGACTGTCCGCTCATTAGGTTCTCAAGTTCCCGCTAGAACGAAGATAGAACAGATGTGGATAAGGAACAAGTCGAAGGCCGACCTTATTGAGGAAGTCAAAAGGATAATTTGGGGCTCAAGATTCCTCATTCCGGAACCCTCCTAGTGCGAGCAACGTCACGATGGCGTGTAACTGGAACTATCGAATTCCGGCACGTTGGCTTTATCTGGTGCATAAACTACCCGTGGCAGACGCAGGCCGAATCTGCCATCCTTCAAAGATGACCTCGGATGATCCATTTGGCCGACGACCCCATTCGGTTGTCGAGGAGTTCTATCGCCGCGAAAAACAGAGAAGCGATCTGATTAAACAGGCGCTTGGCCCGACCTATGCGCTGCAACAGCAAATGAACGCGCTCAAACCGCATCTGGGCTTAATGTCCGAAATGCAAAACGCAGGCATACTTGGTGCCGTAGATCAGGCGCGAAAGCTCCATGCTGAAGAATTCAGGTCGCTCAACCTATTGATGTCCTCTCAAAGACTTTCAGGTGTCACCCAAGCTGCGATGGCATTGAGCCAGCACAATGACGGGCTGCTATCCAACATCCGAAACCTGTCGCGGTCCTTTGACACAGGCATCCTTGCGACGGCGAAAGCGCTGCAAGGCAATAATTCTGTCCTAGCTGCCGCAATGGCAGCTTCCAAATGGCAGGATCAATGGAAGTCGTTGGCGGAACAGCTTTCACCTGGCCTGCTAGCTCTGCGCGCGACTGCCGAACGAGCAATGATTCTCGATATGGCGACGCTCCGTGCAACGGCTGAGCATTTGCATGGTTCAGCGGCGTACATCGCAGCCCAACAAGTCATCGAAGCCCAAGAGTTGGCGGAAGCACTCACTCACGCGGAAACGCCGGATGAAAGTGCAAAGCTCTTTGTGGCATTCGTCGCCGCGATTGCGGCAATCTTCAAAGCTCTGGGAGACAACACGGTCGATGAGTTGCGGCGTCAAGGATTGCTTGGATTGCTGGTGATCACAATGACAATCATGGCGCTGCCGCAGCTTCAACCCGACCCTGGCATGACCGCCGAAGAACAGCAGGCATATTCAGAGCTTCAGGAAAAAGTCGATGATCTACAAGACAGCCTGCGGGAGCTTATCGAAGCGGAGGGAGAACTGAGCGGGGAGTATGTGGCTTCGCTTCCGAGAGGCGAATTGGCCCGCAAAGCCAACATTCGCTCTGGTCCTTCAGGTTCAGCGGCCCGCATTATGGTTGCCGATGCGGGAACGCCGATTGCCGTTGTGAAGAGCGAAAAGCGATGGAGACTTGTTGTCTATCGAGACCCTCTGACCGAACAACTCGCGCAGGGTTGGGTTTATGAGACGCTGGTTGCCATGGTGGGCGATGATCAGTCTTAAGCGATGCGGCAGGTTCATGTGATAATGATGAGGCAACGCTGCCTCGTCCCAGTGCTTAGAGCGTGAAAGTTTCGCCGGCGGGAGCGGAGGGGAATACTAGATGGTCAGCTTCAGCAACTTCCAGCGGCTCGATCCCGTCGCGCGGGATGTCGCGATCGAATTGCTCGCTAACGCGCAAGGGCAGCCGCCCTCGTTCATGGCATTCATGTACCGGTGGATGGCCTTCAACGGCTGGATGTCTGCGGTGACCCTGAAGGACACTGACAGGGAGATGATCGATGCGTTCGTGGCTGCTCCGCGGCTGATCGACGCCTTCGATCAGCTGATGGCCGGCGATCCCAATTTTCGGCAGATGGTAACCGAGTTCACCGCCTTGTGGCCCGTGCTCAACGTGCGCAGCGTGCGAGCTAAGCTCGGCTATGACGCGTTTCGCCAGCACGATCGCGCCGCGCTGCTGGCGCTCTGTGCGGCGGCGAATGTTAAGCAACAGCCCTCCGGCTGGGTCGCCGAAGGCCGTCCAAGCTGGGAGCAGCTACTGCGGACCATCTATCAGGTGCGTTGCAATCTCTTCCACGGCGAGAAGTCGCCCCAGAGCCTCCGCGACCGTGATCTCGTGCTTGCCTCGGATCATATCCTGGCGCACTTCATCGCGGCAACGGGATGCTTCGACTGGCACGATCATTGAGCAAGCTCGCGCTCTGGGCAGCCGACAAGACGGTGGCGCTAACCGGTCAGCGCCGCCATCTCCACAAGGGCGCCATGGTGGCCCCAGCCTTCACTGCGCCACTGCTGGCACCGCAGATCCAATTCGGGCCAACTGCCTTGGCCGCTGCGATCGCGCGCACCGCGACTCTTCGCAACGCGCCACCGGCCTTGCTCGCGCACATGAAGGACAGCGCGCTGAGCGAAGCGCAGATTCTGCTCGCCGACGGGCCCGGTTTCGAACTGTCGGACCTGCTATCAAACCTAGCAGACAGCGAGCGCACCCATTTCGCCTCGCGGGTCGGCGCAGGCATCACCGATCTCTATATGAACGCGTTGGGCTATGGCTGGCGCGACAATGCGGCCTGCCTGTCGTCATCGCTCGAGCCTCATGCCGATTTCCTCTATCATGGCGGCGCCGCGCTCGGTCACGGCATCGTGCTGGCCGAGGCGCGCGGCTCGTTCGCCGCGAAGGCCAGCGACGCCAAGATGGCGGCGGAGGCGCAGCGTAAATATCTGCGTCAGGTCCGACCCTATATCGGTGCGGCCTCACCCCACGGCCAGGTCATCCACGGCTACTCGATCGCGTTCGGTGCACGTCCGGGGATCGCCGGGGCCTTCCTGCGGCTGTCGCAGACATTGCGCCCCAAGGCCAAGCCCACCAAGCCCCCCGTGCCGGCCCCGGCGCCGGGAGCGTCGAACCCCGTGCCGGCAGCGATGGCGCTGGCGACGTACCGCTCGAGCTTCATTCTCATGGATACGCTGCCGGTCGCCGGCTGGATCGACTGGCTCAGTGGCGACCACGATTTGCCGGAAGACGCTGAACCTGTGACCTTCTTCAGGTTCGATTATGCGGGCCGGTCATTTCTTGCCTCGATCGACGCGCTGGCACCGTATCGATCTCCCTATCTTTGGCTCGACGAGCTCCATGACCATCCGTTCTGGCGTCACCGCTGGGAGCGGCGCTGGGCGAGCGGCCCGCCGCCGCTCTATATGTTCGCCATCGAGGAGAAAGCAGGCACCGCGTTTCTCGACGCATTGACCGGCATGATACGCTTCGGCCCTCGTGAACGGCCCGAAACCCTGGAATTGCCGGTGAACGATCTTGCGGGCTTTGCCGCCGGCGGCGCGGAACCGGCCGGACGACGCACGGGCGAGGACTACGACTATGCGCTGTTCCGCGACGGTCTCGCCTTGCTGGCGGGGCCACCGCCGGGGAAGCTGACGGGTATTCGGACTTGGCATCCGAAAGAAGGATTAACCTGAGGATTGCGCGAGGCACGGAGCGCGGATGGGCGTAGTTTTGGCATTCAACGAGTGAAGTAGGTCAGGCTCGGCTCGTCGGCCAACGATAGAAGTTCATCCCCGGCAAGTTTCAGTCGTCATTCGTCCTAGCAAGAAACTTGCGGCCGCTTTCTCCAGTGTCTCGTCGCAAAGCCGCCTTTCCGCTTTCGGCCCAGGAGTAGGCGCTAAATTGGCTCGGAGCCTTCCTTTGCTTGTGGCGATACTTCACGCAACCATGCGCAAAGGTGTCCGAAATTTGCATGTATTTTTCGGACACCCGCCTTTTGACGAAGTGGCTGCACAGCGGAAAGGCTTCACCATCATGAAGCCCGAGTGAGGCGCTCGCATGCAGGACCGATCAGGGCCCATATGGCATCAACGACTTCCTGCAGTTCGACAGTCTCGAGCTCGATCGAGGCTGCATAGGCATTCCACTGTCGCTGCTTGTTCGCATCATTCGCCATCTCCGGCGTAAGGCCGGCAGATCGTTCAGTAGGGATGGCTGTTTCCCGCCGCGCGAAAGTCGCGGCCAGGGCGGCATCGAGTTCTTCGTCGGGTACATCGATCGACCTTGGGATCGCCCAAAGGTCGTAGAAATCCTTCATGCGTCCGTTTGCAATTCCAAGAACCACGATTGCATGAAACTTCTCGGCAATGACTGTTGCGGGAGGATAGGTCCGGATGTTTGGCGCTGGCAGATCGAGTAGCGTTGGATAGTCCAACTGACGGGTCGGATCGGCCATAGCGTCGCCGAAACCAATGTCGATGGTGATCGGGATACGCGTCTTCTCAAGATAAGCGACTGTCTTCAGCCGAGTGCCGCCATATTCCACCTCCTCGCGGATTGCCGTCGCCGAGAGGTTATCGACATCGAAGACAAGTCCATCGTCTACATCGACGCTCATGATTTCCCGGAAGTCTGCCACAAGCTGGTCCGCATCCGCATCGCCGTGTCCAAGGAAGTCCGCATCGCGTGTGACCCGGTTGTCGTCGTCGAGCCAGACGGTCACGAGCATTCCGCCCTTGAGAACGAAACGATCGCGATGCGCAGATAGGGATAGCCGATAGAGAAGGCGCTCAAGGGCAAAGCGCACGAGTACGACATCGAACACTTTGCCTTCCGCCCGCGCCAGACTGAGCAGCCGATCCTTGACCGACTTGGCGAGGTTGACCGGCGGCTTAGCCATTGGAGGTTAGGGCCTCGAGATAGGGTTGCATCTTCTTCCAGGCTCCGCCCTCGACAGCCGCCTGGGCTATTTCGCCGGGCCTAGCCTTGCGCTGTTCAATCGCGGCGCGAAGACCTTCGATTGCGACCGAGCGGTCCACGAGCTTCGGGTTCCGGAAGATGTCCGCCAGCGTCTTGGGTACGGAATAGATGGGCACGGATACGCCGGCGATCTGGTGGTGCTCGATCCCTTGCTGGAGGTACTTGTCGCTGAAGCGAACGGTGCGGATTGGCGGATAGGACAGGGTAGGTGACCAATCCTGGTTTCCGATCGCGACCCAGATGCGGCGCGGCATCTGGTCGGTAAGGCCGTGAAAGGCGAGCGCCGAAAGCATTGCAATCACGCCCTTGGGGATCTTCTTTGCTATTTCCGCCAGGGCCTGGTCTGCGTCGTTGTCGGCATCGGCGTACTGATAGAGACCGCGTGAGATCCTTTCGATCTCGCCGTCCTCGACCGCTCGGGCAATGGTTTGAGGGGCGACGCCTGCTTTGCGCAGGTCACGCGCGCGCAGGATGGGCTGGGCGCCGAACAGTTCGCGCAGGGCGTCGCGCTGTGTTCCTTGCTCTTGCGGCATAACGTGACATTTCCTCAAAATAGAATTCATATTATCCGAGGAATTGTCACATAGCACTGAACTAAGTTGGATCGCAAGCTCGCAGTCCGTTCCGAACCCATGGCCTCGTCTGTCGACCGCAAAGGTCAGAGCGCTCGCCCAAACCAGATAACCCGCCCGACGACGTGTATTTCAGAACGATCCATGTCGTTCCAGGTCGGATAGGCCGGATTGTCGCTGGCGACTGTGATCTGCTTCGCTCCAGGCTTGATGGCGATGCGTTTGACAGCCAGCACATCGTCCGTGCGCAGGACATAGATGCCATCGCGGAGCCGGGAGCCATGATCCGAAGCATCGACGAGGACCTCGTCACCATCGCTCAGGGTAGGCTCCATAGAGTCCCCCAACACGCGCACGATCGACAGGCTGGCACTCTTGGCGGGCGTCAGCGCGCGCAGCCAGCGTTCATCGAAGCCGAAGCGGGTATAGGCATTCTCGCTTGCTGCAATCGCCCCGAACCCGGCCGATGCCTGCACATCGAGAATGGGGATCTCGACCATGCCGTCGTTGTCGTTCTTTTCCGGCCCACCGAGCAAATGCTCATCGACCCCCAGGAAGGAGGCGAGCATTCGGCGATCGTCTGGTTCGAGCGTCTTGGGCGAACCGCGCTTGATGAACTGCTGGATATAGCTGGGATTGCGACCGAGCATCCGCGAGATCGCGGCATAGCCGCTTCCCCGCTCACGCAGGAGCCGGTCGAGCTCTTGTCGGACATGTTCCATCGTCTCGTGCCTTCGTTCTGGATCGTAGGATTCTTCCTAGACCTGAGGATGTATTCCTACTAAGAACATAACAAGAACACAAGTGATTCTTGAAGCGATGCGAGTTGTAAATGACCCTCCTGGAACGGATCGAAAACCATCTGAGAGATAACGGCATTTCCGCTACAACCTTCGGACGAGAAGCGGTTGGCGATCCACGTTTTGTGCTCGATCTCAGGAAAGGCCGCATTCCGCGTCGAAAGACAGTGGCGCGGCTGGAGGCCTACCTGTCTGAGCGGGGAGCCAGGGTTTGCGCTTGCCAGTTTAGGAACGGCGGCATCACGACCAAGGGCACCATCGGGCAATTCAAATATGCGGCCAATTCGGCTATGGTCGACAGGCTCGAAACTGGAGCGTCCCGGAGGGGAGGCTACTCTGGATCTGGTGAAGGAGACAATCGATGACCAATCCTGACAACTCCCCGCCACCATCCAAGGACGACTGGCAGGGCTTTCGCGAAATCGATCGAGCGATCGCCGAGAATCGAATGACCGCGTACAGTTGGAGGAAGGCCTGGGCGGACCCCTGGAGCCGAGCTGGCCTGATCCTCTTTGCCGTACTGTTCATCGCATTCGTTATCTTCGTCGTGATCTACGACGGCCTGCTCTGACCTACCATTCCTTGATCTCGTCGGCCGCTTCAGCGCTTGCTCCCCGCGCATTGCGCGTACGCCCGTCAAGATAATCGCCAACGCTATCGACCCGTTCGCCACCACGGCGCTGCGCACGATCAACAGCACGGCCGATATCTTCTCTTGCGGTTGAAGGATCCGCCAGACTTCCTGGCACCGATCCCAATCGCACAGATCCGCGAACGTCACCCCTGCTACCAACACTTGGTCGCGAGACCGGTGCGGCCGAGGGCAGTGTAAGTTCTCCCTCGATATCGTCGTGGATGCGATCGGCGTAGCTCGCGACAAAGCGTGCCTGCAGTTGCTGGCCGGCTGGACTCATCTGGAACGCGATGTCGTCAAAGCGCACCGGGCCATAATAGTCGCGATTGGCTTCGATCTCGGCCATGCCCCATTCGCGGTAGGACTGGCTCAGATTGAGCGTGCCGGCCGCATTGGCGCTTTCGTACCAGCTTGCCTGGTCTTCAAGACGGCTGGCCAGCTCCTCGGCACGGCGGGCTTCGACAGTGTAGCTCTGGGCTTCGGTGAGTGACGTATTGATGCCGGAGGCGGAACTGGAAATCAGGCTCTCCGAGCTCGAACTTGTCTCGCGCAAGAATCCTTCGCGCGTACTCGACCAGTTGCGGCTGTCCGAGATCTGGGTGAGCGCGGCCAAGAGCCGAGAGCGATCTTCCGAAGCAATGCCGATATCGCTGTCGGTCCAGTTGTGATTGCGCCCGCCGCGTAGCCCAACATCTCCTCGCAGTGGTCCTCTTTGGCCGCGAAGTCCAAGGCCAGCATCCCCATTCAGGAACCACGACACGGAAATGTCGTCCGAGGCCCGCCGCGACAGCCCAAACTGCTGCTGCAGCGTGCGCGAGGCGTTGTCGATTTCGCTGAATGCCGTGCCGATGCTTTCGCTGGTCGAGGTGCCGTTGACAGTCTCGTTTGACTGCCCGGTCGAGTAGGCATCGCGCAGCTCGAAAAAACGGCTCACCGCCGAGCTCGTCGATTGCTGCGCGAGGTTGGAGAAGGTCTCGCTCTGGCTGCGGCTTTGGCCGGCAATAGTCGAAAGCCTGCTCGAGAAATCCGAACCCAGCGTCGGCGAGAAGGGATAGCTCGACGTCGGGACGTGCGCGAACTCGGCCTCGGGAAAGCTTGTTGTCTGCGTTCCGTTATCACCGAAACTACGCGTCTGGCCTGCGCCATAGGCAATGTTGGGCGCGAGATTGCCCTGTGCAAACTGCCGCGAGAACACCGACGAATTCTCAAGGTTGGTGTTGCCGAGCGAGATGTTGCCCGTGCTTGCTTCACGCGCGGCTTCCTCGGCGGCGTTCTGGCTCGGGTTGAGGTAGGACGTGGCCTGGCCGGAGATGGCCATGGCGCCGCGCGCCACGCCGCCTGCCAGGAACGGAATTGACGCGACGAGATAGCCTGCGAGCACGCCGATGTCGGAGTTCACATCGCTCATGCCCGCGAAAGTCGCGAGGCTAAGACCGGTATCACCGGCAGCAGCGGCCACATCGCTCGCGCCCTTGAACATGAGGATCATGTGGAGGATCACGAAGAGCGGTCCCCAGGCGGCAAGATAGAAGAAGCCGGTAACATAGCCGCGCAGGGCAATCGGTCCGGTCCGCGGCATCAGGAACAGCGGGAAGAGCACCGGGAACAGCGCGTAGAAGACGACCGTCAGCACGACATTGAGGATCGGCACCCATTTCATGGAATTGTGGGCGATCGAGGCATAGGTGCGTTCGGTCTGGATATCGGCGCGGGTCTGGGCGAAGACATCGATGCTGCCCATGCCGCTCGCTCCGGCAAAGCCGTGCATCGCCTGGTTCATGGCGTTGATCGAGAGCACCTGGCGGAAAATGTCGCTGGCATTGCTCGAAACCCCCGAAAGATAGCTGTAGGCAATCGGCAGGTCGGCAAAGAGCTTGGCGCGCGCGAGCGCTTCGGTCTGGCGCGGATAGAGCTGGCGCCCGAAGGCACTGCCCATGTCGTCGATGAGGTTCGCCCACTGGCCGCCAAGCGTGTTGTAGGCTTCGCGGCAGGTGGTGACGACCGAAGTCACTTCGCCGGTGTTGACGTCGCGGATGAGGAAACGCTGTGCGCGCGCTTCGCTACCCGGGCCGATGGTCGCCCAAATATCGGCGCTCTCTGCGAGCTCCTGCATCGAATAACGGCCAAGCAGCACGTCGTAGAAGACGCATTGCTTGAAATGCTCGTCGAGATTGGCGGCAAACTCCGGATCGGAGATACGCAGGCCTCGGGTCGCTTCCAGGAGCCGCGCGCCGTAGATCATCCCGTTCTTCGAGTAGTTGAGATCGTCGGGCAGGCCGAAGACCAGTTCGGCCGAGCGGGTGAGATAATCGCCAGCCTGGCTGGTGAAACTCGCCATCAACGCGAGGCCCAGCGGGACATTGGCTATAGTTGCCGGTGCAAGGCCCGGATTGACGCGGTCGGTGACATGGACGTCCATGCGCGGCACCATCAGGCACATGTAGATGAGCGTTGCGCCGAGGAACCAGTTCACCCAGGCGCGCCAGTCCTGGTTGAAGGCGCCCACCAGCGCGGCAAAGCGGTTGCGCTGGGCAAGATGACGCTGGGCCTGTTCGTGCGCGAATTCGGATTGCATCGGTATCCTCCCTCAGCCTGCGAGCAGGCGGCAATGGGAGGGCGGCGTGGCTTTGAGGCCAAGGAATGACCCTGGCAGGTACCAGTAGGCAGCATGCACCAGTCTCGCGCCCTTGTTGCCTGACTTCGCCTTCCGCAGGCCGAACCAGGCAATGACCGAAAGGCCTGTGCCGATGATGATGTGCTGCGTGAGGATGCCCCAGGCGAAGGGGATCAGCATCCCCGCAAACTCGTCCACGGTCCAAAAGCCGATAAGCTCCGGATCGTCGAGCCGCCGTGGAACAATATACCTGTCGGCCATGCCGCCCTCCCGTCGTTAGACCTTGCGACCAGGGGTTCAGATGGTCGCGGTCACGACAGAGGTGACGATCGGTACACCCGTGCCAACACCGATCCCGACACCGACGGGCACTGCGACCTGGCCGAGCGCGAAACGTCCCGAGGCAAGCGCGATGAGGCCGCCGGCGAGCGAGAGCACGGTGATGATCTTGCCGCCCGAGCCTTCGAGGAAGTCGGTGAACATGGTCAGCGCCGGATCGAAGGTGGTATCGGCACCGGCATAAGCGGTGCCAGCGATGGCGAGCGCCAGCGCGGCGGGCACCATGTAGTCGCGCATCCGCGGGGCCGAACTGCTCAGGGTCTTGGTGGTCATGAAGGAAAACTCCGGTTGGTTGGTCGACAACAGCGAGCTTTGATGTTCGCTGTATGTTCTTTTCTTCAACCGGAGCGGTGGTGTAGGAAATGGGGCAGCACATGATTGCGGCGCCGGACCAAGCAAAAAGCGACAATTTGCGCGGACGAGGCGGGATTTTGCGCCAACCTGGCGGGATTTTGCGCGCGACCGGCCGAATTCTGCGCCTAGGTTGCCGGATATTGCGATTTGGCGGCCGGATTCTGCGTGAATCATGGGCGGGAAGCGAGTCGATGCTTCCCCTTTGTTCCTTCTATGTTCTTTTCATTTTCCTACATCCCTCCTTCGCCCTAACTCTCGATTCGGACTGAAGAAGAATGCGAAAGGAATTCGTCCGTGGCTGGCGGGGCAGAGTTTTCAGAAGAACGGACAAGGGCGGGATTGGCGCGGCTGCTTGCCGCTGCGGTGCAAGCGAGCGGGCGCCCGAAGTGCGAAGTCGCAGCCAATGCGGGCTTGCACAAGGACGCATTGAGGCGCGTGCTGCAAGGTGATCGCGGGGCGACGCTGGGCGAGGCGATGCGCGTACTAGAGGCTAGCGGTGTCGCACCTAAGGCTCACCTTCTTCTGTACCTTGTCTGCGGCTCTGATCAGGCGATTGACTGGCTGCGCTCGGATCTGGCCGAATTCTTCCAGGAGTTCAGCGCGGAGTTTCCTTTAGCTCTACAGCGATCCCTGGGAGACCAGGTGGGTGATGTGAAACCGCGCTGGGCCAAGGGTGCGGCAAACCGCGTCGCGCGGATATTGTCGGACCACATAATGGAGCTTGAGCGTAAGGACGAGTTTCTTGGCAATTTCTTTGCTGGCGAGAAGGGGCGTGCATGTGACTGATCATATGGACAATGAAACAGGTGACCATGAGCGACCCACTCGGCTGATCAGGATCAAAGAGGTCCAACATCGCACAGGGTTAGGGCGTTCAACGATTTACCGATGGATGGCTCAGGGCAAGTTCCCAAAGCCTGTGCACCTTGGAGGCTACGCCGTCGCCTGGGCCGAAGAACAGCTAAATGAATGGATTTCTGCCAAGCTGAAATAGGCACTTGTAAGCAACTTTGCAGACCTTGGGTTCTTCCCAGACCAGGATAAGTATTCGGCAATTCCTTTCATCGATTGCTGGAGACATTGCTGATCAGTGGAGTTACTAGCACTTGCGAATTTCCAATGAGATAAATTTCAGGCTCTCCGAATCTTGAGGTCTACTTGTCTAGAAGCAATCGCGCTCCGGCCCCTTCTTCAGCGAAACGGTCTTCCGGGTTCCGCAGAGGGCAATCTTTCAGCGACAAACAGCCGCAGCCAATGCAACCTTCCAACTCGTCTCGCAGCTGGGTGAGGCTCTTGATCCTTTCGTTCAAGTCGGCTCGCCATGCCTCGCTCAGTTGATGCCAGTTTGTAGCGCTAATCGCGGCACTGGAGAATCGGGCAAGGTGCTCCTTTATCGTCGAAAGCGGAACACCGGCACGCTGAGCGATCCGGATAATCGCGATACGGCGCAGTATTTGCCGAGGATAACGGCGCTGATTGCCAGCTGTGCGCCAGCCTTCGATCAATCCCTTTCGTTCGTAGAAATGCAGCGTGGAAACCGGCACGCCGCTGCGCGCAGCGACCTCGCCCACGGTAAGAACCTGGTTCTTGTCAATGCTCACAAATACCTCTTGACCTCAACTATAGTTGAGGTTGTAGTAGGCCGGTCGGTAGCAAACCACAAGAGCCGCACACATGCAGTGCACTCATGCAGCAGGAGCCGACATTTGTTCCCGATTATCATGCCCTTGGCGCCTACCTCGCGCCGCGATGCGAACATTCCGAATCACCCAGCCTTAGAGGTGTTCGCATGAAGCGCATCGCCCCGCATCGACTGCTGACGCTGGCTGTTGCGCTGTTCTTCCTTGCAGGGGCGTGGGCCAACCTGATGCCTACGGAAGCGACCGCTGCGGAATACGCTGCCTGGGGCTATCCGCGCTGGTTTTCATATGTGACCGGATCGCTCGAACTGTTCGTGGCGGTCCTGCTGGCTTTCGGCCGCACTCGCATCGTCGGGGTCGTGATCGGCGGCGTCGTGATGGGTGCTGCGTTCCTCACGCTCGTTGCACATGGCGAATACACCCACGCGCTCGCGCCGCTTGCTGTTCTCGCCGCACTTGGCGGCGTTTTCGTTCTTGCCCGCCGGGTCCGGCCCGTCGCCACTCTCAGGGAATTCCGATAATGACCGACGACACCAATCATATCGATGACTGGGACGCGATGGAGCACGACCGTTCCACCTCGCGTCGCAAGTTTGTCATCACCGTTATCGTGCTCGCGCTTATTCTTGCCGCCCTGTTCGGCTGGCGCATGTTGCGCAATGCGCCGGCAGAGGCGCAGGCCATGCCGCCGACCCAGGTCGCGGCCATGGTCGTCGATCCGCAGGATGCAGAAATGACGATTGATGCTGTCGCCAGCCTCAGCGCTGTGCGCGAGGTGATGCTGTCCGCCGAAGTTGCGGGGCGCGTTTCTGCAATTCGCTTTGAAGCAGGAAACAATGTCGGTAGCGGGGCGCTGCTCGTTCAGCTCTATGACGAACCGTTGACGGCGGACCTGCGGGCGGCGCAAGCGCGTGCCGAATTTGCCCGCCTGCAATTGCAACGCTCCGAAGAACTTGCTCCTACCGGAGCGGAACCGCGCGAGCTGCTGGAGCAGCGCCGCTCCCAGTTGCGTCAGGCAGAGGCGGAAATCGCGCAAATCCGCGCGCGTCTCCGCCAATTGCAGATACGCGCGCCCTTCTCCGGTCTACTGGGTATCCGCGAAGTGGACCCCGGTCAGTTTCTCAACGCCGGTGATCGCGTCGCGTCGCTGACGTCGCTGGATCGCCTCTACGTCGACTTCAACGTACCGCAGCAGGACTTGGCGCTGTTGCAGAGTGGTTCCCGCGTACGCGTGACAAGCGATGCCTATCCCGGGCGTGAATTCGAAGGGCAGATCAGCACCATCGAACCTCGTGTGGATGAAGACACGCGAAATATTCGCGTACAGGCGATCCTTCCAAATCCCGGCGGTGCCCTGCGCCCCGGTATGTATGCCAACGCATCCGTTATCCTTCCCCCTCAGGAGAATGCGCTGGTGGTTCCTGCAACGGCCATCCAGACATCGGCACAGGGCAGCAGCGTTACCGTCATTCGCGGCGAGAACGCGCGTGAAGGGGGGCAGGCAGAGATTGTCCCTATAACTGTGGGCCGGCGGGTGGGCGAGATGGCAGTGGTGGAAAGCGGCCTTTCGGCTGGCGATGTCATCCTGACGGAAGGCCAGTTGCGCGTGCAGCCGGGTGCGCAGGTCGAAGTGACATCCCTCTTAGTGCGGGAGGGCAACTGACATGGCTTTCACCGATCGTTTCATTAAACGCCCTACGCTGGCGGTGGTCGTCAGCCTTATGATCTTCCTTGTTGGCCTGAGCGCGGTCTTCGTCCTGCCGGTGCGACAGTATCCGGAAATGGAAAGCGCCACGATTACTATCGACACGAGCTATCCCGGCGCAACGCAGGAGGTGATGCAAGGCTTCGTCACCACTCCGATTACGCAGTCCATCGCGACAGCCAGTGGTATTGAATACGTGACCTCGACAAGCACTCAGGGCCAGAGCCGGATTTCGGCCAAGTTGGTGCTTAATGCCGATGCCGACCGCGCGATGACCGAGATCATGTCGAAAGTGCAACAGGTGCGATACCAGTTGCCAGAAGGCGTGACCGATCCCGCAATCACCAAGATCACTGACGGCGCCTCCGCCATCCAATACGTTCACTTCGCGAGTGACACAGTTGCGCCAGCCCAGCTGGTCGATTTTGCGACCCGTATCGCCCAGCCAATGATCACGTCGGTACCGGGCGTTGCCTCTGCCCAAATCGATGGTGGCGCCCCGCCGGCGATGCGGATCTGGCTGAACCCCGGTGCGCTGACGGCCCGCGGGCTGACTGCAAGCGATGTTGGCGATGCGTTGCGAGCGAACAATGTGCAGGCCGCACCGGGCCGGCTGGAGACCGAGAACACGGCAATCAATATCACCGCCGCTACCGATTTGCGCGATGTGCAGTCCTTCCGCGAAATGGTGGTGAAGGAAGGCACAACCGGCGTTGTGCGCCTAGCCGACATCGCCACGGTTGAACTTGGCGGACAGAATTACAACTCAGTCGCCTTGTCATCAGGCACGCGCGCAGTGTCGATCTCCATTTCGCCCACGCCGGACGGCAATCCACTGGAAATTGTCGAGGCGGTGAAGGCATTGCTTCCGCAAATCCGTGAATCAGCGCCACCTGGTGTGCAAGTCATCAGCGTGTTCGATACTGCACAGTTCGTCGAGGCATCCATCGAGGAGGTGGAGAAAACGCTTATCGAAGCCGTGGTGATCGTCATCGTAGTCGTCTTTCTCTTCCTCGGCAGCGTCCGCGCGGTGATAATACCGATCGTGACCATTCCTTTGTCGCTGCTGGGGACGGCTGCGCTGATGTATGTGTTCGGCTTCTCCTTCAACCTCCTGACCCTGCTGGCCATGGTACTCGCCATCGGGCTTGTGGTAGACGATGCCATCGTCGTGGTGGAAAATATCCATCGGCATATCGAAGAGGGTTCGAAGCCCTTTGCCGCGGCTATCGAAGGGGCGCGGGAAATCATCGGGCCGGTGATCGCCATGACGATCACGCTGGCGGCCGTCTATTCGCCTATCGGCCTAATTGGAGGCTTGACGGGCGCGTTGTTCAGAGAATTCGCTTTTTCTTTGGCAGGCGCAGTCATCGTTTCGGGCGTTGTGGCGCTGACGCTTTCTCCGGTGATGAGTGGAAAGCTGCTCAACGCGAAGATCGGTGAAGGTCGGCTGACCCAGTTGATCGAGCGAACCATGAACAGAATGACCAGACGCTATTTAACACTGCTCGACAAAACGTTGGCCGCCCGCACTGCTGTGATACTGGTGGGCGTGACCATTTTCGCGGCGATTTTTGTTTTATTCCTGGGTTCCGAAAGCGAACTCGCTCCGCAAGAGGACATGGGCTACGTCTTCGTGCAGACCAAGTCCCCGCAATACGCCAATGTCGATTACACCTTGCGCAATAGTGCTCAGGTCGATGCAATCATGCAAGATTTGCCCGAGTTCGAGCAGACGTTCATGTCCGTTGGCGGCGTCAACGGCGCAACGGGAGGGTTTGGCGGCGTCGTGTTGAGTGACTGGGCCGAACGCGAACGCAATGCGGACGCTATACAGGCCGAACTTACCGCCCAAACAGCAAGCGTGACCGGCGTTTATGCGACCTCCTTTCAGGATAGCCCGCTGCCAGCCGGAAGCGGCGGCCTGCCGGTCCAGATGGTGATCCGCTCGACGGGAGACTTCGAACAGGTCTACGAAACTTTGGAGCAGGTGAAAGGCGCAGCATGGGGCAGCGGACTGTTTGCGTTCGTCGACAGCGATCTCGCATTCGACAGTGCGGCAGCCAACATCACCATCAACCGGGCCAAGGCCGGTGAATTGGGCGTCCCCATGGCAGAAATTGCCAGCACGCTGGCGCTGCTTGTCGGCGAAAACTACGTCAATCGCTTCAATTGGTTTGATCGCTCCTACGACGTGATTACGCAGGTGCCGGACGAATACCGCGTCGATCCATCCGATCTCGGACAATATTATGTCGAGAACTGGCAAGGCGATTTGCTCCCATTGTCGACGGTTGTCGACGTGGACGTGGAGCCACAGCCGAACATGCTGCCACAGTTCAACCAGATGAATTCCGCCACGCTCTCCGCCGTCCTCGCTCCGGGAGTGACGATGGGGCAGGCGGTCGAATTCCTGCAAAACCAGCCCATGCCTCCCGGCACCTCGATCGACTGGCTTTCGAACAGCCGTCAGTATGTGAACGAAGGCAACCGCCTGATGATCGCCTTCGGCTTTGCGCTTGTCGTAATCTTCCTGGTGCTGGCGGTGCAATTTGAAAGCTTCCGCGATCCGCTGGTGATCCTCGTCACTGTCCCGCTGGCGATCTGCGGCGCTCTTGTCCCGCTCTATCTCGGCTTCACCACACTCAACATCTATACGCAGATCGGACTGGTGACCTTGATCGGGCTGATCACCAAGCACGGGATCCTGATGGTTTCCTTTGCCAATGACATGCAGCGCAGGAAAGGTCTTGGTCGCTTTGATGCAATCCGCCACAGTGCGGCGGTGCGTATGCGGCCGATCCTGATGACGACGGCGGCTATGGTTTCCGGCCTTATTCCCTTGCTCTTTGCATCGGGGGCTGGCGCATCCAGTCGCTTTGCAATCGGTATCGTCGTTGTCATGGGTCTGCTGATCGGAACGTTGTTTACACTGTTCGTTCTACCGACATTTTACTCAATGATTGCTGCCGACCACCGTCCTCTTTCCTCCGCGCAGGACGAAAGTGAAGATGCCGCGCAGCACAACGGAGACCTGGCACATGCGTAACCTGTACAAAGCAGGAGCGGCGTTCCTGCCGGCGCTCCTGGCCGCCTGCGCCACGACACCTCTGGCCGAGGAAAGTCCGGCACTTCCGCAAGCCGCAGTTGGTCCTTTCCTGACTAATGCCAATGAATTCGACGCAACTGCCGAGGTCCCCGACAACTGGTGGAAGCTTTACAATTCCCCAACCCTCGACTCCCTTGTCGAGCAGGCTCTGGCTGCGAATACCGACCTGAGGATCGCGGATGCCAATCTCGCCCGTGCGCAGGCGGTATTGCAGGAAGCGAGGGGCGCGAGGCTGCCGATTACGGAAACGAGCGGCGGTGTCTCTTATGGTGATGGCGTTTCGGGCGCGGTCGGCAGCATGGGAGATGCCGATATCTCCGCCAATGCCGGCTTTGGCCTCTCCTACGAGGTCGATTTTTACGGTCGGGTCCGGCAGGTTATCGACGCCGCCCGCGCCGATGCCGAAGCGCAGGAAGCAGCGAGGGATACGGTCCGCGTGACAGTTGCGTCAGAGACGTCGCGCAGCTTCCTCAACGCTTGCTCCGCAGCCTATGCTTTGGATGTCGCTCGCGAATCCTATCGGACGAGCCTTGAAAGCCTCGAATTGACGCAGAGGCTCCA
The DNA here is from genome assembly GCF_039542285.1 of Erythrobacter westpacificensis. Lineage (NCBI taxonomy): Bacteria > Pseudomonadati > Pseudomonadota > Alphaproteobacteria > Sphingomonadales > Erythrobacteraceae > Erythrobacter > Erythrobacter westpacificensis. The sequence goes on from NZ_BAABHV010000005.1 coordinate 201,083, forward strand.
GCGGGCAGGTTCACTGGGCATGCTCGATGTCGAACGTGCCGGGGCTGCGGCAGCTCAGGCACGGTCGGCCATTCCTGCGATAGAGGCCCAGCGGCAGTTTGCCCTATTCGAGCTCGCTGCGCTACTGGGAACAATTCCTGCCGAAATTCCGGCGCCGGCGCGGCATTGTGATGTGCCGCCTGAACCCGTTGCGGCATTGCCCGTAGGAGATGGAGCCGCACTTCTCCAGCGGCGTCCCGACATCCGCCAGGCAGAGCGCGAGCTTGCGGCGGCGGCCTCACGCGTAGGAGTGGCGACTGCAGAGCTTTACCCGACGATCACTCTTGGTGGATCCGCAAACTTCTTCCGCAACGACGCGGTGACAGGGAGTGAGTCCTTTTCATTCTCGCTCGGTCCACTCGTTTCTTGGAACTTCCCCAACATGTCGACCGCGCGTGCGCGGCTGCGGCAGGCGGAAGCTGGCCAAGCAGCGGCCCTCGCACGTTTTGACGGTCAGGTGATCAAAGCATTGCGCGATGTTGAGCAGGCTATGGCTAGTGTCCTGGGAGAATCACGCAGGCTATCTGCGCTCACCGATGCCCGCGACAGATCGCAAAGTGCATTCGATCTTGCCGGACGACGCTATCGTGCAGGTTCCATCGGCTATCTCGATGTCTTGCTCGCCCAACGGGACTTCCTCGACGCCCGCGCGGCCCACGCCGCGTCTCTCCAGCGATTGTCCTCGCAGCGCATTAATTTGTTCCGTTCACTTGGCGGGGGGTGGCAATCAGGCTCTTCAAAGTGACGTAGGATCTATTGCGCTGTCCCCCGTCAGCGCCAATGGCACAGATTTGAGGTTGTGAAGTAAGGAGGATTTGGGCTTCGTCGTAGTGACGAAGGAACGAAGACGATGCCAAAATCCTCCAATGCAAAATCCCCTGCTGAGCAGGTGGTCAAGGATATCCGCCGCAAGACCCGCCGACACTTCTCCGCGGAAGACAAGATCCGCATCGTGCTCGATGGCCTGCGCGGCGATGACTCCATTGCCGAGCTGTGTCGCCGCGAAGGGATTGCCCAGAGCCTGTATTACACCTGGTCCAAGGAGTTCATGGAGGCTGGCAAGCGCAGGCTCGCTGGCGATACGGCACGTGCCGCGACCACAGACGAGGTGAAGGATCTGCGCCGTGAGGCCCGCGATCTGAAGGAGTGCGTGGCCGATCTCACTTTGGAGAACCGGCTGCTCAAAAAAAGCATCATCGCGGATGGGGACGACGACGCATGAGGTATCCCGCATCCGAGAAGCTGGAGATCATCAAGATCGTCGAGCAGTCGCATCTCCCGGCCAAGCGCACGCTGGACCAGCTTGGCGTGGCACGGCGGACCTTCTACCGCTGGTATGATCGCTTCCTCGAAGGCGGGCCGGAGGCGCTGGCAGACCGGCCATCCACGCCAAGCCGGGTGTGGAACCGTATTGCGCCCGAGGTGCAGGACCAGATCGTCGAGATGGCGCTCGAGCAGACCGAGCTGTCACCGCGTGAGCTGGCCGTGCGCTTTACCGACGAGAAGCGTTACTTCGTGTCCGAAGCTACGGTTTACCGGCTCTTGAAGGCCCATGACCTGATCACTAGCCCGGCCTACACGGTCATCAAGGCGGCAGAGGCGTTCCATACCAAGACCACGCGTCCAAACGAGATGTGGCAGACCGATTTTACCTACTTCAAGATCATCGGTTGGGGTTGGATCTACCTATCCACCGTGCTCGACGACTTCTCGCGCTACATCATCGCCTGGAAGCTGTGCACTACGATGAAGGCTGAGGACGTCACCGACACGCTGGACATGGCCTTGGCGGCTTCAGGATGCGACCATGCCAACGTGCTGCACAGGCCGCGCCTGCTCAGCGACAATGGCCCGAGCTACATCGCGGGCGAGCTGGCCGAATACATCGAGGCCAACAGGATGAGCCATGTGCGCGGCGCCCCCTTCCATCCGCAGACCCAGGGCAAGATCGAACGCTGGCACCAGACGCTCAAGAACCGCGTGTTGCTGGAAAACTACTTCCTGCCCGGTGATCTCGAACAGCAAATCGAGGCGTTCGTTGAGCATTACAACCACCAGCGCTACCACGAGAGCCTCGACAACGTAACGCCTGCCGATGCCTGCTTCGGCAGAGCGCCAGCCATCATCAAACGAAGAGAAAGAATCAAGCGAAAGACACTCGAACATCGGCGCTTGCAACACCGCAAGCTCGCCGCCTAAACATCAAACCCAGACGAGGCCCACACTCCGCAAGCCTACGCCGCGAGTTGTGCCAAATGTTCTGACGACGGACAATCGCTAACGGTCATCCCGGGCTTGCCACGCCGGGTGATCAGATCGGTCAGTTCGCGCACCACGCGGCGACCCTAGATCGACGTGTCCGGCACAGCTGCCAAGCACTCTCGGGTCACGTCATCGACGACTTTGAGCACGCGGAACCGCCTACCTGACGCCATCTGGTCGTGAACGAAGTCCAGGCTCCAGCGCTGGTTCGGCCGCGCTAGCACCGGACCCGGTGCCCTCATGCCGACAACGCGCCCGCGGCTTCGTCGTCGCCTGACAGCAAGACCTTCCTCCTGATATAATCGCTGGGTCTTCTTCCAGTTGGTCATGATCCCCTCGCGGCGCAGCAGAATGTGCAGGCGGCGATAGCCGAACCGACGTCGCTGGTTGGCCAGGTCGCGCAGCTTCTCACGCAGACCAGCATCGTCGTCTCGCTTCGAACGGTAACGCACGCTCTTGCGATCGGCATCGATGACACGGCACGCCCGCTGTTCGCTCATCCCATGGCATGCCTGGAGATGAGCGACAGCTTCCCGCTTGGCGGCGGGCGTCAGAACTTTTTGCCAGAAAATCGTTGGCTACGCCGCCCTTCGGGTCAGCGCAGCCTTGTCCAGCATCGCATCGGCCAGCAATCGCTTCAGCCTCGCGCTCTCGCTCTCCAACGCCTTCAGTCGCCGGGCATCGGACACTTCCAGTCCGCCATACTTCGACTTCCAGTTGTAGATCGTCGCTTCCGACACGCCCTTGCTCGCGACGTATTCTATTCGCCCCTTGCCCGGCTGGCGGACAATGCCGCACTGGAGCGAATTCTGGTGCAGGTCCAGATGCACCTGATACGGGCGCAGTTCCGGTCGATTTTGCGTTCGGTGGACCGGCGACGGCATCGCGATTATAACAAGATCGCCGAAGCGGTGTTTGACGGCAATCCCTCGCTGGCGGAACGCGCGGCAAAATCACACCTGGGCCGATCAATCGCCGCCATGCGGAATTTCGCGGAGAAAAGCGCGAGATAATGGGCCGGTCAAGCGCCTGTCAGGAAAGGCTCTTGCTTTCCTGCATGCGCTTGAACTCTTCTTCAAGATTTTCCGACATCCGCTTCAGGGTCGACATGCAAGCGATCACCTCATCGTCATCGATACCTTGACGCGCCTTTTCGTTGATGCGGGCGGCGTAGTGCAGCAGCTCGCCTTCCAGTTCGCGCCCCCGCTCGGTCAGATTGATGCGGAACTTGCGCTTGTCGCGCTTGTCCCGCTCGCGCGTCACCAAGCCTTCCTGAACCATCGAACTGATGATGCTGGCCGTGGTGTTCTCCGCAACATTGGTCTGATCGCTCAGATATTTCTGGCTCACGCCATCACCGAGCCAGAGGATGCGCAGGTAATACCAGTACCCCACCTTCAGCCCTTGCTCGGAAAGGTAGAAGTTGAGCAGCCGATCAAAGCGACGGTGGCAGCGTCGGACTTGGTAGCCGGCACTTTCTTCGGGCGGAACTTGGGTGGGCTTGCGCGGCAGAACTAGGGCTTCCTGTAGGTTTCAGACTTGCAGATCTTACTATTCGCAATTCCTTCCGAAAGGCAATGCGGGTCTCTGCTTCGTCACCGAAATGGGAAGTCGGCACCGTAGCTTATATGACGAATTCCGAGAAGGTCTCTGGCGCGAACATCTCTTCCACAGTCAAGAGCCTGTCCGAAAGGCCCTGCTCGTTGTGATAGCGCACGAACGTCTCGATCACCTCCCTATTGGCTTCCACGCCGTAGGGCCACCAGTTGTCGCCCATAGTCGCGATGGTGTCCTCCACCATTGCGATCTGCCAGGGAAGCATTGTCTTGAGCGAAGCGGAGACGCGCAGTTGCTCGTAGGTTATGCGCTGCGCTTCCTCGAAAGCCTTGTACAGCGCGCGTGCGATCCAGCGGTTCTTTTCATACACCTCGCGACGGATCGCCACGACATGCATGATTGGGAAGATGCCAGTCCTTTCGTAATAGGCTTTTTCCACATCGACGAAATCAGAAAACAGGCGGCGCACGTTTTGCGGCTCACTGTAGAATGTCGAAGGCGCGCGAGCGGTGTGCAGTGCGTCGATCTTGCCGTCGGCCAGCATCCGGGTCAGGGTCTGGGTGGGGCCGATTGGTTCCACCTTGAACTTCTCGGGAAGGTCCAGCTTGAGCTTTTCTTCGCGACCGGGAGATTCTTCGCCGCCGGTGACATAGGTTACGGACGATGGGTCGACACCGTACTCGTCCTCCAGGATGCCGCGTATCCATACCGGGGCCGTCATCTGGTATTCGGGCACGCCGATCCGTTTGCCTACCAGATCTTCCGGCTTCTCGATTCCGCTCTTTGCAGACACGAAGATACAGGAGTGGCGGAAGAAGCGGGAAGGAAACACTGGAATGGCAATGAAGGGTGGGTTGTCGCGCGCCAGCGTGACGCAATAGGATGACATTGACATCTCGGAGACATCGAACTCCTGATGCTTGGCCATGCGGAAGAACGTTTCTTCGACTTCGAGTGCCTGAAAGTTGAGATCGATGCCGTCGGGGCGCACCTGGCCGGTCTGCAGGGCCTCGGTACGATCATAGGCCCAGCAGGCGAGCGAGAGGTTTAGGCGGGTCATCAGTAGTTTTTCTCCGATTGTGTCATGATTATGTCGGATGGATCGATTTCGCTGCCGGTTCGTCCCGACAAGGCGAGGGCTTCGCAGCAGGCTGTGGTGACAAGGCCCCAGTCGCCATCATGCACCGGGGGCTTTTCGCCTAGGATCCCGGCAAGAAATTCGTCGACTACCGCCTTACGTGGAACCACCGGCGGATCAAGCGGGATGAATTCGCGGCGCTCGTCACCGTACACCTCGATCCCGTTGGGCATCAGCTTCAGGTCAGCGCCCTCGCAGCTCACCATGATGAAGCCGAAATGTTCGTGATGCGGAGGGATGCTCTGCTCTGCCGCTTCTTCCATTCCGTAGGTTCGTGACAGCTTTGCGCGAATTTCGTCCTCGGCGCTGAGCTGCGCCAGCTTGCGGCGCGCGGCACCATGGTTGTCCGAATCTTTCTTCCGACCGAGCTCGCCGATCCAGCCGAGCAACTCATCGCTATCGTAATGCCCATAGCCGCTGTAGGTCATCGACGCAGCAGCGCCACCGGCGAAGGTCATGAGGGCGGTATACGCGCCAACGCTCTTACGGCTCTGATCCCAATTGCCGGTGACAGCGCGCACGCCGGTAACATCCTGCGCGACGATCCGGCGAACGACGTCAATCTGGTGTGCAGCCTGGCTATAGATCACACCTCCTGCGCTATTGTCGTCCAGTTCCTCAGGCCGGCGTGGACGATACATGAAATCGGTGAAGTTCATCGTCGTGATCATGCGTACGGCACCGTATTGGCGGGAGGCGACCAATGCTGCTGCCTTTCGCACCTGCTCGTCGAAGCCATGGCTGGGGCCGACCACAAGGATTTTACCTGTCTTGCGCGCGCTCTTGGCCATCGCTGCGCATTCTGCAACCGAGGTGGCCATCGGTTTCTCCACTAGCACGTGCTTGCTCGACTCCATCGCGGCGATAGCTTGGCTAGCGTGGAGGGCATGCGGAGTGGCCACGTAGACTGCGTCGATATTGCTTGAGGCTAGCATGTCTTCCAATGTCTCGAACCCTTCGGCGTCGAACTCTTGTATGAACCGTTCGATTGCCTCCGCACGTAGGTCGAAAGCGCCAGCGAGATTGATCATGGGGTGTTCGCGCAAAGCGGGTAGGGTGAGCAAGAATCCGCGCCCAAGTCCGACAATTCCAAGCCTTATCCTGTTCAAGTCCGGTCCCTGTCTGCTGTCTGCCAAGAGCATGCAGCATGCATGCAATCCGTGATGCTTGCAAAACGCTCTACTTCTATATAGAAGTAATAGCAACCCGGCCACGAAGCGCGTCGCTCGCGACGCCGCGTGAACTGAGCGGGCCTAAGAATTAGGAGATATCAATGACGCCGGAACAGAACGACCTTCTCTGCCGTGTGGAAGGGGATGCGCCAATGGGCAAGCTTATGCGCCAGCATTGGTTGCCTGCCTGTATGAGCGAGGAAGTGGCCGAGCCGGACTCTCCGCCTCGCCGGGTGCGATTACTGGGAGAGAACATGGTTGTCTTCCGTGACAGCGAAGGGCGCGTCGGCGTACTCGACGAACTCTGCCCTCATCGGCGTGCTTCGCTGGTGTTCGGCCGCAACGAGGAATGCGGTCTTCGTTGCCTTTATCACGGCTGGAAATTCGATGTGAACGGCAAGGTGCTCGACATGTCTTCCGAGCCTGAGGATTCTCACATGCGCGGCAAGGTCAATGCGCGCGCTTACCCAGTTGTCGAGGAAGCTGGCTTCATCTGGGTATGGATGGGCGATCCGGACAATGTGGGGGAGTTCAACGCCCCGAACTGGTCGAGTGCCTCTGAAGGCAATATCTCGATCATGAAAATCCACGGTGCCTGCAACTGGGCGCAGATCCTGGAAGGTGCGATCGATTCTTCGCACAGTTCCAGCCTGCACTCCAGCAACATGCCAACGGCCGAAGATGTCAGCGGCTCTACCGCAACCGAGACCGCCTGGCTGAGGCCTTCCGCGGACAAGTCGCCCCGGATCGAGGTCGAGAAAACCTCTTTCGGTTTCCGGTATGCCGCGATTCGCAAGCCGATCAAGGATGCGGACAAGCAGGACTATGTGCGCACTACCTTGTTTATCGCACCATTCACTGCAGTTATTCCATCGAACGATCAGTATCACCTCAGCCAGTTGTTGATCCCGATCGATGACGAGAACACCTATTTCTATTGGATCGCCTGGAGTGAGGACCCGGAAAAGGGTATCGGCCAGGACGCATGGCGCAAGTTCTGCGGTGCCGAAGTGGGCAAGGACGTTGAGCCGGTCACTTACAAGAAGGTCCGCAACTACGATAACAACTATCTGCAGGACCGCGAGGCAATGAAGGATGGCGACTTCACCGGCATCTACGGAATTCCTTGCCAGGACATGGCCATGTGGGAATCCATGGGCAAGATCGCCGATCGCAGTGAAGATAATCTGGGTACGAGTGACAAGGCCATCTTCACATTCCGGACGCAGATGTACCGGGCGGCCCAGTCTGTCCAAAAGGGGGGGGCGGCAATCGGAGCCGGTAGTGATGCTCTGCCTCAGTCGAAGTTGATCTCCTTCCAGGGGATGGTGCCCAAGGGCGAGGATTGGAAGCAGTACAATATCTCTGACGAAGAGCGCGCCCTCCGCGAAGCGAAGGCCCATAGTAAGGCAAAGCGCGAGCCTGCCGAATGACGGTGGGAAGTGGCTCTGTCGCCGGCCTCGACCCGGCGGCTCTCGACCTTTTCCTTTCAACAGCCCTTGCTGAGGATCTCGGCGAGGGCGGGGACGTCACGAGCGCTGTCACCGTTCGCGATGATGCGTGCCTTGCAGCGGAAATTAACACGCGCGAACCCATCGTTTTGGCTGGCGTAGCTTTGGCTGAGGCTTTCTTTCGGCGGCTTGATCCCGATGTTGCGATAGAGCGCCTGGTGGAAGACGGGGTCTGCCTCGATGCAGGAGCTCCAGTGGTGCGGCTCTCGGGCCATGGCCGTTCCATGCTCTCCGCCGAACGATGTGCGCTTAATACGCTGCAGCATCTTTCCGGCATTGCCACGCTCACACGCCGTTATGTCGAGGAAATCAAAGGCACAGGGTGTACCCTGCTCGATACGCGCAAAACCATCCCCGGACTGCGCGTAGTCGAGAAATACGCGTCGCGCACGGGAGGTGCGACAAATCACCGTATGCGGCTCGATGACGGTATACTCATCAAGGATAATCACATTGCGGTGGTAGGTTCTCTCGAAGAGACAGTGCGTGGCGCTTGCGAGGCCGGTACGGGGCTGGAAGTCCAGGTGGAAGTCGACAGGATCGACCAGATCGAACCCGCGCTTGCTGCCGGTGCGCAGCGATTGTTGTGTGACAATATGGGGCCGGAACGATTGCGCGAGGCGGTGGCCCTTGTAGCAGGCCGGGTGCCCATCGAGGCGTCGGGCGGCATTACGCTCGACACCATCCGCGCCATCGCCGAGACTGGCGTCGATTTTGTCTCGGTGGGCCGAATAACCCAGAGTGCGTCGGCGGCCGATATCGGGCTGGATTATGACAAGACTTGATCAGGGCGTGCGCGTGAGATCCAGTTCCAGTTCTCCATAACCTTCCGTGCACGAACTTCAGTCCGGCCTCCCCGGATTGCCTGCGGCACCCCTCTGAATTCAATCCTCTCCCATATTCTCTGGGGTGCCGCCTTTTTCACAAGTTTCAAGAGAGATAGGAAGTAATATCGATGGCAGAAGTGACAGTGACCTCGAGAGATGGGGTGGAACATGCCCTTGCGATCACTGAGGGTATGAGCCTGATGGAGACCATACGCGATGCTGGTCTTGACGAGCTCTTGGCCCTTTGCGGGGGATGCTGCTCGTGTGCCACCTGTCATGTCCATGTGGACCCAGCCTTTGCTGCGAAGCTGCCTCCAATGAGTGAGGATGAGGACGATCTGCTGGAAAGTTCAGAGCATCGTGACGATACCTCACGGCTGTCCTGCCAGATTGCGCTTTCGGACAATCTGGCAGGACTCCGGGCACGCATTGCTGAGGAGGATTGATAGATGTATCACTTTGAAGTGGTAATCGTCGGGTCAGGTCATGGCGGCGCGCAAGCAGCTATTGCGCTGCGACAGAACGGATTCGAAGGTTCGATAGCGATAATCGGAAAGGAAGGGGTTCCTCCGTATGAACGACCGCCACTGTCAAAGGAATACCTAAACCAGGAAAAGCCATTTGACCGCATCCTCATACGCCCTGAGAAGTTCTGGCAAGAGAAGGCTATTGAGCTCCTGCTTGGCGAGGAAGTTGTCAGCGTTGACCCTTCCGACAAGGTTTTGAAGCTCAAGGCTGGAGGCATCGTCCAATACGGCCAACTGATCTGGGCCGCAGGTGGATCACCTCGCAGACTCACTTGCGGGGGCGCAGATCTGGCCGGCGTTCATACGATGCGCCAAAAGCTTGATGCCGACCAGGTGATGGCTGAAGTGAAGGCCGGCGCAAAGACCGCTGTAATGATTGGTGGTGGCTATATCGGGCTCGAAGCCGCCGCTGTGTTGCAAAAGCTGGGTTGCTCAACGGTACTTCTTGAAGCGCAAGACCGTCTCTTGTCACGCGTAGCCGGGCCAGAGCTTTCCGAGTTCTTTTGTCGGGAACATCGCGCCCATGGCGTGGATATTCGGTTGGATTGCGTTGTCGATTGCATCGAGGGTAGGGACGGGCACGTGTCGGCAGTCCGCCTTATCGACGGCCAGAAAATCGATTGTGACTTGGTGGTAGTCGGTATCGGTATCAGCCCTTCAGTCGGGCCCCTCGCCGATGCTGGTGCCGAGGTATCGAACGGTGTCCAGGTAGATGAACTCTGCCGCACGAATTTGCCGGATGTATTCGCGATCGGCGATTGTGCACTTCATCATAATCGTTTTTCTGAAGGCGAGCCAATCAGGATCGAAAGCGTTCAGAACGCCGTCGATATGGCAACCGTGGTCGCCAAATCGATATGTGGCAAGCCGGAAGCTTATGCTGCCGTTCCGTGGTTTTGGTCGGATCAATATGATCTGAAGCTGAAGACTGTCGGGCTAAGCACTGGATACGATAGAGCCGTTATTCGCGGGGACATCGAAGCAAAGAGCTTTTCGATCATCTACCTAAAGAAGGGACGAGTAATTGCACTCGACTGCGTCAACGCCGTCAAGGACTATGTTCAAGGGCGAAAGCTCGTGGAAAACTTCGTTTGCGCCGATCCCGAGCGACTGTCAGATCCCGCAAGGCCATTGAAGGAAATCATGGTTGAGCCGACTTAGAGACTGTTCCCATATTTAGACATCGCCACGTCTTTCTCGCCATAAAGATAGGTTTTCCTGCATGGCACGGTCGGAATAACTGAACAGCACAGTCTCCTGTTCGCAATCGAAGCGGATATCCGTCCAGTTTGGTGTGACGAACACGTCATGTTGATTGAATGAGAAGCATTCGTCACCGATTGATACCTTTCCGGTCCCTTCGACGACGCTATAGATAGCTGCATCGGTTGAGCGCACGGGGGCAGAGGAAAAGCCGCTTGGCAACAGCTGCATGAATCCAGCAATGGTTGGCATAAAGTTCCCACCAGTTAGCGGATTGGTGAGGCGCATCTTGAGAGCATGACAGGTGTCCCATTCTCCCTCCCGTGCCAGCGCACCAAGAATCTCCCGCGTTCGCGAATAAGGATAATAGTAGATCGGTGAGAAAGGCCGCACCGGCACGCCAGACAGGGGAGCTAGCCCGCTGCCATATCTATAATGCGAATCTTCATCCGCAACTGTCAATTCTTGGCGCTGGTCTTGGAGACCGTACTCGGTGAAATTGAGGTGTAGATGGTTGATGAGTGGGACGTCAATGCCGTCTAGCCAGATCATCTCTCCATCCGTCACCTTCCCATGATCGTGCCAAGTCCATGATGGAGTGGTGATGACGTCGCCTGGTTTCATCCACATGCGTTCGCCATCGGTAGTCGTGTAACCGCCATCACCTTCTATTACGAGGCGGAGCGCTGAAGGCGTGTGCCGATGCTTCCCTTCGATTTCTCCACCCAGCAAGATTTGCAGTCCGCAACCAAGCGTATGTGTCGCGAAAGGCGTTTTTAGCCCCGGATTGTGTAAGAGTAGGACTCGCCGTTCTGCTTCTGACGGGTCAACTTCACGTGCAGTCCTTGTCAGTAATGGTTTGATCTCGTTATATCGCCAATGCGCAGCGCTACAGGCGGGCTTGGGCTCGGTCGACATTATGTTATGATAGATCGACCAAAGCGGCATTAGCGACTGAGCACGCGCAGCCTCCTCGAGTGACTGTTCAGGGTTTGCTTCGTTCGCAGTTTCAGACATATGCAATCTTCCAAAGCCTCGTTCGGAGGCGGTTGAGCCGGTTCAGGCTGCCGACACCTCGATCGAGAATTCTCCGATACTATCTACCCGGGCCTTAATATGATCTCCGGGTAAGACGGGGCCTACGCCGTCGGGTGTGCCCGTAAAAATGACATCTCCTGGATGAAGGGTGTAGAATGAAGACGCCCAGACAATCAGATCCGGTATTGAGACGACGAGGTCGGCGGTATTGGCCTTCTGCCTGAGTTCACCGTTTACGCTAAGCGACATGTCAAGAGCGCCTGCGTCGGGGATTTCGTCAGCGGTCACCATCCAGGGCCCCAGGACCGCATAGCTATCGATCGATTTCCGGAAACTCCGATCCTCGGAACCTCGCACAGTCATGTCCAGGCCAATTGTGTATCCCGCCACATAAGACATGGCTTGGTCGCGCGACACCCTGTCTGCGGTGCGACCGATTACCACAGCCAGTTCGAGCTCGTGATCTGTTCGGCGATCGAGATGACGCAGATTTATACCGTCCGCCGGGCCTGCCAGCGCGCTCACGGCTTTGAGAAAAAGGGCAACTTCCTGTATCTTTCCGAGATGCCGATCATGATGGATCTGTGGATCAATCGCGGCCTCGTCTAGATGCTTGAGGTAGTTTACCGGAGCGCAAACGAGTTTGGTCGGGTTCGCAACCGGACTCAGGAAGCTGGCTTCGGCAAGCGGCACACGTACCGCTGACGGAGCCGCAGCCACGAACCGTGGAACAAGCGTCCCGAGATTGGCAATCAAGGGATCGCCGAGGGGATAAGGATAGCGAACCGCCGGGAGAGAACCGAGAACGTCGGTTACGTCTGCAATCGTGTCGTCCTCGATGAGGCCGATACGGTTTTCGTTAAAGCGAGCAATTTTCATAAAAAGATCCGAGGAGTATGGCTTTCCACAGGCGTGCCGACACAGCGCCGTGAACTTTTTCGTCGGCTTGCCGCATTACACCACGGCTGTCCCAATCATCACTGCAGGGCTGCTTTGCTGCCATCAGATATCGTTCCCAACTCGTGGTCCGCAGTAGTAGCGGTTATCCGCCTCGGCATCACAAACGCAGACCTGCGTGTCAACCGATAAACAGTACACTGTCATTAATTTTGGCCTCTTTCCAGGTTGGTGGCTGGTCAAGATGCCCAACATACTGAGTTGAAGTGTGGCGGGATTTTGAGTTGCAGTTCGCTGCGTTCTTGGTAGTCAACGAGCATGCATCCGGCGCGAGAGGAAAAACGAGTATCGAAAGATAGCTTGGAAGACGAAAACGACTTCGAATTCCATCGGGAACCCGGGCACCTTGTCCGGCGGCTCCATCAGATTGCGGTCGGCTTGTTTCTTGAGATGTCCTGTGAAAGCGATTTGACGCCGATACAGTATGCGGCTCTCAATGCGATTTGCGCTCACCCTGGTTACGAGCAACGCGAGATTGCGCGGCTGATTGCAATTGATCGCACCACGATTAATTCGGTTACTCGCCGCCTTGCAGAAAGAGAGCTGGTAAAGCGCGAGCCGGTGGGGCGAAGAATTGATCTGTATCCTACCGATAAGGGTTTCGAGCTTCTTGATCGCTCGACCGAGGAAACAGCAGAGCATTCAAACCTACTGCTTTCGCCTCTCAGCGAAATTGAACGCGCTCAATTTCTGAAACTAATGCAAAGGCTGGTCGAGAAAAACAATTCTGCCAGCAGGGCTCCAATGCAAAAGCCAGAGCGAAAGAAGCAAACCGGCGATTGACAGTGCGCTGTCGAATCGCCTATCCCGAATAAGCCATGCACATCTCGCGCGAATGCGCTTTCGTGCCTGTGTCATTCTTCTTGGGAGAGAAAACCGTGTTTTTATACGACCAATGGTACCTTGCTGCCTGGGACGACGAGATTGATCAGCAGCCCGTGCAGCGCTGGCTTCTTGATACTCCGGTGGTTTTCTATCGAAAGGAAGCCGGGCAAGTGGTCGCCATGGAAGACCGTTGTCCCCATCGCTTGGTGCCATTGTCGATGGGTGAGAGGGTTGGTGACAATATTCGCTGCGTTTATCATGGCGCAGTATTCAATCCCGAGGGGAAATGTGAGAGCCTGCCGGGGTCAACGGCCCAAGCGCGGTGCAACGGGGTCCGAACCTTTCCGATCGAGGAGCGCTGGGGGGCAATTTTCATTTGGATGGGGGAGCGAGAAAAGGCTGACGCAGGTTTGCTTCCCCCCGCACAGCTCCTGCGGCGCGAGGGGCGGCGCACGGTTCGCGGTGTGTTGCCGTGCAAAGCCGATTACCAGCTGTGCGTGGATAATCTCCTCGACCTTAGCCATGAAGCCTACTTGCACCCACACACTATTGGCACCCTTGAGGTGGCCGAAATCCCGGTCGAAACGAAAGTTGACGCTAACAAGGTCACCGTCGCCCGGCTCATGAAGAATGTCGAGGCACCGAAGTTGTTCGCCGAGGCGAAGGGCATCGATGCAAACATCGATCGATATCAGACAGTGACCGCCTATTTGCCTTCATTCGTAACCGTGGACGTCAAGGCCACACCGGTAGGAGAACCGGATTATGATGATCCGCTCGAATGGCAGGTTCTGTTTTTCATGACACCGGAGCGTGGCGACAGCACGCACTACTTTTTTGCTGTGTCGCGTGGTTTCGGGCTCGATTCCGAACCTATCGACGAGGCGTTGAAGGCCGGAGCCTTGAAGACAATCCATGAAGACATTGAGATGCTCGAAGCGCAACAGGCGATGCTCGAGACCATTCCACTTCAAGACCGTACTTTGTACACGCGCTATGACGTGGCCCCTGACCGTGCACGCATCATTGTCGACAAAATGGCCAGCCAGGAAAAAGAAAAGGAGCCCACGTAGTATCCCTGGCTACTCGGTTCGCAGCGAGCAGCCATCCCGCAAGTCACGACTACCGGTTTTCTCGCCGGTAGGGTGGTTGAGGGCGTATTTTATCATTGCATTCCCAAGCAAGTCAGATTTCTGCAAGATGGCTGGTGGTGCTTCATCATCAGGCGAGAGGGTGGGCCTTCACCTCTTGACGGTTTGGCTTTGCCAACTGCCGTGACTGCATTACCTTGGCACTGGTAATCTCCTCGATCGGGCCGGAATTCAGCAGTTTCCATTGCTGCGGGTCATGACCGAGGATGAGCATGGTTCCATTCCTTTCATACTCTCTTAGGCGTTCGAAATTCTTACGCATTTCATCGGCTTGCCGTACCACGGTCGGATCCGGAAGAACCATGCCATCTAAAGCTTCCCTGATATAACAGGCATCGGCAGTGAGCATTACATCGCCGTCCGGCAACCTAACGCGCATTGACTGGTGCCCGGGAGTATGCCCGTAGGTCGGCAAAAGAAGGACCGATCCGTCTCCGAACAGATCATGTTCGCCGTCGATCTCAAGACGATCATGGCCAAGATCGTACTGGCGAGGGATCAGGTGGTTTTCGGCGATAAGCTCGGGAACGGCGCCAGCCTCCCATTCGCGCTTCTGAATAACGAGGCGGGCATTCGGTATGCTTGCATTGCCGCCGCAGTGGTCGAGGTGGAGATGGGAGTTAATGAGGAAGTCGACTTTTTGGGGATCGATGCCGAAATTCTGCAACCGAGAGGCAATTTCCTCGCCGGCCTTGAAATCAGGCGTTGCGAGGCCCGCCATCGTGCCAAAGGCCGCATCAATTTCTGCTTGGTCGGGCGACTGCAGGGATTTCTCCAAACCGGTATCGAAAACCGCCGTTCCTTGGGGGTGGACGATCAAAAAAGAGGGTATTGGTACAGCGAGCCAATGAATAGCCCCTAGTTTTCTAGACGCCCTCGGTGCTCATCATCTGCTGCCGTTCGAACTCTACGGGTGAC